>NZ_BSTC01000003.1 GCF_030269305.1 Kineosporia sp. NBRC 101731
CCGAGCCCGCGGTGGAGAAACTGATCGAGAAAGATCTGATGAACTCGACCGAGCGCACAGCCCGCCGCACCCGCCGCTGGCAGAACGACCTGGCCTGGCACGCCAACCGGCAAGACCGGCTACGCCGGGCGGCTGCATCGGTGTCCAGTTCCCCGGTAGGACGTCCGTCTCCCCGGCCTCCGTGGGGGGAGGGCACGGAAAAGCTTGCAGACTACGGAAGTCCACCTTTCTAACCGGTCTGCGCAGAGAAGGCGACGCGGGAGAATGGAGAGTGATGCGGGGATGATGTCAGAGTCTGGCAGGCGGGCTGACCAGTGCCGAGCCGAGCCGAGCCGAGCCGAGCCGAGCCGGGCCAAACGAAGAACGGCGCCGGGATCAGAAGAGATCCCGACGCCGTCCGGATGGCGGTCCACTGGAACACGGGCACCACTAAAACACGGGCACCACTAAACACGGGCACCACTAAAACACGCTGGACGCCTACAACTTCGAAGCGGCCGCCCGGTCAAGCAGCCACAGTGTGCGCTCGGTGCCCCGCACCGCACCGGCGGGCAGGTCCACACCGCCGAGCGCCTGGGAGACAGCCTCGGCCTTGCCCTCGCCACCGGCGAGCAGCCAGACCTGACGGGCCGCGCCGATGGCACCCAGGGTCAGCGAGATCCGCTCCGGCGGAGGCTTCGGCGACTCACGCACGGCGATCGCCGTGCCCTCCGTCACCGCGTAGCCGGGGTGACCCGGGAACAGCGAGGCCACATGGCCGTCCGGGCCGACGCCGAGCATGAGCACGTCGAACGCCGGGACCCCGGGAACCGCAGACCCGCTGGGGGAGAGCTGTTCCCGTGACGCGGCGGCGGCCGTGGCCAGCTCCGCGGTGTAGGCCGCGGCGGCACTGTCCAGGTCGTCCCCGAACTCGCCGTCCGAAGCAGCCATCACGTGCACCCGCTGCGGTTCCAGCGGCAGCGCGTCCAGCAGGTACCCGCGAGCCTGTACCTCGTTGCGCTCCGCGTCACCGGCGGGCAGGAACCGCTCGTCGCCCCACCAGAGGTCGACACGGCTCCAGTCCACGGTGTCACGGGCCGGTGAGCTCGCGACCGCCTTGAGCAGCGCGCCACCGTTCGAACCCCCGGTGAGCACCACGTGCGCCACACCCCGGGCGTTCTGGGCGTCGCTGATCGCGGTGATCAGGCGGGCCGCCGTGGCGGTGGCCAGCTGCTCGCCGTCGGCGAAGACGAAACGCTCGCTCATGCGGGCACCGCACCCTTCAGGCGCGGCATGCCCTTTGTGAGGACGTCGCTGAAGAGCTCGTCCTCCTCGAGCCGGCGCAGCTCCTCGATCAGGCAGTCCACGTCGGTGCGGCGGTGCAGCGCGACCCGGCGTACGGGCTGGCCGGGCTGGGTCATGGTGGCGACCGTGCCGTCCTCCCGCACGATCGAGATGTCACCGGAGGCGCGGGTCAGCGTGACACCGACCATGCCGGTGCCGGCCTCGGTGTGCTCGATCGTGACCGGGCACTCCAGTGCGTAGGCCAGCCAGGCGGCCATCAGCTCGACGCTCGGCTTGTCCTGCGCGCCCCGCACGACAGCCGAGGTGACCTCCTCGTACGGCGGCTGGTCCAGCGCCGCCGCGAGCAGGGCCCGCCAGCGGGTGATCCGGCTCCAGGACAGGTCGGTGGTGCCCGGGGCGGTGACCGAGGCCAGACGGGACAGGGCCGCGCGCGGGTCGGCCGCCTTCGAGGAGTCGACGATGCGGCGGGTGGCCATGGTGCCGATGCGCTCGTTCACCGGGTCGGCCGGGGGCTCGCCGGCCCACCAGACCACGACCGGTGCGTCCGGCAGCAGCAGCGGGGTGACCAGGGCGGAGCCATGGTTGGCGAGCTCACCGAACAGGCGCAGCACCACGACCTCGGCGGCCCCGGCGTCACCGCCGACCCGGATCTGCGCGTCCAGCCGGGAGTCGCCGTCGGTGGAACCCCGCACGATCACCAGCACGCGGGAGGGATGCTCCCGGCTGGCGTCGTTCGCCGTGCCGATGGCGTCGTCCGAACCAGATTCGTCGGTGACCAGGATCAGCGTGAGTACGCGCCCCTGGGCGACCGCGCCGCTCTCGCTGCGGGCCTCGACGAGCCGCTTGCTGATCTCGTTGGTGGTGGTGTTCGGCAGGTCGACGATCACGGGACCCTCCAGCTGCGTCCGTCGCGGGAAAGCATGTCGTGGGCAGAGGCCGGGCCCCACTGGCCGGGGTAGTAGGCCTCGGGCTGCTTGCCGGCGCTCTCCCAGTGCTTGGTGAAGGGGTCGAGGATCTTCCAGGAGAGCTCGACCTCCTCGTGGCGCGGGAACAGCGGCGGGTCGCCGAGCAGGACGTCGAGGATGAGCCGCTCGTAGGCCTCGGGGGAGGACTCGGTGAACGATTCGCCGTAGCTCATGTCCATGTTGACGTCGCGCACCTCCATCGCCGTGCCGGGCACCTTGGACCCGAAGCGGATGGTGACGCCCTCGTCGGGCTGTACGCGGATCACGATGGCGTTCTGGCCGAGCTCGCCGGTCGCGGTGTTGTCGAACGGCAGGAACGGGGCTCGCTTGAACACCACGGCGATCTCGGTGACGCGGCGGCCCAGGCGCTTGCCGGCCCTCAGATAGAACGGCACCCCGGCCCAGCGACGGGTGTCGATGTCCAGGCGCAGTGCCGCGAAGGTCTCGGTGATCGAGTCGGGCGCGATGCCGTCCTCCTCGAGGAAGCCGATGACCGCCTCGTTACCCTGGTAGCCCTTCGAGTACTGCCCTCGGGCGGCCGCCGAATCCAGGTCGGTGGGCACGCGTACCGCGGAGAGCACCTTCTCCTTCTCCGCGCGCAGGTCCTTGGCGTCGAAGGAGATGGGCTCCTCCATCGCGGTCAGCGCGAGCAGCTGGAGCAGGTGGTTCTGGATCACGTCGCGGGCCGCGCCGATGCCGTCGTAGTAGCCGGCCCGGCCACCGATACCGATGTCCTCAGCCATCGTGATCTGCACGTGGTCCACGTAGTGGGCGTTCCAGATCGGCTCCCACAGCTGGTTCGCGAAGCGCAGCGCCAGCAGGTTCTGCACCGTCTCCTTACCCAGGTAGTGGTCGATGCGGAACACCGAGTCGGGCGGGAACACCGACTCCACGACCTCGTTCAGCTCACGGGCGCTCTCGAGGTCGTGCCCGAAGGGCTTCTCGATGACGACGCGGCGCCAGGAGTCACCGTCCTGGCGGGACAGGCCGGAGCGGGCCAGCTGCTTGGTCACCACCGGGAACGCACCCGGCGGGATGGACAGATAGAAACCGTAGTTGCCGCCGATGCCGCGCGTCGTGTCCAGCTCGGCCAGGACCTCGGCGAGCCGGTCGAACGCGGCGTCGTCGTCGAAGTTGCCCTGCACGAAGCGCAGACCTTCCGCCAGCTGCTCCCACACCTCGGCGCGGAACGGCGTGCGGGCGTAGCGGCTCACCGACGACCGGACCTGCTCGGCGAAGTCGGCGTCGGACCAGTCGCGGCGGCCGTAGCCGACCAGGGAGAAGCCCGGCGGCAGCAGCCCGCGGTTGAACAGGTCGTAGATGGCCGGCATCAGCTTCTTGCGGGCCAGGTCGCCGGTGACCCCGAACATCACCAGGCCACTGGGCCCCGCGATCCTGGGGAGCCTGCGGTCACGGTCGTCGCGCAGCGGATTCTCGCTGGCACTCACCCGGGTCGGGCTCACCGTTGTTCCTTTCAGAGCTAACGACAAACGAAAATGGTGGACGCCGGTCACGCCGGCGTACGCACGTACTGGGGGCCAAGTCCGGCGAAGCGCCCGGCATTCCCGTCACGTACACGCGAAGGGTGGTTCTGCTGGTCCGGGGACCAGCAGAACCACCCTTCGTCGGGCACTGGTGACTACCTGCTGAGCACCTGGATCAGCTGGGCCAGCCCGGCCTTACGGTCGGTCAGGTGCAGGCGCAGCACCGGACGGTCGTGCTCGGCGAGCACGGTGGCGTCACCGGCGGCCTGGGCCGCGATGAGCTGACCGAAGGTGAACGGCCGGTCCGGGATCTCCAGGTCGTCCGCGGAGTCCGCGGTGATCTGGAGGTAGACCCCGACCGGGGCGCCGCCCTTGTGGAACTGCCCGGTGGAGTGCAGGAACCGCGGTCCCCACCCGAAGGTGACGGGGCGGCTCGTGTGCTTCGCCAGGGCGTCGCGCACCTGCGCCAGCTCGCTCTCGGCGAGCCGGTCGAGGTAGGCCATGACGGACAGGTAACCGCGGCCCGGCAGCTGCGCGAGCAGCGCGTCCACGGCCGCCTCGACGGTGGTGGCACCCTTGAGAAGACCGGGCGTGGCCCGGATCTCGATGCCACCGTCGACGGCCTCGGCCGTCTCCGGCTCGGGGCGGGCGTCGAGCATGCCGCGGGCGGCGGCCTTCGCGCTCTCCACGTCGGGCTGGTCGAACGGGTTGATCCCGATCAGGCGCCCGGCCACCACGGTGGCGTACTCCCAGAGCAGCATCTGCGCCCCGAGAGGCCCGTTCACCGTGACCGCGGCCACGGCGGAGGAGTCGGAGGGCGCCGCGGTGGCGTCCGAACCGACCGGTGCCAGTCGCACGACGACCGTGTCGTCGCCGGGGGTGGTGACGTCGGCCGCCGTGGGGGAGGCGACGACCGGCAGCAGGCCGGTGCCCTCCTTGCCCGTGGACTCGGCGATCAACTGCTCGACCCAGTCGCCGAAACCGCTGATGCCCGAGCCGTAGTCGGCGAAGACGGTCTTGTCGCGGAAGCCGCCCGAGGGAGCCGGCGAGCCACCGATGACGGCGCCCAGCACCAGGCCCGGGTTGGCCTCGCTGTCCTCGGCCAGCTGGTCGCTGACCCCGGCCGCCTCGTCGAGCAGCTGGCCGATGTCCGCCCCGGCCAGACCGGACGGCACCAGGCCGAACGCGGTCAGTGCCGAGTAACGGCCGCCGATGGTCGGGTCGGCCTGGAAGATCGCCCGGTAACCGGCCTCCTGGGAGGCCTTCTCCAGCGGCGAGCCCGGGTCGGTGACCACGACGATGCGGCTCTTGGCGTCGATGCCGGCCTTGGTGAAGGCGTCTTCGAAGATCCGGCGCTGACTGTCGGTCTCGAGCGTGCCACCGGACTTGCTGGAGACCACGATCACCGTGCGCTCCAGCTCGACCAGGGCGGCGCGGACCTGACCGGGATCGGTCGAGTCGAGCACCACCAGGTCGACACCCGCGGTCTGGGTGATGACCTCGGGAGCCAGCGACGAGCCGCCCATGCCGCACAGCACGACCCGGTCGATGCCCTCGGCGAGCAGCTCGGCCCGCAAGGACTCGATCGGCTCGACCAGCGGCCGGGAGGAGTCGGCCAGGCCGACCCAGCCGAGCCGGACGGAGGCCTCGGAGACCGCGGCCTCTCCCCAGAGGGTGGGGTCCTTGGCCAGGATCCGGGAGGCCACCTTGTCGGCGACCAGCGTGGCGAGGTGCTTCTCGAGCGCCTTCAGTGCGTCCGGGCCGGCCGGGGTGACGGTCACGTCAGCAGCCACGTCGTCGGCGGGCCATACGTCAGCCTCGCTCACTCGGACACCCGGGCCTTGGCCCGCTCGAGCTCGTCGGTGATGGAACCGAGCAGCTCGCCCCAGCTCTTCTCGAACTTGTCCAGGCCCTCGACCTCGAGCAGGTTCACCACGTCGTTGTAGTCGACGCCGGCGTTCGCCAGGGCGTCCATCGTGGCGGTGGCGGCGGCGTAGGAGCCGGTCACCGTGTCGCCGGTGATGACGCCGTGGTCGAAGGTCGCCTCGAGCGTGGCGCCCGGCATGGTGTTGACCGTGTCCTTCGCGACCAGCTCGGTCACGTACAGGGTGTCGGGCAGCTTCGGGTCCTTCACACCGGTGGAGGCCCACAGCGGACGCTGCACGTTGGCGCCGGCCGCGGCCAGCTCGCTCCAGCGGGCGGTCGCGATGGACTCCTCGAACGCCTGGTAGGCGAGCTGGGCGTTGGCCAGGCCGGCCTTGCTCTTCAGCGCCAGGGCCTCGTCGGAGCCGATCGCGGTCAGGCGCTTGTCGATCTCGGTGTCCACGCGGGACACGAAGAACGAGGCGACGGAACGGATGGTGGAGAGGTCGATGCCCTTGGCCTTGGCCTGCTCCAGGCCGGCCAGGTAGGCGTCGATGACGGCGCGGTAGCGCTCGAGGCTGAAGATCAGGGTGACGTTGACGCTGATGCCCTCGCCGATCACGGCGGTGATCGCGGGCAGGCCCTCGACGCTCGCCGGGATCTTGATCATGGCGTTGGCGCGGTCGACGGTCGCCCAGAGCTTCTTGGCGCTGTCGATCGTGCCGGCGGTGTCACGGGCCAGACGCGGGTCGACCTCGATGGACACCCGGCCGTCCTGGCCCTTGGTGTTGTCGAACAGCGGCTTGAAGACGTCGCAGGCGCTGCGCACGTCGTCGGTCGTGATCTCGAAGACCGCGAGGTCGACATCCGCGTTCTTCTTGGCCAGGGCGTCGACCTGGTCCTGGTAGCGGTCACCCTTGGAGAGGGCGTTCGCGAAGATCGTGGGGTTGGTGGTGACCCCGACGACGCCGCGCTCGTCGATCAGCTTCTGCAGGTCGCCGCTTTCCAGCAGCTCACGGGAGAGGTCGTCGAGCCAGACCGAGACGCCATTAGCGGCAAGGTCTTTCGTAGCGTTGGACAAGATGTGCCTCCGGTTGCGGTCGCCGTGCGGCGTCCGCACGGCTCATCGTCGAAACCGGCCCTGCCGCCTGGGACTGCGTCGGCACAGGCGGCGGGCCGGGTGGTTCTGGTCGTGCTAGTGGTGCTGGTGATGCGAGGAGCTGCCGGGTGCCGAGGCTCAGGCCTCGGTGCCGCGCAGGCTCTCCTTGGCGGCGTTCACCACGGCCTCGGAGGTGATGCCGTACTCCTGGTAGATCCGCTTGTAGTCAGCGGAGGCGCCGTAGGTCTCGACGGAGACGCTGCGACCGGCGTCACCGACGAAGTCGCGCCAGCCGAGGGCCAGACCGGCCTCGACCGAGACACGGGCCTTCACCGTGTGGGGCAGCACGCTCGCCTTGTAGTTGGCGTCCTGCTCGTTGAACCACTCGACGCACGGCATCGATACCACGCGGGTCGGGATTCCCTCGGCCTGCAGGGTCGCCCGGGCCTCGACCGCGAGCTGGAGCTCGGAGCCGGTACCGATGAGGACGACCTTCGGGTCGCCGCCGTCGGCCTCGGCCAGGATGTACCCACCGCGGGCCACACCCTCGGGGCCGTTGAAGCCGGGGGCCTCACGGTCGAAGGTGGGGAGGTTCTGGCGGGACAGGATCAGGCCGACCGGGCCGGAGTTGCGCTCCAGCAGAGCACGCCACGCCCACGCCGTCTCGTTGGCGTCACCGGGACGCACGATCGAGAGGTTCGGGATCGCGCGCAGGGCGGCCAGGTGCTCGACCGGCTGGTGCGTCGGGCCGTCCTCGCCCAGACCGATGGAGTCGTGGGTCCAGACGTAGGTGACCGGGATGTTCATCAGCGACGTGAGCCGGACGGCGCCGCGCATGTAGTCGCTGAACTGCAGGAAGGTACCGCCGTAGGGGCGGGTGTTCCCGTGCAGGCGGATACCGGCCAGGATCGAGCCCATCGCGTGCTCGCGGATGCCGAAGTGCAGCGTGCGGCCGTACGGGTTACCGGTCCAGGTCTCCGTCGAACGGTGTGACGGGATGAAGGACGGCTCGCCCTTCATCGTGGTGTTGTTGGACTCGGCCAGGTCGGCCGAGCCGCCCCACAGTTCGGGCAGCACCGGGGCCAGGGCGTCGAGGACGGCGCCGGAGGCCTTGCGGGTGGAGACGTCCTTGCCGGCCGGGAAGGTCGGCAGCGCGCTCTCCCAGCCGTCGGGCAGACGCCCGGCGGCGAGACGCTCGTGCAGCGAGGCCTGCTCGGGGTTCGCGGCCTCCCACTTCTTGAAGCCCTCGAGCCACTGCGTCTTCAGCGCCGCACCACGGTCGACCGCGCCGCGGACGTGCTTGAACACCTCGGGCTCGACGACGAAGTCCTGGTCGGTCGGGAAACCGAGCAGTTCCTTCGTGGCCTTGATCTCGTCCAGGCCGAGCGCGGAACCGTGCGAACCGCCGGTGCCCTGCTTGGTCGGGGCCGGCCACGCGATGATCGTGCGCAGCAGGATGATCGACGGCTTCGAGGTCTCGGCCTTGGCCGCCTCGATCGCGTCGTGGAGGGCCTGGACGTCCTCGACGTACTCGCCGGTGACGGTCCAGTCCACCTTCTGCACGTGCCAGTGGTACGCCTCGTACCGCTTGGCAACGTCTTCGGTGAAGGCGATGTCGGTGTCGTCCTCGATGGAGATGTGGTTCTGGTCGTAGATCACGACCAGGTTGCCCAGCTCCTGGTGACCGGCGATCGACGAGGCCTCGGCGGTGACGCCTTCCTGCAGGTCACCGTCGGACGCGATCACGAAGATGTTGTGGTCGAACGGGCTCGTGCCCGGAGCGGCCTCGGGGTCGAACAGGCCACGCTCACGACGGGCGGCCATCGCCATGCCCACGGCGGAGGCGAGGCCCTGGCCCAGCGGGCCGGTGGTGATCTCGACGCCGGCCGTGTGGCCGTACTCCGGGTGGCCCGGGGTCAGCGAGCCCCAGGTGCGCAGCGCCTTGAGGTCTTCCAGCTCGAGGCCGTAGCCGGCCAGGAAGAGCTGCACGTACTGCGTGATGCTGGAGTGGCCGGCGGAGAGCACGAACCGGTCACGACCGACCCAGTTCGGGTCGGTGGGGTCGTGCTTCATGACCTTCTGGTAGAGCATGTAGGCCGCGGGGGCGAGGCTCATGGCCGTGCCGGGGTGCCCGTTGCCGACCTTCTGCACCGCGTCCGCGGCGAGCAGGCGCACGGTGTCCACCGCGCGCTTGTCCAGGTCGGTCCATTCGAACCTGTCATTGGCGCTTGTTGCCGCGGTGTCTGTCACGACGATCCGGATCCTTCCCTTGCATGGTCTTCTCAAGATCGAGCCTAGACCCGGCGGGTATACCCAGCCGTTCCAGACGCGGGTGAACTCTTTCAGGCGAGCTGGCACCGTTGGTGTCCGGACAGATTTTACGTCAGCCCGACGACAACGAGGTCACGAGGGGTGGGTGTGAGATCCGCCCGCTGACCGTTTCGGAACGCAGGCGCTGGTCCTGAACTGCGCAGACACCGCGATCGCGGATCGCTCCGGTGCATCACTAGGGTTACCCGGACGTTCTGCCGAGCTTCTAGAAGGGTTACGGGGTGCCGCGTCGGAAGAGCCAAGAGCCCCGCGTAGAGTGACGACCGTCCGAATCTGAACATCGAGGGAATTGTGACTGCAGTCGAACCTCGCCCGGCACCGGCCTCGGGGCTGACGGCGCCGCCAACGCATGTCCCGACCGTGCCCGCGCTGAGGGCCGCCTTCCCGGAGCTGACGGGTGAGAGCGAGCTCTTCCTCGTCCGCGCCCGCCGCAGCCTGAAGGTGCGCCGGACGGTGCTCGCCTATGTCGCGCTGACCAAGCCCCGCATCATCGAGCTGCTGCTCGTCACCACTGTGCCGGCGATGATGCTCGCCGAGCGGGGCGTGCCGTCGCTGTGGCTGGTCCTCGCCACGCTCTTCGGGGGATCCCTGGCGGCGGGCAGTGCCAACGCGCTGAACATGTACATCGACCGCGACATCGACGCGGAGATGAAGCGCACCGGCAACCGCCCGCTGGTCACCGGTGAGGTGAGCCCCCGCGGCGCCCTCACCTTCGGGCTGGCCCTGGGCGCGATCTCCGTGGTGGTGCTGGCCGTTCTGGTGAACGTGCTCTCGGCGCTGCTCGGTCTCGCGGCCATCCTGCTGTACGTCGTGGGTTACACGATGATCCTGAAACGCCGCACCCCGCAGAACATCGTGTGGGGCGGCGTGGCGGGCTGCCTGCCCACGCTGATCGGCTGGTCGGCCGTCACGAACAGCCTCGACTGGGCGCCGTTCGTGCTGTTCGGCATCGTCTTCCTCTGGACCCCGCCGCACTACTGGCCGCTGTCGATCAAGTACCGCGAGGACTACGCCAAGGCCGGCGTGCCGATGCTGCCCGTGGTCGCCGACCCGGTCGTGGTCGGCCGGCAGATCGTCGTCTACTCGTGGGCCATGGTGCTCTGGTCGTTCCTGCTGATCCCGGCCGCCGACACCGGCTGGCTCTACACGATCGGTGCGGCGGTGTCCGGCGGGTACTTCCTGCTGGAGGCGCACCGGCTGTACGGCCGGGCCAAGCGGCAGGAGGCCGAGCTCAAGCCGATGCGGCTGTTCCACGGCTCGATCACCTACCTGACCGTGGTGTTCCTGGTGGTCGCGCTCGACCCGCTGCTGCACTTCTGAGCCATTTCTCACGGCTTCTTACAGCTTCTTACAGCGGGGTCGGAACACTTCTCGGTGTTCCGGCCCCGCCGCGGTTTGTCCCGGGCCTGACATCCTGACGTCCATGCGGATCGGACTTCAGGTCAACAAATTCACCTGGGACGGCGGCCCGGCCGAGATCGGCACGACGTTCGGGAGGATCGCCCGGGACGCCGATCAGGCCGGACTGTCGAGTTTTTGGGTGATGGATCACTTTTTCCAGATCTTCGGTGGTTCCGAGCTGGAGATGCTCGAGGCCTACACCGCGCTGGGTTACGCGGCCGCCCTGACCGAGCGGATCACACTCGGCACGCTGGTGACCGGCGTGACCTACCGGCATCCGGGCCTGCTGATCAAGACCGTCACCACGCTCGACGTGCTCTCCGGGGGCCGTGCCTGGCTCGGGATCGGCACGGCCTGGCACGAGGAGGAGCACCGTGGTCTCGGCGTGCCCTACCCCCCGACGGCCGAGCGGTTCGAGCGTCTGGAGGAAACGCTGCAGATCGCGCACCGGATGTGGGACGGCGACGAGAGTCCTTTCGAGGGCCGGTACTACCAGCTGGAGCGGCCCCTGAACTCCCCGCCGGCCCTGAACCGGCCGAAGATCCTCATCGGCGGCGGCGGGGAGAAGAAGACGCTGCGCCTTCTCGCCCGGTACGGCGACGCCTGCAACCTGTTCGACGGCCCGGACCCGGCCGTGATCCCGCACAAGCTCGCTGTGCTGCGGGGGCACTGCGAAGCGACGGGCCGGGACTACGCGCAGATCCACAAGACCGTGCTGAGCAACCTGTTCCTCACCCGGGACGGCGCGGACGGGCGCAGCGAGACGCCGGCCCAGGCGATCGAGCGGCTTTCGAAGCTGGCTGCGCTCGGTGTGGACGAGGTCATCGTCAACAGCCGGGTGGTGTCGCAGCCCAGGGTGTTCGACCTCTTCGCTGAAGTGGCCGAAGGGCTGGCCGGGGTCGTGCCGGCCGGACGCTGAGCTTCCTTTGCGTGCACACCCGCCGGTCGTCGCTGGGCCGTCCGGGTCAACTGCCCGCGGCCGCGCGAAAACTCGTGACGCTGTGTACTTGATTCGGTTCGGGCCCGGCCGATCTGGTGGTCATGAAGGAGACGACGGGCGTCCTGGTGGCCCGGCCCCTACCGCTCGTCCTCCCTCTTCTGGGGCTTCTCACCCTGGTCGTCATGGCCGGTCACCCGGACCTGCAGCCGTGGTTGCTGCTGGCCGGGACGTGGGTCTCCGTGGGTACGACGCTCGGTGGGATCGCCTGGTACCGGCCCGCCGAGTGGTTCACCTGGTGCCTGGTCGCGGGAATGCTGGCGTTGTGGGGCGGTGCGGGTCTGGTCGACCTGCTGTTCGGAAGCGGTGCGGTGCTCGGCGCGGTGCTGGTGTCGGCGGGGCAGGTCTGTGCGGTGGGCGTCGTGATCCGGCTGTTCTGGATCCGGCGCCGCGGTGAGGATGCGGGCAGCACGGGTACGGATGCAGGCAAGAGCGCTGGTACGGACGCGGGCAAGAGCGTGGGTAGGGACGCGGGCAAGAGTGTCGGTACGGATGCGGGCAAGGCTGGTGCAGGTGTCAGTGGTGCGGGCGGTGTCGGTAGTGCGGGTGGTGTCGGTAGTGCGGGTGGTGTCGGTAGTGCGGGCGGTGTCGGTAGTGCGCGCAGTGTCAGTGGTACGACCGGTTTCGGTGGTGCGAGCAGCGTCAGTGGTGCGGGCAGTGTCAGTGGTGCGGGCAGCGCGAGTGGTGTGAGTTCGGGTGTTGCTGACGGGAAGACGCGGTGCATCTCCTTCCCCGGCGCCGGCGAGGAGTTCGGCGGGCGCGGTGACCGGTTGTCCCGGTACGCCGACCTGCTGCTCCTCGTCGGCGTCTTCGGCGTGGTGGTCGCCCAGATGGTGGCGACCGTGCACGTCCTGCCCAACGGTGTCTCGGTCACGGCCGCGATCGTCCCGGTCGTGGACGTCGTGCTCGGCGGTCTGCTGGTGCGGTTCCTGATCTCCCGGGACCAGGTGCCGCGCAGCACCTTCCTGGGCGTGGCCGCAGCCTTCCTGACCATCGTCAACGATCTCGTGGTCGTGGTCGGGACGGG
Source organism: Kineosporia sp. NBRC 101731 (assembly GCF_030269305.1). Lineage (NCBI taxonomy): Bacteria > Bacillati > Actinomycetota > Actinomycetes > Kineosporiales > Kineosporiaceae > Kineosporia > Kineosporia sp. NBRC 101731. Next base: position 12,452 of record NZ_BSTC01000003.1, read on the forward strand.
GGAGCGCGCCCCGGCGAGTGCCCTGCTCGGCCGGCTGGCGGCCGCGGTCGCGGTCGGGCTGTTCATCTGGGCCCCGCTGGAACCCTCGATGCGGGCGGCCTTCTCGCCCGCGTCCCTCCTTCGTCGCCGTTCCGAGTCGTCGCGCCTGATCGCGCTGATGCCGCTCGCGGCCGTGCCGGTGCTGCTGTACCTGGTGGGCCGGGACGACGCCGGCCGGCTTCCCGATCTGGTCTATGTGCTGACCGGTGTGCTGGTGGCCCTCGTGGCGCTGGTGCGGGGGGCCGCCGCGGTGCTCGACAACGAGCGCCTGATCGAGAGGGACTGGTACACCGGCCTCCTCAACCGTCGCGGGATGGTACGGGCCTTCCTCGAGCTCGATCCGTCACCGGAACGGCCCTGGCAGGTGGCCCTCCTCGACATCGACGACTTCAAGCAGGTCAACGACACGTTCGGGCACTACGCCGGGGACGACCTGCTGGTCCAGATCGCCCGTCGGCTGCGCGGTCAGCTCGGGCCCGGGGCGGTCATCGCCCGGCCCGGCGGCGACGAGTTCCTGCTCATGCTCCCGCCCGGCCACCTGCCCGTCGACGCGATCCGCGAGCGGGTGTTCACGACACCGTTCACCGTCGCCGGGCACGAGATGCCGGTGCGGGCCAGCTTCGGTGTCACCGAGGTCAGTGACCCCGGGCGCGACGAGGCCGAGGTGCTGACCGAGGCGGACATCGCCCTCTACTCGGCCAAGGCCGCGGGCCGCAACACCGTGGTGGTGTACGACCCGAAGCAGCGCGAGCAGGTGCTCGGCCGCCAGACCATGCTCACCGACCTGCGTCGCACGATGGACGGGGACACCACGGCCGGTGTCTTCGAGGTCTACTACCAGCCACTGGTGGAGCTCGGTACCGGTCTGATCACCGGCTGCGAGGCCCTGATGCGCTGGCGGCACGCCGAGCGTGGCATCGTGCGCCCCGACGACTTCTTCGGCCTGGCCGAGACCTCCGGCCTGGCTGGTGAACTCGACCGCTGGGTACTGCAGGAGGCGCTCGGCCAGGTCGCGGCCTGGGGGGCCGAGGGCATCGGCTCGATCTACGTCAGCGTGAATCTCGGTCGCACCAGCATGCTGGACCCCCGCCTGGCCGACGCCACGCTGGAGTCCTTGGCGTGCGCCGGGGTGCGGGCCTCGCAGCTTCACCTGGAGATCACCGAGCATGACGAACTGCCGCCCGAGGCGGGCGCTCTGGCGCTGGCCCTGCTCACCGAGGCCGGTGTGCGCGTGAGCCTGGACGACTTCGGTATCGGCTACACCTCACTGGCCTACCTGCACCGTTACCCGGTGCGCCAGCTCAAGCTCGACCGCTCGATCACCTGCAACCTGCAGACCGCGCAGACCTCACCCCTGCTCGAGGGGATCGTGGCTCTGGCCCGCTCGCTCAAGGTCGACGTGGTGGCCGAGGGCATCGAGACCGAGCCCCAGCGCGAGCGCCTGGCCGATCTGGGCATCGCCTACGGCCAGGGGTACCACCTCTGCCGTCCCCAGCCGGCGGCCCTGATGACGACTCTGTTGCGCGAAGCCGGCGCCGCGAAGCTGATCCCCATCTCGTCGTGATCAGGTGACACCCTGGGCGCATGTCACGAACGCCCCCGTCCGACGTGGAGATCACCGCCGACACGGTGCGCCGATTGCTGCGCGAGCAACATCCTGACCTGGCGCCCGAGCCGGTCACCGTGCTCGCGAACGGCTGGGACAACGTCATCGCCCGGGTCGGTGACGATCTGCTGGCCCGACTTCCGCGTCGTGAGAAGGCCGCGCAACTGGTTCTTGCCGAGCAGGCCTGGCTTCCCACGCTGGCCCCGCGACTTCCGCTCTCGGTTCCGGTGCCGGTGCGTACCGGCGTCCCCACGTCTTTCTACCCCTACGCCTGGAGTCTCACGCCGTGGCTGCCCGGCCGCCCGGTGGTGTCGGGCGACGGCGGGACGGCCGAGATCGACCCGCTGGGAACGGCTCTCGCGCTGGGGGAGTTTCTCGGCGCCCTGCATCACCCCGCGCCGCCGCACGCTCCCACCCACCTGACCCGGGGCGTCCCCCTGCTCGATCGCCGGGTTCTTGACGACCGCAATGCGGCCCTCGTGGCTGACGGGGCCCACCTCGTCGAAGCCCTGGAGACCGGCCGGGACGTGAAACCGTGGCCGCACGAGCCGCTCTGGCTGCACGGTGACCTGCATCCGGCCAACATTCTGGTGCACGAGGGGCAGATCGGCGCGGTCATCGACTTCGGCGACATCACCGCGGGCGATCCGGCCACCGACCTGGCCGTGGCCTGGATGCTCGTCCCGGCGCATACCCGGGACGCGTTCTGGGGGCAGTATGCGCAGGCTGTGCCCTTTCTCGACGAGAACCTGGTGGTCCGGGCCCGGGCCTGGGCCGCCGCGTTCGCCCTGGTCTTCCTCGCGAACTCCGCGGACAATCCGCAGATGGCGGCGATCGGGCGGGCGACCTCCCGGGCCCTGAGAGCTGAATGACGGACGATGTGAGCCTTTTGGTCCCCAGGGCCCCTGGGTGAGGGGCGGGAGTGCGGTGTTACGGTCGCGATATGCGTCTTCCCACGGCAGCAGTCACGGCAGGTTCTCTCATCGGGGGCTGGCAGGTCGCCCGCCGCACCGGCGTCCGGCCCCTGGGCGGTGTGGTGCTCGCGGCCGGCGGGGCGCTGGCCGGCCGGGAATGGGCGCGCAAGACCGGGCCCGTGACCACCGGCGTGCTCGTCGCCACGTACGTCGGGGCCTTCGGCCTCAGCCATCCCCTGGCCAAGAAGGTCGGCGCCTGGCCCTCGGTGCTCGCGGTCTCGGCCGTCACCGCCGCGGCCTCGTACGTGGTGTCCGACCGGCGCCGGACGCCTTGATCGCGCTGACCCCTTGATCGCGCTGACCCCTTGATGCGGAGGTGGACATGGATGCAGAGGTGGACATGACCGAGCCTCTCGTCGTCGACGGCACCGGGATGCTCTGCGTGCGCCTGCTGATCAAGCTGCGCGGGGTGGTGGCACAGGCGGATCCGGGCACGGTCGTGCACGTGCTCACCACCGATCCGGCCGCGCCCATCGACCTGCCGTCGTGGTGCCACCTCACCGGTCATGAATATCTCGGGCCGGTCGGGGAGCACCCCGCCCATGTGGTGCACGCGGTGAAGGTGACGGCCGGTGCGCGACGCACCCGCCCCGATCGTCCATGGCATCTGGAACCGGAATCCGGGCCGTCCGATTGACACGAATGGCGTCGGCATTCGACAGACCGTGCGCTTCGCGAATGCCGGGACCGGATAAAACGTCCGTCTGCGTAGTCGTCTGGTCCGTCCGGGTGAATGGTGCCCTCGGCAATTAGTCGGTGGCCACCCCGAATTACTCCTCGCCACAATCTCGCCCTATGCTCTGCTCATGGCGCAGAGAACAATTGTGGAATTCACCGACGACCTCAACGGAAAGCCCGCGGCCGAGACGGTCACGTTCTCGCTCGACGGCAAGACCTATGAGATCGACGTGACCGACAAGAACGCCGCGAAATTGCGTCAGGCTTTCGAGCCCTGGACCGAGAGCGCGCGTCGTCTCACCAAGTCCGGCCGCACCATCCGTAAGGTCGCCACCGACGTCGACACCGCTGCTGTGCGTGCCTGGGCCGCCAGTAACGGCATCGAGGTCTCCGCCCGTGGCCGTATCTCCTCGACCGTGCTCGAGCAGTACCGCGCCGCCGGAAACTGATCGAAACCCGATCGAACGCGGGCCGGTTGTTCCTCTAGGTTGACCGGCATGCATCCCGCGGTGGAAAGACTCTTCTCCTGTGCCGGGCGCACGGCGCTGATCACGGGCTCCAGCTCTGGAATCGGGCTGAGCATGGCCGAGGCGATCGGCCGGGCCGGTGCACAGGTGATTCTCGTGGCGCGTCGTGAGGCGCAGCTCCGGGAGAACACAGAGCGACTGCGGGACGACGGCGTGGAGGCCGGCTGGATCACGGCCGACCTCTCCGACCGTGACGAAGCGGCGCGCGTGGCCGAGCAGGCGCAGACCCGGTTCGGTCCTGTCGACATTCTGGTGCACTCGGCCGGCCTGAACCTGCGGCCCCCGATGGACGAGCTCACTCCCGGCGACTACGACCGCATGATGGCCGTCAACGTCGACGCCGCCTTTCTGCTCGGTCAGGCCCTCGGCCCGGTGATGGCCGCACGTGGCTGGGGCCGGATCATCAACATCGCCTCGCAGCAGTCGGTGCGGGCGTTCGGCAACAGCGGCGCCTACGGCATCTCCAAGGCCGCGGTCACCGGCCTCACCCGTTCCCAGTCCGAGGCCTGGTCGTCGCGGGGCGTGTGCTGCAACGCCGTCGGCCCGGGGTTCGTGAGAACCCCGCTCACCGAGCCCACCTTCGCCATCCCCGGCCGGGCCGAGGCACTCGCCGCCCGCACCCAGATGCTCCGCAACGGTGAACTTCCCGATTTCGCGGGCGTCGCGGTCTGGCTGGCCTCGGACGCCTCCGCCTACGTGACCGGGCAGACCGTCTTCGTGGACGGCGGGTTCTCGGTCGCCTGAACCGATCTCGATCCGCACTCCAGCACAGGACGCCGGTGGTCACCACCGGCGTCCTGTGCTGTCGGTTTGGGCACGGGTTTCGCACAGCCCTCAGGGATCTGCCCGCTGGCGTTCTGGCCATCTGGCCATCTGGCCATCTGGCCATCTTGATACTATCTTTTCGGTAGTAGCTATCCGCCAGCAAGTAAGGAGCCCGTCGTGGCCAAGGTCGTTGTCTTCGGAGTCACGGGATATGCCGGTAGCCGGATCGGGGTCGAGCTCGTGTCCCGTGGTCACAAGGTGGTCGGCGTCGCGCGCCACACCCAGGACGTGGACGGCCGCATCCAGGTGCTTACCGGGTCGATTCACGACGCCGCGTTCGTCGCGGACGCGGTGAAGGGCGCCCAGCAGATCGTCGTGGCGCTGCGTGCGGAGCCGGGCGAGGAGGGGGAGCCGCAGCTGATCGACGCGCTGCCGCTGCTCACCCGCCTCTCGATCGAGAACGGCGCCCGCCTGAGCTTCGTCGGTGGGGCCGGTTCGCTGAAGGTCGCCGAGGGCGGCCCGGCGCTGGTCGAGGGCGCGGAGTTCCCGGACGCGTACAAGGGCGAGGCGCTCAGCCACCAGGCGATTCTCGGGGCCCTGCGGGAGAGCGATGCCGCTCTGGACTGGTTCTACGTCAGCCCGGCCCCGGCCTTCGGTTCCTGGAACCCGGGCGAGCGCACGGGCAGCTTCCGGGTCGGCGGCGACGTGCTGCTGCCCGGCGCCGAAACCGTTTCGGGTGACGACTACGCGATCGCCTATGTTGATGAGATCGAGGCGGGGGTGCACCGGCGCGAGCGCATCGGTGTTGCTTACTGAGCCTTCTTGTGTCGGAGAGGATGTCGTGAACCAGGACCGGCCGTTCGACCCGTACAGCCCGGACTGTCCCAGCCGGGGGCTCGTCGACCGGATCGGCGACCGGTGGACGATCCTGATCATCGGCGTCCTCTCCGCCGGCCCGGCGCGGTACCGCGACCTGGCCGAGAAGGTCGGGGGGATCTCGCCGAAGATGCTGTCGCAGACGCTGAAGGCCCTGGAGCGCGACGGGCTGATCGTGCGGCAGGCCTTCGCCGAGGTGCCGCCCCGGGTGGTCTACGAGCTCACCGCGGCCGGGCGCACGCTGGAACCCCTGCTGCTCGGCCTGGAGGAGTGGGCCAAACGGCACATGCCTGGGGTGCTGGAGTCCCGGGCCCGCTACGACGGGGTCCCGAAGGCCGGTTGACCGCACCCTGTCCGGTGCTCCCGGCCCGTCCGATCACGCGAAACCGCTCACGTGAGACCGCTCACGTACGAGAGGGTGCGCTTCGTGGTCGGTCGCGCCGGTTCCGGCCGGTCCGGGCCGGGGTAGGACGGTGCTGACCTCGGCGGCTGTGTCCGGCAGCCGGGTGCCCGGTGAATCCCGGCCGCCCGGCCCGCTGAGCTCAAATGCACTCCAACGTGGCGCGGATCACGTTCGTGCGGTTGCCAAATCGCGCAATATCCGGAGGATGAAACCAGGAGGACCTGACGCTGTGTCGTCAGCCTTTACTGGAGGTTCATCGTGAATGCCCTGAGCCCAATGCTTTCCCGCGACGATCTCTTCGAGAGTGAGTTCGAGGACGAAGACGTCGCCGAAGAGTCCGAGCCGATCGTCGCGGTCACCCGCGACGCGGAGACCGGCTACGTGTCCGTCGTGCTCAATGAGCGTGCACGTCAGGCACTTTCCGCCGTGATGAAATGCATCGACGACGACTGTCTCTCCGAGAACTACGACTACTCCTGGGATGCCGAACGGGTTCTCGCAAGCTTACGTTCGGCGCTGTAGTACGGCATCGATCAGCTATTGATCAGTATGGGCCCGGGCTCGCGAGACAACGCGGCCCCGGGCCTTTTTCATACTCTGCAAACTCTTGCGTACTTCCTGCACGAAGACGTCAGGCTGTTCCCACGCACCGAAGTGCCCACCCCGCGCCGGTTCACCCCAGTGCACGATCTGGGTGTACCGATGCTCGGCCCAGTGCCTCGAGGGCCGCGGCACCTCGCGCGGGAACACGGTGGCGGCCGTCGGCACCTCGATCCGCGGCAGCGCGTCCGGGTCGGTGAACCAGGCGCTGACCTCGGCGATGCTCTCCGCGTACAACCGGGCCGACGAGGCGCCGCTGCGCGTGAACCAGTACAGGCTGAGGTTGTCGAAGATCTGCCGCCGGGTCAGGACCTCGCCGTCGGTCCAGGCCAGGAGCTTCTCGCCGATCCACGCCAGCAACGCCGCGGGGGAGTCGGCGAGCGCGTAACCGATGGTCTGGGGTCGGGTCTGATGAACGGCCGAGTACGCCGAGCCCTGCGCCGCCCGTTGCGCCAGTTCGTCCCGGGCATCGCGTTCGGCCGGGGTGGGCACCTCGCCGGGATCGGGTGCTGCCAGGGGCGGCACCAGATGGATCCCGAAAATCCGCTGTGGATGCTGCATGCCGATGCAGGTGCTGATGCTCGTGCCCCAGTCGCTGCCCGAGGCGACGAATTCCGGGTACCCCAGCTCCGCCATCAGAGCGGCCCAGGCGTTCGCGATCCGGTGCACGGTCCACCCCGGCTCGACCGGCTTCCCGCTGAACCCGTACCCCGGCAGCGACGGCACCACCACGTGGAAGGCCGGCTCACCGCTGGTCAAAGGCTCCAGCGCATCTTCGTATTCGAGGAACGACCCGGGCCAGCCGTGGGTGAGCAGCAGGGGAGTGGCATCGGGGTCGACCGACCGCACGTGCAGGAAGTGGACGTCCAGGCCATCGATCCGGGTGACGAACTGCGGGATCCGGTTCAGGCGCCGTTGTGTGCGCGGCCAGTCGTAACCGTGCGCCCACTCCTCACACAGCTCCTGGACCAGCGACAGCGCAAGCCCTTGCGTGCGGTCCGTCCTCGTGCCGGCATCCGGCCAGCGGGTGTTCTCCAGGCGCCGGCGCAGGTCCTGGAGATCGTCGTCGGCGATGTCGATGAGGAAGGGGCGCATGCCCCAGCTCACCCCTTCCCGGATGACGGCGCCACTGCGGGTACAGTCCGGATTCTTTCGCACCGGACGGAGGGGAGGAGTGTCGTGCGCGACCTGCGGATCTGTTATGTCGGTGATTCCTTCGTCGCCGGTGCCGGCGACCGGTCGGGGCTGGGTTGGGTGGGCCGGGTCGGCCGGGCGGCGATGGTGGACGAGGAACGTCTCGGGTTCGTCTACACCGGGTACAACCTCGGAGTGCGGAGGGACACCGCGCCGATGGTCGCGGCCCGGTTCGTCGCCGAGGTGACTGCGCGGCTGGTCCCGGCGCAGGACCGCCGGGTGGTGCTCTCGTTCGGCGCCAATGACACGACGATCGAGAACGGGTCGCGGCGGGCGGAGACGGAGGAGACCGTGGCGGCGCTGCACCGGATCCACCGGGACATTCACGGGGACATTCACGAGGACATCCACCGGGGCGCCCACCGGGATCTGGAGGGTACCCGCCTGTTCGTGGTCGGGCCCCCGGCCGTCGACGACGACGCCCACAACGAGCGGATCGGGGCCCTGAGCGTGGTGCTCGAACGGGAGGCGGCGCTTCTGTCGGTCCCGTTCGTGCCGGCCTTCCCGGTGACGGAGCAGGACCCGGTGTGGCGGCGGCAGGTGCGCGAGGGAGACGGCGCACATCCGGACGCGGGTGGGTACGAGGTGCTGGCGGAGCTGGTCCGCGACCCGATCCTGCAGTGGATGAGTGGTGGATGAGTGGTGGATGAGCGTGGCGGTGTCACGCCCCGTTGAAGAACTGTCGGCCCGGGTCACCGCTCGGAGCCGTTCGGGGTACGGCTGCTCCGAATGACGTGATCCGGGTCCCGAACGGCGACACTCCGTCAACACCTCGACCCGCGGGACGACAGGGGGTGCGAACCAGAGACCGGCCGAGGTCCATCAGGGATGCCCGGCCCGATCCCGGGAGGACCCGTCCATGCGTGCAGCCACCCGTCGGCGGATCGCCGTTCCGGCCGCCATTGTCTCGGGTGTGCTGGTCAGCGGGTTGCTCGTGTGGCACACGTCGTACGCGGCGTTCACCGCCTCGTCCGCCAACCTCGGCAGCAGCTTCCAGGCCGGATCGGTGGCGATCAGCGACAACGACGCCGGCTCGGCGCTGTTCACCGCGACCGCGATCTCTCCCGGTGCCTCGGCGCAGAACTGCATCACGGTCACCTACGGCGGCACCCTGCCGGGGAGCGTCAGACTCGCCGCGGCCTACACGGACACGGTGACAGCGGGAGCGAACGACCTGGCGCAGTACCTCACCTTCAAGATCGAGGAGGTCGGGCTGACCGGAACCTGCGACACCCCCAGCGGTATGACCGCGGTCGAGATCCTGGCCTCGGCGACCACCCTGGCGACGAAGGTGAGCGGGCTGGCGGCGCCGGGCTCCGACATCAACTGGAACAGCGCGAGTAACGGGCAGCAGAGGCGTTACCGGTTCAGCTACGTCCTCCAGGACAACAACAACGCCCAGAACAAGACCGCAGGCGTCGGTTTCACCTGGACGGCGTCGAGCCTCTGATGACCGTCCGACGCTTCGGGAGCGGCCTGCTCTCCACCGGCCAGCTCCTCTCGATCGTGGCGCTCGCGATCGCCGGTGGGCTGCTGGTCTGGGCGGTCCTCCCGATGGCGCTCGGGATGTCCACGCACGCCGTGGTCTCGGGCTCGATGACGCCCCAGGTGGACGTGGGCGACGTGCTCGTCTCCCGTGAGATCGGTCCCGACTCCCTGAAGCCGGGCATGGTGGTGCTGTTCAAGGATCCGTCGCGACCGGAACGCGTGGTCTCGCACCGGATCAAGGAGATTCACGACGACGGGTCGCTGACCACCCAGGGCGATGCGAACCCGAGTGTGGACCCGGTCCCCGTCCCGGTCGGCAACGTGCTCGGGGTGGCCGCTCTGCGCATCCCGTGGATCGGGTACCCGGCCGTGTGGTTCGGCAACGGCAACTACGGACTGGTGCTGCTGACCCTGATCGGGCTGACGACGGCCACCTCGCTGGCCGCCTGGCCCGATCCGAAACCGGTCGGCCCGCCGCCCGGTGAGGAACCCTGGCCCTGGCTGGTGCACCTGCGGACGCCGGTCTGATCAGAGAACGTCGTGCCTGATCAGAGGACGTCGTGTTCGGGTCGTGGGTCGCTGCCGGACCGGGAGAGCCCGGAACGCGGCTGTTGCAGCAGCTGGAGGAGCTCGTCGGGCGGGCTGTCGGGCACCTCGGCCCACACGGTCTTCACGCCGCCGTCGACGTACCAGCCGGCGCCGGAGGTCAGGGACAGCACGATGGCCAGGCCCCGCCCGCCGATCTGGTCGGTGTCGAGGGAACCGACCGTGGGCCGCAGATCGGGGGCCCCGTCGTCGATACCGATCAGCCAGGCCCGGGCCGTGGAGCGCAGCCACGCGCGCACCGGCTGCCGACCGTGACGCAGGGCGTTGCCCGCCAGCTCGGTGAACACCACTTCCAGCCGTCGCACGGGTGCGGCCAGCAGCGGATAGGCGGAGGGCATCACCAGGGGTGGGTCCCGCACGCAGAGGGCCGTCAGCGCCTGCCGGGTCGGGCCGAGGGCCGCATACCCGGTGACCGGCCAGGTGCCCTGCGTGCTGCGCAGGAGTTCAGGGGGACGTTCCTGGGGCAATGAAAGAATGACGAAGCTCCTAGCCGGTCGTCGCAGCGTCCTGCTCGGCCGGGCCGAACGCGGAAGAAAACCTGAAAGCAAGGTCGGCCTCGTACGGTCAGACTATGGTGCGCCCGCACCGGCCGCGCGGCGGAGTGATGCACGCGACGGGTTGCCGACCGAAGCCGGTCGAAGCCGGTCAGGGTGTGGGGAGCCCGTCCGGGCCGGGCCGGCCCTCGACCCACTCGAAGAGCGTGCCGGCGCCGGCGACCGACAGCATCTCCTCGACCAGCGGGGCGGGACCACAGAGAGTGATGGTGCCGCCCTGGGAACGGATCGACGCGGCCACCCGTACCAGGAACGAGATGCCCACCGAATCGATCATGACCACGTGCCGTACATCGACCATGATCGGCATGTCCCGCTCGATCGCGTAGCCGCCGGCTTCCTCGAGCTCCTGCGTCTGGTCGATGTCGATGGTGCCGTGCAGCAGGACGACCACGTAGCCGTCCTGGTCGTAGACGGACACGTCACCGCGGGCCGCCGGTTGCGGGCGCAGGCGGGGCCGGGGACTGCCGTCCACGTCGACCGAGTGCAAATGCCTCGGGCGTGCTCCCGCCAGGTCCGTGTCTTCCTCGTCCTTCATGGATTCCCGCCCGTCCGCCTGCACCGATCACGATTTCGTGCGTCCTGTCACCCTACGAGAGGGCACCGGAGATCAGGTCCGCCCGGGCAGCAATCCCGTTTCTGGAATCTGTGCATGATAATCACTCCGTGCATATCTGGTGGCGCGGGCAGGATCCGCAGCGTGGATGAGGCGACGCCGGACCGGTCCGCCGCGCCGCACGAGGCCTGGCTCAGCCTGGACCGTTACACCCAACTGGTGCGTGACGTACTGAACACCCCGGCCGCCATCGTCTCGGTGCTGACCGAGCACGCTCAGACCTTTCCCGGGGCCTCCGGACTGCCCGAACCCTGGCAGAGCCAGCGCTGGACCCCACTGGTGCACTCGGTCTGCCTGCTGGTGGTGGACAGTGGCGCCCCGGTCGCCGTCCCCGACGCCCGTCTGGACCATCGCACGAGCCACAGCCCGTCCATCGAGGAACTGGATCTCGTCGCCTACCTCGGGGTGCCGCTCAGCCAGGGTGGTCAGGTGGTCGGGGCCCTGTGCGCCATCGACAGTGAGCCCCGGACCTGGACCGATCGCGACATCGACCTGCTCACCGGCCTGGGCGCGGCCTGCTCGGCGGAACTGACCCTGCGTGACTCGCGCGCCCGGGCCCGGGCCCGTCAGCAGGAGGCGGAGTCGGCCCGCGACGCCGCCGAACGGGACGGCTACCAGGCCCGTACCGCGCAGAAGCACTTGGAGCTGCGCACCGCCGCCTCCGAACGTTCGGATCGTCAGTCCCGGCTGCTGCTGTCCATGGCCGAGGCCCTGACGGCGACCACGACCGTCGACAGCGTGATCCAGGTCGTGCAGCACGCCGCCACCACCTTCCTCGACGCCGAGAGCGCGCAGTTCGACCTGGCCGAGAGCGATGTGCCCGTCGTCCCGGACGGAGGTGACCCGCGCCGCTCGCTGCGCGTGCCGCTGTCCGGTTCCCTGCCCGGTGAACTGGCCCTGACCTGGTCCAGCGACGAGGAGACCCGAGCCTGGAGCGAGGCGGCCGAGCAACAGCAGGCCGAGGTGGTGGAGATCGTCACCTCGCTGGCCCACTACGCCTCCACCGCGCTGGACCGCGCCATCCTGCTGCAGGAGCGCCGCAGTGCCGCGGCCACGCTGCAGCACGCCATGCTGACCACCCTGCCCACCCGCCCCGATCTCGAGCTCGCGGCCCGCTATGTGCCCGCGGCCAGCTCCAACCAGGTCGGTGGCGACTGGTACGACGCGGTCGCCATCCCCACCCAGGACGACGGCGGCCCCGAGCACATGGCCGTCGTCATCGGTGACGTGGCCGGTCACGACATCGACGCCGCCGCCACGATGGGCCAGGTCCGCAGCGTGTTGCGGGGGTTGCTGGTCGACAGCCCGCGCCCGCCGGCCGAGATGATCACCCGGCTCGACCGGGCGCTGGCGCGGCTCGGCCTCGCCACCTGCTCGACGCTGGTGCTGGCCATGCTCTACCGCAACCCCGGCGAGACGACGGCCGGGCGCCTGGCCTGGGCCAGCGCGGGTCATCCCCAGCCCGTCCTGATCCGCGCCGACGGTACGACCGAACTTCTGGACGGCGTGCCCGACCTGCTGCTGGGCATCCCGCTGGAGCTGCCCCGGCAGACCCGTCACACCGAGCTGAACCGCGGCGACACGCTCGTCCTCTACACCGACGGCCTGATCCAGAAACCCGGCCGCCCCCTGGCCGAGGGGCAGCAGCGCCTGATGGCCAGCGCCGCCGAGCACCAGGGACTACCGCTGAAGGAGGCACTCGACCGGGTGCTGCAGGACCTGATCACCGGGGCCCCGGACGACGACTGCGCGGTGCTGGGGCTGCGGCTGGTCTGAGGTCCGGTCTAGTCAGGTCTGGTCAGGTCTGCTCACCGCACCGGGTGCGCCGCCAGCTTCGCGGCCAGGGAAGCGTTGCGGCGCAGGAACGATGACCACTCGTCGGGGCTGTCCGGGTCGTTGTCCGGTTCCCGGGTGGGGTTGCTGCCGCCTCGGGGGGAGACCTTCTGGTGCCAGTCGTACAGGCGGCCCGCCTTCACCCGGAGCCGGAACTGCATGTCGTCGCTCCAGCCCACGAGGTCGGCGTCGGCGCCGCCGTGAACGGTCGCCCGCTGGGGTGAGGTGATCCAGGTCAGGGCCTCGATCTCGTCCTGGATCCGGGCCGCCAGCTCGAAGAGCAGCTCGCCTGCGGCGGCGTCGCGTCGCTCCTGCAGTTCTTTCAGCGCGCTCGGCCCGGCCTCGCCGGCCCGGCCGAGTACGGCCGCGATCGTCGCCAGCAGGGCCGGCCGGTCCAGCGCGGTCACGCCCCGGGTCGCGGCCAGGTCACGCTCGGCCCCGACCAGCCGGGAACCGGTGTAGGCCAGGGGATAGCAGCGGGCCAGGGCGGAGATCGCGGTGCGGGCCCGGCCCGAGCCCAGGTAGGGCCCGAAGAAGAGCCGGCCGTCGGCCGGGTCGGGCCGGAACGTCAGGTCCAGACGGGGTGAGCCGGGAGAGTCGTCCAGCCGCAGCCAGACCGGCGACTCCAGGCCCCCGCGCACCCGGTTCCAGCGCGGCTTGCGGTGTTCCAGCAGATTGCGTTCGGCCCAGGCCGCCTCGTGCTCGGAATCGCAGACCAGAGCCTCGATCCGGGCCACCTGCGGCATCATCCGGCGCAGCCGGGGCCGGTCGCGCAGGTCGCCCCAGTACGAGCCGACGCGACGGCGCAGGTGTACCGCCCTCCCGACGTACAGCACCTTGCCGGTGTCGTCGCGGAACCGGTAGACGCCCGGTTCGGCGGGCAGCAGGGCCACTGCGGCCGGACGTGTGCTCACCCGCCGCACTCTACGGCCGCCCGGTGCGAGCCCGGAGCCCCCTCTCCTGATGCCCTCCGGGTGAAGGACCTCGCGTTCGGGCAAACCCGCGATGGGCGCGGCCGGATCGGCGGATCATCAAGCCGGGTGTCATTGATCATGAAGGGAGCCAAAAAACGAGGACTCATTCATCGGCTTGTACGCCGGCTCATCCACCGGCTCATCCACCGACCCGTACGCCGGCCCGGACCGCCGTCGCGGGTCTCATCACCCAGGGCCAGCACGCCCTACGGCATGAGGGGGACCTGCGGGAGGCCCGGCGCCGGTTCGAGGAGGCCTGGACCCGGGCGGACCGGGCGAGTCTTCCCCGGGAGAGGGCGCAGGCCGCTCTCGGTCTCGGTGGCCTGTGGGTGCACGAGTACCGTGAGGACGCGCTACGGGCCAGGGTTCTCGCCCGGCAGGAATGGTGTGCGCGGCATCCGGAGACCCCGGCCGATCTCGCCCTGGCCCTGCGGGCCCGGGTGGCCGCCGAACTGGACTACCAGGACGGTACCCATGCCCGCATCCTGGCGGTGCTCGAAAAGGTTCGGGAAGTCGGTGATCCCGAGATCCTGGCGACGGTGCTGAGTCTGGCCCACCACTGCCTGCTCGGGCCGCAGCACGGTGACCTGCGCACCCGGCTGGCCGAGGAACTTCTGCTCACCGCGGGGCGCTCCGACCGACCCGGTGACGCACTGGCCGGGATGCTCTGGCTGACCGTCGACCAGTACTTGGGCGGTGACCCGCACGCCGGGCGATCGCTCGCCCGGCTGCGGGAGGCGCTGAAACAGCACGACCATCAGGCCTTCGGCTACGCTGCCGCGGCCATCGAGGTGATGCTGGCGATCCGCGAGGGGCAACTGGACCGGGCCGAGGTGATGGCCGCCGAGTGCGCCGCGCTGGGTGAACGCTGTGGTGACGCCGACGCGAGCGGCTGGTACCGCGGGCAGCTGATCACGATCCGCTGGTTCCAGGGCCGTCTGGGGGAGCTCCTTCCGGTGCTGAGGGCCGAGGTCGACTCGTACGCCCTCGGCGCGCAGGACGATTCGCTGTTCTCGGCGCTCGCGGTCTCGGCCGTGGCTGCCGGTGACGACCTGGTCGCGGCGGGGGCCGTGGCCCGGCTGGGTGGGCCGGGGCTGGGTAGCTGCGGGCTGAGTGCCGTCCCGGCGTCGAGTGCCTGGCTGGTGACCGTGAACGGTGCGGCCGAGGCCGCGTTCCGTCTGCAGGACAGGGAACTGGCGTCGACGGTCTACCGCCTGCTGATACCGCACCAGGACCTGCCGGTCTGCGGCAGCCTGGCCATCACCTGCTTCGGGTCGGCCCACCAGGCGCTCGGGCTGGCGGCCCTGACGGTGGGTGGCGTCCCGGCCGGGATCTACCACCTGCGCCGGGCGGTGCAAGGCAATCTGGCGCTGGGTCACTGGCCGGCCCACTGCCTTTCGCTGCACCGGCTGGGCCACGCGCTGCTGCGGTACGGAAACTCCCAGGAGCGCAGAGAAGCCTCGGATCTGCTGGCGGCCGCCGAGCGGGAGGCCGCCCGGCTCGGGATGATCCTGCCCACTCAGCCGACCCCGATGTCCGCCCCGGCCCGAAATCCCGAACCGGCAACGACGTCCACCATGAACTCGATGAGTGAGCAAGTCCGGATCCGCCTGCTGGGAACGGCCGGGATCGTGGTGAACGGGGAGGTCCAGGTGATCCCGGGCCGGCGCCGCCGGACGGTGCTGAGCGTGCTGGCCCTGAACGCCGGTGAACTCGTCGGGGCCGATCGTCTCGTCGACATCGTCTGGGGCGAGAAGGTTCCCCGTACCGCGGCCAACACCCTGCAGAGCCACGTCTCCTACCTGCGCCGGGTACTGGGACCCGCGGCGCGCATCATCAGCCAGTCACAGGGGTACGTGCTCGACCTGCCCCGCACGGCGGTCGACGCCGGTCTGGCCGAGCACCTGATCCGGGCCCAGGGCGACGGTCCGCCGACGGCGGCCGGCGTGCGTCCCCTCACCGAGGCGCTCGCCCTCTGGCACGGAGAACCCCTGGGCGACGTGGAGAGCCACCCGTGGTTCGAGGTCCAGGCCCAGCACCTGGGGCAACTGCGGCTGCGGGGCACGAAGATGCTGGCCCGGGCGCACCTGCTGACCCGGCAGAACACCCGGGCCGTGGACCTGCTGACCCCGGCGGTGCGGGAACACCCGCTGGACGAGCAGCTGTACGAACTCCTGATGCTCGCCCACCACCGCCAGGGTCTGTCCGGCCAGGCTCTGGCCGTCTTCGAGAATGCGCGCGCAACATTGGGGTCGGAGCTGGGTGCCGATCCCAGCGGGCCGCTGCGCGAGCTGCACATCGCGATCCTCCGCCAGGACCCGGGGCTGTAGCGGTTCCCGTTTCAGCGCCGTTCCAGCGGTGCCGGGCAGGGTTGATACCAGCAGACGATCGATCGGCCCGGACCGGAAATGCTTTCGGTTCGGATGTTTCCGAGAGGAATCTCTGAATGCGCTCTATCGTAGGTCGTTTACTCGCCGCCACCGTGCTGGTGGCCGGCGCGCTGATCCCGGCCGGGGCTGCGGCGAACGCCGCGTCATCGTCCGACGCCCCGGTGAAGCCACTGCTCAGTGGTGTCTTCAAGCAGATCAAGAACTCCGGCACCAACCTGTGCCTGGAGCCGGAGAACCAGTCCACGGCCGTGGGGGCCAATCTCGTGCAGATGCCGTGCGTGAGCAGCGGCGTCGAGGGTCAGGCCCAGGGCTGGCAGCCCCTCTACGTCGGGAATAATCACTACAAGTTCGTGAACCAGCTCAGCGGGCTGTGCATGAGAAACCGGGCCACGACCAACGGGTCGGTCGTCCACCAGTGGGGTTGCGCCACGATCAGCGATGAGGAGTACAACACCGGTGCGACGCTGCCCGCCGTCGCCAAGATCGAGTCCCGGCTCCACTGGACGGACAGTGGCGCCTGCCTCGACGTACCGGGCGGCCTGGCCACGATCGGTGCCCGCCTGCAGATGTACAAGTGCAACGGCACCCCGGCCCAGATCTGGGTCAACGGCTTCTGAGCCGTAGAGGGCGCCTCCGGAAGGACGGGCCTTCCGGAGGCGCTCACGGCTGGGCCGGTTCCAGTGGCGCGGGCCGCCAGGGCGTGGTGGGCAGTCCGCGGTGGGTCGTGCGGAGCGTCAGCACGCAGCCCGCCCGATCGGTTCGGGGGACGCCCGCCACCGCCTGGTCCGCGGTGGTCACCACCAGCAGGTCGAGGCCGGGGCCGGTGAACGCGCAGCTCGTGGTCAGGGGCGCGCCCGTGTCGAATTCCTCGAGCAGCACGCCGCGCGGCGAGAGCACACGGATCTGCCCGGCTCCCCAGACCGCGACCCAGAGGTTGCCGGCCGTGTCGACGGTCAGGCCGTCGGCGCCGCCCATCGCGACCAGCAGGTGCCGCCGGCCGGTGGCACCGGTGTCCGGGTCGTAGGAACGTCTCCAGATCATCCCGGGGACGGTGTCGACCTGGTACATCGTGGCGCCGTCGGGGCTCCAGCCCAGACCGTTCGACAGGCTCAGGTCGTCATCGACCACGGTGACGCCGCCGTCGTGCTCCAGACGCCAGAGGCGCTCGGAACCCCGGCGGCCGTCCAGGGCCATGCTGCCGATCAGGAAACGCCCGTCCGGGTCGCACTTCCCGTCGTTGAGGCGGCTGTTCACCCGGTCCGGCACCAGGGACACGGTGGCGACCACGTCACCCGGCACGTCCACGTGTTCCAGCCCGCGCTGCCGGGCCAGCAGCAGGTCACCGGCCTCGCTGTGGATCACCGCGCTCAGCGTGGGTTCCCGTTTGAGCACCACCCTCGGCGAGTCCAGACCCTCCCAGACCCGGCCACCCTCGATGTCCACCCAGCGCACGATCTCGCGTTCGGCGTCCCACATCGGGCCCTCACCGAGCACGCAGTGCGCACCGTCGACGATCTCGAACATGCTCGTGCGACTCCCTCGGCTACCGGTCACTGATCGCGCCGGCCAGGGGGCCCGGATCGTCCCCCGAGCACCACGCGTCACTGCGCACGCGCTGAACGGTAACCATCTCCACGCCCACCCGACCAGACCCCGGCACCAAACGGTCACCAACGGTCGGAAAGCCACAGTCGAACCGGGTGCCGGAGGGGGGACACCGTCGCGCAGGAGTGCGGCGCCCGGCCTGCGCCGGGCTGCTCGCCGGCCCTGGTTCCGGGACGATTCGTAACGTATAAGGGTGTTTCGTCCGGCTCCGCCGGTTCCGTCCGGTCCAAGGAGTGGTCCCGCATGCGCGCGCTGGTACTCGAAGATTTTCACCGCCTGGTCGTGGCCGATCGGCCCGACCCGGTCGCCGGGCCGCACGATGTGGTGCTGGACGTCGCCTTCACCGGCATCTGCGGCTCCGACCTGCACGGATACACCGGCGTCAGCGGTCGCCGCGAGCCCGGCCAGGTGATGGGTCACGAGAGCGTGGGCCGGATCCGATCGGTGGGCGGCGAGGTCACCGGTCTGCACACCGGTCAGGTGGTGACGTTCAACCCGGTGGTGGCGCCGCCGACCCCGGCCTGGGCCGGCCGGGAGCATCTTCACCCGGGCAAGTACGTGCTCGGGGTGCGGCCCGACATCGACGCCGCCTTCGCCGAGCAGGTGCTGGTGCCCGCGCGCAACGTTGTGCCCCTGCCCGACGGCATGCCGATCGAGCACGGTGCGCTGATCGAGCCGGTCGCCGTGGCCGTGCACGCCGTGCGCCGTGCCGGGGCGCGGGACGCCCGCAACACGCTGGTCGTGGGTGGCGGGCCGATCGGTCAGGCGGTGGTGCTGGCGCTGCGGCACGCCGGGGTCGATCCTGTTCTCGTGAGCGAGACCGAGGCAGCGCGGCGGGAACTGGTCGAGCAACTGGGAGCGGTGGCGATCGACCCCCTGGATGCTGCCACCGGCCCGCTGGCCGAACGGGTGGAGGCCCGGTTCGGGCGGCTGGCCGACGTCACCATCGATGCCGTGGGGGTGGACGCGAGCCTCGCCGACGCCCTGATCGCCACCCGGGTGGGTGGCGTGGTCTGCCTCGTCGGCCTGGGGCAGCCCCGGGTGTCCCTCGACGCGTTCGAGATCACCACCACGGAACGGTCCCTGGTGGGCAGCTTCACCTACTCGGTCGACGACTTCCGCGAAGCCGTGCGGCTCGTCGCGCAGGAGACCACCGCATCCTCCACCCTGATCAGTCGCGTCGTGCCCCTGGACGAGGCCCCGGCTGCCTTCGCATCGCTGGCGGCGGGCGACGGGACGCCGGGCAAGGTGCTGGTGGCGCTGTCGTGAAAGCCTTGGTCGTCACCGGTCCGGGGCAGGCCGGGGTGCACGACGTGCCGGCACCGAAAGTGGCTGCCGGACAGGTGATCGTCGACGTCGAACGGGTCGGGGTCTGCGGCACCGACGCGGAGTTCTTCTCCGGGCACATGTCCTACCTGGCCACCGGGCACGCCGCCTACCCCCTGCGCATCGGTCACGAATGGTGCGGCCGCGTCAGCGAGGTCGGGCCCGGGGTCGACCCCTCCTGGCTCGGGCGACGGGTCTGCGGCGACACCATGCTGGGCTGCGGCACCTGCCGGCGGTGCGTCGGCGGCCGGCAGCACCTCTGCGAGGACCGGTACGAGATCGGCATCCGCGGCGGCTGGCCCGGCGCACTCGCCGAGCAACTGCCCGTGCCGGTGTCAGCCCTGGTCGCCCTGCCCGACGCGGTGGACGAGGTGGCCGGCGCCCTGATCGAGCCGTCGGCGAACGCCCTGCGGGCGGTGCGGGGCGCTGCGGTACAGCCGGGCTCGCGACTACTCGTGGTCGGGCCGGGTGCGATCGGGCTGCTGAGCGCGCTGATCGCCCGGGCCGCCGGCGCCGAGGTGAGTATTGCCGGTCAGACTCCCGAAAGTCTGCTCTTCGCGTCCACGCTCGGGTTCGACCAGGTCTCGACCCTGGAGCAGGTGAACCGGGCGAAGGGTTTCGACGCGGTGATCGACGCCGCAGGTGGCCCGGACGTTCCCGCGCTCGCCGCCGAGCTGGTCGATCCCGGCGGCCGCGTCGTGTTCATCGGGCTCGCGGCCGGGCCCAGCCAGGTGGACACCCGCTCGCTGGTGCTGAAAGACGTCACTGCGGTGGGAGTTCTGTCCGGGTCGGGTGCCCTGGCGGGCGCGGCCGACCTTTTCGCCCAGGGCGTGGTGGATCCGCGTCCGCTGGTCGCGGCCACCGTCCCGCTGGAGGGGGTGGCGCCGGTGCTGGCCGGGCGCCGGCCCGGAAATGCGGGGCCGGGCCCGAAGATCCACGTGGACCCACGGCTGTGACCGACGGGAGTTCGGGCAGGTTTTGCATGATCACGAAGAAATTCATGCGTTCAGGCGGCTGACAGCACCGCCACGATGAAGTCCGAGTCCGGTGCGAACGGGCGCAGGTCCCAGGTGCTCAGCAGGAGCTCGGCGACCAGGTCGGCCCGGTTCGCGTCGCCGAGGAAGTCGTCGAACTCGTAGCCACGACCGGCTCCGAAACCGATGACGACGCGTCCGCCCGGTAGCAGATGCCGACGGAAACGCCGCAGGATCTCGCCCCGGGTGGAGGGGGCGCAGAACGTCATCACGTTGCCGGCGCAGACGATCACGTCGAAGGCGGTGCCGGGCAGGTCGAGCTCGGAGAGGTCGCCGACGAGCCAGGTCGGGCCCTGGTGGTCGTCCTCGGCGGCGGTGATGAGGGTCGGGTCGATGTCCACCCCGATCACCTCGTGGCCCTGCCCCGCCAGATACCCACCGAGCCGGCCCGGACCACAGCCCGCGTCGAGAATCTTCGATCCCCGCGGCACCATCGCGTCGATCATCCGGCCCTCACCGTCGAGATCGGCGCCCTGCTCCGCCATGGCCCGGAAACGGTCGATGTACCACTGGGAATGACTGGGATCGTCTTCCACCCGGCGTAGCCAGAGGTTCTCCTGCATGCCCGTTCCACCTCTGTTGTCACTCGATACCTGACGTCTGAAGGGCATCCTAGAGGGGAGCAGACGGTCACAACGGACCCAGGACCTCCTCCGGCGACGCGTCCAGGGCCAGCCCTTCGAGCACGGTGAGGAGCATGCGTTCCTCGTACCGGAAGTGGCTCTCCATGATCGCGGCCACACCCTGGAGATGCCGCTGCAGTTCGCCTGGCGTCGCGGCCCGGTCGACGGCCGCCTGCAGGCCGCTGATCAGGTGACCGATCATCGAGTGGTCCTGCTCCAGTTTCCGCAGCGTGCTCTGCAATTGCGGGTGCGCCGCCGCGATCGCCGGGAACAGGGTGCGGTCCTCTCCCCGGTGATGCCCGTCGAGGGCCGAGCAGAACCCGTGACAGAACAGCAGAAGATCGCGGGGGTCCGAGGTGTCCCGGGTGACGGCGAGGGCCTGGCGCAGCCGCGCGTGCACCCGCCGCAGTTCATGACTCCAGGCCACCAGCCTGGCCTTCTCGCCGCCCTCAGACACGAGGGGGCGAAGGGAACGACGTGAGCATCGTCGTACTCCTTCAGCTCCGGCGCCTCCACACCTGACACGGCCTGCCACCGATGCGCGACGCTGGGTACGAGATTACAGCACCTGCACCGTGCCTGTCGTGGCCCGGCCGTCGCGCTGTGAGGGCACCAGCACGCCGTCACCGTCGGCCGCGATGGCGGTGAGGGTCCAGACGTAGGTGCCCGGCACGCGGTTCCCGCTGCGACGCCGGCCGTCCCATCGCAGATCTCGCACGCTGCCGGACCCGGTGTCGCTGCCGTGCAGGTACTGGATCGTCCGGCCGCGGGGATCAGTGATCTTCAGACGGACGTCCCGGAGCGGCTTGGTGGCGTCGAACTGCGGTCGCCAGATGGCCCCGGAACGTATCCGGGGCCCCGCCAGCGTTCCGAAAAGCCTTGGCCGGTAACGGTGAGGGAAGAGGAGCTGGGCATCGACACGGGACTTCCGGTCGGGGTCGTACGTCTCCCGGGCGACCGCACCGTCATCCACACTGATCCGGTCGATCCGGCCCGGCAGTCTCACCGGTTCCGCGTGCGGGTCGGTGAGGTCGAGCACCCGGCCGTCGTAGAAACCGTTGACCCAGCCCAGCATGCCTTCGGCCAGGGTGATGTTGATCCGCGTCGCCCCGCTCCTCGCCCCGACCGGGACCTTCCGCTCCGCGCCCGTCCTCAGATTCTTCACCACGATCACCCTGGACCGGCAGTTCACCCAGGCGACGGTGTCCGCCCAGATCGCCACCTGCTGCTGGTCGCTGCACACCCCTGCCTGTGGACCGCGGAGCCGTCGTGGACGTGGGTGCCGGGCATCGTCCAGCCAGACGCTGTTGCCGACCGAGCCGAAGGCGCCCTGGTCGATTCGGGTGTAGACGAGGGTCGAGCCGAACAGGTCGATCGAGTCGATCGACAGGTGGTCCTCGGGGCGGTAGAGAACTGTTCCGTCGGGCCGGTAGACGATGCCCTGGACCGCCGCGAATGGGCCGGAGAGGTTGACGTTGCCACCCCATCCCTCGATGCGCCCGGTGACGGCCGTGCCGTCGAACAGGCGGGTGCTGTCACTGAGGCGATCGGGTGGTGACGGGTCGTTGAGCACGCTGCGACCGGCGGACACCGCGAACTGGGGTGTCAGGCTGTAGGCATACCCGCTCATCGGGACCGGGAACTGCTTCTCCGCGGTGAGGCGCACCGGTGACCGGCCGGACATCTTCCGCGACCACAGAGTTTGACCGACCGTGCCGGCCAGTGAGTCGTCGGCCCAGTACAGGCGCCCGGCGTTGAGCGTGGGGTCGGTCTGGGGGAAGCCGTAGGCGGGGACGGTCGCGGTGCGCGTGACCCTACCGTCGGGGGCGACCGCGTACACGCCCGCGGTGCGGGAGTCGCCCCCGACCGCGGTGAGGAACCGGTCTCCCACGGCGGCCAGTCCTCGGCTGCCGGCCGGGACCTCCACCGAGCGGACGTCGTCGCCGTCGGCCACCCGTAGGAAGGTGTGGTGGTCGGCCGAGGCCAGGTAGGCGACACCGCCGTCCCCGCTCACCAGGGAGGGTTCTACGGAACTCGCCGGGTCCGGGCCCGGTACGGCCGAGCTGCTCACCTCACCTCCGTGCAGGCCCCGACGGTGGAGCATGGCCGTCCCCGGGTCGGCCTGGGTGAGCCAGGCGACCTGCCCGGCCCCGACGGCGACCTGGACGACCGGATCAGCGGGATCGGCGATCGTGCGGCGCGAGCCGTCCGCGAGGGAGATCAGGTCGACGTGGTGTGCGGAATCCTCGTCCGTCCAGCCCTCCACCACGTACCCGTCGCCGGGGGCGAGGATCCGGCCGCCGTGCAGCCGGCCGAGATCGCGGCCGCCCAGCGACGGCGGGTCGGTGTTCAGCGGAGTGTCCTCGAACAGCCGGGCATCAGTGATCGGGGTGACGGAACTGCCGGCGGCCTGGGTGCTCAGCCAATGGTCCCCGACCACGGCCAGGGGCTCACCGATCGCGCCGGCCAGGACATCGTCACCGGTGCGCAGATGCATCCGGTGGGCCTCGTAACCGTATTTCGGGATCTGTGACGTCACCCAGGCCAGGGACGATCCTCCGACACCGACCAGCCGCAGCGACATGTTGTGTCTCGCCTCGCCGAAGGTACGGGCGGTGAGCCGGGATCCCTCGACCCCGGTGAGAACCGTCCCGACGCCCCAGCTCTCCTGCGCGGTGCCCTGTTCGACCGCCACACCCCCGGCGGAGGCGCCGATGAGCCGGAGGGAGGTCGCCAGGGTGTGTTCCGGTACTGATACCGGCCCTGGGATTGGCTCTGGGACCGGCCCGGCAGCGGCCGCGGCCGGACCGGCGGTGATGGTCACCAGCGCCAAGGCGAATCCGGCCACACCGGACGAACACCGAAAAATGCTGTCCAGCATGATGTTCCCCCCGTTGTTGAGGTCGGACCCTAGCCCGGGCGTCGCTGCCCGGTCAAAGTTCGGGATCAATGGACGCCCTCTGGCCTGCGGTGACGCAGTGGTGAGAGCGAAGTGAAAGTCGAGTGAAAGAGGAGTGAAAGACGCCGGGCATAGCGTCGTGGGTGTCAGCGAGGAACGGACCGGACGAGGAACGGACCGGAGAGGGAGCGTCATGAAGCACTCGGAGTTTCCGGTGATCTACCCCGAGGTCGACACCATTCGCCAGGTCCAGGAACTGCTGATCCTGGCCTCGGCGCTGCGCCCGGACGGCGAGCTGGCCGGGGCGCTGCGGGTGGCTCTCGACGTTCCGGGGCATTGCGTGAGCAGCCGGATGGAGCCGGTGACCGACATTCATCCGCACACCCTCAAGTACTGGCTGGAAAAGCTCTGGATGTCCGGCGACCTCGGCCCGGCCGAGCGGCGCCTCGTGGAGTTCCAGAACACCAGCGACAACATGGTCGCCGCGACCCGTGAGCTGCTCGATTTCGAGCGTGACTCCGGATTCCGGCTGGTGGCCGAAAAGGTCTAGCCGCCAGAGCGGTTAGTAAGAAGAGCACGATCCGCACACCATCGAGGAGGCACCATCGTGAACACCACGCTTCTCCAGCAGGCCGCTGTCGACAGCGAGTTCCGCGCCCTCATCGAGGCCGACCCCACCCGGTTCGGGGTCACCGGCGCCACGTTGCCGGCCGAGGTCGAGGCACCGGACCAGGAATCGCTGGACTTCTTCACCGAGGGAGTTTCCTCCCTGGAGATCTACGCCTGCGAGTCCTCGTGCAGCTTCGGTCCGTTCACCATCGTGTGTGACGGCGGAACCAAGTAGGTCGCACCCCCGGATCTCCTGGTGGGCCGGTCGTCCCCACGGCGACCGGCCCACCGGGGGCCACCTCGTCCTTCCGGCCACGCGTACCGGCCACACCTACCGTCCGCATCAGGAGGGCTGATCATGACCAGCACCGTGGTCCGCGACGAAACCGTCACGGGCAGTGCCCCTTCGCTCCGGCTGGCGGCGCGCGCGGCCAATCTGGCCGAGCGCACCGCCGTGGTCCGGCAGCTGGAACGCCAGGGTCGTCTGCCCGGCGCGCAGGAGGTGCCGCCCGCCGATGCCTTCCAGACCTGGCGCAACGAGCGCACAGCGGGGAAACTCGCGGACAAGTTCGGCCAGGAGGCCCTTCACCGTAACCACCCGCCGCGTCACACGAAGGACGACATCGCCCACATCCTTGAGTTCTACCGGCGTTTCGAGGAAACCCTGGCCCTGGAGGAACACCCGGGCGATCAGGCGGAATATCTGGAACACCTGCAGGAGAGCTGGCTGCCGACCTACCGCGCCGCCCTGCACGGCTATGTTCCCCCCGCCACCAAGCGGTACGACCGTCTGGCGGTCGCCTGCGCACCGTTCCTGGAGCTGCTGGAGACCGAACTGAGGGCCGAGGTGGCCCTGGCCGGAACGGACTTCGCGCCCCAGGTGGTCGAGGAGCTCGGCCACCACCTGCTCGGCCGGTTCGAGCTCGCCGTGGCCTGGGCTCTGGAGGCCGAGGCCAACGTGCACCTCAGCCGGACCGGCCAGAAGCCCGAAACAGGCGACTACCTGGCCTTCCTGGACGCCACCTTCCGCGACGAGAGCGCCTACCACGAGTTCTATCTGCGTTTCCCGGTGCTGGGACGCTGGCTCGCCGAGGCCACCGGCCTGGCCCTGCAGACCGGGCGTGACCTCATCACCCGGCTCGACGCCGACGGGGACCTGCTCGCGATCGAGCGGGTCACCGCCGTGCGTCCCGGGAAGTCCGACTACCACGCCGGGGGCCGCACGGTCGTCATGGTCGAGGTGGAGACGGCCCAGGGCCCCACGTCGTACGTCTACAAGCCGCGCGACATCAGCGCCGAGGCCGCCGTGCAGAAGCTCCTCGGGATCCTGAGCGCCGAGGCGGGCACCGGATCGGCCGGGCGCCGCGTGTGGCTGCGGCCCGGGTACGGCTACGAGGAGATGATCCCGGCCGGCCGCAACCACGTCGAGACCTTGGAGCAGGCCCGGCAGGTCTACCGCGACCTGGGTGCGCACCTGGCGACGTTCTACGTGCTCGGCGGCACCGACCTGCACCTGGAGAACATCATCGTCGCCGACGGCCACGCCCACGTGTGCGACTGCGAGACGGTACTCGGGGTGCTGCCGACCGGTCAGAGCCGTCCGGCGGGAACGCTTCTCGACTCGGTGTTCAAGACTGCCCTGCTGGAGTGGCCGAGCTCGAAGCAGGGCGAGGGCACGATGCGGATCAGTGGGTACGCCGGGGGCGAGGCCTACGAGATGCCCGTGCCGGTGGCCACGGTCAACGACACCACGCTGAGTTTCGAGGCCGGGGTGCGGCACCGGGCCGGGATCCGGGTGGAACCGGATGCGGCGAACCGGGTCTTCCTCAACGGTGAGCTGGTGCGGCCCGAAGACCACGTGGCCGACATCATCGAGGGTTTCGGGCAGGTCTACGCCTGGTTCGAGGCCGATCCGAAGCGCACGGCCGGTCTGGTGCGGGAGCTCTTCGGCCGGGCGCCGATCCGGTTCATCAACTGGGGCACCCAGATCTACAGCCAGCTGCTGATGGCCTCGCGGCACCCGCGCTGCCTGACCGACCCGCTCGAGGTGGACTGGCTCTTCAACACGATGCGCACGTTCCCCCGCACCTGGGACGCCGACGGTGTGCTGGCCGACCGGGAATTGCGCTCGATGTGGCGGCTCGACGTGCCCATCTTCACCGCCCCGGCCGATGCCGCCCACCTGGTGCACGACCACGACGAGCGCCTGGACAGCCCGCTCGACGCCAGCCCGGCCGAGTTCGCCGCCGGGCGCATCGCCCGTCTGGACCGGGCGAACCGCGAGCAGCAGCACCGGTACATCGCCGCGAGCCTGTCCGCCGCCGAGATCAGCAACCCCGACTTCGTGGAGACCTGCCTCGACCACGCCGCCCGCATCGGTGAGCACCTGTGCGAGCAGCTGCGGCCCGACGATGCGCCGGCTCCCTGGGAGTCGTGGGACACCAGCCGGGACATCGACGGCGACCAGGGCATGGCCCGGGTCGACGTGGAGGCCGATCTTTATCTCGGTTCTGCCGGGATCGCGCTGTTCCTGGCCCATCTCGACGCCGCCCGGCCCGACCCGCGCTTCCGCGCCGCCGCCCGCCGGGGCCTGGACCACGCGCTGCGGGAGGTCGACCTGACCCGGCCCGGCGCCTTCCAGGGCGTGGGCGGGCTCGTCTACCTGCTCAACCACCTGGGAAAGCTGTGGGACGACGCGTCGCTCACCGCGACGGCCCGGGAGTTCCTGCCGCGCCTGGCCCATCTGGCCGAGATCCACGACTCGAACGACATTCTCACCGGCCGGGCCGGCCTGGTGCCGGTGCTGCTCGGCCTCGCCCCCGATCCGTCCGACGTGAGTGATCCGGCCGTGGCCCTGGCCCACCGGTGCGGCGAACTCCTGCTGGACCGGGCCGTGGAAGGTGACCACGACGTCCTCAGTTGGCCCCTGACCGAACCCGACGAAGCGACCGGCAACCTGACCGGATTCGCCCACGGCGCCGGGGGTATCGGGTGGGCCCTGATCCTGCTGGGCACCACCGCCGGTCGGGACGACTGGACCGCGGCGGGTCGGCGGGCATTTGCCTACGAGGCGAGCCATTACGACGGCGACGTACAGGACTGGTACGACCTGCGCCGGCGGGGCGGGGGCGTGCAGAAGAACGGCCGCCACTACGCGAACGCCTGGTGCAACGGCGCCGCCGGTATCGGCCTGAGCCGGATCTCGGCCTGGCACCTGCTGGGAGGTGACGACGAGCTGATGCTGCGCGAGGCCCATCAGGGGCTGGCCGCCACCCTGCGCAACCTCACCCAGCTGCGCAACGACACGCTCTGCCACGGCAGGTCGGGGAATGCCGAGCTGCTGCTGCGTTTCGCCCTGCTGAAAGAGGAGCCGGCGTTCCAGCTGGAGGCCAATGTGCAGGTGCAGAGCCTGTGGCGCAGCGTCGACGAGGCGCTGGCCGGAACCGCCGAGGGCACCGCCGGATTCTTCCCGGGGCTCATGCTCGGGCTCTCCGGGTTCGGTCTGCACCTGCTGCGGCTGGCCCGTCCCGATCAGGTGCCCTCGGTCCTGCTGCTCGACCCCCCTAACGACCTCTGAAAGAACCGATGGAAGGAGAACCCTCATGTCCGTCCACGCGTCCGAGGCATTCCTCCGGGTCATGCACGACACCCCCGAGGTGGCCCAGCAGCTGAAGGCGACCACCGGCATCCAGGAGGTGGTCAGGCTGGGGCACCGGCACGGGTTTGATTTCACCGAGGGCGATTTCCGCGAGGCATCGACGGTCTTCCGCCCCTCCGGAGCGGCGTCCGCCCCGGTGAAGTCCCTCTCCAAGCCGAGGAACACGACCTTCCTGCACCACGAGTACAGTCTGGACGAGGTGGAGGGGTTCGAGCCGGTCCTGGCCGAACTGCCGCGGCTGAAGGTGAAGCCACCGACGGTCGACCTGGCCGAGTTCGACCGCAGCTACCGGCCCGACGACGCCTCGTCCACCAACCGCTCGCCCTCCGACCCGGCCTACCAGGAGTGGCACCGGGCGATGAAGCAGGGGAGCTGGCTGGACCCGGAAGGTGTGAAGCGTCAGGTGCGCCGCGACTTCCACCTCGTGAACCTCGACGAGACCATCGAGTACCCTGGCTACGACGCCTACTTCGACGCGAAGACCCGCACCGTGGCGGCGCTGGAGAAACTCTTCGGCACCGAGATCCGGTTTTCCGGCAGCATGTGGTACCCGCCGCACAGCTACCGCCTCTGGCACACCAACGAGGACCAGCCCGGTTGGCGGATGTACGTGGTCGACGTGGACCGGCCGTTCGAGAACGGGCACGACACGTCGTTCTTCCGCTACCAGAACCCGCAGACCGGCCAGATCGTCACCCTGCACGAGAAGCCGCGTATCGTCAGGTTCTTCAAGGCCGAGCAGGATCCCGACCGGTTGTTCTGGCACTGCATCGTCAACCCGACCGACCGGCACCGCTGGAGTTTCGGGTTCGTGGTGCCCGACGACTGGCAGGACAAGATCCGGATCCGGTCATGACGAGCGCACCGGCCGTCGAGGCCCGGGACGTGTACAAGAGTTACCCGGGTGTCGACGCGGTGCGCGGTCTGGACCTGACCGTCGGGCAGGGGGAGTTCTTCGGCTTCCTCGGCCCGAACGGGGCCGGTAAGTCGACGACGATCTCGATGCTGTGCACGCTGGTGCGCCCGACCCGCGGCCGCATCGAGATCGCCGGGCACGACACGCAGAAGGTGCCCGACCGCGTCCGTAGGCAACTGGGTCTGGTCTTCCAGGAAGACACGCTGGACGGCGAGCTGACGGCGGGTGAGAACCTGCGGTTCCACGCCGACCTCTACGCACTGCCCCGGGTCGGCCTGCGCGAGCAGATCGAGGCCAAGCTCGCCCTGGTCGGTCTGCGCGAACGCCGCGACAGCCTGGTCCGCACCTTCTCGGGAGGCATGCGACGGCGGCTGGAGATCGCCCGGGGCCTGCTGCACCGGCCCCGGGTGCTCTTCCTCGACGAGCCCACCGTCGGGCTGGACCCGCAGTCGCGCAACGGCATCTGGGAGCACCTGCGCGCCGCCCGCCGCCAGGAGGGCACCACGCTCTTCCTCACCACGCACTACCTGGACGAGGCCGAGCAGTGCGACCGGATCGCGATCATCGACGGCGGGCGGATCGTGGCCCAGGGCACCCCCGACGAGCTGAAGGCGGTCATCGGGGCGGCCCGGATCGGGCTGCGGACCGGGGACGACCGGGCGGCGGCCCGGACCCTGCGGGAGAAGTTCGGTCTGGAGGCGGATCCGGTGGACGACGGGCAGGGTCTGCGGTTCCGGGCGAAGGACGGCGCCCGCCTGGTGCCGCGGCTGTGCGCCGGGCTCGACGTCCCGGTCTTCGAGGTCACCGTGACCCGGCCCAGTCTGGACGACGTGTTCCTGCACCACACCGGCCGCACCATCCGGGAGGAGGGCTGACATGAGCGTGATCACGAGGGTCGCGGAGCCGACGGAGTACGCCGGGCCCGGCGTCCGGGAACGGGTGCGGCAGGAGCTGCGGGCCGGGTGGATGGTCTGGCGCCGCGAGATGCTGCACCTGCTGCGTGACCGCACCCGGGTGGTGATGTCGCTGTTGCAGCCGTTCCTGTTCCTGCTCGTGCTCGGCGTCGGGCTGTCCCGGCTGATCGACTCGGTCGGGACCGCACCGGGCGCCGGGCCCGCCTACCTGGTGTTCCTGTTCCCGGGCGTGCTGGTGATGGCCGTGCAGGCCCCGGCCGTCTCGGTCGGGGCGTCGATCGTCTGGGACCGGCAGAGCGGTTTCCTGCGGGAGATGCTCGTGGCCCCGGTGCGCCGCAGCACCCTGCTCATCGGCAAGTGCCTGGGCGGGGCCACGGTGGCGGCCGTGCAGGGGGCGGTGGTGCTGGTCGTGGCCGGTGTGGTCGGCGTCCCCTACCGGCTCGACCTGTTCCTGCTGCTGTTTGCCGAACTGCTGCTGGCCTCGCTGGTGATGACGGCGCTGGGTGCCGTGGTGGCCGTGACCATCCAGCGGATGGCCACCTTCCATACGGTGCTGGGCGCGCTGATCACCCCGGTGCTGTTCCTGTCCGGCGCGATGTTCCCGCTGGCCTCGATGCCGGCCTGGATGGCGGCCCTGGCCGTGCTGAACCCGCTGACCTACGTCATCGACGTGATGCGCCGCACCGTCGGGGCCTTCACCACCACCGACGGCACCCCGCTGGCCGGGCCGGTGACCTGGGCGGGCCGGGAACTGCCGGTGGCGCTGGAGGTCGGGCTGGTGGTGGGCTTCGTGGTGGTGCTGCTGGGCGTGGCCGTGCGCCGGTTCTCCCGGGCCGAATAGCTCAGGGTTCCTCGCTGCGCAGGATCGCCAGGTGCAGCTGCTGCAGGTCGACCCCCGGATCGACGCCGAACTCGTTGCGCAGCTGGTTCTTGAGGCGCCCGTAGGCCTGGAGTGCCTCCACCTTCCGCCCTCCGCGGTAGAGGGCCAGCATCAGCTGGCGCCACAGCCGCTCGCGGTACCGGTGGCGGCCGGTGAGTGCCTTGAGCTCGGCCACCACGTCGTCGTGGTGGCCGAGCTCGATGTGCACGTCGTTGCGCCGCTCCACCACCTGGAGCCGTTCTTCCTGCAGCGTCGGCACCACGTCGCGGTGCAGCGAGTCGCTGGCGACCCCCGACAGCACCGGGCCCTGCCACAGACCCAGGGCCTCGTCGAGCAGGTGCGACTCGGTGTCGAGGTCATGACACCGGTCGGCCCGCTCGGCCTGGGCCGACAGCTCGCGGAACCGCAGCAGGTCCAGCTCGGCCGCGTCGGTCGTGATCAGGTAGCCCCCGGCGGCCGTCTCGAGCTTCGGCATCGGGTCGAGGGTCTGCCGCAGCCGGGTGACGTAGGTGTGCAACGCCGCCCGGGGGCGCTGGGGAGGTTTCGACCCCCACACCCGGTCGACGATCTCGTCCACCGACACCACCCGGTTCGGGTTCAGCAGCAGGGTGGCCAGCAGCGTGCGCTGCCGGCCGGCCGGTACCTCGATCCGCCGCGTGCCCACCCTCACGTCCAGCGGCCCGAGAACCGCGTACCGACGGGTGTCGTCCGTCATTGATGCCCCCACCCCGTGTGCGACTCAGATATCAGTGACCCGCCGGTCTCCCCACGCGGCGGGACTGAATGGTGACCCGGTCGCCCACGTTAACGGATATCGACCGCACGGCAATTCGGCAGCGATCTTTATCTTCACGAACTAGTCACGAGGACAAGCAGTTTCGCGGTTTTCACCATGCGTCAGGTGTCGGGCGAAAGACTCCTGGTTTCATTGAAACTGCTGGTGGGCGGCTATTCCCGGACTGTCCCGAATGTTTCCGGGGAGTATTTCGGGACGGTGAACGGAGCGGTTGTCCGGTACCTACTCCCGCGTTTTCATGAGTTCGGTCCTCACGGAATCCTCATGATCGGTCCTCCAGTGTCTTCCCGCCGGGGTGAAAGGATCGCCTCCGGTGGGAGAGGACCGTCATGACCGGGACCTTCGTCGACATCACCCGGGAGCGCCCGGCCGACCGGTGGGACGACCTGCTGCGCCGGGTGGTCTGCTGTCTGCCTTGACCGTGGTTGCCCGGCAAAGCTCCTCCGTGATGCACTGCCCACGACGTAGCGATCTCTCGAGGGAACGGCACCATGACGAACGACTCCAGCAACGGGCCGACCCACCCGCTCGACCGCCCGTCGTACAGTTCCCTCACCGGCCCGCACCGGCGGTTCGCGATCGGCACCGCCCGCGCCGTGCGCTACCCGGCCGACGTCTCCCCGATGAACGGGATGTCCGACGCGGCCGACCCGCAGGCCTGGGCCGACCTGGGTGAACTGACCGGCCCCGGCCAGACCGTGCTCCTGCCCGGCCCGGCGAGCACCATCGATCACCTTCCGGCGGGTTGGGAGGTCGTGATGAACCTGCCCGGCGTGCAGCTGGTGGCCACCGACGCACTCGTCACCGCGCCCGACCCGGAGCTCCTGACGCTCGGCGCCGGTGACGTGGACGACATGCTCGATCTGGTGGCCCGCACCGAGCCCGGCCCGTTCGAGCGCCGCACCATCGATCTCGGCACCTACCGGGGCGTGCGGATCGACGGCAAGCTGGTGGCGATGGGTGGCGAGCGCTTCTACCCGCCGGGCTACACCGAGATCAGCGCGGTCTGCACCGATCCCGCCCAGCGGGGCCGGGGCCTGGCCAGTCGCGTGATCCGGGCCGTCGCCCACGGCATCCGCGAGCGCGGTGACGTACCGATGCTGCACACGGCGGCCGTCAACACCACCGCCGTGCGTCTCTACGAGGGCCTGGGGTTCGCGGTCCGCTGGCACCCGACCTTCTTCGTGTTCCGCACGCCCGCCGCGTAAAGTCTACTAATCTTGTCCTCTTCGCCGACCGCACGAGCGCCGCGGCTCACCGCAGCACCCTGGTGATCGCGCTCGCCGGGCTCGGCGACGTGGTCACGGTGTCGATGGTGGACGAGGCCCCGGCGCCGGTGTCCCGGCACCGCCATCGGCTTCCCGGTCTGGAGGAGGCCTATCGGGCCACCGACGCGCAGTTCGCCGGGCCGGCCATCGTGCCGGCCCTCTGGGACCGCGACACCTACCGTGTGGTGAGCAACGATTACCCCACTCTGGAGCGGGATCTCGCCACTGAGTTCGCCGACTGGTCCACCACCGGCGTCCAGCTCTACCCACGCGACCGGCAGGCCGAGATCGACGAACTGGACCGGTGGCTCGGCCCGGTCGTCGACCAGGGGCCCTCGCGGCTGCGGATCGGCAGTGACCGTAACGGCGAGCGGGCCCGCGCCCTGCTGAACAAGGCCTTCGCCCGTCTCGACCGCACTCTGTCGAACTCGCGTTACCTTCTGGGAGAACGACTCACGCTGGCCGACGTGCGTCTGTGGGTGACGCTCGTACGTTTCGGGGCCGACGTGGGCCGCCCACAGCGGATCTCGGCCGAGCTCCAGCGGTTCGCCAGTCTCTGGGCCTACGCACAGAATCTCTACGAACGTGAGGAGTTCCGCGTCACCACCGACGCCGAAGCGCTGCGGCGCCCGTCGTTCGGGGCCTGGCACAGAGCTTTTCGTGAGGACCGGCGCACGGAGAGTGACGGGCCTCAAGGGCACTGACCCTGGCGTTAACGATGGTTCAGGTGCGGTTCAGGGTCCGGGCGCGACCATGCCAGCGTGGTCCCCAGAAACTGCGTGACGCGCCGTGTGGATGTCCGGTCGTGAGCCAGAGGAAAGCCCAGCGGGATCTGGAGCGACAGCTCGACGGAGCGCGACCGATGCGTCACTCCCGCGGTCACCGGTACGGAGGCTGGGGCAAGTACGTGCTCGGCACCGTGGTGCTGCTGGTCGCGAGCACCGCCGGCGGCGGGGCGTACGTCTACCAGCACCTGAACGGGAACATCGCGTCGTCGGCCCTGTTCAGCGGCACGACCGGCAGTGCGGGCGTGCAGAAGGCCGACGAGCAGGGCCGCTTCCCGATCAATGTCCTGGTGATCGGCACGGACTCGCGGCAGGGCGAGAACTGCAAGCTCGGAGGGGCCTGTGACGACACCGGTTCCAACGCCGACGTCGAGCTGCTGGTGCACGTCTCGGCCGACCGCACCAACATCACCGCGATGAGCATTCCCCGCGACACGATGACGGACATGCCCGGCTGCGAGGACTCGACCACCGGCCGGAGCGTCGGGGCCCGCTTCGGGCAGATCAACAGCGCCCTGGCCTACGGCCCGGGCTGTTCGGTGGCCGCGATCCACCAGCTCACCGGCATCACGATCGACCACTTCGCGATGGTCGACTTCGCCGGCGTCATCAAGATGTCCGACGCCACCGGCGGCGTGCAGGTCTGCGTCAGCGGAGACGTCTACGACACCTACTCGCACCTGAAGCTGTCCAAGGGCAAACACACGCTCAAGGGCGAGGCGGCCCTGCAGTTCGTGCGTACGCGCCACGGTTTCGGCGACGGCAGCGACCTGGGCCGCACCTACGGCCAGCACGCGTTCCTGTCCGCGTCCATCCGTTCCCTCAAGGACAAGGGCACGCTGCTCAACCCGACCAAGTTGTACGGGGTGGCGAACGCGGCGACCAGCGCCCTCACGGTGGACGAGGGCCTCGACAGCATCCCGAAGCTGATCGACCTGGCCACGGAGTTCAACAAGGTCGACACCGACCGCATCACCTTCACCACGATGCAGACGGCGGCCGACCCGGACAACGCCAACCGGGTGGTGCCCGCGGCGGCCGCCCAGAAGCTGTTCGCCACGATCGCCGAGGACCAGTCGCTCTCCAAGGCGAAGTCGACGACCTCCACCCCCACGGTTGCCGCCACGACGGCCGAGGTCGAGCAGGCGGCCAGCACCAGCTTCACCGTCGAGGTGCGCAACCGCGGCGGCCAGGACGGCCGGGCCTCCGCGCTGACCCAGGTACTTCAGAAGCAGGGCTACGACCAGGCCGTCACCGACTCCTCGTCCGGTGATCTGGAGAGCCGCACCGCTGTGCTCTACCCCAAGGGCAAGGTCGACCAGGCCCAGCAGCTCGCCGCCGACCTGGACGTGCCCTCGTCCCTGTTGCAGAAGAGCACGGACGTCGACGAGGTCACCCTGGTCATCGGCCAGGACTGGAGCACCGGCAACACCTATCCCAAGAGCACGACCAAGCAGCGCAAGGAAGCCCTCACCGACTCCCACGCCTCGACCGCCAAGAAGGCCGAGTGCGTGCCGGTGAGCACCTACAACACGGTGAAGTACAACGGCGTCCCGATGACTCCGGGCCAGGCCTACGCGGCGGCGACCAGCAAGAAGGACTCGGACGACTAAACGCTGGTCGGCAGGTGCATCTCCAGCCGGGCGCCGCCCAGGGTGGAGGTGTCCAGCCGGGCCGAGCCGCCGGCGTCCCGGGCGGCCTCGGCGATGATCGCCAGGCCCAGGCCGGCGCCGCCGCGGTCCCGGTCGCGGGAGTCGTCACGCCGCTCGAAGCGGCGAAAGACGCGCTCGCGGTCCTCGACCGGAACTCCGGGGCCGTCGTCGTCCACCCGCAGCACCGCGTGGCCACCGTCGTCGTGCAGGCCGAGAGCGACGGTGGTGCGGGCGTGACGGCGGGCGTTCTCGGCGGCGTTGCGCACGGCCCGGGTCATCAGGGCGATGTCGGCGACCACGCGGGCCGGGCCCACCCCGGTCGCGTCGACCCGCACGCCCAGGGCCCGTAGTCGGGCGCCCTCGGCCAGCACCAGGTCGTCCAGGTCGATCTCCTGCCGGTTCACCGAGCGCCGCTCGTCCACCCGGGCCAGCAGCAACAGGTCGCTGACCAGTTCCTCGAGTCGGGCGGCCTCGGTGTCCACCACCTCGGCCAGGCCGGTGAGCGTGGTGGCGTCCGGGTGCAGCAGGGCCACCTGGGCGTGCTGACGGATGGCGGCCACGGGGGAGCGCAGCTCGTGCGAGGCGTCCGACACGAACCGCTGCTGCACGTGCCGGGCGGTCTCCAGGCGGGCGAGCATGTGGTTCATCGTCTCGGCCATCCGCGCCACCTCGTCCCGTCCGGGCGGGGCCACGATGCGCCCCGAGGGGTCGTCGCCGATCTTCTCCACGTCGGAACGGATCTGCTCGACGGGGCGCAGCGAGCGCCCGACCACCGTCCAGGTGAGCGCCGCGACGAACAGGCTCACCGCCGGCACCCCCGCCCCCAGCAGCCAGCTCGCCGAGCGGGTGGCGTCGTCCGCACCCTCCAGCGAGCGCGCCACCACGATGTACTGCACGACGCCGTCCTGAAGGCGCACCCGGCTGGAGCGCACGGTCCAGCGTTCGCCCATCAGCCGCACGACCCGGGGCCGGCCACTGACCGGCAGGGGCGGCACCTCGGCGAAGTCGTCGTCCGCGACGGCCACCACGTGCCCGCCGCGCTGCAGCTGGATGATCACCTCGTCGGCCTCGAAGGGGGGCAGCACGCCGCCCGCCTCGGTCTCGCGGGCGAGCTGCACCGCCTGCTGACGCGCGGTGGTGGACTGCGCCCGGCTCACCTGGGAACGCAGCAGCAGGACGAACCCGGTGGCGCCGAGGGCGAGCACCAGCAGCACGATGATCGTGGTGGCGGTGGTGATGCGGACCCGCAGGGAGGTCGAGGCGTACCGCCGGCGCTCACGCATCGTCCACCAGCCGGTACCCGGCGCCGCGCACGGTCACGACGGTCTCCACCCCGAACGGCCGGTCGATCTTGGCCCGCAGGTGCGCCACGTACACCTCGACGATGTTCGGGTCGCCCTCGAAGTCGTCGTCCCACACCCCGTTGAGGATGTCCTGCTTCGACATCACCGTGCCCGCGCGCCGGGCCAGGAAGGCCAGCACCGCGAACTCCCGGCTGGTCAGGGTGATCGGTGTGCGGCCGCGCCGCACCTCGCGGGAGGCCGGGTCGACCACCAGCGTGCCGACGGTCAGCAGGGTCGGGCGCTCGGGCCGTCCCCGCCGGACCAGGGCGCGCAACCGGGCCACCAGCACCGGGAACTCGACCGGTTTGACCACGTAGTCGTCGGCGCCGGTGTCGAGCCCCTCGACCTGGTCCCAGGCTCCGTCCTTGGCCGTGAGCATCATGATCGGGGTCCAGTTCTGCTCGTCGCGCAGGGTGCGGCAGACCTCGTACCCGTTGAGCCCGGGCATCATCACGTCCAGCACCATCGCGTCGTACTGCACCTCGCGGGCCCGCCAGAGCCCGTCGATCCCGTTCTCGGCGACATCCACCGAAAAGCCTTCCGCGACCAGTCCCCGGCGGATGCCCTCGGCGAACCGGGCCTCGTCGTCAACCACCAGGACTCGCACGGCAGCAGTCTGCCTCCTGGCGGTTGAATCCCTGCTGAAGGGGTGGGGCGAGTCACCGGGCCGGGTTCCCGGCCCGGTGACCCCGGGGTTTCAGTGCCGGAAGGTGAAACTGTCCAGGTCGACGAAGTCACTCGGTTGCCCGGACGAGAACGTCAGGTAGACGTCGTGCGTGCCGGTCACGCCCGACAGTGATCCCGGCACCTCCCGGTAGCTCTGCCAGCCACCGGTATTGGCGACCGCGATGGTCGAGACCGGGCTCGCCGTGGCGCTGTCCAGCCTCACCTCGATCAGGCCGCTGACCCCGGCGGCGGCCCCGGACGCGACCTTGGCGGCGAAGGTGTGGGCCGCCGAGGAACCGAAGTTCACGCCGTTGTACACGGCCCGGTCGCCGTTCGCGATGTAGCCCAGCTTCTTGCCGCCGCCGTCCACGTCAGCGATCTGGGTACCGACCTGGCTGGTGTAGCTCTCGGCCTCGATGGTGGCGTAGGCGTCCCGGTTCCCGCCGGTCGGGGGAGGGGTGGTGCCGCCCCCGCTCCTGCTCGAGACCGTCACGTAGTCGACGGTCATCGGGACCCCGGAGGCCGTGGACGCGGTCG
The DNA here is from genome assembly GCF_030269305.1 of Kineosporia sp. NBRC 101731. Classification (NCBI taxonomy): domain Bacteria; kingdom Bacillati; phylum Actinomycetota; class Actinomycetes; order Kineosporiales; family Kineosporiaceae; genus Kineosporia; species Kineosporia sp. NBRC 101731. The sequence continues at coordinate 50,086 of NZ_BSTC01000003.1, forward strand.
GGTTGCCTGGCCAGCCGCCGCCGATCGCCACGTTGAGGATCAGGAAGAAGCCGTGGTGCGTGGCGTTGTTCCACGTCGTGGCGTCCATCTGGCTCGCCGAGACGGAGTGGAACTGCTGCCCGTCGATGTACCAGCGCAACTGCTCGGGCGAGGTGCTGCGGTCGAGTTCCACCGCGTAGGTGTGGAACCCGCCCTGCAGGGTGGGACTGAAGCCGGACCTGCTGCCGCCCAGCCCGTTGTACTCGTTGCACGGCCCGCCGGGCGCGACCCCGCAGTGCAGGGTGCCGTAGCCGGTGTTCACCCCGTTGACGTTCTCCATCACGTCGATCTCACCGACGCCGGGCCAGTTGGTGTAGTTGCCGCGGAAGGCGTCACCGAGCGACCAGAAGGCCGGCCAGATGCCCTGCGCGGCGGCCCCGGTCACGTTCGGGAGCTGGATCCGGCTCTCGAACCGCACCACTCCGCCCGCCGGGGCGGCGAAATCGGTGCGCTGGGTCTCGATCCGGGCGGAGGTCCAGTTGCCGGAAGAGTCGCGCAGCGGGGTGATCCGCAGGTTCCCGTTGCCGTCGAGACTGACGTTCTGGGTGCGGTTGGTCATCTCCTCGATCTCACCGGTGCCCCAGTTCCCGGCGCCGCCGGGATAGCTGTGCCCGAGATCGAAGAGCCAGTTCCCCGAGGAGGGAAGGGTGTTCGCGGTGCCGTTGAAGTCGTCCGACCAGACGGTGGTGAAACCGGACGGCGGGGCGGGCACGGCGGCGGTGGCCGGGGTGCTGCCCAGGAAAACGGCCACGCACGCGGTGGCCAGAAGGGCGGAGGTACGTCGGAAAGACATGTCAGAGAATCCTCTTCGTCGAGGTTCGCCAAGGTTCCGCGGGAGAGAGGGCGCCCGGCCCTGTGTCAGGGTGAGGGCCGGGCGCCCCGATGTGGTGTCTGCCCAGTATCAACCCAGGCCGCTGGAGACGGCCTTCGTCAGCTCGGCGCCGGTGGTGTCACCGGACAGTTCCCAGGCGAAGGCTCCGCCCAGGCTCTGCTGCTTGGCGTACGTCATCTTCCCGGCGATGGTGGCGGGCGTGTCGTAGCTCCACCAGTTGCTGCCGCACTTGGCGTACGCGGTGCCGGCCACGGTGCCGGTGGACGGGCACGAGGTCTTGAGCACCTTGTAGTCCTCGATACCGGCCTCGTAGGTGCCCGGCGCCGGCCCGGTGGCGGAACCACCCGGTGCCGCCTGGGAGACTCCGGTCCAGCCCCGGCCGTAGTAGCCGATGCCCAGAAGCAGCTTGCTGCTGGGGATCCCGAGGCTCTTCAGCTTCGCGATCGCCGTGGCCGAGTCGAAGCCGGTGATCGGGGCCCCGCTGTAACCGGTCAGCGGCGAGTGCGGGGCGGTCGGGCCGTCGGCGTCGAACGCACCGTAGAAGTCGTACGTCATCGGCAGGTACCAGTCCACGTACTGGGCCGCCCCGGCGTAGTCGGCCTTCTCGATCTTGCCGCCGGAGGTGCCGTCGGCGGTGATCGCGGAGGTGACCAGGTCGCTCCCGAACGAGGTGCGCAAGGCTGCCATCAGCTTGCGGTAGGCGTCGAAACCGCTGGTGTCGGTGGTCAGGCCGGTGGCGTTCGGGTACTCCCAGTCGATGTCGATCCCGTCGAAGACATCGGCCCAGCGGGGGTCTTCGACCAGGGCCCGGCAGGACTGGGCGAAGGCGGTGGGGTCGGCCGCCGCCGCACCGAAGCCGCCCGACCAGGTCCAGCCGCCGAACGACCAGATCACCTTGAGGTTCGGGTACTTCTTCTTCAGCTGGCGCAGCTGGTTGAAGTTCCCGGCGACCGCCTGGTCCCAGGTGTCGGCCGTACCGCTCACGGAATCCGCTGCGGTGAAGGTCTTCTGGTAGTCGGCGTAGGCGTCGCCGATGGCGCACTTGCCCCCGGTGACGTTACCGAAGGCGTAGTTGATGTGCGTCAGTTTCGCGGCGGCACCGCTGGTGTCCAGCGCCTTGACCTGGAAGTTGCGCTGGTAGGTGCTCCACTCGGTGTAGTAGCCGACGACCTTCTTGCCGCTGGTGCCCGGCGGGTCGGTCGTGGGAGGTGTCGTGGGTGGAGTCGTCGGAGGTGTGGTGGGGGGTGTGGTCGGAGGTGTGGTCGGGTCGGTTCCGCCACAGACTCCTCCGTCCACCCAGACGTCCTGGGCGTTCGCCCCCGGAACGTCGCCGTACGTCCACCATTTCGCGGTCCAGGTATGACCGTTGTAGGTGACGACGGCGCCGCCGGTGTAGGCGACGTCCTTGGCCCAGGTGGCTCCGGAGCAGGTGGCCGCGGCCGCCGACATCGGTGTGGCGGCCTGGGCTCCCATCGGTGACATCGTCGCGACCAGCGCGACTGCTGCCGCGGCGGACAGGCCGACGGCAAGCAAACGAGCACGCTTCATGGCGTTCCCCTTCAGGGCGGGAGTCATGATTAGTGAAGAGTCTTTACGTATTGCTGTTCTCAAAAGATACCCATACAAGGCACGTAAAGGGAAGTATTCAAAATTCCGCACACCGCATTTACGGGAGATTGAAAACCCGGGGTGACGTGGGCGTCCTTACGTTTCGGGCCGGTTAATTTGCGCCCGGTGGTAAGGCTTTCGAGCTCATCGGGATCAGGACGGGATCAGGAACGGCCCAGTCCGGCCAGGCCGGCGTGGATGAAGGTCGTGAGGGTCTCGATCGCCTCGTCGTCGCTCGTGTGCGGCGGGGTCGCGGTGGCGAACGACCACATCAGCCGGCTGACGATCGTCGCGGCCACGATCGGGTCGCCCGGCAGGGCCAGGCCCGACAGGTGCTCGGCGAGGTGCCGCAGATCGGGCTCCAGCATCTCGTCCTGGCGCCGGGCGAACGCCGCGTCCACGGTGGAGGCCTGTTGCAGGGCGACCAGCACGGTGCGGTGCTGCTGCTGGAAGTCCCAGAAGCTCGCGACGTGCCAGCGCACCGCCTCGCGGTCGCGGAAGTCGTCGGGATGGCCGTGTTCCAGGGCCCGCAGGTTGTCGTCGGTCCGGGTGAGCAGGTCGGCCAGCAGGGCCTCGAGCACGCTCTCCTTGCCGGTGAAGTGCTTGTAGAACGAGCCGGTCGCGCGCCCGGCCTCCGCGGTGATGTCGGTGATCTTCGCCTTCAGGTACCCGGTGCGGGCGAACACCCTCACGGCGGCGGCCTTCAGCTCCAGTTCGGTCTGGGCCGCCTGCTGTTTGCGCACGGACATTCGTCTCACCTCCGGGGTTGACGCGACCCTATCGCCGTTCTTATGGTGAACTCATGTTCAGTGAATCAGAATTCACCGTAATCGTCGGTGCCGGGCCGACCGGCCTGACCCTGGCCCGCGAGCTGCAACGGCGCCAGGTGCCCTTCCGCCTGCTCGAGAAGTCCCCGGCGCCGTTCGAGGGATCGCGGGGCAAAGGGCTGCAACCGCGCTCCCTGGAGGTGCTCGACGATCTCGGGCTGCTGCCGGACTTCCTGGCGGTCGGCAGCGAATACCCGCCCCTGCTCATCCATCTGCCCGACGGAACCACGACCACCCGCCGGATGGACGAGCACCACGAGCCCACCGCGTCCGTCCCCTACCCGAACAGCCTGATGGTGCCCCAGTGGCGCACCGGCCAGTTGCTGGCGCAGGGGCTGCCGATCGAGTTCGGCGTGGGGGTGGAGGCCCTGGCCCAGGACGAGCGTGGCGTACATCTCACGCTCGAGGACGGTGAGCATCTCACGGCCCGGTACGTGGTGGGTGCCGATGGTGGACGCAGCACTGTACGTCGGGCTCTCGGCGTCGGTTTCGAGGGGGAGACGCACGAGTCCGAGCAGTTGTTCATCGCCGACGTGAAGCTGACCGGCCTGGGCCGGGACAGCTGGCACATCTGGCCGGACGCCGACGGCCGGTCGATGCGCCTGGGTCTGTGTCCCCTGGCCGGGACCGACGACTTCCAGCTCTACTCACCGGACATGGATGCCTCGGTCGAGGAACTCGTGGCGTCGGCCGACCCCTCGATCACCGTCACCCACGTCGGCTGGACCTCCCGTTGGCGGGCGAACATCCGCATGGCGTCACGCTTCCGGGTGGGTAACGTCTTTCTCGCGGGTGACGCGGCCCACGTTCACCCACCGGCCGGTGGGCAGGGGCTCAACACCGGAATCCAAGACGCGTACAACCTCGGCTGGAAGCTCGCGGCCGCCCGGGAAGGTGATGGCGCCCTGCTGGACACCTATGAGGCGGAGCGGCTTCCGGTCGCCGCGGCGGTGCTCGGCATCAGCACGCAGCTGTACGGGCGGGCGGTGCGGCGTCAGGACGACGCCCTGCGCCGCGACGATCCGGTACTCAAACAGCTCTCCCTGACCTACCGTGAGGGCCCGCTCGCCTGCGAACACCGCACCGAACCGGGCCTTCTGCAGGCGGGCGATCGGGCTCCGGACGCTCCGCTGCACGACGGGCGCCGCGTCTTCGACCTGCTGCGGGGCCCGCACGCCACCTTGCTCGCGATCGGCTGGGAGGGCGAGCTTCCCGAGCTCGGGATTCCCGCCCACCGCATCGACGAGGCCCGGGAGATCTACGACGGCGAAGGGCTGTTCCTGGTGCGCCCCGACAACTACCTGGGCTGTGTGACCTCTTCGGTGGAAGACATCACTGCCTACCTGAAGCAGATCGGCCTGATCAGCGGGCCGGAAACCGCCTGATCAGACGAATTCCGGGATCTGAACGGTCTGGGGAGGAGCTGGTACGGAGGCCGCTGCGGCGCTCTGGCGGCGCGCCAGGAGGGTGGTGACCACGGCGTGGGTGCCGATGGCCGCCCAGAGGAGGTTGGAGACCGCACTGGGCCAGGCCCCGTACATCGAACTGGCGATGCCGCCGGCCATGCCGCCGATCGCGTTGAGGAGTGAGTAGCGCAGGGACGTGGCCGTCCAGCGCCCCCGGCTCAGGAGGACATAGGCGCCGAAAGTGCCCATGGTGCCCAGCCAGCCGAGCATTGCCGCCATCGGAGCAGCCTTCTTTCGATCGTGAGGGAGGGAGCCGGATCGCCGTCTCCCGGCCATGATGATGAGACTCCGGACGCCTTCAGCACAATTGCACTTCACTGCATCCGGCGTTTAGCGTTGCTGAACATGAGGATCGACCCCCGCCGACTCCGGTTCCTCCTGGCCATCGCGCGGGAAGGAGGGGTGCTCGCGGCGGCCGACGAGTTGGGTGTCACGCCGTCTGCCGTTTCCCAGCAGTTGGCCCGGCTGGAGGCCGAAACCGGTTGCGCGCTCGTCACTCGGACGGCGCACGGCATCCTGCTCACCGAGGCCGGGCAGGCCCTGGTGGAGACGGCCGAGGAGATCGAGCGGGCCCTGAACCTGGTGCGCGCCAAACTGCTCGAGGACGAGGTGGACCCGGTCGGCACGGTGCGCGTCGGGATCTTCCAGACCTTCCTGCGGGTCGTCTTCGCCCCCAGCCTGCCGGAGTGGAAACAACGTCATCCCCGCCTGCGGTTCGAGGTGCGGGAAGACGACCAGGAAGAGCTGCTGCGGATGCTGCGATCGGGTGACCTGGACCTGGTGGTGCTGGAACTGGACTCCCAGCAGGCCTCGCCCCGGTTGCCGAAGAACATGACCGAGACACCCCTGCTCGACGAGCCCTGGCGTCTGGTCGTGCCGGCCGGGGCGACCCAGGTCGACGTGGTCGACCTGGCCAAGCAGTCCCTGCCCTGGCTCGGCCCCGACGCCTCGGCCGCCGGTTCCCAGGCCACCCACCGGGTCCGCCGCGCCCTGGGGATCTCGGGCCCGACCGTGCACCGCTACCAGGACATCCAGACCGCGCTCGCCCTGGTCGCGGCGGGGGAGGGCGTGGCCCTGGTGCCGTCACTGGCCCTGATCGGCCAGTCGCACCCGGGGGTCAGCCCGCTCGAGATGCCGGGGCTCGGCACCCGCCGCATCGTGCTGCGGCGCTACGAGGGCCGCAACGTCCCCGAGGCCCAGGACGTGGCGGTCACGCTGATCCGCGAGGCCGCCGCGGCGGTGAGTCTGGAGGAATCGGTCAGCTGACCGTGCCGTTCCGCCCCGGTGACGCCATGATCAGTGCATGCCGTTCGACCGGGTCGTCCTGATCTTCAACCCCCACAGCACCGGTGACGCGAAGGGCAAGGCCCACCAATTGCGGGACGAGGTGCTCGCCGGCCGTCCCGATGCGCGGGTCGAGTTGCTGCCCACCGAGTTCGCCGGACACGCACGCACCCTGGCCCGCGAGGCCGCGGGTGACGGGCGTCCTCTGATCGTCTCTGTGAGTGGTGACGGCGGGTACAACGAAGTGGTGAACGGGATCATGGACGCCGGTGACACCCACGCCGTGGCCACCGTGGTGGCCGCCGGTAACGCGAACGACCACCACCGTGTGACCGCCCCGCGTCCTCTGCCCGAGGCCCTCGCGGAAGACGAGGTGCGGCGGATGGACCTGCTGCGCCTGAGCGTCAACGGCGAGAAGCTCGCCCGGTACGCGCACTCCTACATCGGATTCGGGATCACCCCGGTGGTCGCGGTCGAGCTGGAGAAGGGCACCAAGGGGTCGCTGCGCGAGATCGTCACCGTGGTGCGCTCGTTCAACAACTTCCGGCCGCTGCGGGTCGAGCTGGCCGACGGCGGGCGCATCGCCATCGACAGCCTGGTGTTCTCGAACATCCCGCAGATGGCCAAGGTGCTCAAGCTCAGCGACAACGGCGACCCGGAGGACGGCCTCTTCGAGGTCACCCTGACACCTCACGAACCGCGGTGGCGGGCGGTCACCAAGGCCGTGCACGCCGCCACCACCGGGCTCGGCGAGCAGCCGAGCGTCACCGACTACCGGTTCACCGCGCTGAAGGCGGCGCCGCTGCAGATCGACGGTGAGGTGCTGGAGATCGAGGAAGGCGACCGGGTGCAGATCGAGATCGCGCCGGGGGCCCTGGCCGTGCTGCGCTGACCCGAGCAGTCGTTTTTCGTGGTTCGTCACCGCATCAGCTGACGAAGAAGTCTTCCAGCAGCTGGGTGAACGCTGAGGGCTGGTCGAGGTGTACGACGTGGGTGGCGTCGATCGTCCGGTAGGTGCCATGGGTCAGCAGTGACGCCGCCCGCTGTCCGTCCTGCGTGGTCATTGCTCCGTTCAACGTGCCGTCGGCCAGCGTCGAGGTCTCGGCCTGGAGCAGCAGCACCGGGCAGGTGATCGTGCGCAGGGCCTGGGCGTGGTCGAACCCGGCGTTCCAGGTGCCGTCGTGGAAGGCCGCGCCGAAGCGGGGGTCGAACTGATCCATGCCCCGCACGAAGAGCCGCGTGGTGTCGTCGGGCAGGAAGCGGATCTCCACCGGCTCGCCGGGGTTCGCTCCCCGGTACGACTTCACGGCCGCGGTCAGCACCTTCGCCGAGCCCTTGAAAGCGTGCTTGTCGAAGAACGTGCTGTTGCTGTCGATCCAGAACAGCAGGAAGTCGTCCACGTCCTGGGCCACGGCGTCGGCGCAGGTCGCGAACGACCGGTCGGCGATGGTGCCGGCGATCCGGTCGGCCTCGGAGGAGAACAGAGGCGGGTCTTCCAGCATCGCCGCCCGCACCAGGTCGGGGCGGTTCGCCGCGAGCCAGGTGGTCAGCAGCCCGCCGGAGGAGTTACCGGTGACGAAGGCCGGGCCGGTCGTCGCCGTCATGAAGTCGGCCAGGTCGGTCCCGATCCGCCGTACCGTCATTGCATAACCTTCCGGCACGGTGGTCGCGCCGTGCCCCGGGTAATCGATGTCGAAGACGTGGAACGACCGCGACAGTGCGGGCAACACCCGGCTATAACTGAACCAGTCCATGTGCTGGGCGTGCAGCAGCACCAGGGCCGGGCCGTGGTCGGGCCCCTCCGCATAACTCAGGTTCACGCCGTTGACCAGGGCCGTCTTCTGCAGGAAGCCGGCGGCGGCCACCTTCTCCTGCCAGGGGTCGACGTAGCTGTCGATCTGGTGGTTCACCACCGCCAGGCCGCCCACCGAAACGAGGGCCAAGGCGCCGACCGTGGCACCCAGCCACTGTCGCCGGGAAAGGTGGTGCGGGGGTGCGACGTCAGAGATGTTCATGAATCCGTCCGGGCTGGGTCAGGGTGACGGTCACCATTCGAGTGCCCGTCGCTGTCGCCAGGACGACCGTTCGCTGACGGTTGGCTGACGATCATCCAGTTCGGCTCAGGCCCGGGCCGCACCCCGGACGAACTGTTCCACCGCGGTGTTCGCCAGCCCTTCGAGCAGTTCCGGCGGCGCCAGGTGACCGTTGGTCATCGCGGCGATGCCGTGCATGGTCGCGAACAGCACGATGCCGACCTGGTCGATCGGTCCGTCCCGCAGCACACCCTGCTCCTGCCCCTCCCGGAGCAGATCTTCCATCAGGGCGAACGACGGCTGGGCTGCCGCCATGAACACGTCGGCGTTCTCGCCGTGCTTGCGCGAGAACATCAGCTCCAGCAGCGCCGCGTCGCGGGTGGCGAACCGCGTGTAGGTCTGGGCCAGCGCTTTCAGGCGGGCCACGAAATCGTCACCGGCCCCCGCCACAGCCGTGCGCAGTTCTGTGTCGATCCGCTGGAAACCGTTGACGGCCAGCGCGTCGAGCAGGGACTGGCGGTCGGGGAAATGGCGGCGCGGCGCGGCGTGACTGACGCCCACCTGACGGGCCAGGTCACGCAGCGACAGCGCATCGACGCCGCTCTCGCGGGTGGTCTGCTCGGCCGCCGCGAGTAGCGCCGCGCGCAGGTTTCCGTGGTGGTAGCGCTCGTCGGTCCCGTCTGGCACGGCCCCATCCTAGCCGCATGTAGGCGTTGACTACATAAGTAGTCGATGCCTACATTGTTGTCTGTGTCTACATTCAGCGTCCCCTCCCAGCACGGCCGCACGGTCGTCGTCACCGGCGCCAGTAGCGGGATCGGCCAGGCGGCGGCCCGGGCGCTCGACGCCGCCGGTGCGCATGTCGTTCTCGCCGTGCGCAGTCCCGAGAAGGGGCACCGGGCCGCCGCATCCATGCCGGGGTCGACCGAGGTGCGCGTTCTGGACCTCTCCGAACTGGCGTCGGTGCGCGCGTTCGCCGCCGGGTTCGACCGGCCCGTCGATCTTCTCGTCAACAACGCCGGCATCATGATGCCGCCGCTCCGGCGCACCCCCGACGGCTTCGAGTCCCAGCTCGGCACCAATCATCTCGGGCACTTCGCGCTGACCAATCTGCTCCTGCCCCAGATCACCGGTCGCGTCGTCACCGTCTCGTCCAACGGTCACCGGGCCGGTTCCATCGACTTCGACGATCTCAACTGGGAACGTCGCCCCTACCGGCCTTTTCCTGCCTACGCCCAGTCGAAGCTGGCGAATCTGCTGTTCACGGCCGAGCTTCAGCGCCGCTTGACGGCTGCGGGTTCCCCGGTGATCGCAACCGCCGCCCATCCGGGGCTGGCGGCGACCAACCTCGGGCACTCGTTCAGCGACCGGGCCGGGCTCTCCCTGCTCGCCCGGGTGAGCAACCGGCTGGCCCAAAGTGAAGACGGCGGTGCCCTTCCCACCCTCTTCGCCGCGGTCGCCGACGTGCCCGGCAACGCCTATGCCGGCCCGACCGGATTCCTCCGGTCGAGAGGTGAGCCGGGGCTGATCACCCCGTCGAAGGCCGCTCGGGACGCCGACGTGGCCCGACGATTGTGGACGGTCTCGGAAGAACTGACAGGAGTGCGCTTCCCGTCACTGTGAGCTCTGGCGTGCGGTTGTAGGCGTGTGCGGGGGCGGGCTAAGACCTGGACGTGGCCTCCCTCCTCTGTTCGTGATCATGCAAAGTGTCCCCGGCCTTCTAGAACTGTTCGCTCGAGAGTTCTAGAACTTTGGGGACACCTTGCATGATCACGGAAGGATGGGTGGGTGCCATCGCCGAGGTTCACGGGCTGCCGAACTAAGAGCGTTAGTTTGGGCGGATGGACGAACGAGATGCGGCAATCCTGACTGAGCTGCAGCAGAACGCCCGCCTGACCAACCGGCAGCTGGCGTCGCGGGTGGGGCTGGCGCCGTCGAGCACCCTGGTGCGCACCCGGGCGCTGGAGCGGTCGGGGGTGCTCGCGGGGTATCACGCCCGCGTCGACCTGACCCGGATCGGGCGCGGGGTGCAGGCCATGGTCGCGTTCCAGGTGCGGCCGCTGAGTCGTGACGTCATCCAGGGTTTCAAGGCCTTCGCGCTCGCCCAGCCCGAGGTGCTGGCCGTCTACGTGGTGGCCGGCAGCGAGGACTTCCTGGTGCACGTGGCGGTGCCGAGCGTCGACGCCATGCACAGCATGCTCGTCGACCGGTTCAGCGCCCGTAAGGAGGTCATCGGGTTCCGGACCTCGCTGCTCTACGAGCACACCGAGAACCGGGCCGTGGCGCCGAGCGAGCTGGACGGCTGAGTGCAGCTTCTGCCGAACTTTGTTCGGTGAAGCGAACAATTGTTCGGAGTGGGGCGGGCGTCGTTCGTCGATCTCGTGCGGGCGATGATGCGCGAAGGCCTGGGAAATGCCAAGGATATTGCGACGGACGGTCCGGATATCTGGCATAACAGTAAGCCTCGGGAAAAGCCATCAATAAGTCTGGCACTGGACGTTGCATTTCGATCGCTTGACGCCTGCTGTGGGAACAGTAAAACTCCTGGCACGAACCGGCCGGCCGGATTCTCGGGGGTGCTCGGCGGCTGGTCGCAGGAGTTCGCAAACAATTCGATGACTTCGTTCCCGCACTGCCGTAACCAAAATTGTGAACGTTAACAACGGGGTTGGCGTGGTGCGTCAGGAGGCTGGGATGTTCAGGAAACGGGCCGGTGTACTGCTCACGGCAGCGTTGCTCGTCAGCGTGCTGGGTGCCTGTGGTGACGACGAATCGGGCGACGGCGGCGGTGGCGGTGGTGGCGACAAGCTGACCATTGGCTTCTCCCAGGTCGGCGCCGAGAGTGGCTGGCGTACGGCCAATACCAAGTCGATCAAGGATTCGGCCAAGGAGGCCGGGGTCGAGCTGAAGTTCTCCGACGCGCAGGGCAAGCAGGAGAACCAGATCAAGGCGATCCGCTCGTTCATTACCCAGCGGGTCGACGTGATCGCCTTCTCGCCGGTGGTGGAGTCGGGCTGGGACACCGTGCTGAAGGAGGCCAAGGACGCCGAGATCCCGGTGATTCTCACAGACCGGGCCATCGATTCGACCGATGAAACTCTTTACGAAAGTTTTATCGGTTCGGATTTCGTCCTGGAAGGTAAGAAGGCCGGTGAATGGCTGGTCGAGGACGAGAAGGACGAGTCCGGCCCGGTGAATATCGTCGAGCTCCAGGGAACCCCGGGCGCGGCCCCGGCGAACGACCGTAAGGCCGGTTTTGCCGATGCCATCAAGGCTGATCCGAAGTTCAAGATCATCGCCTCGCAGACGGGTCAGTTCACCCGCACCGACGGCAAGCAGGTGATGGAGACCTTCCTCAAGTCGCACCCCGACATCGACGTGCTCTACGCCCACAACGACGACATGGGCCTGGGCGCGATCGAGGCGATCGAGGCGGCCGGCAAGACCCCGGGCAAGGACATCAAGATCATCACGGTGGACGCCGTCAAGGACGGCATGACCGCGCTGTCCGAGGGGAAGATCAACTTCATCGTCGAGTGCAGCCCGCTGCTCGGGCCGCAACTCATGGACCTGGCCAAGACCGTCGCCGACGGCGGCACCGTGGACAAGCGGGTGCTGACGGAGGAGACGACCTTCACGCCGGAGCAGGCGAAGGAAGTCCTCCCCGAGCGCAAGTACTGAGCAACTGACCTGACCGTCCACCCACCCACCCCTTCTGGTCGTGATCATGCAAAACCTCCCCGGAGTTCTAGAACTGTCGTCGCGGGAGTTCTAGAACACTGGGGAGGTTTTGCATGATCACGGGGGAGAGTTTGTGTTTGCATGAGCGCTGACGATGACGACGTGATTCTCGAGATGACGGGGATCCGCAAGGTTTTCCCCGGGGTGGTGGCGCTGGACGGCGTCGACCTGCGGTTGCGGGCCGGTGAGGTGCACGCGCTGATGGGGGAGAACGGGGCCGGGAAGTCCACCCTGATCAAGGTTCTCACCGGGGTGTACGACATCGACGGGGGAGGCGTGCGGCTGGCCGGGCAACCGGTGCGGTTCGCCGGGCCCCTGGCCGCGCAGCAGGCCGGGATCAGCACGGTCTACCAGGAAGTGAATCTCTGCGCGAATCTCTCTGTCGCGGAGAACATCCTGCTGGGTCGTGAGCCCCGCCGCCTGGGCAAGATCCGGTGGGGTGCCCTGCGGCGCCGGGCCCGGGAACTGCTGGCGGGGCTCGACCTGGACCTGGACGTCACCGCGCCGCTGAGTACTTATTCGCTGGCGATCCAGCAGATGGTCGCGATCGCCCGGGCCGTCGACATCGACGCCAAGGTGCTCATCCTCGACGAGCCCACCTCCAGCCTCGACGCCTCCGAGGTGCAGCGGCTCTTCGAGGTGATGCGGCGGCTGAAGAGCCAGGGCGTGGCGATCGTCTTCGTGTCGCACTTCCTCGACCAGGTCTACGAGGTCGCCGACCGGATGACCGTGCTGCGTAACGGCACGCTGGTGGGGGAGTTCCGGACGGCCGAGCTGCCGCAGATGCAGCTGGTGGCCGCGATGATCGGCAAGGAACTGGCCACGCTGGAAGATCTGGAGAAGCAGCCGGCCGGGCGCATCCGGCGGGACGAGCCGTTCCTGGAGGCCGAGGGCCTGGGTCGCAAGGGCGGGATCGAGCCGTTCACGCTGAGCATTCACGCCGGGGAGATCGTTGGTCTGGCCGGGCTGCTCGGGTCGGGGCGCACCGAGCTGGCCCGGTTGCTGTTCGGGGCCGACCGGGCGGACGAGGGCCGGCTGACGATCGACGGCCGGAGCACGGTGTTCCGGACCCCTCGGGCGGCCATGACCCGGGGTATCGCCTTCTCGTCGGAGAACCGGCGGACCGAGGGGGTGGTGGGTGACCTGAGCGTGCGCGACAACGTCATCCTGGCGCTGCAGGCCTCGCGCGGATGGATGCGGCCGGTCTCGCGGCGGCGGGCCGACGAGCTGGTGGACAAGTACATCAAGGCCCTGCAGATCCGCCCGGCCGATCCCGACCGTCTGGTCAAGGACCTGAGCGGGGGCAACCAGCAGAAGGTGCTGCTGGCGCGATGGCTGATCACGGAGCCCCGGCTGTTCATCGTGGACGAGCCCACGCGCGGCATCGATGTCGGGGCCAAGACCGAGATCCAGCGACTCATAGCGGAACTCGCCGACGGCGGGATGGCGGTGCTGTTCGTCAGCGCCGAGCTGGAAGAGGTGCTGCGTCTCAGCCACAAGATCGAGATCCTGCGGGAGCGTCGTCTGGTGGAGGAACTGGAGAACACCGACACCGTGGACGCGACGAGGATCATGCAGACGATTGCCGGGGAGCAGGCGTCATGACGTTCTACAAGCACCACCTGTTCTGGCCCTTCGCGGTCTTCGTCCTGCTGCTGGTGCTGAACATCTTCTTCTCGAACAACTTCTTCAGCATCACGGTGCACGACGGCCACCTGTACGGCTCGCTGATCGACATCGCGCGGCGCGCGGCTCCCCTGATCCTGGTCGGGGTCGGTATGACGCTGGTCATCGCGACCGGTGGCATCGACCTGTCGGTGGGCTCGGTGATGGCCGTCAGCGGTGCGCTGTCGTGTCTGCTGATCGGTGACCTGAGTGATCCGGGCAGTGTCACCGGGGTGCTCGGGGCCGTCGCGGTCGCCCTGCTGCTGTGCCTGGGACTCGGCGTCTGGAACGGATTCCTGGTCTCGGTGATCGGGATCCAGCCGATCGTGGCCACCCTCATCCTGATGGTCGCGGGCCGGGGCCTGGCCCAGCTGATCACCGGCGGGCAGATCCTCAACGTCACCTCCGCGCCGTACCGGGTGATCGGTGCCGGGTACTTCCTGGCCCTGCCGGTGTCGGTGATCATCGCCGTGGTCGTCGCGATCGTCGCCGGCCTGCTCACCCGCCGCACCGCGCTCGGCCTGCTGCTGCAGTCCGTCGGGGGCAGCCCGGCCGCGAGCCGCCTGGCGGGTATCCAGGCCCGCGGCCTGACCTGGCTGGTCTACGTGATCGCGGCGGTCTGCGCGGGGGTCGCCGGGCTGATCTACAGCTCCAACGTGTCCAGTGCCGACAGCAATGCGGCCGGCAACCTGATCGAGCTGGACGCCATCCTCGCGGTCGTCATCGGCGGCACGGCCCTGACCGGGGGCCGGTTCTCCTTGTCCGGCACGGTGCTCGGCGCGGTGCTGATCGAGACGCTGAACGTGACGATCCTCAGCGTCGGCATCCCGGTGGAGGCCACGCTGCTGTTCAAGGCGGTCGTCGTGGTCGTGCTCTGTCTCGGCCAGTCCCCGGCCTTCCGCGAGCGCGTGCTCCGGCGGCGAACACCGGCCGTTGCCACAAAGGAGGCTGTCGCATGACCACGGACACCACCGCACCCGACCAGACCCCCGCGTCCACCATCGAGGGACCGAAGAGGCAGCGCTGGCAGCCTGACCGGCAGCACGTGCCGGTCATCGCCACCCTGACGCTGCTGGCGTTCATGTACGGCATCGGCGTGGTGAACTACGAGGGCTTCGACGACATCCAGGTCGTGCTGAACATCTTCGTGGACGGCGCTTTTCTGCTGGTCGTCGCGGTCGGGATGACCTTCGTGATCCTCACCGGCGGCATCGACCTGTCCGTCGGGGCGGTGATCGCCCTGACCACGACGCTGGGCGCGACCCTGCTGCACGCCGGCTGGCCCGCGGGAGTCGTTCTGCCGCTGCTGCTCCTGATCGGCACCACGCTGGGGCTGGCGATGGGCGCGGTGATCCACTACTTCAAGGTGGAGCCGTTCATCGCCACCCTCGCCGGGATGTTCCTGGCCCGGGGTCTGGCCCTGCTGATCAACCGCAACTCGATCCCGATCGACAACGGTTTCTGGGTCTCGGTCGCCCAGCAGCGCATCCGTTTCGACAAGGGCGTGTTCATCTCGAGCAGCGTCATCGTCGCCCTGGTGGTGGTGCTGGTCGCCGCGATCGTGCTGGCCTGGACCCGGTTCGGCCGTTGCGTCTACGCGATCGGCGGGAATGCCGACTCCGCTCTGCTGATGGGCCTTCCCGTGGCCCGCACGCGGATCGCGGTGTACGGCATCAGCGGGTTCTGCGCGGCGCTGGGCGGGGTGCTGTACAGCTTCTACACGCTGTCGGGCTACAGCCTGCACGCCCAGGGACTGGAACTGGACGCCATCGCCGCGGTGGTGATCGGCGGGGTGCTGCTCGCGGGCGGGTCGGGCTACCTGTTCGGCACCGTGCTGGGTGTTCTCGTGCTCGGGCTGATCCAGACCATCATCACGTTCCAGGGCACCCTGAGTTCCTGGTGGACGCGGATCGTGGTCGGGGTGCTGCTCTTCGCGTTCATCGTGCTGCAACGGGTCGTCACCGGGAAACGGGCCGTGCGACAGGGATAGAGCGGGTTGCGAGAGGATCGGGGCACTGCCTGTCCGCCCCGAGGAGAGCACCGCTGTGAAGCCGTTCGAGTTCCGTCCCGCGCAGGGTCCCTGGTCGACCGGGCAGTCGTGGCTGTTCGTCTGCGCCGTGCCCGACCTGGCCGCGGACCGCGACCTGGCGGCGCTGTTCGGGGACTGTCGCCGGGCGCTGGACGGATTCCCGATCGTCCCGGTCGCGGACGAGGCGCTGCGGGTGACGCTGGCGCAGGTCGGTGACGCGCCGGCGGCGCAGATCGGCGCGGGGGAGCGGGAAGCGCTGCTCGAGGCCCTACGGTCGCGGCTGCGGGAGGTCCGGCCGCTGGAGATCCTGGCGGGCAGTCCGCTCGCCTACGCCACCGGTGCCCTCTGCGACCTGGAGGACGAGCCGCTGCAGGACCTGATCGGCGTGGTCCGGTCGGTGATCCGGGACCTGCGCGGGCCGGAGGCCGACACCTTCCACCCCGGGGTCACCCATCTGACGCTCGGTTACGCCTTCGCCGAGGCCTCCACGGACGATCTGGCGCGCCGTCTGCGCCGTGTTCGTCCCAGTCACGCCCGCATGCGCATCGAGGCACTGCACCTGCTCGAGGTCAGCACGGACCCCGCCGCCCGGGCCTTCCGCCTGGTCCCCGTCGGTGCGGTGCCCCTGGGTCAGAGATAGCCCCTGGATCAGTTATGCGGCGTAGGGGTCGGTCAGTGTCATCGGTGTCTGCGCCGTGGTCAGGGCCTGCTCGGGGAACTGCGGCCCGGCCACGTAGACACGGGCCCGGGTGCGCCCGGAGGCGACAAGAAGCCCGAGCGTGCCGAGATCGCGCAGGTCCCGCTGCGCCTGCTGCGTGCTGAGGCCCTCGGCCTGCTCGTACCGGGCCCGGCGCAGTCGGCCGGTCATGGCGACGTCGTGCAGGGCCGAGACCGTGCGCGGGTCCAGGCCGAGTTCGGTGGTGGCGGTCTCCAGCTGCTCCCAGACCGCCGCCGAGCGGTCCCAGCGGCCCTGCACGGTCTGGGCCTGCTGGTGGTACGCGCCGAGGTTGAAACGCAGCCACTGGGTGACGTCCTGATCCGGCCGGTAGCTGGAGCCCCGGTCGCTGAGCTGCCGGTAGTACTCCCAGGTGTTGCCCGGCCGTCCCAGCCAGGCCTCGACCGACGAGAACTCCGGTGCCAGAATGCCTTCCCGGGCGATGAGTAGTGTCTGGAGGGAGCGGGACATCCGGCCGTTGCCGTCCGGCCAGGGGTGGATGGAGACCAGGTTCAGGTGAGCCATGGCCGCCTTCACCAGGGCCGACCCGTCGTCGTCCGCATTGAGCCAATCGACCAGTTCCGTCATCAGGCCGGGTACCAGATCGGCGTCCGGAGCGGTGTAAGCAGCGACGGACGGATCGCGAGGATCGGTGACATAGACGGGACCTCGGCGCCATTGGCCCGACGGGCGCCGCGGGCTGTGGCGGTGCCCTTGGAGCATCCAGTGCATTCCGTTGAGAAGGCCTTTGTCGTAACGGAAATCCACGACGTCGTGGAGGGTCTGGACGTACGTCATCATCCGCTGGTAGGCGAGCGTCTCGTCGCGGTTCTCGGCCGATACCTCCACGTCGCGTTCTCCGGCGATCAGGTCTTGTGCGTCGATGGTCGACACCCGGAACCCCTCGATGCTGTTGGAGGCCGCGACGGCATCTGCGGTGAGGTACTTCCGCAGGCCGTCGACCCAGGTGGCAGGGGCGGCCTGCACCTGATGGCGAAGGCTTTCGCGCATGGAGTCGATCTCGGCGAGGACCCGCTCATCGTTCGGGGAGAGCCGCGGCGTGGGAAAGAGCACGTGGCCAGCATAGGGCGATGTAGTGACGTTGTCATTGCGTCAGGGCGCGATCCGCGTTGCGGGGCTCGGTCACCCTGAAGGCCAGGGCTACACCGGTGAGCACAACCTCCGGGGGCGCTCGGGTGTCATAGGGGCGTGACCTTCTTGTCCGTCCCGTCCGATCCCCCGCCGCCGCCGGTGGCCCGGTTCACCACGGTGTCCACCGTCGCGGCCACGAGCCGTCCGACCACCGCCGACACCCGGGCCGCGGTCGGCGCCCTGTTTCATCAGCACCAGGTCCAGATGGTGCGGGTCGCCACGGTGCTCGTGCGGGACCCCGCGGTGGCGGAGGACGTGGTGCAGGACGCCTTCCTGGCCGTCTACGCGAACTGGTCGCGGATCCGGGAGAAGGACGAGGCGATTCGCTACCTGCACCGGAGCGTGGTGAACGTGGCCCGCAACCGCCTGCGACGCCGGTCGGTGGTGGAGCGCCTGACGTCGTTGCGCCACCACGACGAGGTCAGTGCGGAGGACCGGGCGCTCGGTGCCGGCCTGCCCAGCGCCCTGCTGAGCGCGATCGCCGAACTGCCCCGCCGGGAACGGGAGACGGTGCTCCTGCGGTACTACCTGGACCTGTCGGAGAAGGAGACGGCCGAGGCGCTGGGTCTGCGGCCCGGGTCGGTCAAGGGGTACGCGTCGCGAGGGCTCGCGAAACTGCGCTCGGTGCTGGAACCGGCGATCTGCGGGGAGGAACGATGACGGGCGACGACATCCTCGAGGCGAGGCTCAGGGAGGCTCTGGCGCGGGATCTTTCGGAGGTCACGCCGCGACTCGGAGGAGAAGGACGCCTGTACCGGGAGATGGACGGCACCCGGCTCCGGCTGCCCCGGCTGAACCGGACGGTGCACGCCCTGATCGTTCCCGCCGCTGTGGCGCTGGCGATTGCGGCTCTCGTGCTGGCCATTCCGATGGTGCTCGGGGTGGGCCGGGGGAGCGTACAGCCGGCGGGCCGGCCGACCCCCACGGCGGTCTGTCCCACCGTTCAGGCCGGGGAGGACGCAACCCTCACCCCGGCGGGCAGCGAGAGCGCCGAGCTCCTGGACGAGGGCACGGAACGCCGATCGAAGGGTGTCCCGGCGTCCGATGCGACGGAAGACCTTGCCACACCGGAAGAATCGGTTCCGGCGGAGGATTCGTCCTGTGTGGGAGAGGTGGGCTTCACCCTCGATCCCGGTTCCGGGACGGTGTGGTCGTGGCTCCTGCGCGGAAGAACTCCCTGACCGTGTGCACAACCCGTCCGGTCTCCCGATTGTCATACAGGTGACGATCCGGAGCCGTGAGGCCGGTGCCGCCGGCCCGCCGGGTCGTCACTTCAGGAGGCCGAATGTCTCGCAAGATCGTCACGAGTGCGGCGCTGGTGTTCGCGTCGGGTCTGGTGCTGTCGGCAGCTGGGGTGGCGGTGGCGAGTTCATCTCATCCGGAAACGGTTTCGGTGGCTACCGGGCATGGCACGCAGACGTCGAAGGTGGTGACCGTCCACGGCTCACCGGCGCAGGCCGGTGACGAGACGGTGGAGCCGATCTGCGTCGCGGGGGACGCTGGGGTCCCGGCCGGCACTGCGTCGGAAGAGCTGGTGGCCCAGGAAGACGTGACGCCGGTGGCCTCCACCGACGAGCCGCAGCTCCTGCCCGGCGAGGAAGTCCTCGACCCGTCCGAGTGTTCGGACGGGCTCAGGGAACTGGGCGAGGCTTCGACCACGGACCCGGACCGGGCGAACGACTGAGATTCCGACGGGCCGGGCCTCCCGCCCGCGGGAGGCCGGGCCCGGATGGTCCGGGCCCGGGGGTGCGGCTCCACGCCGCCGTGTCTGCAGGGTCCGGCCGGGTGGGACCCATGATCAGCACTGTCCTCACGGTGCACCCCTCGGTGCTCGTCCTGGCCGGTCAGTGGCCAGTCAGCGCCGGAAGGGCAGCTCGACATGCGTTCATGGGCCATTTCGGGTTAAAAAGGATCTTGCAGGGACCCGATGATGTGACCTGGGGAGATCCGCATGCCTGATTCCGTGCTCTGGATTGTGTCGTTCGACGGTACGCCGCTGTCCGGTGTGGTCGTCGAGTCGCTGAAACTCGGCGAGGCCTTCCGGCAGCGGGGTCACCGGGTGCTCCTCGACATCGGGTACGACATCAAGGAGGACAAGGGCCGGTTCTTCGTCCCCTACACCGACGAGGCCGACGGCCTGCCCGCCTGGGTGGAGCTGGCCCGCGTCGACGGGATCGAGGAGATTCCCTGGTACACCCCCGGCTTCGTCCGGGACACCCTCGACGCCGTGCGGCACGGCACCCCACCGTCATCGACGGCGGCCTGTTTCGACGTGGTCGTCGAGGCCCTGGCCCGGCGTATCGAGAAGACCTGGCACCGGCACGGGGTCACCGCGGTGCTGGTGGAGAACGGGACGCTCCCCGAGAACATCGCCTACACGCAGGCGCTCTACCGGGCGATCGAGCGGTACGGCCCACAGCTGGGGGATCGGCCCTTCGTGCTGTGGCGCGACCACGACCTGATGTGGAACAGCGAGCCCTCGTCGGGCAAGTACGGCACCGCGCCCTACCCGCTGACGCCCCGGCCCCGGAACTCGCCCTGGATCCGCTACCTCGCCCTGCACGAGGAGGCCCGTCGCCGCACCCTCGCCTGGGTCCCTGGCCTGCGCGACCTGCGGGTGCTGCCCAACACCTTCGACTTCGACCGCGTCACCACCGCGTTCGGCCTGCGCGAGGAGTACGGCATCCCGGCCGAGGCCGCCCTCCTCGCCCGCTGCACCCGTCTGATCCCGCAGAAGCGCGCCGACCGCGAGATCGACCTGATCGCCCGGCTGGCCGGGCGCCTGCCCGACCGGCCGGTGTACCTGTTCCTGGCCGGTGACCCCACCGAACACCCGCCGACCGTGGCCGCCCTGCAGGAACAGGCGCAGCGGCTGGGGGTCGCGGACCGGGTGATCTTCGGCGGTCGGCTCGCGGCCCGTGACCTGGGCGCGGCCGGACCGGGCTTCTCGGTGGCCGACCTGCTGGCCGAGGCCGACGTGATGTCGTTCCTGACCTCGTACGACTACGAGAGCTACGGCAACCCGATCGGTGAGGCCGTGGCCTCGGGGGTGCCCTACCTGACCACCCGGTACGCGCTCTACGACACCGTCTATGGCCGCAAGGGGCTGCATGCTCCGGTGCTCGAGGTGTCCGGGCAGGACGAGGCCCCGCTGACCGAGGAGTTCGTCGCCGATGTCGCCGAGCTCCTGACCAACCCCCTGCTGCGCGGCCGGGTCGCGGCCCACAACCGGGCCCGCGGCGAGCGGTACTTCGCCCACAGTCGGGCTGCCGAAATGGTGGACGATCTGCTCACCACCCGCTCGCCGGTGGCCATGGAGTCCGGTCCCGACGTCTACAGCCCGGCCGGGTACGCCGCGGTGGCGCCCCTGGCCGCCGGCACCCGCATGACAGTGGTGATCCCGGTGCGGGACGAGGCCGCCAATCTGCCCGCAGTGATCGGGTCCCTGGCCGGGCAGCGGGGGCCGGACGGGCCCCTGGACCGTTCACTGTTCGACGTGCTCCTGGTGGACAACAACTCCCACGACGACACCGTCGTCCTCGCCCGGGAGCTGGCGGCCCAGCACGAGGGCCTGCGGCTGTCCGTGATCGGTGAGAGCGAGCAAGGGGTCTCGTGTGCCCGTCGCACCGGGATGGGCGTGGCCGCCGAACGGGCCCAGTTGCGGGACGGTGACGACACGAACGAGCGGTTCTACCTGGTCTCGGCCGATGCCGACTGCCGGGTGGCGCCGGACTGGCTGTACGAGCTGCTGAACGCCATGGACGGCGACAAGGCCGCGATCGGCGTGTGTGACTACTATTACGACGCGGCGCACTTCGAGGGCCGGCCGCTGTTGTGGGAGGCGATCGACCGTACGATCCGCAGCCGCCGGGTGGCCTGGGAACGGTTCGGGGGCTTCCCCGACGGCAAGGGATTCGCGGTCGATCGGCGTTCCTACCAGCGCGTGGGCGGGATCGAGCTGTCGTACCAGCTGGAGGGTGGGCGGTTCGTCAGCCATCTGTCCGACGACTGGGACTTCGGCATCCTGGTGCGCGCGACCGGTGAGGACATCGTCTACGTGCCCACGTCGCGCGTCGAGATCAACCCCCGCAGGGTCGATCACGCGATCGACGAGGTGGTGGCCGGGCGGGCGTACGGTTCGGGCGGCATCATCACGATGCGCGACATTCGGCCCCCGGCGTCGACGAGGCCCGGGGGAAGGGACCTGACCGAAGCGGAAGCGGTTCAGGCGTGGGAGTTCTCGATCAAGGACTTCATGCCCAAGAACATGATCCTGGCCGCGGTGCTCACTCCGTCGCTGCTGGACGACGAGGGTGTGATCGACCTGCTCTCACCCGATCTGGCCCGGCGGATGGCCGCGCGCATCCCGCAGATCACCGCGCAGACCCATCTGCTCAGCTACGCCCCGATCCATTCGTACAAGACCCCGTGCTTCCGGCTGTACTTCGAGTTCGCCGAGGAGCTCTTCGCCCGGCTGCGCGCGAAGGTGGGCCCCGACATCGGTTATCCGCCGCCCCTGCCCGACTGCCTCCAGGAGATCCGCGACACCGGCGACGAGGAGCGGTTCCGCGAGTTCGTGCGTCATTACTGCGAAGACCGTGAGTCCGGCGAGGCGCACGACTACTTCGGCAACGGAGGAGTTTTCTGATGCCTGATGTTTCGGTGAAACCCGTTTTCCGGCGGACCCAGGCCCTGGAGTCCCTGGCCGCGATCGACCCCGGCCACCCGCGTCCGTTCGTTCTGGACGTTCTCGAGCGGCCGGAGAACGCGGGCCTGCTGGAGTACGTTGCCAACGACCCGTTCGGTGCCCACGTGTTCCCGGGAGACATCCCCGATGTCTCCCCGACGTCCTTTCTTGATGATCTCAACGCGCAACTGGCGAGCACACGGCCCATTCATCTCTGGTCGTACATCCCGACCTGCAGCTACCGGTGCCGGTTCTGTCAGTACCCGGTCGTCATCGTCAAGGGGCCCGAGGGCGTGGTGCGGGACAAGGTCGACCGCTGGGTCGACCTGAACATCCGCGAGGCGCAGCTCTGGCTGGACCGGGTGCCCCGGCTGCGGGAGGCGCCGGTGGGGGAATTCAACGTCTTCGGTGGCACCCCCTCGCTGATGGGTCTGGACGCGGTGTCGCGCCTGCTGGACTTCTACCGGGAGAACTTCGGTTTCGGCCCGGACACGACGATCCGGTTCGAGGGCGACCCGACCACACTGACCGAACCGCTGCTGGCCCGGCTGCAGGAACTGGGCTGCGACAAGGTGTCGTCGGGGGTGCAGTCGTTCGACGACCACGTGCTGCAACTCAGCGGACGGGAGCACACCGAGGCCGAGTGCCACGACTTCCTCGACAGCACACAGCGTCTGGGGTTCGACTGGACCACGATCGACCTGATGTACGGGCTGCTCGACCAGACCGTCGACAGCGTCGTGCGCGACCTGGATCAGGTGCTGAAACACGATGTGCCGGGCGTGGTCTGCACCAAGCTGCACCTGCGCTCGTACACCGACACCCGCACCGGCGTGGCCGGTGACCGGCCGGCGGCCTGGCAGTTCCCCGAGTACCGCGCCCGCCTGACCGAGTCCGGGCACCACTGGCCCAGTCTGGGAGAGCAGTACCAGATGCGAGAGGTGCTGGCCGGTGGACTGACCCGCGAGGGCTACGGCGAGCACCCGACGATGTACTTCCACCGCGCCGACAAGCCGCCGGAGACCTGGAAGGCGATCATGGTCGACCAGGACCGGCAGGACGCCGAGGTCGCGATCGGCCTGGGCGGCAGTTCGAGCTGCCGCCGGTCCGAGGCGATGACCGAGGTGAATGCCGTGCAGTACATGAAGATGGTGGACGCCGGTCAGTTGCCTCTCACCTCGGCGACCCGTTTCGGGGATCTGGCCACGCAGTCCCGGGCGATCAAGATGGCTCTCTCCACCCTGCAGCCGCTGCGCGACGACGTGCACCAGGAGAGGTTCGCCGGGCGTTCGTTGTTCGACGAGCCCTGGGGCGCGCGGTTCGAGGGTCTGGAACGCCGCGGCCTGCTGGTGACCGACCGGGCAGGTGGCACCGTCCGACTCACCCCGGCGGGAGAAGTGCTGGTGGAAGCCGTGATGAACACCGAATTCTGATCAGGGCCCGACATCGAGATGCCGATGATCACGACGTCCCTAATCTGTAGGTATGACCTCGACGACGGCTGACGTCCGGAACGGCCGGGCCCCGCTACTGGGCCTGGCCGCTCTGGCCTGTGCCGCACTGGCACCCGCGACCATCGTGTTCTCCCTGAAGGTCCTGCCCGGCGTCGTGGTGCTGGGCGGCCTGATCCTTCCGCTGTGGACGGTCAGTGTGGTCTTCGTGCTGCTCGCGGCCGTGGTGCTGGGTGCCGCCCTGGTGACGGGAGCCCGCGCGTCCCGGGCCCGGAACGACACGGGCAGCGTCGGTTCCGCGGTCAGCGTGCTGCTGGTGATGGCCACGGCGATCGTGATGGTGGCGACCCTGCTCTTCGTGGTGATCGCCCTGTTCATGGGGCACCTCCTGAGCAACAACATCGGCAGCAAGCAGTTCGCCCGGCTCCGCCCGGAGGGGCCGTGCCGGGTCGTCGCGCAGTACTCCACCTACCTCACGTCCGGCACCGGCACGTTCTTCGCCGTCAACGACCTCGGTCTGGGACTGGAATCGGGCCACTACGACAGTGACGACGGCACGCTTCCCTTCGACGACGGGAACTACACGCTCACCTGGAACGACGACATCGCCACGATCACCTACGGCGGCGAGGAGAACGCGGCGCCCCACCGGGAGACGGTGCACTGCTGAGGCGGGGAACCTTCCGGTACCCGCTCACGTCCAAGGGGCGTGATGACGAAATCCTGGGCAGCGCCGCTGCTCGCGGCAGTGCTCCTGGCCGGCTGCGGATCTGAAGAAGTGGTGACTCCGCGGGATGCGGGCGTCGATCGGGAGATTCTCGGGACCTGGTACCCGTGGGACATCCCGTCCTACGTACCGCCCGGGTTCGATGCCGACAGCTTCCCCGAGGCCACAGTGACTTTCAAGGACGACGGGACCTGGACCGGCAGTGACGGCTGCAACGGCCAAGGGGGCGACTACGAGATCACCGCCGACGGCGCCTTCAGCGCGGGTGAACCGGGGCCCTCCACCCGGATGGGCTGTGCGAACGTGCCGAACGCGACCGTGCTGCACTCCTCCACGAAGGCTGCCGTCGAGAACGGCATGCTCGTGCTGAGCGCGAACGGCACGACGACGGGGCGGTACCTGCGCGAGCCCCAGGCCAGTCCGTCACCCAGCGTCTCGGACGTCGACCGCTAGATCGTCCGGGGCAGGGACGCGGCGAACCGGACCGCCTGGTCGACGCAGTCCGCCAGGGGGCGGCCGCGCCCTGTCCCACGTTCTTCCGGGGTGGCCAACGAACCCTCAAATTCTGCCTTTTCGGATTCATTCTGGGGTGCAGTCGCGCACTCCGTTGAGGTGGCCGGTGCCAGCGCCCATAATGCGATGATGGTCAGCGGAGGAACTCAGCAGTTGAATGCCCAGGCTCTCGTCGCCGTGACGGCCGGAGACACCTCGACGGCAAGGAATCTGGCGCAGCGCACGGCACGGGAAGGAAGTCTGCTCGGCGCGGCGCTGGCCCAGTACCTCGAATCCTCCCAGGAGGGTGCCGTCTACGCGTCTCCCGCCGGTTTCGAGGCCTTCATCGAGGGTGGTGGCAACGTCCCCCTCTACCAGGCTGTCAGCAACAGCCTGGCCGGCCTGTACGAAGAGTTCCGGCCGGACTCCCTGCTCGACATCGGCTGCGGCAACGGCCGGGCCGTGCTACCCGCGGTCGAGGCGGCCGGACACCGACCCGGACGGTTGACCCTGGTGGAACCGTCGGCGGCTCTTCTGTCGGCCGCTACGAAAATGCTGGCCGACGTTGCACCCTCGATCGAGGCCCAGACCTGGGCGGGAACCGCTCAGACATTCCTGGAGTCTCTGCCCGCCGAAAGTCACTGGCCCCTGGCTCAGTCGACCTTCGCCCTGCACACCCTGCCGCACGAGGAGCGGACCGCCGTGCTCGCCCAGCTGCGGCCCCATCTCGATGTCCTCGTGGTGGTGGATTTCGATGTGCCCCACCATGCCGTCGGTTCGGCCGGGCACCTGGACTTCCTGGCCCGTACCTACGAGCAGGGGCTGGCGGAGTACGACGCCGACCGGGAGCTGGTGGCCCAGGGCTTCCTCATGCCGGTGCTGGTCGGTCAGTTGCGGCCGGGGGCGACCCGGGTGACCTGGGAACAGAGCAAGGAGAAGTGGCTGGAGCAGGTGAAGTCCGCCGGGTACAACGACGTTCAGGTCAGCCCGCTGTGCGAGTATTGGTCTTCTCCCGCTTTCCTGCTCACCGCCAGGGCTTCCTGACCCTTTCCGGGGTTCAGGTCTGGACCGCCGGCCGACCGGACGGGCTCCAGCCTCAGTTTGTTCTGAAAACCCCTCGCGGTATGGGTATTCTCGTGCGCTACTCGGGCGCGGCGTCCTTTCCCTCCACCCCTCGGGCGTGCCACCCGGAGCCGTCTGGCGCCCGACCTGACCTGTCACCTCGGTGAACGGTGTCGGTCAGCCGTGTGCGCGAGGAGTGCATGCCCGGTTTGGCGGGTGAGGGCTGGAAACGGAGTCTACGGGCCACCGCGCCAGTCCTTGACGCTCCTGAGCGCGGGATCACCCTGGACTACCGAGATCGCGGCACCTATTGTTCTTTTACTGATGATCATGGATGATTCATACGTCCCAGGGGGGATCTGTGCAGAGATTCGGCACGGGCGCACGGACGCGCCGTGCAGTGGTTGTCGGCGCCGTATTGGCGCTGACGGCAGCAGCGTTCAGCATCGCATCACCGGCCCAGGCATCGGTGGCGCAGGGTTACGTCATGGGATCCGGTGCGGTGAACGACGACTGGGGCGACGAGGGAACCATCTCCTCGACGACCCGCAACCACAACAACGTCGTCTACCTGTGGCAGACCGTCCTCGCCTCGGACGGCTACCTCAGCTCGAGTCAGGTGGACTGCTGGTTCGGTGCGAACACCAAGGCCGCCACCGAGCGTTGGCAGCGCGACCACGGTGTCGAGGTCGACGGCGCGGTCGGCCCGGAGACGTTCGGACGGGCCGACGACAGGCTGCAGTGGGTGCTCGGCAGCAACAGCATTCAGTACAACGGATCCAAGACAACGATGGGCGGATACGCCAGGGACGCCAACGGCTACTGGTACGCGATCGGATACGGCGTCAAGATCTCCTACACGAGCGCGTCGCTCTGCGGCTGACGCCGTGCTTCAGCCACCGGCTGACCTCGTTCACCCGATCCGGTTCCATCCGAGGAGCCGGGACACTGATCAGTGGGGAAAAGTGCGAAAGATCAATACGGGCGCATGGATGCGCCGCACGGTCGTCGGAAGCGCCGCCGTGGCGCTGGCTCTGGGGACGTTCGGTGCCGCATCACCGGCACAGGCGTCAGTTTCTCAGGGCTACATCGCCGGAGCCGGGGTGGTCACGGACGACTGGGGTGACGAGGGCACGATCTCCGCGTCGGTCCGCAGCCACAGCAACGCAGTTTTCCTCTGGCAGGCCGTGCTCGTCTCCGACGGCTACCTGACGCCGAGCGATGCGGATTGCTGGTTCGGGTCGGACACCACGGCCGCGACCAAGAAGTGGCAGAACGACCACGGTGTCGATGACGACGGCTCGGTCGGCCCGCTGACCTTCGGCAAGGCCGACGACCGGCTGACTCTGTCCGGCGGCGTCGTCACCTTCAAGGGGGAGAACGGCGGCACTCTCAAGTTCGGCCGCCAGAGCAACGGCTACTACTACGCGATCACCACCGGCGCCACGTTCTCGTACACGAGCTCGTCCATCTGCGACTGATCTCGTCCCGTTCGGCCCGGCCTCCTCGGAGGGTCGGGCCGAACGCTTGTGTGCCGCAGAAGGTCCGGTACCTGACGAAGTCCTTTGGTGCGCTCTGGGCGTGCCGCTGCCGACCGGGCCGTCCGTCCAACGGGGCTTCGACCGTTTCCAGCAGTCGCTCGAACGGGCCGAGGTCGCCGGCCGTCGCAGAGGTCAGGGCTTCCACGGCCAGGTGGTCACGCGGGATGTGGACCGGGTTGACCGATGACCGTAGCTGCGCCTCCGTCGGGGGAGGGGGGTTGAGAGGCGAACTCGCCGCCACGGACCCGGGCGGCGACGAGGAGCACGATCAGGCCGGCCAGGGTGATGCCGGCTCCGGCCCACAGGGGTGAGGTGTAGCCGAGGCCGGCGGCGAGGGTGAGGCCGCCGGCCCCGGCGCCGAAGGCGTTGCTCAGGTTGAAGGCGGCGATGTTGGCGCCCGAGGCGAGGGTGGGGGCGTCGGAGGCGTAGTTCATGATCCGCATCTGCAGGCCGGGCACGGTCGCGAAGCCGAAACCACCCATGAGGACGAGGGCGATGACCGTGGCGGTCTTCGAGCCGGCGGTCAGGGCGAACA
Organism: Kineosporia sp. NBRC 101731; assembly: GCF_030269305.1. Lineage (NCBI taxonomy): Bacteria > Bacillati > Actinomycetota > Actinomycetes > Kineosporiales > Kineosporiaceae > Kineosporia > Kineosporia sp. NBRC 101731. Next base: position 77,972 of record NZ_BSTC01000003.1, read on the forward strand.
GGGAGAGGACCACGGTGAGGGCGGCCAGGGTCACCACCAGGGTGCGGCCCAGGTCGTGGTCGGAGGCCCGGCCACCGAGCAGGTTGCCCGCGAACAGGCCCACGCCGAAGAGCATGAGCAGCCAGGGCACCGCTCCCTCGCCGAAACCGCTGACCTCGGTCAGGGTGTAGGCGATGTAGGTGAATCCGCCGAACATGCCGCCGAACCCGAGCACGGTGACGAGCATCGAGAGCCACACCTGGCCGCTGCGGAAGATCCGGAACTCGGCGAGGATGCTTCGCCGGGCCAAGGGCGCCGGGTGGGTGGGCACCAGGGCCAGGATGCCGGCGAGAGCGACGACGCCGATCACCGTGATGGCCCAGAAGGTCGCGCGCCACCCGGCGGCCTGGCCCAGGAAGGTGCCCAGCGGCACGCCCAGCACGTTGGCGATGGTCAGACCGCCGAACATGATGGAAATGGCTGCGGCCCACCGGTTACGGGGCACCAGGTCGGCGGCCACCACCGAGCCGATGCCGAAGAAGGCGCCGTGGCACAGTGCCGCGACGACGCGCCCGGCGAGCATCAGGCCGTACGTTCCCGCGACCGCCGAGAGCCCGTTGCCGAGGATGAAGAGTAGAAGGAGGCCGAGCAGGGCCTTCTTGCGGTCGACGCGTCCGAGCAGCGCGGTCAGGAGGATGCCTCCGACAGCAACGGACAGGGCGTAGCCGGAGATGAGGTATCCGGCCGTGGTCTCAGAGACGGCGAAGTCTTCCGCCACCTGCGGCAGCAGTCCGGCGATGCCGAACTCGGTCAGGCCGATGCCGAATCCGCCGAGTGCCAGCGCGTAGAGCGCGACGGGCATGAGGTTCCTTCCCGTGTTGATACAGAGTCGATAGGGGGCGTCTGCAAATACCGGCGGACGCAACGAGGTGAGATAGTTGCACGCGCTTGATATCGGCGCAAGCTGTTAGAGTGACCGCCGGATAGTCGGGAGGTGCCCACGGTGGGGATTGCGGACGACGCGGTCGAGATCCGGGCCCGGGGCTGGCGCACGCTTGCCGCGCTGCACGGATTGATCGAGGCCGAGCTGGAACGGGTGCTGCAACGGGAGCACGGGCTCTCGGTGGTCGAATTCACCGTGCTCGATGCCCTGGGCCGTCAGGACGGCTGGCACATGCGCATGCAGCAGCTGGCCCGGGCCGCCGCGCTCTCGAGCAGTGCCACGACACGCCTGGTCAACCGCCTGGAAGACCGTGCCCTGCTGACGCGCATCCTGTGTGCGGACGACCGGCGCGGTATCTACACCGAGCTCACCCCGGCCGGTCGCGAGCTGCTCGACGCCGCGCACCCCACCCATGACCAGGTGCTGCAGCAGACCCTGGCCCAGGCTGCGGAGATTCCCGAGCTGGAGTCGCTGGCGGCAACGGTGACCCGGGCCCGGTGATCACGAGCGGTCTCCGGCGGTACCGGGACCTGTTGCAGGTGCTGGGGGTGCGCCGATCGGTCCTGCCCGCCCTGATCGGGAAGTTGCAGCCCGGCATGTATGGCCTGAGTCTGCTGATGGTGCTCTCGCGACACCTGGAGTTCGGGGCGGCGGCCCTGATCGCGTCCGGGGCGAGCTGGGGCACCATGACCACACCGGTGCGGGGCCGGCTGCTCGACCGCTTCCCCTACGGCCGGGTGCTCTGGCCGCTGCTCGGACTGAACCTGGGGTTCCTGGCGCTGCTGATGATCGGCCTGGAGAAAGGTTTTCCGCTGCCGGTGCTGTTCGCGACCGTGCTGTGCGCCTCGATCGTGGTGCCGCCCCTGGGCGTGGTCAACCGGGTCATCTGGCGGGCCCGGGCATCGGGGGCGCTGCTCCCGACGGCGCTGGCGCTCGACGCGGTGCTGGCCGATATCGGGTTCATGATCGGGCCGGTCGTCGTGGTCGGTCTCGGGCAGCTGATCGCACCGGCCGCGGGCATCGTGACCTGCGCCGTGCTTCTGGTCGTCGCCGTGCCGCTCGTCCTGCGTAACTCCCGCGGGATCACGGTCGAACGTCCCTCCCGCGGTCACTGGGCCGGGCCGTTGCACCGGTCCCGCTCACGCCGGGTGCTGCTGGTTGCGAGCCTGTTCTTCTTCGGGGTCAGCCTCTTGCAGACCGTGCTGGCTGCCCACGGATCGGGCCACGAGGTCACCCTCACCGGCGGGGCCGTGCTCAGCCTGCTGGCGGTGGCCAGCGTGACCGGGGGACTGGTCGTGGGAGGGCTGCCGTCCGCGGTGTCCGGGCGTCTGGCCCGGCCCGCCGTCATGATCTCGATGATTGGCTGCGCCGTGCTGCTGATGGCGGCCCTGCTGTTGGTCGCGGACTGGACGGTCTACCTGTCGTGCATTCCCGTAGGTCTTTGTCTGGGGCCGAGTTTCGTGGCGGTCTACGGGGCGGCCGGGGAAGCGGCCGGGCCGGGGGAGCAGGCCGAGACCCAGGCCTGGGTGGCCAGCGCGCTGATGGCCGGTGGAGCGCTCGGCACGGCCATCGGGGGCTGGACGATGCAGCATCACGGGCAGGTCCCGGCCCTGGCCCTGGGTGGCCTGGGGATGCTGCTCGGCGGGCTTGCGGGAACCCGGGTCGCGACAAGGAAAAAACTGCCGGAACGTGAGACTCACGCGATGGTGATCGGCACGACCAGCAACCCCACCATCGCGTCGACCAGGTGGTCCGACATGGACTGCCAGGTCGGACGTCCACCATCACTCTCGTGGGCCATCTCGCTCCGGGCGAGGCGCACAGCCGGCGGCAGGACCGGCAGGGTATCCCGGTGATGCCTCCCGATCTTGAAACCCGGTCAGGGGGCGACTTCTTGTCGTGGTGCTGCCCGGTGGGTGGTTGCGGGGGTGAATCGTCGCCGGGAGAGTCGCGAGGCCACGGCGAGAACGGCCAGGGCGGTGATGAACCACCAGCCCTGGGTTCCGAGCCGATCTGCCGTCCTGGCGACGGCATTCGCGACGCCGATCCGGTCGAGCAGCCAGCCGCCGGCCGCCAGGCCCGCGATCGCGGCGCCGATCGTCCGTAACGGGCGATACCAGGGGGAGCGGCTGAGCATGATCAGCGAGGGCAGGACCAGGGCCACGACGAGCAGCTGCATCGCCTCGATGCCGAGGTTGAACCCCAGCAGGCTGAGTATCAGCTGGCCGGTGGTCAGGTTCATCCCGGCGAGAGTGAACGAGAAAGCCGTCCCGTGGATCAGACCGAAGCCCGCTGCCACCAGGGGTTCCCGGCCCGGGAAGAGAGGACGGACGGCATGGGCCGCACCGATCAGGACGCTGACGGCGATGAGAGCCTCGATCGGCCGGGTAGGGATCTGGACCCGGTTGAGGGCACTGATCGCCAGTGTGGCCGAGTGCCCGATCGTGAAGGCCAGCGTGATCCGGGTGACGCGGCCCAGGGCGGTCCTCGCCCCGGCCGACCCGGCCCAGCGGCCGGTCGAGGCCATCATCGGCGCGGGCAGCAGGAGCACGAGCAGGAAGAGCAGATGGTCGGTGCCCTCCAGGATGTGATGGCTGCCCAGACGCACCATGTCGCCGAAACCGGTCCAGGCCGAATGATTCTCCAGATCAATGACGAGCGGTGAGACCGTCATGGTCTTGGTGTCGACGCGGACGGTGCCGATCTCCCGGATGCTGCCGCCCTCCCGCACCGTCACCAGGATCGTGTGGGTGACCACCTGATGGATCACCGGGTCGAGGTGGAACGTGAACTGCTGCAAACTTTCCCCGGCCGGGGGAGTGAGCACGACCTGGGCGGTGATCTCCCGGTAGGCGCCGCTGCCGGTCTGCTCGGCCCGGCTCAGGGCGATCGGGCCGACGGCGGCGGCCCACGCGGCGCCATCTTCGCTGTACGGCCTCAGGTGTTCGATGAGGTACTCGTTCAGGTCGTCCCCACGTTCGCCGATCGCGGATGCGGCGCTGTCACCGGTCAGGTCGATGCCACTGGCGATCGACAGGTCGTCCACCGGGATCTGCAGGTTCGCGGTGATGGAGTGTTCACCGACGTCGAGCGCCACGATCGAGTGGGGCATGGGGTGTGCCGAGGCCGACGGGGCGCCCGTCACCACGAGGGTGACGAGGCCCAGGCCGGCGACGGCGAGAACGCGCTTCAGGACGGGCATCAGGACGAGAACTCGCCACCGTAGTCACGGGTGTGGTCGCGCCAGATCGTGTGGTAGTGAATCTTGTTCGAGATCACGACGCCGTTCTGGCAGACGAACTCGATCCACACACTCGGCCCGTCGATGCGCAGGTAGTTCGCGTGTGCGGTCATCTCCAGGCCGCCTGACCAACCGACGTAGGTCTGGTCCAGCTCGTCCTCGTACGTCTTCATCATGGCCGTGGCGGTGTCGTCGTCGGCGATGCCCACCCACTGCCTCATCGCCGTCAGCACGAGTTCCTTCTGATCGTCACTGAGCTTGCTCACCGCTATGCCCTGCTTGGCGCCCGGGAAGTTGCCGTCCTCGCCCGGCCCGAGCAGCACGTCACTGAACGCCTGGTCGAGCTTCGCCGTCTTCATCTGCGCCGTGGTCAGGCTGGTACCCAGCGCTGCGACGGACTTCTGCATGGCCTCCAGCGGGGCGTACTCGGTGCCGTCGTCCGCGGTCCAGGTGGTCGGCTCGATCCCGACGAAGTACGGGCTGGCACCGGACACCTCACCGTCCTTGTAGGTGAAGTTCACGCCCAGGTGGTGGCCGCCGAAGTGCAGCATCCAGGTGCCGTCGGTGCTGGGCGTGCCGAGCAGGGCCAGGTCGTAGAGACCGGCACCGTAACCACCCTGCCCACCTCCTCCTCCGCCGCCGGCGCTACCGGAGGGCATGGTCCCGCCGGACGGCATGTCGGTCGGCATCGTGCCGCCGCTCGCCTGGGCACTGCTGCCGCTGCTGCCCGGGCCGCCACCCTCGCCGCTGGCCTGCAGCGAGTTCAGCTGGTCGTCGGCCGCCCACAGGTCCTCGGCCCGCGCGTAACCGGTGTCGCCGCTGCCGAGCGCCGTCTGTAACAGGGTCTTCGCCAGAGCAAGCTGGTTGTCCTCGAGGTCGGAGAACGCGACACCTCCGCGGCAGCTCTGGCCACAGGGCAGGTTCGACCAGGCCTGCGCATTCTGGGCCGTCATCTCCAGGATGGCCGTGGCCTTCTGGTCGTCACTCAGCGAATTCGAGAAGGCCTGTGCGGCAGTGACAACGGAGGCGACGTCGTGCTGGGTGACGGTTGCCGTCGTGGTCGATGCGCTGCTGGAGGAACTCGAGGTGCTGGAGCTCGAGCCACCGCACGCCGCGGTCAGCAGGACGCCCGCGGCGATCGCGACGCCCGGCAGGCTTCGCGAGAACAGCCGGTGTGGAGATATTTTTGTGTTCACTGAAGGGCCCCCGGGCCTCTCGTGCGGATGTGATCCGACGGTAGAGGATTCCCGGCCGGTAACCCGGGACGCGCGATGTCTTCGCCGGGGGCCGAGAGGTCGCTTCCGGGCTGTGGAAGACGTTGTCGGGAATAGGGGTTGGACGAATACGGCACCACGGGCAGACTCACGCGACGGCTGTCGGCGCGACCAATGGGTTCCCGTCAGACGGCCCGGGCCGGGCGAACCGCGATCGCCTGCTGCCCGTCGCCGAACTGGGATCAGGTCGTACCGTCCACGGTGATGGTCGCGTCCGACCTCTACGGCTGGGTAAGAAGGAGCTCACCGGGTACCGCCATGGAGGTGGGCCTGCCGTGCTACCGATGACTCGCGCAGGTGCCGAGCGGGACGGCCCAGGACCTTGCTCCGGAATCCAGGGCATGACCACTGATGCGATGTGTACACCTGGTACATCCGGTACCGGATGTACCAGGTGTACACATCGCAGACCTGTCGGTTCTCGATCTGGGCGTGGTTTCGTGGCCGACGGCAACTTTTCCGTGGACGATGCGGGGAAGCGGTTAGGGGTCAGAGTCCGAGGTCGGCGAGTGCCAGTTCCCCGAGCGGCTTCTCGTCCAGCACGTCGCCGACCAGCCGGTGCACGGTCATCGCGTGCAGAGCGGCCAGGCCGGCGCGCGTCGCTACGGGGGTCAGCGCCGGGTTGGCCAGCGCGAACTCCAGCGTCACATCGAGTACGGCCCGCATCTGGAACCGCAGGCGTCCCTCGCGCAGGCAGGCCCACGCGGCCTCGTGCATGGCTCGCGACCAGATCCCGGCGGGCCAGCTCACCGTCGACAACTGTGCCGGGGTGAGGTCGCCGGTGCGCACCCGGTCGATCAGCTCCAGCACCGGCGCGCTGCGCGGGCCGTAGACCGCCGGGCCGGACTCGAACACCCCGCTCCCGCCCAGGGCCACGAGGCTGAACGGGGCCCGCAGGGCCCGCACGTGCTCCAGACCGAGCTCGGGGATCGCCCAGTAGGCGGCGACCGAGGCGGCCGCCGCCGCGGCGGCGGCGGGTGTGGCCCCCAGGCCCGGCACGGTGGCGACCGGGGCGTCGGGCCAGACCGTGGCCTCGGCCGCGACCAGCGCCGCGACCTGCGAGGCGTTGCCGAACCGGCCGGAGGCGAGGTGGTCGGCACCGACGGCGGCCCCACTCTTCAGGGCCGAGCCGGCGGCGCGCAGCGTCTCGGGCATCGTGGGCGCATTCAGATCGAGAAGCTCGACCATGCCCCAGGCGATGCCGGTGGCGTCCTGGTCACGGGCGAGCCAGGCTCGGGCCAGGGCCGTGGCGCCGTCGTGGGTGATCCGGAACGCGCTGCTGAGCGCCCGCAGGACCGGCACGGCCCCGGTGTGCACGGCCGCGTCGGAGGCGAGCACGGTGGGTGAGGACAAGGTATACATCGCTGATCACACTGCGCGCCGGTCGTGACCGCGGTCAAGGCCGGAGGTGCGTTTGCCGCACCCGCGGCCACTCTGCGTGAGTGACCGATCGTTCATCCGTGATCATGCAAAGGTTCCCCGGGGAACCTTTGCATGATCACGAACGGGTTTTAGCGCTTGGCGAGCCCGGCCGCGATCGCCTCGATGATCCTCGGCCGCATCTCCTGGGCGCTGATGATCGCGTCCACCGACCCGACCTCGACCGCCCGGCGGATGCTGTGCACCCGGTCGAACTCGGCGGCCACCTCGCCCAGCTTCTCGGCGCGGACCGCACCCTGCACCTCGGCGAGCTTGGTGTTCAGCGCCGCGCGCTCGGCGCCGCCGGCCGACAGCACCTGGGACTGCAGGTCACTCACCCGGGGGTCGTTCGTCGTCCTCTTGTTGACCTCACCCGAGAACACGACCGCCGCGGCGGGAGCGCCACCCAGCACCGAGGCGAACGAGCCCTCCAGGGCCAGCACGGTCATGTTCGGGTTGAGGGCCTTCGAGAACACCACGAAGGCACCACCGTGATAGCGGGAGATCACGGTGAACACGATCGGGCCGTCGAAGTTGACGATGGCCCGGCCGATCTCGGCGCCGTACTCGAGCTGCAGGTGCCGCATCGACTCGGGGGATCCGTCGAACCCGGACAGGTTCGCCAGCACCACCAGGGGCCGGTTGCCGGAGGCCGCGTTGATGGCCCGGGCCGTCTTCTTCGACGACTTCGGGAACAGCGTGCCCGCGGTGTACGTGTCCGGGCCGTCGGTGGGCGGGAACCCGCGCCGCGGAACGGCCCGGGACTCGATCCCGATCAGGGTGACCGGGTGCCCGCCGATGTGCGCGTCCTGCACCACCGAGGTGTCGGAGTCGGCCATGCCGGCCCAGCGCTCCAGCACCTGGTGGTCCTGGTCGGACAGCGCGCGCATCACGGTGCGGATGTCGAACGGCTTCTTGCGGTCCGGGTTGTGCTCGGCCGAGAAGACCTCACCGACCGTGGTGAATTCCTCGCCCGAGGGGTGCGGATAGTCGCGGATGTCGCGGTCGATCGGGTCGGTCGTCGGCGCGCTGCGCGGAACCGTCTCTCCCGGAACGATGTACGCGTGGTCGTAGTGCGCCATCAGGATGTCGCGGGCACCGGTCAGGTCGGGCGCCCAGTACTGCGCCTGGCCGTTGGGGCCCATCACCCGGTCGTAGCCGCCGATCCCGAAGTTGTCCTCGGCCGAGACACCCCCGGAGAAGTCCAGCGACTGCTTGCCGGTCAGCACCATGGCCGAGTCCGGCGTCATCACCAGGATGCCCTTGGTGTGCATCAGCATCGTGGCCTCGGCGTTCCAGTACGGCTGGGCGCCGACGTTGATACCCGCCACCACGATGTTGATCTCGCCGCCGGCCTGGGTGAAGAGCACGATGCGCTTGAGCGCGGCGGCCACCCAGTCCATGTTCTCGGTGCCCGAGTTCATCGAGATCTTGGCGCCGGCCGAGAGGGCGTACCACTCCAGCGGCACCCGCATCTGCTCGGCCAGGTCGATCGCCGCGATGACCCGCGCGCACTCCGGCTCCGACAGGGAGCCCAGGGCCTTGGTCGGGTCACCGAGCAGCACGACCCGGGTGACACCCTCGGGGTGACGTTCGGTGCGGCTGGTGACCACCCCGGCCACGATCGCGGCCGAGTTGCCGCCCGGGGCCCGGGTGACGGGTGCGAGGGCGCCGTCGACGAGGTCGTGCTCGGTGAAGGTGCCCTCGAAACCGGCAACCAGACCGGTGAGTTCGTACGGGTAGATGTTGCCGCGCCCGGCCGCCCGCAGCACCTTCTGCCGGTAGTCGTCCAGCGGCTGCACCGGCTCGGTGGTCGGTTCACCGACCTCCAGGCGCGCGCCCCGGCCCGGCGCGGGCTGGATCCGCACGGAGAAGTCGACGATCTCACCGGCCTCGTTGCGGCGGCGGGCGACGAACTGCACCTCTTCCAGGCCGGCGCCCACCACTGCGGGCAGGATGCGGTGCACCAGCGTGCCGAACTCGGCGTTCGTCAGGTCGGTGATCGGCCAGACGTACATCATGATCCGGTTGGTGGCCAGGCGCCGGTTCTGCGGTGACTGGGCCTGCACGGCGCGGATCGCGTCCACCCCGTTGATGATCGCGTTCTCCACGCTGGGCAGCGCGATCAGCGTGCCGTCGGGCTCACGCTGCGGCGTCAGGTCGCGCACCTGGCCCATGACGAAGAGCCGCTCGTCGGCCGGGTTGCTGAGCGCCACCGCCTTGAAGAGGTACACCTCCTCGTCGGTCGACGGCAGCCGGGTCAGGTCGAACTCGCGCAGGCGCTGCAGCTGCAGGCGCTGGGCGATCTGTGGGTGCAGACCGCGGATCAGGCGGTCCTCCGCCAGTCGGCCCTGGTCGGGCCGGAAGGTGAAGTGGTTGTGCATGACCGCACCCCGGGTGCCGGCCACGGTCACGGTGATCCGGCGCACGGAGGCGGGAAGTTCCTGCCCGGAGAGCAGTTCCGCCAGGCGGGCGGCGATCGCGTCGGTGTCCGGCTGGTCGTCCCAGGCCACGTACAGGTCGGCGACCAGGCCGCGCTCGGCGACGTCGGCGGCCAGCTGCGCCACCCCGGTCAGGGCCGCGGGCAGCTGCACGAAGTCGATGGCGGTGGTGACGACCCGGGTGTGACGTTCCGGGTTGGTGTGCTCGGCGGTGACGAAGCGGAAGCCCGCAGCCTCGTGCGTTCCGATCGCGCCGACCAGGCCCCGGCTGCCGTAGTAACGGCGGGTCAGGACCTCGAGCAGGGCGGTGTGGTCGACGTCGGGCCGGCCGATGCGCTGGCCCACCAGACGCACCAGCGGTTCCGGCCCGGCCACCATCGCCTGGATGCGCTCGGGGCGGTCGGGGGCGTCGGGCATCCGGTCGAGGTAGCGCAGGTCCTCGCTCACCGCGGCGTACACGGTGGCCCGGTTACGGCGCAGTGTGGGCTGTGTGAACCAGCGGAACACCACGGCCCGGGCCAGGTCCGACACCACGGGGAAGCGCACCTGGGTGGCCTCCACCAGGTGCCGCAGGGCGGTGCCGGCGCGCTCACCCAGACCGTTCTGCGGAGCCTGACCCACCAGCCACTGACGCAGCAGCTGCGACACGATCGAGCTGGCCTGGGTCATGCGCTGCTGGGCCAGGAAGATCCGGAAGACCGCGGCCTCGAGCTGCGGCGTGCGGTCCAGCTTCTCAACGCCGTAGTAGCCCAGCACCTGGGTGAGGCGGGTCTGGAACACCGGGCTCACCCCGGAACGCTCCACGTCCAGGCTCTGGAGGTAGGTGTGGAAGTACTCGCGCGGGCTGTGCACCGGGTTGCCCGGCTCGATCTCCAGCCCGCCCCGGGGCCGGTTGCGGTTCAGCTCGGACAGGTCCGCGAACACTGTCAGCAGGTCGACCTCACCCGGCAGCGGCGGTCCGGCCACCTCCGAGCGCGCGGCCAGGTAGTCGGCCAGCACGTCGTTCGGGGAGACGTCGAAGCCCAGGAGCAGGGCGCGCAGGTCTTGCAGGCCGCGGGTCACCCGCAGTTCCGCGGACGTGTCGGACGGCTCGGCGGGCAGGTCGATCTCGGCCGCGGCGACGGGCGCAGCCTCGACCTCGGCCTGGTCGGCCAGCGGCTCCAGCCGCATCAGCGGGGCGCCGGTCTCGACCTGGCTGCCCACCGACACCGGGCACTCGCGCACCCGGGCCCGGAAGGGTGCCCGCAGCACGGTCTCCATCTTCATGCTCTCCAGCACGAGAATCGGCGCACCGGCGTCGATCTCGTCGCCGACGGCGACCGGTGTGGCGACCACCAGCGCGGGGGCGGGGGAGCGCACGACGCCGCCCTCGTCGAGGCTGACCCGGTGGGCCACCCCGTCCACCTCGATCATGTGGATCGGGCCGTGCGTGGCGGTGACGAGCCGGAACCGCTCACCGTTCACGGTGATCCGGCCGCTGTGCTCGTCGAAACGCTCCACCTCGACGTCGGCGGGGTGCACCACATCGTGGCTGCTGCCGCTGGAGATACCCACGCGGAACCGGGAGGCGCCGGTGCGGGCCACGCTGACCCGGTAGGCCACACCCCTCAGCTTCAGGTCCAGCGGACGGCTGCTGTCGTGCTGCACCTGCGGGCGGCCACCGTGGGCGGAGGTCAGCAGACGCTGCTGACTGATCTCCTCCTCGTCCTGGTAGGCCTCGATCGCGGCGGCGGCCAGGGCCACCGCGGAGTGCCGGTGGGTGACCAGACGGCCCTGCTCGCGCACCCGGTCGATCCAGCCGGTGTCGGCGGACGCGTCGATCACCTCGGGCTGATCGAGCAGGTCGAGCACGAAACTCTTGTTGGTGGAGCCGCCCTCGATCACCACGACGGTCTCGGCCATCGCCCGGCGCAGTCGCGCCAGGGCCTGGTCGCGGGTGCGGCCGTGGGCGATGATCTTCGCGATCATCGAGTCGAAGTCGGCGGGGATGGTGTCACCCTCGCTGACCCCCGTGTCCACCCGGATACCGGGGCCGGCGGGCAGCAGCAGACGGCTGATGCGGCCGGGGGACGGCGCGAAGTCGCGGTCGGGATCCTCGGCGTTGAGCCGGGCCTCGACCGCGTGGCCGATCTCGGCCGGGGCGAGGCCCTCGAGCTTGCCACCCTCGGCCACGTGCAGCTGCAGCCGCACCAGGTCGGTGCCGGTGGTGATCTCGGTGATCGGGTGTTCGACCTGCAGGCGGGTGTTCACCTCGAGGAAGGCGAACAGCCGGTCCTGCGGCCGGTAGAGGAACTCGACCGTGCAGGCGCCGCGGTAGCCGACCGCCACGGCCAGACGCTCGGCGGAGGCCTTCAGATCGGCGGTCTGCTCCGGCGCGAGCACCGGGGAGGCCGACTCCTCGATGATCTTCTGGTTGCGCCGCTGCACCGAGCAGTCGCGAACGCCCAGCGCCCAGGCGGTGCCCTGGCCGTCGGCGATGACCTGCACCTCGACGTGCCGGGCCCCGCTGACCAGGCTCTCCAGGAACAGCACCCCGGAACCGAAGGCCCGCAGGGCCTCGTCGCTGGTGCGCTGGTAGGCCTCGGTCAGGTCGGCGTCCGTGGCCACCTTGCGGATACCGCGACCGCCACCCCCGGCGGTCGCCTTCAGCATCAGCGGGTAGCCGATCTCGTTCGCCCGGGTCAGCGCGTGGTCCAGCGACTCCAGCGGGCCGCGGCTCCAGGGAGCCACCGGCACGCCGACCTCCTCGGCGATCAGCTTGGAACCGATCTTGTCGCCGAGCCGGCGCATGGCCTCGGCGCTGGGGCCGACGAAGGCGACGCCGATGCGGTCGCACAGCTCGGCGAAGGCCGGGTCCTCGGCCACGAAGCCCCAGCCGACCCAGGCGGCGTCCGCCTTCGTCTCGGTCAGGGCCTTCTCCAGCACCGCGAGGTTCAGGTACGGACGCGCGGCGGCCGGCCCGAGCGGGTAGGCGATGTCGGCCTCCCGCACGAAGGTGGAGTTCCGGTCGGCGTCGGTGTACAGCGCGACCGTCTCGATGTGCTCGCCCGTCTCCGCAGCGAGATCACGAACGGCGTGGATGAGCCGCATAGCGGCCTCTCCGCGGTTGACGATGGCGACACGAGTGAACACCGGCTGAGCCTCCCAGAAGCAAAACGAAGGGGCTCGGCCGTGGTCCGGATCGTGCCCCAGCCTCCACCTTGCTGCGTCAGGGGGTACTTGCGCCATGTGGGGCATCGCGTGGAGCTGGGGCCGGGTTTTGTAGGAAGTCCACAAAAGCGTGAGCAGAGGACGCCGGACGCACCGGTTCCGGGGGCCCGGGTGACACCGGAACCATCCTCTCCGTAGTCGCTCGATCGCACATCGTTCCGGCCTGGGGCGACGATCGAGACCAGGCCGGGCGCGCGATCAAGGTGACCTGGCGCAACAAGCTGCCGACCGGCACCCGGAAGATCGGCCAGAGCGGCGGCCACCTGCTGCCCGTCGACGCCAGTCTGCTCGACGCGACCACGCTGGACCTGCCGGCCGGGCAGAAGCCGACGGTCACCCACCTGCACGGCGGGCACACCGAGTGGCAGAGCGACGGTCGCCCGGAGGCCTGGACCACGCAGAGCGGGCGCCGCGGCAAGACCTGGAAGAAGTCCGTCTACACGTACGACAACTCCGGCCGGGCCGGGGGCACCCTCTGGTATCACGACCACATGCACGGCATGACCCGGCTGAACGTCTACGCCGGGATGGCCGGGATCTACCTGCTGCGCGACACGACCGAGAACTCCCTGATCACCCGGCACGTGCTGCCCGCCGCCGCGTACGAGCGCGAGATCGTCATCCAGGACCGCGGGTTCACGGACGACGGCCAGCTCTTCATGGAGACCGACCCACCCTCCAGCGGGGGCATCAAGGCGTCCGTCTTCTTCGACTTCATCACCGTCAACGGCGTGCCCTGGCCCGTGCTCGACGTGCAGCAGCGCAAGTACCGCTTCCGTTTCGTCAACGGCTCCGACTCCCGGATGTACGTGCTGCGCCTGAGCGGGAACCCCGCCGACACCGCGTCCACGGCCTCGATCATGCGCTTCCGGGTGTCGGCCAAACGCTCGAAGGTCGCTGAGGCGAGCGTGAAGGCGGGCACCACGCTGGGCCGCACCCTGACCTTCCCGAAGTCCACCTTCACCCGCCGGCTGATCATCAACCGCGGCTCCGACGGGCAGGGCCGGGACATGGAGATGCTCGGCACCCTCGCGGCCGGCACCCTGGAGTGGATGGACAAGGCCACCGAGATCGTACCGAAGGGCCGCACCGAGGTGTGGGAGATCTACAACACCAGCCTGGTCGCGCACCCGATCCACCTGCACCTGGTGCATTTTCAGATCATCGACCGGGCCCCGTTCACCTTCACCACGATGTCCATGCCGATGTCCGACGGCGGCACCGGGGCCATGGTCGACGTCACCGGCCGCGGCACCCACCGCAAGCCCGAGGTGTACGAGCGCGGCCCCAAGGACACCGCGGTCTGCTACCCCGGCGAGGTCACGCGCATCATCGCCACGTTCGACCGCGTCGGTAACTACGTCTGGCACCGCCACGAACTGCACCACGAGGACCACGACATGATGCGGCCCCTGCTGGTGCGCTGACTCCTTCAGCGCAGGACGGCCGTCCAGCTCTCGACAGGTGCCGCAGGGCATCCTCGGTGGTGGCGCCGGGGCTCAGTCGTGTACATCAGCAGGGTCACCACCCGGTCGCCGGATTGCTGCCCGGCCCCGGCTGATGATGTCGTCGGCCACGGGGTCCCAGTCCGGCCAGAAGGTACGGGCCACCGGGTCGAGGAAGACGGAACGGGCCAGGTTGACCCGGTCGGTCCCGGGGATCGGCGGCGGCAGCAGAGCCTGGCCCAGGACGTTGGTACCGATCACATCGGGACGTTCGTTGTGCACCGGCGGCCGGTGCTGGCGGTGCACCCCGGCACGATCGACACCCGGTTGCAGCATCATCTCCCGCTGGCGGAGATGGTGGCCATGGGCTGGACGGACGAGGCCGGCTCGTTCCTGCACCCCTACAGCATGAAGACGCCGCAGCGGGAGCGGCGACCGCGAGCAGGCCGCCCCCCTGTGGGCGCTGTCGGCCGAACTCACCGGCGTGGACGCCTTCGGTGCGTGCTGAGACGGCAAAAGCCCCCGGATGGCGTTCACATCCGGGGGCTTTCGGGTATTCAGTTCACGTCGGACGCCGGGAGGATCAGGCGTCGTAGTTGTCGCGGCTGCCGGACTTGGCCAGGCCACGGGCGATCATGTAACCGATGGTCAGGTAGGTGATGTAGCGCAAGGCATCCTGGGCGCCGAACGGGTCGGCGGTGTGGCTGCCGTCGGACAGGTCGCTGCTGCCGACGACCAGGGCCGTGATCGCCACGGCGAGAACGGCGAGACCGTAGGCGATCAGCTCGGTGGTCTTCGTCGATGCCTTGGTCTCGGTGCTGAGACGGCGCGGGGCCGTGTAGTCGTCAGTACTGGTACGGGTGGAGGCAAAGTCGCTCATCGAGATCTCCTGAAGTTGTTGTGCTCAGCTGAGAGGCCGCTGGCCGGCCGATGAGAAGGCTGCTCTATAACTTTCCTCGCTGATCGTCACAGTAGTCCGATTCGCGCCCACCGCCTCCCGGCGTGTCCGGTCACGCAGAAGTCACACCGACGAAGCGGTCGACCAGACACCCTGACGGATAAATTATTTCGTTTGGTCCGAAAGGTCGTACCGAGGTTCCGGCACACCCGGCAAACGCAGTACGACTGCGCCCTCGAGGCTCCTGATGCGCTGTACGCCATGAAGCTCCAGGAGCTCCTCGGTGGTGCCTATGATGAGATGACGGTGGCGCTTCAATATCCTTTCCAGGGCTGGAAAACCCGCGTTCCGGGCAAGTACAATGACCTGGTCATGGGCACCGCGACCGAAGAGCTCGGGCCACGTCGAGATGATCACCATCATGATTGCCAGACTGCTAGAAGGCGCTCCCTCCGAACAGGTTTAGGAATCCACAGCAGTCAGACCGGCCTTCGCCGCGGTGCTCGGCGGGCACAATCCGCAGCACTCGATCGTTGCCGATGGCGGGGCGTTGCTGGCCGACAGTGCTGAAGGCCGACGGTCTGGAGAGCCTGCCCGTGCCCGGTCAATTCGGCACCGGCACCGAGTCTGACGAGCACGGCTGCGAGATCTGGCACCTGTCCGACGGCATGTCCGGCGCCCAAGAGATCCTGGTCGAAACACCTTACAGGATGGGAAACTTCACAAATCTGCACGATCCCAAGCCGCTGGTCCCGGTGCCGGCCGCGCTGGCCGCCGACCCGCTGCTGTACGCCACAGTCGACGGAAACATCCGCATGGTCGAGGTCGGCACCGCCCCCGCCACCGGGAGCGGCAGCCTGCTGGACAAGGTCAAGGAGGCCATCGCCGGTACCGAGCCAGGCACGCACACCAAGAGCTGACGGAGTCTTCGAGGTCTGGTCATCTTGCCGGTGCCGATCGTCGGGGTATGAAGGACGTGGGTGCAGTCGAGCCGCCCGACGGACGACTGACCTCCAGGAGCTCTCCTTGACGACCGACCAGCTCGAGCCCGGCCCGGTGAGGGTCGGGTTGCTGGGCAACTTCACGATGTCGAGCGCGGACCTTCCGGTCGTGCTACGGCACGGTGGGGAACGTCTGCTGGCCTTCCTCGGCCTGCACCAGCATCCGGTGGCCCGCGCCCGGGTCGCCGGGGCGCTGTGGCCCCGCAGCCCGGCCGGGCAGGCCGCCTCGAACCTGCGCGCCACGCTGGCCCGGCTGCCCCGTCCGGGAGATCGTCCTCTGACCCGCACCCGGAACACCCAGATGAGCCTGTCGGGCCATGTGGAGGTGGATCTGTGGGCTTGTGACGCACAGATCCGCGAGACGAGAAGGGCTCTCGGGGTAGACAAGAGCGATCCGCCCCAGCTGGACGTCGCCCTGGACATGCTCGACCACGACGTGCTGCCGTTCTGGACCGAGGAGTGGATACTGGTGGAACGAGAGCGGCACCGCCAGGCCCGCCTGCATGCTCTCGAACGGCTGAGTGACCTTCTCTGCGCGGCTGGTCGATACGAGCAGGCACTGCGAGCGGGGCTGGCGGCGGTGGCGGGAGAACCGTTGCGGGAGAGCGCCAATCACCGGGTCATCCAGGTGCATCTGGCCGAGCACAACCAGGTCGAGGCGTTGCGACAATACGACCAGTACCGTCGGTTGCTGCGCTCCGAACTTGGTCTCGCCCCGTCTTCCCAGCTTCGTCAGCTGCTCGACCGGCGCTCTGAGTAAGTGCCCGCGTGCCCGGTCAGGGCACTTGTCACCCCCCAGATCGGTCGTCGTGCGGTGCCTGCCCGCCCGGGACAGCAGTTGGAGACGGGTGTCGACCACCAGGGACAGCTCCGGGCGGGCGATCATCCCCGCAGCGCCTGCCTTTCAGCCTGCCTTCTCGACGCGCTCGGCGGCTGCTCTGGGGTCACCGATTTCTGGTGACCGATCGCGAACGGGCGAAAGGTATGTGAAGGTGAGCAACCGCGTCCACCATTTGGTGTTGTGGTCGCTCTGATCAGCTGACTACCAAGGGGTCCCGTTTCTTCGCGGGTGGCTCTCGGCCATGATCCGCTTCATGCGCCTTCGCCTGATCACGACTTTCGCACCCGCCGTCCTCGTGCTGTCGGCGATCGCGGCGTCGCCGGCGCAGGCCGATGCTGCCGACGTGACCGGGGGCCGGGTCTCGGTGCCCAGTGTCGTGACAACGACCGCCAGGTGCACCAAGGTGCCCGTCTCCTGGGACCTGAGCGCCCTGGAGGCCGACGTGTCCTGGAAGCTCGCCCTGACCTCCGACGTCGGCGGCAGCATTGCCGCCGGCGGCACCGGCCCGGGCAAGGGCAGCGACACCGTGCAGTGGTGCCAGGCCGACAAGCCCGGCACGTTCCACGTGACCGGGACCCTTCAGGTGAACGACGTGAACCAGGAGCCGGTCGCCGCCGACGACATCAGTCTGACCTTCACGACGCGGCGGATGACCACGAAGGCCACGATCAGGATCGGGGACGGCACCCCGAAAGTCGAGCAGGGCACCAACGTGCGGGGCTGTGTCACCGTGGGCGCCAAGCGCCGGGCCGGGCGGGCCGTGGTGGTCGAGTACCGCTGGATCAAGAGCAAGAAATGGTCGCGGATCGCCACCGCCGCGACCGGCCCCACCGGCTGCTACACCCAGGCGGTCGCTGCCACCGGCACCGGCACCTATCTGATCCGGGTGCGGGTGCCGGGCGACAGCATCTCGAAAACCGGCCTGTCGAAGGTTATCCGGATCAAGGTGCACGCCTGACCGGTGCTCTAGCGGGCCATGTCCACGACGAACCGGAACGCCACGTCGCCCCGGTCGAGCCGCTCCAGGGCGGTGTTGATCTCGTCCGGGGCCACGATCTCCACGTCGGCGGTGATCTTGTGGTCCACGCAGAACTGCAGCATCTCGCGGGTCTCGACGGTGCCACCGGCGCCGGACCCGGCGATCGAGCGGCGCATCGCCAGGGCGAACGGGGCCACGTCGAAGCTGCCGGGCAGTCCCAGCGAGCACAGGGTGCCGTTCATCTTCAGGGCCTGTACGAACGGCGTCATCGGGTAGGTCGCCGAGACGGTGTCCAGCAGGAAGTCGAAACGGTTTGCCTGGGATGCCATCTGGGTCTCGGAGCGGGACATCACCACCTCGTGCGCGCCGAGGGCCAGCGCGGCCTGCGCCTTGGACTGTGAGGTGGTGAAGGCCACCACCTCGGCGCCCATCGCGCGGGCGAACTTGATGCCCAGGTGGCCCAGTCCGCCGATCCCGATCACCCCGACGGTGGAGCCCGGCCCGATGTTCCAGTGCCGCAGCGGGGAATAGGTGGTGATGCCCGCGCACAGCAGGGGAGCGGCCGCGGCCGGATCGAGCCCGTCCGGCATACGGTGCACGAAACGTTCGTCGCAGACCACGGAATCGGCGAACCCACCCCGCGTGGGGGAGCCGTCCACCCGGTCGGGCACGCCGTAGGCGCTGGTGGCGCCCTCGAGGCAGTAGGTCTCCAGGCCGGCGAGGCAGGGTTCGCACTTTCGGCAGGAATCGACGACGGGCCCCACGCCCACGAGGTCACCCACGGCGAAATGGTGCACGCCGGAACCCACTTCGGTCACCCGGCCCACCATCTCGTGTCCGGGGACCATCGGGAAGGACTGACCCCAGGGGCCGATCATGTGGATGTCCGTGTGGCAGATCCCGCAGAACTGTACGTCGAACACCACGTCGTGCTCGCGGGGCGTGCGCTGTTCGTAGGTCCAGGGTTCGAGAGAGCTGCCGGAGGTGAGGGCGGCGTAGGCGTTGACGGTGCGGCTCATGGTTCTTCTTCTGTCTCTCGTCGGGCAGGTAACCAACTAGTTGTAAACCATAGGACGAGGAGGGCGCGTTGGCAACCAACTAGTTACCTACTACTCTGGACGGTATGGTGAGGGACGCTGCGGGCACGAGGCGACGCATCCTCGATGCTGCCATTGCCGAGTTCTCCGCCTACGGCATCGCCGGCGCGCGGATCGACCGGGTGGCCGAGGCCTCCGGCAGCAACAAGGCGATGATCTACAAGTACTTCGGCAACAAGAGCCAGCTGTTCGACGCTGTCTTCGACGCGATCGTGGTGCAGACCGTCGATGCCGTCCCCATCGACGGTGACGACCTGCCGGAGTACGTCGTGCGACTGTGGGACCGGCACCGCGCCCACCCGGAGCCGCAGCGGGTGGGGCTGTGGGACGAACTGGAGCGCTCGTCCGAGGGCATGCGGGCCGAGGCGGTCGTTGCCGCAGCCCGGGTCAAGGTCGCAACGATCGACGACGCCCAGCGCCGGGGCGTGGTGAGCGCCGGGATTGCGCCGCAAGAACTCCTGGACCTGCTCCTGGCCCTGAGCCGCAGCGGTCTGGCCCGGCCGATCAGTGACGAGGACGCCGACCGGTACCGGGATGCGCTGAGAATGGCGGCTCGGAAGCTGATTCAGCCGGGCTGACGTCTTTCTGCGTGCGCTCGGGGTGTGTCGGGGCACAACGAGAACGGCAGGCCCGGTGGGGCCTGCCGTCGTGTGTTTCGTTCGTGCGGTTCGTCGTCAGGCGGTCGCGACGGACGCCTCGGGAGCTACGGCCGGGGCGGTGACCCGGCGCGAGTGCAAGAACCCGAGGGCCGACAGTGCCAGCAGGACGAGCGCGCCACCCAGTGAGACCCAGGCAGCGATGAAGGCGATGGTGGCCATCGTGTCGAAGGCGTAGGCGTTCAGCAGCAGGCCGCGGAGGGTCTCGCCCTTGAAGAGGGTGTTGACCTGGCCGGCCAGGGCCTCGTCGTCGGGGCTCGCCATGGCCTTGGCGCTGACCTCGGAATAGGTCTGGCCGTCGGCGACATTGGCCAGGTGGACCTTGATGTAGTGATCGGCGAAGACCTCGGCCTGGGCACCGGTGGTCAGGTCCTGGCCGGCATACTGGCTGACCTCGGACTGGTCGGCCTTGGGCAGCGAGGTGATCGATTCGCTGCCGGCTTCCGGGAAGGTGATCTTCTGCTCGACGAGCTGGTCGCGCACCTGTCCGTGCACATAGCTGTGGGCGTAGAAGAGCAGCCCGGTAGCAACTAGCAGAACCACGGCCAGAACAAGACCGATACCGGCAACCACCCGGTCAACGACGCTGCGGTTCATAGCTCCTCCAGAGCTGAGACGACCCGGGTTCCCAGGAGGGGAAGCTAGTCTGCCGGGCCTTTCCATCACCGTGATGGTTGCCTACCCAGGACCACACCCCCCAGGGGCGAAGGTCCTTTCTCGGGACAGGTCTCCCGTCGGTCTCCAGCTGCCGTTGCTGAAGATCGTGTCGGCGGTTGTGGTCACGATGAAGAGTTCGGGGTCGTCGTTCCAGGCGAATATTACAGCCGTGAATACTTTTTCGATGAACTGGACGCTGTGGTGGTGGCTGCGCTCGAGCCGGGCAGATGGATGTCCAGGTCACCGGGAACCTGGCCGTCGATCGCGTGGAGGAACTTCCTGGATCCATCGGCCCGGCGGCGGTGGGGGTGACCCGTGCGTCACGGTGCCCGGCGTGGACTCCGTGTCGCGTCGATCATGTCCTCGACCGGATCGACCGTCGCCCTTGTCACCTCAGTGAGAGCCGTAAACCCAGCGAAAGCAGCACTATTGGATATTGCTCGCTCTGTAGCAACTGTTCATGCTCCTTATCCATCGGTGTCGGCCTCATGGTGGGGCGCCCGGTTCTCCCGATGGCACTGATGCCAAGATTGAGTACGGGGGATGGTGGCCGTTCTTCCCCGTTCCGAACATGGGCCTCAGGACAATCATTCGTCAGTAATGAAAGCATTTATAGAATAACGGCTTTCATTTTCAATGGCTGCCGTGTCCGCTGGCTTGCCCGGGTGTCGCTCGGGGTTGTGGTGGGTCTTGCCGACGTGTTTTTGGCGTAGACTGTGGACACCTGTTCGAACCACGAGTGCGGGGGCGCGGTCATGGGAGTAGGTGCTTTACTGTCGGCCTGGCCGGATGTCGATCTCACGGGTCTGTCTGCTCTGGATCTACTCGAAGCTATCGATAGTGGTTCCTGGGCAACCGGTTCTGAGAAGTACTGCATGGGTGCCGTGGCTGCCGCTGAGAGAATCAAACGCAACCTTGATGCGCTCCAGGCCGAATGGCTCACCCGGGCGGCAGGTCTGGCAGCGCAAGCTCTGCCCTCGAACAGTTCCTTCGATGCAGTCAACGGTATCGAGCTGACCGGCAGTGAGATTGCCCTGTCGCTGGGCCTGAGTCGTGGCACGGCGATGAACCGGGTCGGTGACTCGATCCAGCTGTGTGAAGATCTGCCGGCGATCCTGGCCCTGGTCCGCGCGGGGAGCCTGGACTGGCGCACAGCCGTCGCGGTGAAGGCACAGATGCGTCAGGCTCTGCAGCCCGGCACACCGGCCTGGAAGGCTGTGCAGGAGAGCCTGGCGGCGCGGCTGGCGGGCAAGACCCACGGTCAGGCCACCGATGCTGCCCGGCGCGCGATCCAGAAGATCGACCCTGAGGGCGCCCGCCGGCGGCGAGAGGCCAAGAAGAAAGAACGCTGTATCCATGCCTACCCCCTGACCGACGGGATGGGAGGGATCGATGCTGTCCTGCAGGCCGACGACGTGATGCTGATCCACTCGGTCCTGGACGCCCTGGCCGATGCCTGCCGTGACTACTCACGTCGGGCCGGGAACCCCGACCCCCGCAGCCACCAGGAACGCCGGGCCGACGCGTTCGTGGCCATTTTCCGCGCCATCCACCACCACACCCCGCTGCCGTTCATCCCGACGCCGTCAGAAGCGACCGATACCTTCAGCGGCCGTGTCGTGCCCTGCGACCACCCCGACGCCCCGGCCCCGGCAGTGTCCGATCCACAGAGCTCATCCACGACCCTTGACCCGTCAGGCAGCCCGAGCCCTTCGAGTCCGTCAGCCGCCCAGAACTCTTCGAGCTCGTCAGGCCCCCCGCATCCTGTGGACGCGCATAGCCGTCCGGGCGCGTCACGACGCCCCCAGACGCCGAAGGCATCGAGTAGTCCCAGCTCCTTCGAACCATCATCGACCCCGACCGGCTCCTACATCCTGGGCTGGTGGCTGCCACCAGCGCTTCCGACCCAGCAAGGCCGCAAGCCCTACCTGGTCGTTACCATCAGCGCCGACACCCTGCTGGGAACCAACGACCTACCTGGCGAACTCCGCCGCCACGGCGCCGTCCCCGCCGACCTCGCCCGCGAAATAGCCCGCCAGGCAGGCCGCGTCACCGTCATCCCGGTCACCGGGACCAAACACCCCCAGGCCGACAACACCCCAGCCGACGGCCCTGGGCCTGATAGTGCCCAGTCCGGCAACACCCAAGCCGACGGCCCTCAGCCCCACCGCGCCCAGTCCGGCAGCGCCCAAGCCGGCAGCGCCGAGCCTGACAGTGCCCGGACCAGCAGCTCTCAGCCTGGCGGCCGGCAGCCCCACGGCCCCGGCGACCAGGCCCACTGCCCCGAAACCTCACCTCGCTACAAGCCCCGCCAGAGCGTCATCGACCAAGTCCTGGGCCGCTTCCAGCACTGCGTCCACCCCGGCTGCACGCGCGACGCCGCACAATGCGACATCGACCATGCCATCCCCTTCGCCAAGGGCGGAAAATCCTGCCCCTGCAACCTCATCCCACTCTGCCGAGCTCACCACCGCCTCAAGACCCACGGCGGCTGGACCCTACGCCTGACCCGCCCCGACGAACCGTACCCGGCAGGAACGATCGAATGGCAAAGCCGCCTCGGACAACACCACACTCAAACCCCCGAACCCCTCCCCGGCGAACCCGACCACGCCGGCCGAGATCGGATCCGCCAACTGGAATGGATCCAGGAGCTACACCGCATCAACCCCACCAACCAAACGAAACCAACTACCCCCGAAATCAAATGGGGTGAGCCGCCCTTCTGAGTAGGCATCGGGAACACTCCCGGGACCGGACATGCCGTACGCCCGTCCCCGGGACGACACCCCCTGCCTAGACATCAGCGTCAGCAGTACGAGCTACCGGACGAATGAGGAAGGCGAGGACCCGCCAGCCGTTCGCTGCCCTGCGTAACCCGCCATCGTCAGCAGGGTCACACCAACATTGCTCGCGTCGTCCGTGTGCCTCACACGGCGCGAATGACGTTATGCAGGCCGTGGCCAGAACGAAGCCACTACGCGACGACCCTGATGTGGGGGCGGTCGGGGCGCCTGTCACGAGGTGGAAAGAGTCTTCACCGCGGATGAATGGTTCGCCGGGTGGTGCAGGACTCGAACTCGAGCACGAAGAACGAGCGCTGCGGGCCGATGCACGTTCTCGTCACGATGCCTTCGGACCCCAGCGGGTCCCGAGTGCTGTCGGTGACCACTCTGACCCGCCCGGAGGCCGTCGTGCGGTAGGTCTGCGTGATGGGCGCACCCTCGGTGGTCGGGAAGGTCTGCTTCAACCGGGCGGGCGTCCCGGCCGCCATCGCGTCCATCAGACAGTTCGCTGCCTCGTCGCTCGCACCGTCGCAACCGGCGAGAACTGCCAGCAGGCAATCCGGTCAGGGCCGGGACGTCGTGGGCCACAGCGTACGCGGTGATCGCCACGCCGATACCGCCGAAGAAGAACCCCAGGGCCAGGTGGGAGGCGACCAGGACGGCGAAGGGACGGGTGAGAAGTCGTCTGCCCGGGCGGTGATCGCGGGAAGTGCGATCCGGCGCCGGTTCGCTCGACCGGGCGGTCAGCAACCCAGTGATTCCCACGACGATCAGGAGGTTAGAGAGTACGAGGCCGGACCATGGGGCGATCATCGCGCCGAGCGTGGTCACCAGGACCGGGCCGATCAGGAAGACCAAGTCGTTCAGCACACCTTCCAGCGACAAGGCCGTTCTCAGCGCGTCGGCCGATCCCAGCGATGTACGCCACCGGGCGGCCGCGAGCGCACCGACGGGTGGAGCGGTTCCGCCGGCGATACCGGCCAGCAGGAACATCATTGATACCGGCCCGGCGGCCGCGCAGCCCAGGACGAATCCCAGGGTGGAGGCGGTGAAGACTGCTGTCGTGACCGTGATGACAGGCTTTTGTCCCCGCCGATCAACCAGCCGTGCGACCTGGGGCCCCACCACCGCGTCCACGGCCGTGAAGATGCCCGTGACCGTGCCCGCCAGTCCCCATGAGCTGGAAGACCCCAGGACAGACCACATCATGGCCAGCCCGGTCATGGCCACGCCCAGCCGCGCGATGGCGGCGGGTACAAAGAACCGGGTGGCGCCAGGTGAACCGAGTACGTGCCGATAACGGCGAACAGAAATGTGACCTGTGGTCAATGTGAGACTCCAGCGGACTTAACGCAAGCCGCCAGACAGGTCGGACTGGGTCATCGGCTTGCGGCACCCAGGGCGTCTTGCTTCAGACCGTGGTGCCAACCGAAAAGCGCCCTGCCCGCGAGAAGATCGGGCAGGGCGCTGATGCTCAGGTGATCAGTGGACCGTGCTGATCGCGGCCCGCTCGACCTCGAGGCCGGTGTTCCAGCGCTCGAGGAAGGCGGCGTAGTCCGCGATGCTCTCGGGCGTGGGGACGACGACCTGTGCTTCCGAGGCGGCGAAGACCACGTCGTTCAGCCAGGTTCCGAGGCCCTGTTCGGCGACGGAGGTCTCGCGGGCCGCGGCGGCATAGGCGGCCAGGAGAGCGATGCCCCAGGAACCGCCCTCGCCCGCACCCTCGCCGACGGCGACGGGGGAGCCGACGGCCGCGGCCAGGGCGTTCTGGGCGACGCCGCCGGTGCGGAACAGGCCGCCGTGGGCGAACATCGTGTCGACGGTCGCCCCTTCCGCGGTCAGCACCCGCATGCCCAGGCTCAGGGTCGCGAAGACGCCGTACAGCTGGGCGCGCCCGAAGCCGGCCAGGGTCAGCCGGGAGCCGGGGGTGCGCACGAACAGCGGGCGGCCCTCGTCCGTGCCGGCGATCGGTTCCCCGGAGAGCAGGTTGTAGGCGAGCAGGCCGTCGGCGTCGGTGTCCGCGTCGAGGGCCTTACCCAGCACGGCCTGGAACACGGCGTCCGGGTCGGGTGTGTGACCCAGGGCGGCGGCGAACTCGGTGAACAGCGACACCCAGGCGCCCAGTTCGCTGGACCCGTTGTTGCAGTGCACCATCGCGACCGGGCGGGCGTCGGGGGTGGTGACCAGGTCGATCTCGTGGTGCGCGTTCTGCAGCGGCTTCTCGAGCACGATCATCGCGAAGATGCTGGTGCCGGCGCTGACGTTGCCGGTGCGCGGGCGCACCGAGTTGGTCGCGACCATGCCGGTGCCGGCGTCACCCTCCGGCGGGCACAGCAGGATCCCCGGCTGCAGCGTGCCGCTCGGGTCGAGCAGTGCCGCGCCCTGGGCGGTGAGGGTTCCGGCGTCCGCCCCGGCCGACAGCACGGTCGGCAGCAGCTCGGCCAGGTGGCCGGTGTGGCCCTGGGCCGCGGCCAGCTCGTCGAAGCGCTCCAGCAGCGCGGCGTCGTAGCCACCGGTCGCGGAGTCGATCGGGAACATGCCTGACGCGTCGCCCACGCCGAGCACGTGCTGGCCGGTCAGGAGCCGGTGCACGTAACCGGCGAGCGTCGTCAGCTGCCGGGTCTGCGGCACGTGGGCCTCGTGGTCGAGCACGGCCTGGTAGAAGTGCGCCACCGACCAGCGCAGCGGGATGTTCAGCCCGAACGCCCCGGAGAGCACCTCGGCGGCCGGCCCGGTGTTGGTGTTGCGCCAGGTGCGGAACGGCACCAGCAGCTCGTCGTCCTCCCCGAACGCGAGGTAGCCGTGCATCATCGCCGAGACGCCGATGGCGCCGTAGGTCGTCGGCTGCACCTCGTACCGCGTCACGACCGCGGAGAGCAGTTCCGCGTAGGCGGCCTGCATTCCCTCGTGCACGGCCTCCAGCGCATATGTCCACAGCCCGTCGACGAGCTGGTTCTCCCAGGTGGACGAGCCGGTGGCCAGGGTGACGCCCGCATCGTCGATCAGGCTGGCCTTGATCCGGGTCGAACCGAACTCGATGCCCAGCGCGGTGCGTCCCGCGACGATGGACTCTTGGGCCGCCGCAGTCTTACGGGTGGTCATGGGGGGTCGTACTCCGTCCTTGGGGGGTGCAGGTCACACGGGTGCTCGTGGGACTCCAGCAGAGACGGTACCCACCTGTCGGCCTGTCTCGTCCTCTGCGAGCGGGTGAAGTCTCAGGAGCGATGCCGAATCCGGACATCGGGTGCCAAAGCCGGTGGGCGGGCGCGGGACCAACTGCGGTCGGACCAGGACCTTGGTACCTGCCCGATGTGTCCGGACAGGACGAGAGTGGGAACCGTGCCCGCGACCCGAGGAGCCCCGTTGAACGTCCTGATCGTCATCGAGTCCTGCTTCGGCAACACCCAGATGTTCGCCGAGGCCGTCGGCAACGGACTGACCGGACGCGGGGCCACCGTCACCGTGACACCGGCGGCCGAGGCCGGCCCCGACGCCCTTGACGGCGTCGACCTGCTGATCGTCGGCGCGCCCACCCACAGCCGGGGTCTGCCCGGCCCGGCCTCCCGGCGCAGCGCGGTGACCCAGGGCGCGAACCCGGTCCGCACCGGCGTGGCCGAGTGGCTCGACGCGATGCCGGAGTACCACGGCCGGGCCGCGGCCTTCGACAGCGTGACCGGGACGAGCTTCCTCAACGGCTCGGCCGCGAAGAAGATCGTCAAGCGTCTGCAGCGCAACCTGGTCCCGGTGGCTGCCAGCGACAGCTTCCTGGTCGGGGCCGCCGCGGGCCCGCCGGTCGACGGGGAACTGGAGCGGGCCGAGAAATTCGGCGCCTCCCTCGCCTGATCCCCGGTTCACGAGTCCGGATCGCGCACCGTTCCTCCGGGCCATCGGCGGGGCCACGAACCCTGACCGTTGTGTACACCTGGTACATCCGGTACCGGATGTACCAGGTGTACACAACGCGTGTCATCCGTTCCTGGTCTACGGGATGTGCTGACCTGGCGGTCGCCACGGGATGGGCCCGGATCAGGAGGCCTCGATCTGCCCCAGCTCCGTGACCAGCTCGATCACCCGGTAGGCCTCGGCCGTGTCCCGGGCTGTGAAGGCGATCGTGCGCATCGGCGACCGTGACGGCCGCGGCGGGAACAACGTCCATCATTCCCGCGACCACCGCATTGACATCGGCCGTCATGAGGACCCGGCCCTCATGATTCGCAGTAGCCCGAACCATTGCCGTGGGAGGGTCGGCCCCATGGTGAAGAACGACCAACAGGCCCTCGGCGAGACCTTCGCGCGGCTGCACGACGGCCCGGGGGCCCTCGTCATGCCCAATCCCTGGGACGCGGGCAGTGCCCGCCTGCTGGAGCAGCTGGGGTTCCGGGCCCTGGCCACGACCAGCGGGGGACTGGCTCTCTCCCAGGGGGTTTCGGATGGTCAGGGGTGTTTGAGGCGGGTTCAGGTGCTGGAGAGTCTGGCCTCGATCGTGGCCGCCACCTCGCTGCCGGTCACGGCCGATCTGGAGAGCGGTTACGGTGACAGCCCGGAGAGCGTGGCCGAAATGGTCCGGCTCGCAGCCGCGGTCGGGGCCGTCGGGTGCTCGATCGAAGACACCACCGGCCGGCCGGACGACCCGATCCGTCCTCTGCCCGAAGCCCTGGAACGGGCCGAGGCGGCCGTTGCCGCCGCCCGCGAACTGCCGTTCCTGTTCACCCTGACCCTGCGGGCCGACAACTTCTTCGCCGGGCGCCCTGACCTTGACGATACGATCACCCGGCTGAAGGCCTTCGAGAAGATCGGGGCCGATGTGGTGTACGCGCCGGGGCTCACCGATTTCCCGGCGATCCGGAAGGTGGTGGACGCGGTGTCGGTGCCGGTGAACGTGCTCGCCATTCCCGGGTTCTCGGTGGACGCGCTCGCGGCCGGCGGTGTCCGCCGGGTGAGTATCGGGTCACGGCTGGCCCGCGTCGCCTACGCCCGGGCGTTAGCCGCCGCCCGGGAACTGCTGGAGCAGGGCACGGTCGAGTTCGCGTGAGGAGGATCCTGCTCGTCGAACCGGCCCAGGCCCATCTGCTGCGGGAAGAAGTGACTGCTTACCGGGAGCGGGGCTGGGAGGTGCACGTCAACACCTTTCGGCATGCCGAGGTCGATGTCCCGCGAGAAGGACTGCCGCTGTATCGGTTCGACCCGTCCCACGCCGAGGCCGTCAGTACGGCCATCACGGATGCCGCGGGGTTCGATGCGATCAAGGTGAGATCGTCCACCCGCTACGGTGAATCGTTCTTCAGGGAGACGACTCGACCCGGGACCTGATCGACGAGCAGGTTCTGGCCGACATGAAACCCGGCTCGGTGCTGGTGAACACGGCACGGGGCGGTCTGGTGGACGAAATCGCTCTGGACCGGGCGTTGCGTGACCCCCGGGCACCGATTGCCGTCGCCGCGGTGGACGTGTTCCGCACCGAGGGCCCGGACCGCGCGTCACCGCTGATCGGCAACCCCTACTGCCTCCTGTCCCCGCACGTCGCCGGGATGACCTGGTCGGCGATGCGGCAGGCCGTGTCCGACCTCTGCGCCCGGATCACCGCGGTCCGATGACGTCTGGGCCCCGGTGCGGTTCGGCCGGTGCCGGCGGGCTGGGCGTTCTGGCGAGTCCGGACGAAGAGAGCCAGCGCTGAATAGTTTTCGCGACGGTGTCGGGGGCGTCCAGGTGCACCGCGTGCCCGGCGCCGGAGATCATGGCCAGCTCCACGTCGGCGCCCAGGGAGGTGAGGCGCTGGCGGGTCGGCGGTCGCGTCACCGCGTCGTCCGCACCGTAGATCACGAGCGTGGGGACGCTGATGCTCATCGACGGTGAGGGCGGCAGGTCCGCGGCGGCCTGGCGGGCGGGCAACCCCAGGCGCGCCAGGTCGGCCGCCACCAGGGAGCGCGCGGTCGGGCCGGTGGCGTACAGCTCCACGAGGCTCGCGTCGGCGTCGGCCCGGCCGGTGAGGATCCCGGCGGCCAGCGACTGGTACTCCCGGGAGAACTGCTCCGGACCCGGCACCCCGCCCAGCAGCACGCACCCGGCGATGCCCCGGGTGCCGGAGGCCGCCAGGCGGTGGGCGAGCGCGGCCGTACTCATCGAGAACGCGATCACCAGCACCGGCTCCGTCGCCTCGCCGAGCGCGCGGTCCAGACCCTCCACCCACACCCGCGGGTCGGCCGGGTCTTCGCTCTCCGAGATCACCCGGCTACCGTGACCGGGCAGTTCCACGGCCACGGCGGTGGGGGCGGGCTCGCCCCAGATGGCGAGGAGCGGTCCCCACGAGGCCGCGGTCAGGCCGTATCCGCTGATGAGGATCATTTCCATCCGCCGACCGTATCCGGCCTCCGGCGCCGTTCATTCGATCGGGGCCAGGCTTAACGGTCTGCTGCGCAACGGTTATCGTGCGCCTGCACACAAGGTCTGCCCGATGGGGCAGCGGAGGGTTACCGGGGCGGGCGTGGGAGAGTGTCCAGGGCCGTCTGCGTGATCTGCCGCAGGGTGCTCTCATCGGTGCCGGCCTTGCCGAGGGCCTCGATGCCGCGGTGCACGGTCAGGAGCAGAGCGGCCAGTTGCTGCGCGTTCGCCGCGGGGTCGACGTCACCATGGCGCTGGCAGGCTTCGAGGTCGGCGGCCAGGATCTGCTGGACGCTGTCGAAGGTCTTCAGGGAGCGGGCCGCGACCACCTCGTCGTGCTGGGTCAGCTCGGCCGTGGTCTTGGCCAGCAGGCAGCCGCGACGGCTGGGCTCGGCGCAGGCGGTCGCGTGGTTCATCAGATAACTGGTGAGGCGTTCGAAGGCCCGCTCGTCGTCCTCACCGCCCAGCTGGCGGTTCGCCGAGCCGATCGTGGCGTTGCAGTGATCGTCGAACACCCGGTGGAAGAGCTCGCGCTTGCCGCCGAACGCCCCGTACAGGCTGCCCTTGCCCAGGCCGGTGGCTGCTGCGATCGCATCCATGCTGGTCCCGGCGAAACCGGTCGCCCAGAACTGGTCGCGTGCGGCGTTGAGCACGCGTTCCTCGTCGAACTTTCTCGGCCTCACCACTCCCGCAGTCTAAGCGTTCTTGACTACATCGTCCAAAAGCTCATACGTTGTGGACGCTTCATTCCAGAACGGGTTTCGGTGAGAGTGAGTGATCAGGCGATGAGTGGACTTCTGGACGGCAAGGTGGCCGTGGTCACCGGTGGGACGAGCGGGATCGGGCTGGCCATCGCCCGGAGGTTCGTCGCCGAGGGGGCGCAGGTCTTCGTCACCGGCCGCCGTCAGGCCCAGCTCGACGCGGCGGCCGCGGAGCTCGGGCCGCAGGCGATCGGGGTGCGGTGCGACGTCGGGGACCTGGCCGAGATCGACGCTCTCTACGAGGTGGTCACGCAACAGGCGGGCCGGATCGACGTGCTGGTGGCCAACGCGGGCGGTGCGGCGCCGGCCGTGCTCGGGGACATCACCGAAGAGCAGTTCGACAGCATGTTCGCCATCAACGTGAAGGGCGTGGTGTTCGGCGTGCAGAAGGCGATGCCGCTTCTGTCGCAGGGGGCTTCGGTGATCATCATCGGGTCGAGCACCTCGAGGCGTCCCGACCGGGGCCTGGAGGTCTACGGCGCGACCAAGGCGGCGGTGCGCAACTTCGCCCGCAGCTGGACGCTCAATGCGCGGGAGAACGGCTTCCGGGTCAACGTGCTGAGCCCGGGGCCGACCCGCACGCCCGGGCTGCTCGGCGTCGCGGCCGAGGGGGAGCAGGAGGCCTTCGTCAAGATGTTCGAGAACGTGCTGCCGGCAGGGCGGCTCGGGGAGCCGGACGAGGTCGCGTCGGCGGCGCTGCTCCTGGCCTCGGACACCGCCGCGTACGTCAACGGCGCCGAGTGGTTCATCGACGGCGGATACACGAGCGTCTGAGGATCAGGACCGGGATGTGAGGTCTGCCGACTTGCGGGGCTGCGAGGTTGCTGAAGACTCGGTCTGAGCGTTACGCCGGATTCCTCCGGTGATGAGCAGATCCGACACGGAGTCCCAGGTCGTCGCGGGACCGCACTGAGGGAGACTCTTCATGTACGTAGGTGGCGGAATCGCACTCCTGGTCGTCGGCGGCATCCTGTCGTTCGGTGTCAGTGACCGTGTGGACGGCCTCGACCTGACGGCGATCGGCTACATCCTCATCGCCGGCGGTGTGCTCGCGATCATCCTGTCGCTGGTGCTCAACAACCAGCGCCGCAACACCACGCACACCGAGGTGGTGGAGCGCCGCAACACCGGCAACACCCCGCCGCCCCCGCTCTGAGACCAACCGGAACCAGCCCATGGTGGACGCTCGCTGCGTCCACCATGGGCTGGTTCCGGTTTGCCGTCTCGGAGGGGAAGCCGAACTCGTCACCGACCAGTTCCGTCGGCGTGGCAGCATCTGAGTTCCTGATCACGTGCCGGGAAATGTTCGGTCGGCCCGGCAGGCGGGGGACCTTCGCACCTGTGCTGTGTCGCGGAACGGGCGGACGGTGGGGATATACGAATTCCGGCCCCCTTCCCGGAGGAGAAAGTCATGTTTGAACGCGTTCTGGTGGCGGTCGACGGGTCCCCTTGTTCCGATGACGCTTTCGGGGTTGCCCGGGCCATGGTCAATCGGGAGCTCGGGCACGAGCTGACGGTGGTGCACGTGGCGCGGTCGGTGAACGGCCGGCCCCTGGTGACGGCCGACGACCTGGACCTGCGCGAACGTCTGGGTCAGAGCGTGTCGAAGCTGCTGGCCGAGGGGGTGAAGACCCGGATGGAGACCCCGACGGCGTTCCACGGTGGTCCCGCGTTCGCCATTGCCGAGGTCGCCGACGAGGTCGACGCCGACGTCATCGTGGTCGGTGCCCGGGGCGCGCGGACAGCGGGCGGTGAGGTGCTCGGGGATGTCCCCGTGCGCCTGTTGAGGAATGCGGGTCGGCCGGTGCTCGTGATTCCTATGCCGACCGCCTGTTTCGATGACTGACGAGAAGTCAGGGACCTTTCGGCGTTGTCCGGAAGGGACCTTCAGCTCTGACGGCACAGGACGTGCTGCGTCAGTGTCGTGAGACGAACAGTCCCGAGGGGGTGCACGATGACCGGGAACGTCGGGCGCACGGGTCCGGACGATCTCATCGGCGTGTCATCCGGCGTGATACTGGGTTTTGACGCCGGGTGGGACGATCCGCGGCCGCTGAGAGTCGCCGCCGACGAGGCGCACCTGCGCCGGGAGCCACTGTTCATCGTGACGGTGTCGAGACCGGACCTGAACGTGGCGGTCCCCAGGGCCCGCACGGGATGGGACGCGCTCGGCCCGACCTGGTCGGAGACGGAGACACGTCGTAGTCTGCGCGCGGCCGGCCGGGCGGCGCGGGCCCGTCACGACGATCTGCCGGTATCGACGGCCTATCTGACCCTGGACGACATGAGTCGTTTCGGTCGGTCGGCGACCGGGGCGTCGCTCCTGGTCCTCGGCGGGGCCGACCGCTTCGGTGGGCACCTGCACGAGAGCGACTCGACCAGCCATCTCCTGATGGAGGCCGCCTGCTGCCCGACCATGATCGTGCCCACCCGCCGAACCGGAAACCGGGCCCGCCAGCCCGTCCGTGAGCCCGAGATCGACGACCGGGGGCCGGTTCTGGCCGCCGTACCGGGTGGACGACGCGGGGTCGAGGTGATCCGCCACGCCGAGGAGGAACGTCAGCGCCGCGGCCGGTCCCTGCATCTGCTGCACGCCTTCGACCTGATGCCCGGTGAAAGGCGTTCCCACGCCATGCGTCGCGCCTCCGACCAGATGATGTCCTCGATCGAGCAGGCGGGTCTGGACGCCGGCGCCCCCTGGAGCGTCACCCTGGCCCGGGAGCCGGCCGGCGCCGCGATCCGCGAACGGGCGGCCCAGGCCGGGCTGGTGGTGCTGGGCAACCGGGCGGGAACGATGAACGACCTGGTCGGTGATCTGCTGGACCGGCTGATGTGCCCGGTGCTGCTGCTCCCGGCCGATCATCATCCGGCCGGGCCCCTGATCGGGCACGAGACCCGGCGCGGGCGGCGTTCCTGAGGTGTGTCAGTCGGCAGACGTGAAAGTCTCGGTCATGACCTGGAAGTCGTCTTTCATCGACGTCCAGTCGTCGGCCGGGGTGGTCCAGACCAGGGCGTACGCCCGGTGGTTGCTGACCCGGATGTTCCGGTTGATCACGTGCCGCTTGCCACTGGAGGGCTGCCAGGTGTACTCCCAGTCGGCGGCGTTCCAGTCGCGGTACTTCACCCGCTCGAGGCTGATCAGCTTGTAGCCGCTGTAGAGCTGGTCGGCCGAGGGCTCCCGCGCCTTCCAGTCCGTGTAGGCGTCGGCCTTCGGCTGCGTCGTGGTGTCGACCTGGAGGAACGCCCCGCTCTTCGGGTCCTTGAAATACACGCTGGTGTTCTTCGTCGAGCGCACCCAGCTCTTCGGGATCGCAACGCTGAAGCCGGTCTTGTCCTTGCGCAGGCTGGAACCGGACGGGATCGCCGGGGAATCGTTCTTCTCGGGACTGTCGTCGGAGCCGCTCTTCTCCTCGCCGCCGCCGTCATCGTCCGACGTCTTGGTGGTTGCCTCGGGGGTGGTGGCCGTCGGGGAGCTTTCGGACGTCGTGGTCGGCGCGGCACTCGCCGTCGCTGCGGGGCTGGTGGCACCGGTGGACGACGTGGTTCCCTCTTTATCGTCCCCACCCAGGCGGAGCGTGGCAACGGTCGCCAGGACGACGATGACGGCCAGCAGCAGGGCGATCAGGGCCCGACGCGGCGGGAAAGAACGCTGGGCGGCCGGTTTCGAGGCGGGATCGTTGCTGACCAGGGGCGACGGCGGGACGTGCGTGGCAGAGGTGACCAGTGGGACTGAGGTCTGCTGGGCCTGCGGGGCAGGGGCAGGAGTCTGCTGGGCGGCCGGGGCCTGGGCCGGGGCCTGGACCTGGGCCGGACCGGTATCTGATGCTGCCCGGGACGACTGGGCCGCCTGGACGGGTTCGGCTTCCGCAGCTTCCTGCGGCAGTCGGTCCGTCGGGTCCACCGGGTCTGCGGGGGTTGCCGGTTGTGGCGGGACCGGAGTCAGTCCGAGGGCCGCGGGGAGACCGAGATCTGCGGGATGGGTGAGGTCGGGTGCACTCGGCGGGGGTACGGCGGGCGCGGGGGAGACGTCACCGGTGTGGGAGGGCGTCGGCGTGCTCGGCGCGTCCTCGGCCGCCGGGTCCGGAGCGGTGTCGGAGTCGGCGGGAGCGTCCGGGGTGATGCCGGTGCCAGAGCCGTCGCCGTTCTCGGCCGGGGCGCCAGTTCCGGTCGCAGAACCGGTGGCGGTTTCACCGGCAGTGCCGATCGCAGGAGCGTCGTCGTTGCCGGCAGCGGTGCCAGTTGCAACAGAGGTGACGGCCTGAGCAACAGCGGCGCCCGTTCCAGCAGAGTCGGTGCCAGCGGTGGAGCTGGTGTCAGCGGTGGAGCTGGTCTGAGCAACGGTGCCGGTGAGAGCCGCGGTGCCGGCTTCAGTGGTGCCGGCTTCAGTGGTGCTGGTTCCAGGAGTGGTGCTAGTTCCGGCAGCGGTGTCAGTTCGGGAACCGGTGCCGGTCGTGCGGCCGGCATCAGGCGGGGACGCCGGGTCGGTTCCCGAGGCGGCGTTCGTGCTGGTGCTCGTGCTGGTGTCGGTCTTGGCGCTGGTGTCGGCGTCGGGGATCTCGCCGGTCTTGGATGTGGTGCCTGCGTCGGAGGCAGTGTCCGCCGTGAAGGCGGCCTCGGCGTGTGTGTCTGCTGCGGAGGCGGTGTCCGTTGCGTAACCGGTGCCGGGGGCAGCTGCGGCAGCGAGGCTACCTTCGGCCTCGGCTTCGGAAATGGTGTTGGTCTCCGGTGCGGTACCCGGTTCAGATGCGGTGCCACCTTCCGGACCGGTGGTGGTTTCAGGAGTGATGCCACTACCGGCAGCGGCGACCGGTTCGGGGTCGGTGTCAGCTGTGGAGCTGGTGCCGACCTCAGAACGGGTGGGTTCGTCAGCACCGGTGCGGGCTTCGGCAACGTCCGGGGTGGCAGTGTCGGCCGCCGTTGTCGTTGCCGTTGTCGTCGCCGCCGCAGCGTCGGTCGGGGTGGGTTTCGGCTCGGTTCGGGAGATCTCGGGTTCGGTCGTTGCCGGGGACCCGGGATTGCCGGTGGTGCCGGTGGTGCCGGACCGGTCCGGCGTCTTGCTGTTGCTCTGATCGGCCGGGATGTTCGTGCCGGGAGCAGAGGTGGCGGGGGCGCTCGCCCCGGGGGTGGCCGTCGTCGTTGGGGAGGCTGCCGACGCCGGGGTTGCTGCGGCGCCGCTCGCGAGGGCCGAGGCCGTGGCCATGCCGGCGGCCTGGTCGGCCGCTGTCTCGTCTTCGGGTGTGTCTGCGGTGGGCGTGACGTCCTGAGGGATCGCAGCGCCCGGCGCCGGGGTTTCGCGCGGGGTGGAGTCTGGCGCGGGGGCGGCGGCCCGTCCCTCGGCCGCGTTGTCCTCGGCCGACTCCGTCTCGGTGGCTACCTCGTCGACGGGCGTGCCGGGAGCGATGTCTTCGGGGGCGGCACTGCCATCGGACGTGGCCTGTTCGGACGTGGCCTGGTCGGATGTGCCCGGGGAGTTGGGGTCTTCGTCCTCCCTGGCCGAGAGCTCTTCTGCCGGCAGGGCGGAGGGGCTGGCGGCTTCGGCCCGGGGGTCGGCGGGGGCAGGCTTGGGCCCGGGTGCGGCGGGCTGGTTGCTCGCGGGGCCGGGGGCCTCCACTGCCGCGTCTTCGCGCTCCCCGTCGTCGGGCACGAACCCCGGGTCGATCGTGGTGCGGGACAGTTCTGCGTCGAGGGCGGCGTTGTTCCCGGCCGGGACGCCGGTGGGCAGGATGATGGCGGTGGGCTCGTCGCGGGAGCTGTCGTCGGCCATCTGCTGTTCGAGCTCGAACTTGGCCTGACGCAGCATGGCCCGGGTGTGCTGCAGGTTGGGCCGGGCGTACGGGTCTTTGGTCAGCATCGCCGCGATGGCGGGGGCCAGGGGGCCGGCGTGAACGGCGGGCGGGGCGGTCTCGTTGACGATGGCCGTCAGGGTGAGCAGCTGGGTCTGGCGGCGGAACGGGGGCGCGCCCTCGGTGGCCGCGAACAGCGTGGCGCCGAGCGACCACAGGTCGCACTTCGGGCTGGGACGGTCGCCGCGGGCCCGCTCGGGGGACATGTAGCTCGGCGAGCCGACGGCGATACCAGTGGTGGAGAGCGTGGTCTCGTCGCTCATGCTGGCGATGCCGAAGTCGGTGAGCACGGCGCGGCCGCTGCGCGTCAGCATCACGTTCGCGGGCTTGACGTCGCGGTGCAGTACCCCGGCGCGGTGGGCCGCCCGGAGAGCATCGATGAGGTCGACGGCGATGCCGATGATCGTGGAGAGGGGCAGGGGCTCCTCGTCGGCGAGGACCTCGCTCAGGGACCGGCCGTCGAGCAGTTCCATGACGATCCACGGACGCCCGTCGGCCTGGAAGACGTCGAAGACGGTGACGGCCGAGGGGTGGTTGATACGCCCGGCGGCGCGGGCCTCCCGCAGCATCCACAGCGTCAGTTCCTCACGCTGGGCGTGGGTGACACCGGGAGCGGGCTGCAGCTCCTTGATCGCGACGTCGCGGTTGAGCATCTCGTCGCGACCCCGCCACACCGCACCCATACCGCCGCGGCCGATCAGGTAACCGAGACGGTACCTACCGGCGAGAAGATGGTCGGCGCCGGGAATCTGAGGTGGATAGCCAGACGTGGTCATGACGCGGTCGTCACCCCGCGCTCCTTCCGTCCGCAATAACGCAAAGTAGACTCAAGTCACCGCTCGTGCCAAGACATGCTGAGCCCTGGTGAATCGTACAAACCTGGCATGAACGTGCTCCGGAAGCCAATCGGAGGAGGACTTACCGGCCGGTCAGACCGAAGCTGGGAGTTGCCCACCCGGCCCGCCCGAATCGGGGAGAGTTCGATGACTCAGCTCGAAGCCAGTGAAGCCACATCCCGCAGTGCCGTTCTCCGCATCACGCCCGAGGTCAAAGCCCATGCCCCGCAGGTTTTCAGCGAACTGAGAGCGCTCGGCCCGGTACACCGCGTGCAGCTCGGCTCGGGCATCGACGTCTGGGGCGTGTTCTCCTACGAGGAGGCTCGCGAGGCCCTGACCCACCCGGCCCTGCTGCACGACGTCACCCCGGCCGAGGCCCTGCTGGCCGAGGCCGGGATCACCTCGCACAAGGTCGGGGTCGGGCTGGGCGGCTCGATGCTGCAGCTGGATCCGCCTGACCACACCCGGTTGCGCCGGCTGGTGGCGCCCGCTTTCAGCCCCCGCCGCACCCAGTTGCTGGCCCGGCGGGTTCAGGAGATCACCGACGGGCTGCTGGACGCCATGGCCGGCCGGCGCGAGGTGGACCTGGTGGAGTCGTTCACCGCGCCCCTGCCCATCACCGTGATCTGTGAGCTGCTGGGGGTGCCGGAGGGGGAGCGCGACGATTTCCGCCGGTGGACGAGCGACTTCCTCAGCCCGCCCTCGGAGCAGCAGCGGGCCGGCGGCCTGAGCCTCAACCGGTACGTGTCCGGCCTGGTGGACCGCAAGCGCGCCGCACCCGCCGACGACCTGCTCTCGGACCTGACCGCCCAGTCGAGTGCCCAGGACGGTCGCCTGTCGCAGGACGAGCTGGTCGCCACGGCCTCCCTTCTCGTGATCGCCGGGCACGACACCACGGTGAACCTGATGGGCAACGCCCTGGTGGCGCTCTTCCGGCACCCCGACCAGGCCCGGCTGCTGCGCGAGCGGCCGGAGCTGGTCGAGCCCGCGGTGGAGGAGTTCCTGCGGCTGGACTCGTCCGTGGAGGTCGCGACGATGCGGTACGCGGCGCAGGACCTGGAGCTGGGCGGGGCGCAGATCCGGCGCGGTGACGTGGTCGCCGTCTACCTGGCGCAGGCGAGCCGCGACGCTCCGCAGGGTGCGGGCGACCCGGCCGCGCTGGACGTCACCCGCCCCGGTGCCCGGCACCTCTCGTTCGGGCACGGCATCCACCACTGCCTCGGGGCGCCCCTGGCCCGGATGGAGGCCTCGACGGCGATCGGCGCCCTGCTGCACCGGTTCCCCGATCTGCGTCTGGCGGTCCCGGTGGACGAGGTGCGCTGGATCCCGGCCGGCATGATGCGAGGTCCTCTGAGCCTGCCGGTGCTGTTGATGCCCGAGTGAAGGAGCAAAAGGTTCATCTGGTGCACTAGCTGTCCCTTCTTGATCAAGGAGGGGCCGCTCGTGAACGGAGACCCCGCACCACATGAACAGGCTCGGCCATCAAGCCGCCGCACAAGCAACCTGGCTCAGCGTCTGCACTGCTGAACGATTCCTCGGCGAACAACCACTGAGCTGGCAACACGTCGTGGCCGGCGCCATCGTCGCCTCCAGCATGTGCGCGGACGACTGGTCCCCGGACTCGGACCAGGGCGGGGTGATGGCGAAGATCATCCCGGGCGGGCACCGTGGGCCCACCCACATGCCGGAACTCGTCGCGGGAGTGCTCTACCTGCTGACGATGGTCGCCGGTGACGACCTGGACTGGTTCGTCATCGCCGCCGCGTCGGCGTGGGGTTCCCACCTGGCGGTGGACTTCTTCTGGGGAGGCATTCCGTTCGGGATCCTCACCCTGATGGGCAACAAGAAACGCATCGGCTTCAGATTGAATACCGGGGGACCGGCCGAGGAGGTGGTCACCTGGATCATGACCTTCGCCAGCGTGCCCCTGGCCTACCTGGCCCTCGGTGGGCCGGTGCCCTGGCCACCAGCTAGCTGAACGACCTGAACAGGCTCCACCACCCGGCCGGTCCGGTACCCGACGGGTACCGGACCGGTGGTGTGATGCGTCCTCTGCTCTACATTTTCAGGTGACCGACCGGAGATCGCCGAGCCGGAGGAGACCACTGAGGACGAGGGTGATCGCCCCGAACACGGCGAACGACACGGCCGGGCCGCCGTGATCGAGCAGTGCCCCGGCCACGGGGGGAGCCGATGACGCTGCCGGCCAGGACGGCGTTGGCGTAGCTGCCCATGGCCACGCCCTTGCTGTTATCGGGGGTGATGCGGCTGATGGCGTCGGCGCTCGCCGACAGGGCGGGGGCGACGAGAAGGTTGGCAGGCAGCGCGAACAGGCACAGCCAGTACCAGGTGCCGGCCAGGCCGATCGGCACAGCAGGCCCAGCCCGGCCGTGACGGTGAACACCGACGGCGGGTTGCGCAAGCCGCCGTAGACGAATCTGCCGATCACCGAGGCACTTCCGGCCCCCACCAGCAGCAGCCAGCTCCAGCGCAGCTCGCCCTGCTGCGGCAGGGTCCCGATGGCCGCGACCTCGAAACTCATCACCGAGATCGCCGCCGCGACGGTCGTCCCTAGTGCGCACATCATGGAGGGTGTGAGCCATTGGCCGGTCGATGGTTTCGCGGCGTCCCCCGGCCGGGCGGGCCGCTCGCAACGGCGGGTCGATCAGCAGGTAGGCGGTCCCGGCCGTCAGTAAGAGCGCGCCCATCGACAGGAACGCCGCCCGGGGAGAGGTGGCCGAGGCGAGCAGGATGCCGAGTGCGGGGCCGGACATGTAGGCGATGTCGGTGGTGATCGCGTCGGCGGCGTAGGCCGTGTGCCGGTGCTCTTCGGTGACCCGGTTCGCCAGGGCCGGACGGATCACGATGAAGGCGGGCAGCGTGGTCAGGCCGCCGAGGAAGGCCACGGCCGGCAGTACCGGGAACGGCAGGAAAGAGGCCAGGCCCCAGAACATTGCCTGGGCCACCATGAGCAGGCCCATGACCGTGCGTAGGCCGTACCGGTCCAGGCCACGACCCTAGAAGGGGGCGCCGAGCCCGGCACCGGCCGTCCAGCCGGCCGCCACCAGACTTCCCGCGCCGAAGCCCCGGTCCAGGTTCGTCACGACGTGGAGCATCCGTACCGGAGTGATACCCACGCCGGGCATTTT
This sequence comes from Kineosporia sp. NBRC 101731, assembly GCF_030269305.1. Taxonomy (NCBI): domain Bacteria; kingdom Bacillati; phylum Actinomycetota; class Actinomycetes; order Kineosporiales; family Kineosporiaceae; genus Kineosporia; species Kineosporia sp. NBRC 101731. The sequence goes on from NZ_BSTC01000003.1 coordinate 117,806, forward strand.
CGCCAGGAGCCCGACCAGCATCAGGACGCGGATCCCCGGTTGCGCGAACAGCTGGCGATAGGTGGTGAGCATGTTCGGAGTCTTGCGCGCCGGTGGCCGGGCGTGCAGGGCATTTCCGACGGGGTACGGGCGCGCGGATATGTGCGGTGTGGCGTCCAGCGCCCGGACGGGCCCGGACGGGCCCCGCCGGTCCGTCCGGGATAGTCGATGACTAGTGGCTGCCGTCAGCCTTTCTCGGGAAAGTCGGGCTGCTCGGGGCCGAACGGGATCTCGATGCGCTCCTCGCCGGTGCGCAGGGCCCGAAGGACCACCCGGCCTGCGTATTCGGCCGAGTGCGGCACCACGCCGGCCGGAAACTCGCTCCCGTCGAAGAATTCGGTGTCCGTGACCGAAGGTAGCAGCAGGGTGACCTGAATGTTGTCTCCTTCCAGCTCCATCCGGGCCACCTGGCTCAGCCAGTTCACCGCGGTCTTGGAGGCGGGGTAGATCGCGTTGCCCGCCATCGGCCTCAGTGTGGAGCCTGAGCTGACGTTGACGATGCGCCCGCCGCCGGCTGCTCTCATGTGCGGCAGCACGGCCTGAATGGTGGTCACGACGCTCACCACGTTCAGGTTCAGCATGTCCAGGAAGGCCGCCGGCTCGATGCCGTCGATGGGGTGGGCGGCGCCGGCGCCGGCGTTGTTGACCAGGGCGTCCACGCGTCCGTACCGGTCGATCGTGGCCTGCACGAGCGCCTGGACCTGTTCCGGGACGGTCACGTCGGTGGCGACGGCCAGCGTTCCGTCCAGTTCCTTGCTCAGGGTCTCGAGCCGGTCGGCGCGGCGGGCGGCCAGGACGGGATGGGCCCCGGCCTCGTGCAGGAGCCGGGCCGTCGCCTCGCCGATGCCGGAGGAGGCTCCGGTGACGATGACGACCTTGCCGTTCAGGAATTCGCTCATGGGTGTAGTCAAGGGCGGTCGGGGCTGTGTCGGAAGGACCGTCTCGCTCTCGATTGATACCGTGCCGATATGAGTCACCTCGAGACCCGGCAGCTGCGGTACTTCGTGGCGGTGGCGCAGGAGCAGCACTTCGGGCGGGCCGCCGAGCGTCTGGGCATGGCCCAGCCGCCGTTGTCCCGGGCGATCCGCGACCTGGAGCGTCAGCTCGGCGTCCAGTTGCTGGTGCGTACCACCCGGCAGGTGTCCCTCACCCCGGCGGGACGGGCACTGCTGGAGGACGCGCGGGTCGCCCTGGACGCGGTCGCGGCGGCCGGGAACCGGGCCCGGCACGTGGGCACGGGCAGGCCCACCCTGCGGCTGGCGCTCAAGGCCGACTACGACGCCGGACTGCTGCCGGTGATGCTCGACGCCTACGATGCGCTGCCGGTCGAGCTGGTGCTGGGCGGGTACGGCGAGCAGATCGTGGCGCTGCGCGAGGGGCGGGCCGACGTGGCGCTGGTGGCGACGACGTTCGACGGACGCGGGCTGGACAGTGAGCCTCTGATCACCGGTCCGCGGGTGGTGGCCCTGGCTGCGTCCGACCCGCTGGCCGCGCGCAGCAGTCTGCGGCTGCCCGACCTGGCCGGTCGGCTTCTGCCGTACGGGATGCCGGCCGAGCAGGGGCTGTCGGGAACGGCGACCGGGCCGTTCCAGCCGCTGGACCTCGCCCAGATCTTCAACTTGATCGAGGTGGGCAGCGTGGTCTGGTTCCTGCCCGCCTGGCTGGCCGAGCGCACGCCCCGGCCGGGGATCGCCTACCGCCCGGTGGAGGGGATGGAACCGGTGACGCTGAGCGTGGTCTGGCCGGCGGCGTCGCGTTCGACCGCGGTGGCGGCCTTCGTGCGGACTGCTCAGGAGGCGGCCCGGAACGCAGGTTTTCCCGTTGCTGAGGGGATTTTGTCGTGATGGCGCCTTCGCCGGGGCTTGGTCGATCCGACGGCGGTGCGGACGCGGACCGGGCGTGCTAGCTGCCATGTCTGAGTAGGCCTCGGGACAGTTGTTAACTGGGTGTCGCATCCGGTGTGGTCCGGTACTCCTCGCCATCCCCGTGGATCGCAGATCCCGCGCATCGCCTCGGCGATGGCGCAGGTCGCTTGCAGAAGTTGGACGCCCTGGACCCGCCGGGCCCGACGACGACCCCCTGGCCGCTGTCAGCCGTCGGCACGCATAGCAGGGGCGTAGTGGGCGGCCTCGGACCCCACCGGCCGGCCGCGCCGGCGCCAGCTGAACTGGGCCCGGCGACTCGCCCGGGACCGATACGAGCGCATTGGTCACCCGCAGAGCCGGCAACCCGCGCGGAAGGCCTTCCGGAGTGCCTATCCGGCGGCAACCACGAGATCCAGGCACTGGCACCTGCCCGCCAGTAGCAGCCGAAACTGTCATCTCCACATCGGTTTCATTCGGAGCCCACTGACGGCGGACGTGACGGCTCCTTGTAGCCGGACAGGAGGGGCCTCTCCTCGCGGACAGTTTGGTCTCCCTGTCCTGGCTTCTTGATAGCGCCGGCCCCGGCGGTGTGTCGGTCGGCGGTGGGTGCCCCTCCGGTAGTGGGCTCGTGGTCTCTGGCCACACACGAGCTGGACTCCTCCGGAAGGATTGTGACGAAATCGGCCAGGGAGATCACGGAAATCTTCGACGCATTCGACAGGACCGGCAGCGCGCATTCTGCGGCGAAGTTGGCCGGCGTTGATCCCGGGACCGTGCGGAGGCTGATGGCCGCCCGAGATGTACTGGCGTTCAGCCGGAATTTACCCAACAGTTGTCGGCCGGGAATTCGGCCAGTATTCGCACCCCTGACCAGCACCTGCTGAACTGCGTAAACATAGGATGCGGGCAGTTATTCGTACCATGCTGGGATCGAACGCGGCCCGGTGCGGTGACTGTCGTGCCCGGGGCCACCAGTCGACTCGTGGCTTTCGGGCGTTGCTCGTGTGACAAAGAATTGACCGGTGTTCGAGCGGTATACGGTGCTTTACCCTTAATTGTGACGATTCACCATGTGAGTGGCGGCCGTAGGCCCAGCTCCGCCCTCCGCCCTCCGCCCTCCGGCGTGCAGTCTGCTGCCACGGGAGAAGATCCGCATACCTGGCGGTCCGTATTCTCCGGGCGGAACCACGAGGTCCAAGGAGCGGGGCGATGGTCGATGAACCCTCTGCCCGGCGAAATCGTGAATCCGAATCGACACGAAGCCTTCAGGTTTCTGGGCCTGGAGCCGGCGTGACCGGGCCCATTCAACCCATCCGCCCAGGCGCCGACGATCGCCCGGACGGCGGCGCTCATCTGCGCCTTCAGATCCTGGGCCCGTTGCGGGTGTGGCGCGATGGTGTCGAACTGGAGGCCGGTCCGCCGCAACAGGCGTATCTGCTCTCCCTGCTTCTCGCTCGGGTGGGCAGTCCGGTCAGCACGAGCGAGCTCATCGACCTGATCTGGGACGACAACGCCCCCGGTAGCGCGGTCAACGTCATCCACAAGTACGTCAGCGCGTTGAGGCGACTGCTCGAACCCACGACATCCGCCCGAATGCCCGGCTCATACTTGCACCGCCGCGGCGGCTCCTACCTGTTCACCGCCGATCCAGGAACTCTGGACCTGCTCGCCTTCCGAGAGGTCGTCAAGGCGGCCAAGGAAGCCCTGGCCCGGGAGCGTCTGGAGACGGCGCTCGATCGCTATCTCGAGGCGCTGGGCCTCTGGCAAGGACGCGCGGGTGAGGGGTTCACTCACCGGTCGACCGCGCTGCCGACCTTCGCAGCCCTCAACGACGAGTTCCACGCCGTATGCATCGGAGCGGCCGAACTGGCGGTGTCGCTGGGTCGACCGGGAGAGGTGTTGCCAGCAATGCAGTTTGCCGCATCGATGGCACCGTTCCACGAACCCTTGCAGGCGGGCCTCATCTCCAGCCTCGGGGCGGCGGGACGCCAGGCGGAGGCGCTGTCGGTATTTCGCGAGGTCCGTGCCCGGCTGGCCGACGAGCTCGGCATCGATCCCGGCCAAGAACTGCAAGCCGCATACCAGCGGGTCCTGTCGCAGACTGGGGCGTCGCCGGTCGTGGCACAAGCCGACGGCGGACGTGACGGCACGCCGGCGCAAACGGCAGCTGGGCTGGTCGGCCGGTCGGAGGAGCTCGCCCTGCTGCGGGACTGCGTCGAGATGGCATTCGACGGCCGACCAGCGATCCGGATCGTTGAAGGCGAGCCGGGCGTGGGCAAGACCCGCTTGGTGCAGGAGATTGCCACCGAAGCGAGCCGGCGTGGCGCACTGGTCGTCTGGGGTTCGTGTCTGGAAGGTGACGGGACACCCTCGATGTGGCCCTGGGAACAAGCCCTCGGCCCGATTCTCGACAGCCTGCCCGCACCGTCGCGGGAGAAGTGGCTCGCCAGCGACCTCGGTAGCCTTCTCAAATCGCGAGACGACCGCCCCGCCTCGCCGGTCATACCCGACGGCGGCTCCCATTTCCGTCAGTTCGAGCACGTCGTCACCGTCGTCGGACAGGCCTCGGCGCAACGGCCCATGCTGCTGATCGTCGACGACCTTCAGTGGGCCGATGCCGCCTCGCTCGAGCTGTTCGGCCACCTGGCGACTCGATTGCCCATGGGCACAGTTGTTATCGGCGCACTGCGAGATCGCGCGCCCACGCCAGGTTCCGATCTGTCCCGGGTCCTGGCCGCGGCCAGCCGGCTGCCCGGCCACCGCCGGATCCGGCTCGGCCCGCTCAGTCTGACGGACGTGACCGAGCTCATCCGACGCGAAACCGGCCACAGTCCCAGTTCCGACGTCGCCCACGGAATCCATGCCCGCACCGCCGGCAATCCGTTCTACGTCCAGGAGCTGTCCCGGCTGCTCAGCGACGGCGGCTCCCTCCAAGAAGGCGGCGCGTCATTACGGGCCGGGGTACCAGCTACTGTGCGAGACGTTGTCCGTGATCGAATCACCGGTCTCGACGACAGCGCTCACGACCTGCTGCACATGGCCGCAGTCATCGGCCGCGACGTGGAACTCGATCTGCTCGCTCGCGCGATCGGTGTCGATGTCGCGGACTGCCTCGAACGCCTCGAGCCGCTGCAGGCGCTGGGGCTCCTGGAGAGCAAGCCGGAGGATCCGTTCGGGTGGCGCTTCGCACACGACCTGGTGCGCGAGTCGGTCACCGAGACCATCGCGCGGCCGCAGGCCGTCCAGCTGCATCTACGCGTCGCTGACGCCATCGAACACATCCGTGCCGACGACGAGTCCGTCGCCGAACGTCTTGCCTACCACTTGTGGGCCGCCGGCCCCCTGGCCGACCCGGTTCGCACCGCGGAGGCCCTGGCACTCGCCGGTCGCCGCGCGGCGACCAAGCTCGCGTTCGCAGCCGCCTATCGAAATCTGGAATCAGCCATCCAGATCGCCCGGACGGCAGGGCTGCTGGAGTTGGAGCTGTCGGCCCTGTCGCTGCTCAACCTCCTCGCGGTGGAGCCCCCAGGAATGGGCGGATCGACGCTCGATCAGCTCGAACGGGGCGCATATCTTGCCCGCAAACTCGGCCGCGAGACGGCCGCGGCCGAGTTTCTCTTCTTTCGGATGACCGGGGCCTACGTCTCCACCGAGAAGGATCGTGAGATATGGGCTCGGCGGCTGCATGAACTAGGTCAGGCGTCCGCGGACCCGATCATCCAGGCGTACGGTCGGCAGGCCTGGGGCCTGCACCAATGGGACATCGGTGACATCGGCGCGGCGTACCAGTGTTTCAGCGGGCTCGGCCAAACCACAGCAGACGGCGTTGCCGCGCTGCTCGCGAATGCGGCCGACCCGAATCCGGGACCGGCTCAGGAGAGCCTCTATCACCTTGCGGGCCAGGTCGGAGGTGTCCCGGTGAGACGCCGCCATGACCTCGGGCGTTGGCGGATCCCGGACGAGTGGATCGGCTACCTGGCCGTGATCACCACGCTGCACGGCGATGTCGAGGCGGGGCGGTCCCTGCTCGGCACGGTCTACCAGGCCGAAGGTGACCCTTTTGAGATGTCGGGCTGGACCCGCTACCAAACCATGGCCGCCTCGATGGCCGGTGACGCGGCCTGGGCGATGCACGCCACCGAGCGTTGGGTCGCGGCAAGCGCCGACCTTCCCGGGGTCGCGCAGGAGGCCTATGTGCGGCTGGACTGGTACTGGGCCCGTGCACTGACCGGCGACGACCCTGCCGCCAACGCGGCCGAGGCCGAACATGTCCTGGCCGCGACCCTGCTCGACCCGCCACGATGGGGCCTCGCCTACTGGTATGGACTGATTGCCGAGATGTGGCTGGCCGCGGGAATGCCCGATAAGGCCTCGACCGCTCTCGAGCAGGCTGGCCAGGTCCTCAACGACCTCGGCCAACGCTACGCCGAAGGACTTCTCCTGTTGCTGCGCGCGCGCCTGCTGCACGCGCGCGGCGAACCCGTCGACGTCGTACGGGCCGCCGCCGAAGCGGCCCGTGTCCGATCCTGCGAACGTGGCGCGCACCTCTTCGCCTATCGCGCCGAGACGTTCCTGGCCAGCCTCGACCACCATCAGACAGTGGGCTGATCACGATAGATGCGTCGGTCGTCATCAAGTCGTTGTCCATCGGCGATCCAGTCCCGGGGTCGAGGATGAGACCCGACCATGACTCTGATCGGAGTGGATTTGAAGCTGAAACGTAAGGCCGCTTTTCTGTTCGCCGCCACCATGGCCGTTCTCGGGACGCTGTCCGTGGCCCAGCCGGCTCAGGCTGCGACCCCCGTAGGGGTGAACGTCTGCAACGCCAACTTCGGCGTGACCATCGACATCATCGTTCCGTCGCGAGGGACGACCTGGCACGTGGATCGATACTGCAGTCCACAGCAGTTCTATGCTGGTGACAAATTCGTGGTTCGGGTGCATCAGCTCCTGAACCCGCTCCAGTACAAGGATCTCAAGAGCTCCGCGTTCGTCTTCCGGTGGGACTGTGGGGACGATATTCATGGGCTGGGCGTGACTGGGTCCAACTACCTCGACCCCACGGTCTACTACAGCTGCTGACCTGGCTGCAGAAGGGCCCGGGACGGCGGCGGAAGCTAGGAGCCGTCCCGGACACCGCGTCGATCACGCCGCGAATTCACCGGGCGCGATGGCCGGGGTGTGCAGGCGGAACGGCCGCAACTGCTCGAGAGCCGTCGCCGCGTCCATCCGACGGCCGGGGTCAGGTTCCATGAGGGGAGAACCTTTTCTGGTTCCGTCCGTAGCCCGACCGGCTTAACGTGTGCCGGTCGGGCTACGATCACGTCGGTTCAGGCGATCTTGCGGGACAGGAAGTCGTGGATCAGCGGGAAGACCTCGTCGGCGCGGTCTTCCAGGAGGAAGTGCCCGCTGCTGAAGAGTTGGAACTCCAGGTCTTTCAGGTCTCGCTTGTAGGGGTGGGCGCCCTCGGCCGGGAAGATCGTGTCGTTGGCGCCCCAGACGATCAGAGTGGGCGGCTGCCGGGTGCGCAGCCAGTCCTGAACGGCTGGGTACAGGGCCGGGTTGGTGCCGTAGTCGAGGAAGTAGTCGAGCTGGATCTCGTCGTTGCCCGGGCGGTCCATCAGTGCCTGGTCGATGACCCAGTTGTCGGGCGAGATCCGTGACGGGTAGGCCATGCCGTCGGTGTACTGGAACTTCGTGGTCTCGAGTGTGACCAGGTAACGCAGGGCGTCGCGCCTCTCCTGGCTCGTGTCGGCCCAGTAGCGTTTGATCGGCGCCCAGAAGGCGTTGTCGAGTCCTTCGTCGTAGGCGTTGCCGTTCTGCACGACCAGGGCGGTGATCGCGTCGGGGTCGGCGAGAGCCAGGCGCCAGGCGGTCGGCGCGCCGTAGTCGAAGACATTGACGGCGTACCGGGTGACACCGAGCTTGTTCAGCAGCTTCTGGACGTACAGGGCCGCGTTGTCGAACGTGTACGAGAACTCCGACCGGTCGGGCGCCGCGCTCTGACCGTAGCCCGGAAGGTCGGGCGCGATGACGTGAAAACGGTCTGCCAGGTATGGAATCAGATGACGAAACATGTGGGACGACGTCGGGAAGCCGTGAAGAAGCACGATGACCGGGGCGTCGGCCGGGCCCGCCTCCCGGTAGAAGAGCTCGAACCCGTCGAGATTTTCGGTCTTGTGGTGGACGACGGGCACGGACGAACTGGTGGTCACGATTTCTCCAGATGCAGAGGGACGGAAGAGCGTGCGGCTGGTGACAGAAGCGGTGAACGGCCGGTCAGAGCGAGTGGACGGCCTCGAGGATGACGGCCGTGACCTCGTCGGCCCGGGACTGGGCGACGGCGTGCGATCCGCCCTCGAGCTCGACCACGGTGGCCCCGATCTTCTTGGCCGTCTCGCGCTGGAAATCGGGGTGGATCGCGTGGTCGGCGCTGCCGAACACCCACCAGGTGGGAACATTCCGCCAGGTCGGGGCCACAGCGAGCGGCTCACCGAGAGCCTGCGCGGCGACCGGTCGCTGGTTGAGGGCTCCGAGGGCAGCCTCGCCCTCGGGCAGGTCGGCGCCGAAAACGTCCGGGTACCGGTCAACCTGGATGGTGACCTCGGGGATGTCGCTTCCCGGGTAGGTCCACGGCTGCAGGGCGGACAGCAGCGCCGGGTCGGGGTATTCGGCGGTCGCGCTCTGTGCGCTCTCGCCCTGGTCGAGCCCGAACGCGCCGACGAGGACGAAAGCCTTGACGTTCGGGGCCGAACTGCCGGCGTAGGTCGCGACCGCCCCGCCGTAGCTGTGGCCGACGAGCACGACATCGCCGTCGGTCTGAGCGATGGCGCCGGCGACGTACTCGCCGTCGGAGGTGAGGCCGCGCAGCGGGTTCGCGATCGCACGGGCTGCGACACCTTCGCGGTGCAGCCGGTCGATCACCCGGTTCCAGGATGATCCGTCGGCGAATGCGCCGTGAACGAGCAGTACCGTTGCCGACATGAGGTGGCACCTCTCCACTATGGGAACTTCCGAGCGATCAGCTGTTTCGTGGCTTCACGCTAGGTGTCTCAAGTGGAGTATCAGTGAATCTGTTCTCGTTGAGGACGGTCAGCGGCGATTCACTCAGAATCTCACCGGTCGAGATCCGCGAGGAAGTGGTCGGTGCGGCGCACGAACAGATGGGCACCCTGCCCGAACGCGACGTCCCGGGCCTGCTCGGCGTGATGCCGAGCGGTTCGGTGGTCGCCCCGGGCCGCCATCACCTTGGCTCGGAGCAACCTGATCAGCCCTTCCGAGGACCTCTGGCCGTAGCGCTCCAGCGAGTCCTCGGCCCGGTCGACCGCCGCTGCGGCCTTGTCCAGGTCGCGTGCAGCCATGCGCATTTCGCCGAGGAGCGCGTACCAGGTCGAGACGCAGGTACGGGCGGGAGAGGACAGATTGGCGACGATGAGATGTTCGGCCTGGTCTGCGGCGGCTGCGGGATCCTGGCCGGTCATCGCCAGAGCCCAGTGCTGGGCCAGCCTCAGGTAGGTACCGAGCGAGAAGAACGAGAAGTCCGGATCGGCGGCGATGCCCCGACGGGCGGCCCTCAGGGCCCAGCCCGCGTCGCCCACCACCGCCGCGGCCCGGGCCTCGAAAGACGTCGCGACGGTGATCGCATAGGGGTCGTCGCCGGTGGCCGCGGCCAGATCGGCGAGCAACGACCGGGCGGTGTCCGTCTCTCCGTAGTAGGCCGCGATCTCGGCAAACATCCCGGCCGACATCAGCTGCACACCGTCACGGACGGGATCGTGCTCCGGGGCACCCGGGGCCGGCAGCGGTCCCGCCTCCGTCGTACTCAGTCGCCGGAACGACGCGCCGACGTTGCCGAGACACCATTCGTGGATACCCGCCGCCGCGTCGGCGTACGCGCGCACCACCGGGTCGGTGGAGGACCGTCCGAGATCGTCCAGACGACGGGCCAGCGGAGTGCTGCGATCCAGTTCGAGGGCTTGACCGTGAGCGGTCCAGCGGGAGAAGAGGAACCCGGCGGCCTCGCGCTCACGCCCCAGGCGCAGCGCGATCTGCTCCGCTCGTTCCATCAGGCTGACAGAGGCCATGCCGTACATCGATCGCTGCCCGACGACGGCGATCAACTGCGACAGCGCCTCCAGCTCGGGCCCGGGCAGAGAGGACCGGCGTGCCAGTTCGACGGCCGACCCGAAGTGACGCTCGGCCGCGCCCAGAGCGGTCTTGGCCAGGGCCCGGGTGCCGGCCCGGACAAGGGCCGTGACCGTCCGGGCAGGGTCTGCCATCGGGCCCGCGGCCCACAGATGGTGGGCGACCCTCTCGGCCACGGACTCGTCACTCAGACCGACCTGCTCCATGGCGTCCGCGATACGCCCGTGCAAGGCCGCGGCGCGACCGGGCGAGATCTCCTCCGACACGGCCTGACGCACCAGGTCGTGAGTGAAACGGTAGGAGAACGGGTCACCCGGGACCGGGCCGACGAGACCCAGCTCGCACAGCGGTTCCAAGCGGTTCAGGCAGGAAACCACATCCAGGGACGCCGATCGGGCCAGCAGAGCGAGTTCGACGTTGCGTCCCACCAGCGCCGCGGTCTCGAGGAGATCGAGCTCTTCGCGATCCAGGCCGGCCAGCCGGTCCCGGACGACGTCGCGGACGGTCACCGGAACGCCTCGTCCCAGCACCGTCTCCTGAGTGATCACACTGTCGGAAGCCAGCAGCCGACCCAGTTCCCGGACGAAGAACGGATTACCCGCGGTACGGGTGTGCACCAGGCCGGCCACGTCGGTCGCCGGGAGAACACCGGTCTCGAGACGGACGAGCTCGGCCACCTCGTCCGGGCTGAGGGGGCCGACGACAACGCGCCGGTGGCCAGGGATCCGGCTGATTGCTGCGAGCGTACGGACCAGTTCGAGACTGGCCGAGGTGCCGCGGTTGCGCAAGGCCCCGACCACGGCGGACCTGGCGGGAAGCCGGGTCACGACATGCTCCAGCAGTTGTAGCGAACTGGTGTCGGCCCACTGCAGATCGTCGAGCACCAGCACGACCGGTCGCTCACCCGCCCACTCGGCGATCAGGCCGAGAATCTGCTCGCGCAGGCGGAACCGTCCGTTGCCGTCCGAGACGGTCGCCGGCGCGGCGGTCTTGCCGGGGGAGCCCACGAGATGGCCCAGGTCACGAGACAGCCACTCCTCGCGGCGATCCGGCGGCAGGGCTTCGAGCAGACGGCTCACGGTCTCGACCCAGGGCCACATCGTCGGCGTACCCTCACCCGGCAGGCAATGACCCCAGACCACCAGGGCGCCCTGGTGCTCGGCGTGAGCGGCGACCTCCTGCAGGAGCCGGCTCTTGCCCGCTCCCGGCTCGCCCTCGAGGAGAACGACCGCGGTCCCGTTCGCCAGAGTCGGTGCGACCGCCCGGTGCAGCGCCGTGATTTCGGCCGTGCGGCCGACCAGATGCTCCGTCGGCCCGGGGGCGATCGAAGCTTCCAGGGACTGGGGGATGATCGGCCGGTCCGGGGACGTGGTGGCGAGCACCGGACCCGGGCGCGATGCTGGTGTCTGCGCGAGTACTCGCTGATGGGCCTCGCGCAGAGCGACTCCCGGGTCGATGCCGAGGTCTTCGGCCAGTCGGCGCCGCGCGCCGTCGAACACCGCCAGCGCCTCCGCCTGGTGGCCCGCCTCTCCCAGCGACAGCACCAGACCGGCCAGCACCGGCTCGTGCAGAGGGGCCATCGCGGCGGCCAGGTGCAGCGCCCGGAGAACCCGGTCGGGCCGTTTCAGGGACCGAGCGGTGGCGGCCGCCTCGACACAGGCCTGGAAGTACTCCTTGTTCAGACCGGCGAAAATCGGTTCGGCCGACGGGCCGTGGGCCCACCCGTCGCCGGCCGGACCGCTCCACAGATCGAGCGCATCGACGTAGTGGTCGAGCGCCTCCTCTTCATCCCCCTGAGCGAGGGTCGTACGGGCCTCGCCGGTCAGCCGCCGGAACGTCAGGAGGTCCAGCACATCCGGCTCACTGGTCCAGAGATAGCCCCCTCCCCGGCTCACCAGATAGGTCCCGCCCTCCCGCGGCGGCAGATCCGGTTCCAGCAGGCGTCGCAGGAACCCGACGTACTTGTGAATGACGTTCAGCGCGCTCGCCGGTGCCTCTTCGCCCCAGATCAGGTCGATGAGTTCAGCGGTGCCCGTCGGGCGACCGCCCCGGGCGAGCAGCAACGCGAGGAGATACGCCTGCTGACGCGGCGCGGTGTCGAGTTCGGTCCCGCCCCGCCACACCCGAAGCGGACCGAGGATGTTCAGCCGCAAGGTGTCTTGGCCCGTCAATGGTTTTCGCCCGCCGAAGCCCACAGAAACCTGCGTCACGGTCATTCCGACCCCTTTGAAGTGGCCCGACCCAGGTCATGCCCCGTTTGCCGGGCCTGGTCGGAATAGCCGAAGTGTTGCTTATGGGTACACTCTACTCACTGGAGCACCAGTCCAGCCATAGTCACTGGAGTCCGTCTCCAGTCAGTAGGAGCGGAGTAGAGCGTGCCGGAGCGAGCAGCACCAGCGAACCGTCGCGAGCGGTACGCCCAGATGACCCGCGAGGAAGTGGTCAGCGCCGCCCGCAAGCTGTTCGCCACGCACGGTTACGAACAGACCACGGTCGAGAAGATCGCCCGGGAGGCCGGGGTCTCCACCGCCACCGTCTACGCCCAGTGCGGAGGTAAGGAAGGCCTGCTCCGGACCCTGATGGACATCTGGACGACCAGTCCCACCGTGGGGCGGATCATCGGTGACGCCGTCGCCCGGCCCACCGGCGCGGAGAAGCTCGAGGTCCTCGCCGACGGCTACATCGAACACTTCCTCGAGGCCAACGACATCATGTCGGTCCTCTACCGTGCCGCCGCCAGCTCCAAGCCCGTCGAGGAGTTCATGGAGGTCGCCGAGCAGCGCCACCGGGAGGCGCTGGAGGCGATCACCCAGAGCATCGCGGACGTCGGTGCCCTGGCCGACGGCCTGTCGGTGGGTGACGCGGCCAAGATCATCTACTTCCACTTCCGTTACCAGCAGGTCGTCCTTGCGGTCGAGACGTTCGGCTGGGGAGTGGACCGGGCCAAGGAATGGTCCCTGGAGCGGGTCAAGGCCGCGATCCTCAAGGACTGACCCGACGCCATTCCACAACCTGTCAACAACGACTGTCTACGTTCTGATGACTGCGAGCACCTCGGCCGAAAGAAGCAACAGATCATGGTCACTACCCATCACCGGTACGCCCTGGTCGACGGTCGGCGGATCTTCTACCGCGAGGCAGGCCTCCCGGGCCGGCCCACCCTGGTCCTGCTGCACGGGTTCCCGACCAGCTCTCTGATGTTCCGGCAGCTGATCGCGTGCCTGGCCGATCGCTGGCACCTGATCGCCCCCGATCACCTCGGCTTCGGCCTCTCCGACACCCCGTCGGTCCGCGAGTTCGCCTACTCTTTCGACGCGCTCGCTGATCTCACGCAGTCCCTCGTCGCGCAGCTGCGGATCGAGCAGTACGGCCTGTTCGTGCAGGGGCACGGCGCGCAGATCGGGTGGAGGCTCGCGCTGCGGGCACCGGAAGCCGTGAAGGCCCTCATCAGCCAGAACGGCAATGCTTACGTCGAAGGCCTACAGCCGGAGTTCTTCACGACCGTGCGGGACTACTGGCGGGCGCAGACCCCCCAGACCGAGGCCGGGATGCGGGAGGCTCTGACGCTAGAGCTCACACGCTGGCAGTATCTCGCCGGGGTGGCCGACGAAACCCTGGTGGACCCCAACACCTGGCTCCACGACCACGGTCTACTGTCGCGCTCAGGTAACGACCTGATCCAGCTCGCCCTCTTCATGGACTACGCGTCGAACCCGCCCTTGTACCCGCGTGTGCATCGGTACTTTCGTGAGAGCCAGGTTCCGCTGCTCGCGGTTTGGGGGCGGGGCGACCCCATCTTCGGACCCGCCGGCGCCATCGCCTTCACCGCTGACCTGCCGGATGTCGAGGTCCACCTTCTCGACGGGGGGCACTTCCTCCTCGAGAGCGCGCTGGACGAGGTCGTACCGCTCGTGCGGGCCTTCCTGGACAAGCATCTGGAAGACGCGGTCCTTCGCTGAGCTCTTCGCCAGCGCGCTCTTCGAGGATCGTTCGTGACACCGAACGGCGTCAGTTCACCGTGTAGATCTCGTCGGCACCGATCGATTGCATCGCCTCGTAGAGGTCCACGACCAGGATCTCGGAACTGCACAGCCGCTTGGATCCGAAGGTGATGTTGTTGGCCGGGCACCTGTCGGTGTAGATGGCCCCGTAGGTCGAGGACAGGATGCCGACCGGTGCCGCGCGGTAGGTGTCGCCGTAGGCGACCTTGACGTAGACCGGGGCGCCGCTGTCCCCCGGTCCGGCCAGGGTGTTCGCGACGGTGGCCTCCTTGTAGGGCACCGAACGCACCCAGTAGAGGTCGTCCACCAGGTTCCCGGCGACCATGACGGTCATGGCGACCTGCGTGACCAGGCCCATGCAGCGTTCACCGCTGTACGCTCCGGAGACACAGACTGGCGAACCCTGGATCACCGACATTCCGTGCCGCACGTTGTAGGTCGTCTGCCACAGGGCATTGTGCGATCCGCCACCGACCACGGTGGGCGAGAACCGCATGGATGAACGGCTGTTGTCGAACATGGAGACGTCGTGGGCAGTGTTCGACGTCTCGACCACCCCGAAGGGCTGGTAGTTCGAATCCGACACCACAGATCCCTTGGCGCCGCAGTGTCGGGCGGTGAGCGCTCGGAGCTTGCCCGCCGCGTTGTAGACATTGAATGCCGACGTGCAGGTTCCCCCGTTGAGGTGAATCACGTGGCCGCCCTCAGTCGGCGCCTCGTCCCGGGAGACAGCCGGCTGGATGTCCGCGGCGGGGGAGATATCCACCGGGAAGGTCCTGGCCGAGTGGGTCAGGGTTCCCTCGGCGGAGGGCTCAGAACGTTCGGCGGTCGCCCTGCTCGCGGAAACCTTGTTCAGGGCCAGGGCGGCCACCCGCAGCGTGAGACCTGAACCGTCGGTGCGGGGCCCGGCGGCGACGATGTCCTGACGCGCCAGGGTGGCTCCGTTCACCTGGACCTCGGCCGGGCCCGCCTGCATGACCGCCTTGACCGCCGCCTTCAGCTCCTTCTGGTCGTAGACAGCCGGCAGCATCACGACATCGTCGGCGAGATGCTTCTGACGCAGGAGCCGCAGCAGTTCACCCGACGGTTTTCCCTTCCAGCGGACCTCGACCTTGCGGGAGGCATCGTCGATGCGGATCGAGCTGTAACCTTTCCGTTCGGCCGGTTTCAGCGACGTGATGACGTCCTGCGTGGAGTACGCGGACAGGGTGACTTCGTCCAGCGAGGGCCTGGCCGGGGTGGCGGCACTTCCGGTCGGGGCCAGGACTACCGACGTGATGATCAGCGCCCCGGTAACTGCGGCGACCCATTGACGGGATGACATGTTCGCTCCGTTCCACAACTGTCGGATGACCGGCCTCCATCCTGTGGAACCGCTGTTGATAATGACTTAACAACGGATGACCGCCGGACTCCGCTCCTCGCACCCGGTGGGTAGACGCAATGGGCGTCCCGGGCGGCGAAGCCGTCCGGGACGCCCATTGGATTTCGGAAGGATTGTTCTGCCGCTGTTATCGGCGCTTCACGCTGAAGAAGCTCATCGACTCCGAGTCGATGTCGGCCACGCGCAGCTTGCGCTTGTCGGCCTTGAGGTAACCCCACTTACCGGCGATCGCGAAGTTCTTGCCGTTGGCCTCGAAGCTGAACTGCTGGTTCGTCTTCTTGCTGTTGCAGACCACGATGTTCAGCTTGCCGTTCTGTTTCTGCTGGAGGCAGTACGCGCGAGCCTCCTCGCTGTCGTTCAGGCTCTTGATCGTGTAGCGGGTCGACGTGGTGCCGCCGACCTTCTTCAGCACGAAAGAGGTTCCGTCGGCGGAGAGACCGTTGGACTTCGTGGGCTTCGACCGGAACAGGTCGGCCGATCCGTTGCCGCGAACGGTGACGAGGCGATCCTTGCCCTTGTACTTAGATGTCTTGATCACCACCACCTTTCCGGCGATGGGCTTGGCCGCCGCGGCGGTCACGGCGACAGGTTCGGTCGCCGCGTGCGCGGGGACCGTGGCCACCCACAGTCCGGCGGCGACAGCGGGCACGGCGGCCATCGCGGTGACGGTTTTCGTCCGTCGGGAAAGTCGATCCGAGAACATGGTTTCTCCTGTGGTCGGTCCGTTACCGGGGGAGCGAGGCATTAATTGCTCTCACTCATCGAAGGATGCGTTGTCGTCGTTGACGTTTCGTTGATCGCGCCGGTTTCGCTGCACAGGTGGATTGAATCTCGAGTACCCCAGGAATTCCCACTGCAGCCGACTGGCCCGGTCGATCTGAACCACCGATTCGACGTCGAACTCCACGACTCGCAGCGCCCCCGGCCAGACCGCGGCCTGGTCCGGATCCCAGTCCACCCGTGCGGTCCCGCTCATCTGCAGGGTGTGGCCGCGATCCCAGTCGACGAAGAGCAGGCCGGCGGCGGGATTCAGATAGAGGTTGCCCAGGGTCATGTAGAACTGGTTGCCGGTGTAGTCGGGCCAGCGCAGCCGCCGGGCGGAGGCCGTGACGAATCCCGGTGTGCCGCCGCGGTGAGAAGCATCGGCTCCGTTGCCTTCCGAGTAGCTGGCGATGAAGAACGTGTCGGCGCGCTCGACCCAGAGTCGCTGTTTTTCACTGAGTTCGGTGCCATGGCGTGCTGATGTATCCGCAGGAAGCCGGGTTTCGACGATGCCACGAGTCTGGAGATACTTGGGGCAGTTTCCGAGGACCTGCTCGGTATGCAGGACGAGCTTCGACCCGTCTCTGCGAGCTCGACCGTTGATCCGGATCCGACGGCGGGTCTGAGGGTGCAACGCGAGCAGGCCCAGCTCCCGCTCGGTCTCGAACGCTTCTCGCAGGGGATCGCCGTCAACGGGCAAGGCATCGATGACGATCGTCTCCTGGTCCACCGCGCGGGCAAAGCCCGGCGGCCCGGACAGATGCGATGCCCAGACCCGGCCGTCGTCGAGCATCGCCCCGATGGTCAGCATCTGCTGGGCTTGGAGGAAGGCCGCGAACCCGGCCGGGATCTCCGGGCCGAACATCGGCGAACCCCAGCCGGGCCCGCCCTCACCGGCCGTCTCCTGCACGGCCTGTTCTCCTGCGTGCTCGGTAACGAGTCGTGAAGAGGACCGTTCACTCATGATATTGCCTCCTGCTGTTGCTCCCGACGGTTCACTCTTGCCTTCTGCTCTTGAGAATGAGTGGAGCGAGCTTCAGCCACGGTGACGGACCGTGGGACGTCGGGAGCCACCTGCAAACCCCGGCCCGGAAGGTATTCAGTACCTGTTCAGTGACGGCTGCCAGGGCCGGGTGTCTTCGATCGGTTCTGTCGAACGTCGTCTTTCGTCACGACGATGCCGCCCGGCTCCGGCTCCGGGATCTATCCCGGAAGGTGCCTCGTGCGGGCCATGCATCCGAAGGGCACGTTCTGCGTGATCAGGATCAGTCCCCGGGGTGCGACCCCGTCACGGCGGGGCCGTACCAGGTGACGTGTGCCAGTGGGCGCGGCCCGGAGGCCGCGCCCACCGAGAGGTCAGTGCCTCGTACCCATTCAGCCGGCGTGGCCGCCGAGGAAGTCGCCCGCGTAGTGCAGGCCCAGACCGTAGGCGCCACCGTGCTGCTTGACGATGTCGGTGGTGGCGACGTAGGTCTCGCCCCGGGCCCAGTCCCGCTGGAGCTCGAGCAGGACCTGCAGCCAGGTCACCGGCACCGCGCCGGCGTTGACCATGCGCTGGAGCGCGTGATCGTGGGCGGTCTTGCTGACGCCACCGGAGGCGTCGGCCACCACGTAGACCTCATACCCCTGGCCGAGCGCGGAAAGCGTCGGCAGGACCAGGCAGACCTCGGTCCACAGGCCGGACAGGACGATCTTGCGCCGTCCCGTCGCCTTGA
Organism: Kineosporia sp. NBRC 101731; assembly: GCF_030269305.1. Classification (NCBI taxonomy): domain Bacteria; kingdom Bacillati; phylum Actinomycetota; class Actinomycetes; order Kineosporiales; family Kineosporiaceae; genus Kineosporia; species Kineosporia sp. NBRC 101731. Next base: position 135,717 of record NZ_BSTC01000003.1, read on the forward strand.
TCGCCTCGACGACCGCCGGGTCCTCCCAGGCGTTCATCGTGGTGCGGTCGATCGGCTTCAGATCCGGCAGCACGGCCTGCAGGTCCGGCAGGATGTGCCCGGAGAAGGACTCCGCGGCCACCGTGGTCAGGACGGCCGGGACGTTGAACGCCTTGGCCGTCCTGGCCAGTCCGAGAGTGGCGTTGACGATCGACTGCCGGTCGTCGCTGCCCACCCCGAAGAACATCTGTGGCTGGTGGTCGACGAACAGGAACACGGCGTTGTCGGGGGTCAGCAGGTCTTCGCTCGGAACAGCCTGAACGGTGGTGACGTCGAACTCGGTCATGATCTTCTCTCTCTCGTTGAGAACACTGCGACGGAAAGTCTGTTTTTCACTTGCTTCTCGCGGGGGCAGGGATCCGCTCACCGCGGGAGGACCGCCAGGCCGTCTGCGCCCGGCTGTCTGCGGCCTCACCCGAGCGCCGTCAGCGCGGCCTGGTTGAGCAGCGCCGACTGGTAGAGATGCAGCACGAACACCGGGGTGGACGGAGCCGCCTGGTTGATCTCCTTGATCGTGGGTAAACGCTTTTCGGCGAACTGCTCAGGTGACCGGCCTCCCACCATCCGGACCCAGTGGCCCTCCGGCGCCCGCTTCAGTGATCGGACACCGTCCCAGTGCAGTTCCAGGAAGTAGTTGTTGCCGCCCCGGATGACGTGGGTGTGGGAGTCGTTGAGGCCGGGAATCATTCGGCGACCCAGCGCGTCGACGACCCGGGTTCTCAGGCCGATGTGAGGCGCGACGGTGCCGTCGTCCCCGACCGCCACGAACGTGCCGTTCCTGATCGCCACGGCGGACGCGGCGGGTAGATGACTTTCTCCGGTATGGACTTTGGCGTTGCGGACCACGAGGTCCGCCGCTTCGCCCGGCGCCTGGCGGCTCGGGTCGAGCGGCCGTACGCCCGCGACCGGCATGGTCGTCGAGACCATGGGGCACCTCCCTTGGCATCAGCGGTTTTTCGCTGTTCCTGTTCGGTCAGGCTCCACAACCGGAGGTCCCCTCAGATCATTCCGATATGTCCCATATGCGATTCAGTGAGATACGATCACATGAACCGATGGGAGGGTGGCCGTGGAAATCCGACACCTGCGCTACTTCCTGGCCGTCGCTGATCTGCGCAACTTCACCCGCGCGGCCGAGGCCAGCTTCGTCGCCCAGTCCGCGCTGAGTCAGCAGATCGGCCGGCTCGAGCACGAGATCGGGGCGTCGCTCTTCGTCCGGGGCAACCGCCGCATCGAACTCACCCCGGCCGGCGAGCTTCTCCTGCCCCACGCCCGGCGGCTGGTCGGTGGGGAGGCCACCGCGCGCGCCGAAATGCGCTCCTACCTCGGCCTGGAGAAGGGGCGTCTTCGCCTCGGCCTGATCCAGACCGCCAATAGTGTGGTCGACACGCTCAGCCCCCTGGCCCGTTTTCACGAGGTGCATCCGGAGGTGGAGATCCACGTCAGCAATGCCACCTCCACCGATATGATCGAGGCGGTTCGCGAGGGCCGGCTCGACCTGGCCGTCGTGGGTCTCGGCCGCCACGAGCTGCCCGACGATCTGGAGCACCACCAGCTCGCCGTGGACCCGCTGGTCGGGGTGCTGCCCACGGCCTCCGCGGCCGGGCTGTCCGGTCCGATCGCGATCGTCGACCTGCTGGCCCACGGTCGCCTGATCCACTTCGTGCCCGGCACCGGCATCCGCCGCCACGTCGACGAAGCCCTCAACCGCGCCGGCGTGAATGCCGTTCCCTCCTTCGAGGTCGGCCAGGTCTGTGACATGGTGCGGTTCGCGGCGGTCGGGCTGGGCGTGGCCATCGTGCCCCGGACGCTCGCCGAGTCCACCGACTGCGGCATCGACGGTCTACGGTTCTCCGTCGTCGGCCTCAACGACCCGGACGCACTCCACCTGGTGTCGGTCATCCACGACAGTGCGCGGGTTTCGGCGGCGGGCAAGAAGTTCCTCGCCCTTCTCGCCCAGAATGCCCGCAAGAAGCCGAAGCGATCGGTCTGAGCGGTTCTCGCTGTTGGACAGATGCCGCTGCGCGCGAGAGTGCGGAGGTGCGAAACCACCTGCGGGACGCCGGGCGGACCGTCCGGCCCGCACCTGACGATCCCCACGGCCGCTGCCGGGCCTGCTGGTCGTGCTGACGGTCGTCACCGGCCTGATGGACGCGTTCGGTTACCTGATGCTCGGGCATGTGTTCGTGGCCAACATGACGGGCAACGTCGTGTTCCTGTCGTTCGACCTGGGGGTGCGACCGGGTTCATCTGGTGGGCATCGCTCCTGTTCCGCGCGGCCACCTGGCAGACGGCTCGGTTCGGGGTCCCCGCCGTCCTGGCGCTGGTCTTCGGGAAGCCCTATCCGAGCCATCCCTGAAAGAACGATTCAGTACCGGTGTGGACCGATGGAGAGCGGGTCGGTCGTGCGCCGCGTCGGCTGGGCTCTCATGCTGCACGGCGACACGAGCGGCCCGAAGGACTACGTGCGGCCGAGATCTTCTACGAGGGAGGAGATCGGGCTCTCGGGAGGTGGTGCCGGCGACGTGGCTGACCTAGCACCGCACCGACTCGGTGGGTCCCCTTCTGACGCTCTCGCCGTTCTACCGGCGCGACGCCTCGCAGGCACCGGGCTTCGCGATCCGACCGCTGATCGCTGAAGACCGTGGCCGTGGCGGTTTCGGCGAAGGACCCGTTCATCGACCGGACAAGGCGCTGGAGATCCCGACGCAGTTCGCCGAGGCCAACGACCTGAAAGTGCGTACGCACGGGTTCGGCGTCGGGGTCGGTCTGGGGCACAACATCGTCAATCCCGACGCACTCGGTGCCTGGGCCGACGAGGTGCTCGGTCTCTGCGTCGATCTGTACGAGAACGGCTGATCAGGGCCCTGTTCCGGAAGCCGTCGAGGCGTCGTCAACCGATTGTCAACGTCCGTGCCCGAATCTGCTGGCCATGCCTCGTCCCAGTGACTGGTCCGTGCTCGGTCTGCCCGGCGACCCGACGCCGGGTGATCCGGAGGCTGTTCAGCAGGTCGTCGACTACACAGAAGCGATCCTGCTTGCGGTCAACGACGCGACCACCGGTATCAACGCGATCATGACGGGCACCGGTGACGGTGCCTTCGTCGGTAAGACGGCGGACGCGTTGCGCACCGAGATCGACACCAAGGCGAGGACTTTCCTCGAAGCAGTGAGGACCGCATTCGCCGGCGTCGCCCCCGCGTTGCGTACGTACCTCCTCAAGCTGGTCGATGCCCAGGCCGTCGCCGACGGCGCGCTGAACCAGGCCCGCGGGCTGCCGGAGGACGACCCCCGGGTCCAGGCCCTGGCGCTGCAGGCCAACGGGGCCAAGGAGGATCTGACCGCGGCCGGTAACACGGCCGCGGCCGCGGTCGCCGCCGCCTCGCACGCGACCAACCCCTGGGGCAAGAGCTCCTGCGACAAGTTCTGGGACGTGCTCTTCTGGATCACCCTGGTGATCACCGTGGTCGCGATCGTCTTCGGCGGCCCGCTCGGGCTTGTCGCGTTCGCCGCCAACTCGGCGCTGCTGGTCAAGACCATCGTCGACGTGAGCAAGGGAAAGGGCGGGCTCGCGGAGATCCTGATGTCGCTGTTCGGCATCCTGTTCCCCAGCACCCGGGCGATCCGGTTCAAGGACATCGTGGGCCTGCTGCGCCGCGCGGGCACCGGCCTGCGGTCGGCGTGGCGGGGGATCACCGGGGCGGCCGGCGGGGCCTGGCAGGTGATCAGCTCGATCACCTTCAGCCAGATCATCCGCGGGGTGCTCGACATCGGCACGCTGATGGCCGGGGGCTATCGCGCGGGACGGATCTGGATCGTCAAGGGAGCAGCGGGCAACGGGGCGTTCGCCCACGGCCTGACCGGCCTGAAGGGCTTCAGCATCACCGCGGCCTCGACCCGGTTCATCAACGGCCTGACGGCTCTGCCGCGGCTCGCCCGCGGACAGATGAACCGGGCGCTGAACGCCTTCGGCAACAGCCGGTTCGCCGCCTTCACCGCGAAACACCTGGGCGGCTGGGCCTGGCTGCGGATCTTCACGCCGATGGCCGGCCACGAGATCCGCAAGCTCGGGCTCGCCGGGGCGTTCAAGGTCGGCATCCTCGGACGAGGCCTGATGATCCCGGCCTACCGCGACGGCGTGATCCTCGACCGGATGGGCAACACCCTCCAGATCACCAAGGGAGTGGTCAATTTCGGGGCGAGCGCGGGGCACGCCGGACTGCACCTGGCTCCCCGCCCGGAGATCGTCCTGCCCGGCTCGGCCGGCGGTCAGGCGCCGACCTGGATCACGGACCTGCCGCCGATGGGGCTGAGCGGCGTGATGCGCGGCTTCCCGGGCGGAGACCAGCAGTTCATCCGCACCCTGGTGAACACGCCGATGGTCGGTCAGGTCGGCCCCGTCGGCCCGCTCGCCGGGACGAACCGGCTCAGCGAGGGCACATGGTCCCTGCACAACGCCACCGCGGGATTCAGCAGCGCGCCCTCCGGGCTCATGGTCCCGGCGGCCCACGCCGCCGCTCCCGGCCTCGAGGTGCCCGGCGCCGTCCGGGTCATGACCGCCACCACCGACGTCCTGAGCAGTGCCCGGTTCAACGGGACGTCGCACGTGCTGGGCCAGCTCGACACCCTGACCCGGATGGGCAACCTGCACCAGCTCCAGGGAGCCGGCGCGGTCCACGACCTGCGGGCCGGTGCCACCCCGCTGGACCTGGCCACCGCCCGCGTCAGCGACGGCACCCGCTCGATCCCCCTGAACGCGGTGAAGGTGACCGACGGGACCCTCACCGTCCCGCTGCAGGACCTGCGGCTGAACGCGGGCGGCACCACGCTGCGCCCGCAGGGCCTGAGCGTCGTGGACAACACCGTCACGGTCACCAGCCAGGGCGTCCAGATTCCCGGCGGCACCCCGACCGGGGCCGGCCTGAAGTTCACCGACGGTCAGGCCGTCGTGGACGTCGCGCGGATCCGGCTGACCGGCGGTTCCGAAGCGGCCCTCAACCTGGCCGACCTGCGGATCGCCGACGGCCGCGGAACGGTCCTGGACATGAGCCGGCTGATCCTGACCGACCACACGGGAACGGTCGCGGGCCTGCTGCGGGCCGACCCGAACCTGCCCGGCATCAGCGGGCTCAGCGACCTGATGGCCGGTGGACGCTCCGCGAACGAGATGATCGGCCTGCCCGGGCCGAGCGTGCTGGACGAGGTCACGAGAACCCTCACCGGCCGGGATCTGCCCGGCCCGGCCCTGCAGCGACTGCGCAGCGCCGGGGACCCGCTCGAAGGGTTCGTGGTCCGGGAATTGCCCCAGATCCTGGACGGCGAGTTCTCGCTGCTGAAGATGTCGGACCACGAGATCAAGATCCAGCTGTCCGAGGACGCGGTGTCCCGCGTCGCGGGGAGAACGGCCGAGGGAGAACCGCTCTCACTGCCGGGAACCGAGCGCTCCGCCCTCGACCTGGTCACCGAGACCGACCTGCCCCGCCCGGCCGGCCGCGACTCGGCCAGCGCCCTCAGCACCCGGCTGGACGAGGCCGGCGTCGACCGCGGGTCCGCGACCGACCTGGCTGGTAGCCGGGCGTCCCGGGCCCAGGCGGTGCCGGGCCCGGAAGGGGCGGTTCCGGCGCCCCTCGACGCCGAGGTGCGGGCCCTGCTGCCCGACGCCGCCCCGGCGCCGCACATGCCCGGCGAGCCGGCGGCCCCGCCGCGCAGCGCCGGCGACGGTGCGGTGGGCAGCAGTGTCGGCGGTGAGCATCCCCTGCCGTCCAGCTTGATCGTCTTCACCCGTGAGGTCGCGCCCCGGATCTGGGGCGACAGCGCCGAGATGGTCAGCAACTTCGTCAAGGCCCAGGCCCTCGCGCACCAGGCCGAGACCGTCTTCCGGGACGCCCTGAAGGCGGGCCTGGACCTGCACACCCTCGACGGTGTCCGCCAGCTGAAGAACGTCCAGGTGGCCCGGGCGGTGCTCGCCCGGGCCGAGCACAACCTCCATCAGGTTCACCCCGGCCTCACGCTCACCGACATCGACGCCCAGGTCCGGGCGCTGCGGGTGCCGCAGGAGGAGAGGCTGCGCTTCACCACCTCCCAGATCGACGACGCCTACGCCCGGCGCATCGCCGAGGTGAGTGCGACGTCCGAGGGTCCGGGACTGGTTCAGGGACGCGACCTCTGGCACACCGGTGACGTGGACCCCCGGGCCGGGCTCGGCCTCGATGACGTGCAGTGGCGGGCGCTCGAGCGGGCCCAGGCCCAGGCCGCCCTGCTCCCGGACCTCGGGCACTCGCCGGCCGCGTCCGGCTCCGTGATGGCCCCGCCGGTGCGGGAGGTGCTGAGGTCCGTCGAGGTCTCACCCGACAAGCTCTTCGCCTTCGAGAAAATTCGCCGGCTCGGCCCGTCGCCGTCCCAGATGGCCGAACTCCGCCAGCGGCAGTTCGGTGCCCGGTACTCGGACGAACAGGTCCGGCTCCTGCTCACCCGCAGCACCGATGAGCTCAGCCTGCGCCAGGCGATCGGCAGCGACCCCGAGTACGGGAGGATCCGGGAGGCCTTCCACCAGGCCCTGAGCGACCACGTCCGGACCTTCACCCCGGTCCGCGAGGCTGCCGAGACCGTCGAACTGGCCACGCAACGGCTGACGTTCGCGCAGTGGTCGGTCGATCCGTTCCGTCCCGGGAAGATGCCCGCGGGCTGGGTCCCCGAGGACGTCCAGAACATCTGGACCGCTCGGGACGCCGCCGTGCGCCCGGACGGGTCCGGGGCCCAGGGGATGACCGGGCGCCTGTCCGCGAACGGGACCCTGACCGAGGCCCCGGGAGAGCTCTCCCTGCAGTCCCTCTCGCGGGTCTGGTCCGACTACGTCGAGGCCGTCGCCACCTGGATCGAGCACGCGCGGCTGACGTTCCGTTCCCAGCCCGGCGCGGTCCTCGACCCGGAGGTCCTGGCCGCCGAGCTGTCCTCCCGGCTGGGGGAGCGGTTCGTCCGGGAAGCTCTCTTCGAGAACGCCTCGCTGACTGCGTTCTCGCGGTTCGACCGGTCGGTCGCCGACTTTCACCCGGTCGAGGGGAACGCGTTCGGCACCGGTGCGGTGGAGCGCGTCCGGGCGGCGTTCGACGGCGACCTCAGAGCGTCCTTCGACCAGAAGCTGCGCGATCTGCGCCTGCCGCTGGACACCGACGCGGTCCGGGAACGGATCTACGCGGGGCCCGAGTTCGCGCACCCGGGGGAGCACGGCCCCGAAGGACTGGCCGGGTGGCAGCGGGAGGTCGGCCGGCTGCTCGAGAAACTTCCCGAGCGACTGGCGTTCGAGGCCCTGGCGGGCCGCAACCTCGACGCGGCCGGGGCGCAGTTCCGGGGCCTGGCGGAGGGCCGGGAACTGCATCCGAAGGTGCACGACGCGCTCGCCGCCGACTATCGCGAGGATGTCGCCCTGGCGCTGCACGAAACCTACGGGACGCGGGCCGGGCGCCGGTCCTGGCTCGATCACGAAGCGGCTCACGAGAACTCGTTCGGCGACGGCCTGGACCGGGACTACTCGTTCGGGGACGGCGGGGCCACGCGGCGCCAGCTGCTGGAGTTCATGCGGGGACTGCCCGAGCAGCCGGGCCCGCCGGTCAAGGTCACCGCGCCGGACCGGATCGCGGCACCGGACCAGCGCCTCCTGCGTCAGCCCAGCGATCTCCTGAACGATCCAGAACGAGTTCTGCAGCAGGACCTTCCGGTGTTCCGGGAGCTGCTGGAGAAGAACCAGGTCCCGTTGAAGGTCCAGGAGTCGGTGATCCGGCAGGTCCAGGAGTACGTCCCGACCCTGAAGGAACGGGTCGAGGCGTACAGCGCGCGCGAGGGCGCCCCGGCGCAGCCGGGTGACGCCTCGACCTCGGTGGCCGTCGATCTGGTGGCCCGGGAGTACCGCGAGCACGTGGTCGGTGCGGTCGAGCACCTGGCCTCCTCGTACGGGCGGGCGATGTCCGAGGCGACGCGCTGGGCCGACGCCGACACGTCGTCCCTGGGCTCGGGCCCGGGGCAGCGGGTCGTGACCGAGGCGGCGATCCTCGAGACGCGGGTGCGGGACGAGGTCTCGACCCTGCTGGGGGATCAGCTGCATCTGGCCGAGGAGGGCGCCTGGCGGCGCCGCCAGGCCCGTTTCGTGCGGGGCGAGCAGCACGCGCCGGTCCTCGGAGAGCGTCTGGACTCGGCCGTCCAGGAGCTCGTCTCCCGCGAGATCCGGGCGCCGTGGGTGGTGCCGGGGCCGGGCGTGGTGGAGTCGTTCGACGTGAGCGGGGCCGGCCCGGCGCCGGCCGAGCCGGCGACCGTGACGCTGAGGCCGCTGTCGCCCCGGACCGAGCCGCCCGTCCGCCACGTCCCGCTGGGCGAGCGGGTGCTGCGGCAGCCGGGCGACCTGCTGACCGCACCGGACCGGGTACTGGAGCAGGACATTCTGGTGTACCGGGAGGCGATGACCAGGAGCGGTGTCCCGCAGGCGGTTCAGGAGTCGGTCGTCCGGCAGGTCCAGGAGTTCGTCCCGGCCCTGAGGGAACGTGAGGCCGGGGCGGGGGCACCGGCGCAGGCCGAGGAGACCTCGGTGTCCCACCTGGCGCGGGAGTACCGGCGTCACGTGGTGAGCGCGGTCGGGCACCTGGTCGACGCGTACGGGCGGGCCCTGCCCCGGGCCGAGGGGTCCCTCGACACCCAGAGCCTTCTCGAGGCACAGCCCCTGGACCCGGTCGCGACCGAACGGGTCCGGGACCAGGCATTGGCGTTGCGCGAGCGGGTGCGGTCCGAGATGACGACGCTGCTGGGCGACCAGCTGCATCTGGGCCAGGAAAGCGCCCGGCAGCAACGGGCCGAGCGGTTCGCCCGGGCCGAGCGGCACGCCCCGGTCCTCGGGCAGCGCCTGGACGCGGCCGTGCGGGAGATGGTCACGAGCCCCCAGCAGTCGGTGATCGAGTCGTTCGACGTGGGTGGCGCCGGGCCGCTGGTGGCCGTCCCACCCCGCATCGAGCCGAAACCCCCGGCCTCGACGGTCGAGCCCGAACGTCCGTACGTCCCCGGCCTCCAGGAGTTCCTGCCCCGCCCCGATGACCTGCTGAACCGCCCGGCGCGGGCCTTGATGCACGACCTGCCCCGCTACCACCGGATGATGAACCGTGCCGGGGTCCCCGAGAGCGTCCAGGTGTCGGTGCTGAACCAGACCCGGACCCACGTGATGTCCGCGGCCGACCGGATCCGCCGGTACCAGGACGAGGAGGGCTTCTCCCGGGCCCGGGCCGTCTCCACGGTCGCCTGGGAGTACCAGACCCAGGTGGTGTCCGCGGTCCGCGATCTGTCCGCCGCCTCCGCGCAGGTGCGGGCCGCGACCCCGGCGATCCACAGCCACGTCACGGACCTCGTCATGACGAGTGACCTCGGCCCGGTGCACCGGCAGCGGGTCCTGGCCCGGGCGGAATCCCTGGTCGATCGGGGCGTGCACCGGATCGCCGAGGAGCTCGGGAACGGCCTCGACCTGAGCGACCCGGACCTGTCCGCGCGGATCGACCGCAACCTCGGGGCAGCCCACCGGCAACTGCGGGCCCTGCAGACCCGCCTGGGCGAGACCACCACGAAACTCGTGTCCCGGGAGCAGCGTCCGCGAGGGGCCACGGTCCCGCTCGCGGACTTCGGCCCGGACGACGTCCCCCGCACCACCCTCGACCGGATCGACGCGCTGGCCGACGACCTCACGCGGGAGAAGGCCGCGACGAACGACGATCTCTGGATCACGATCCAGGAACGCGGCGACCCTCTGTCCGCCGCGGGCCACGACGAAACGGGGCCGAGCGCCGGCCGGCTGCGGGCCCACCTCGAAGAGGTTCTGCGGCAGAGGGGACTGACGGACGCCTCCTACCGGATCCGGACGGTCCGGACGGTCGTCCCCGACGGCCCCGATCTGCTCGTGCGCACGGTGTTCTCACCGGTGCCCCGGATGCCGGAACTGGAAAAGCTCGACGAGGTCGAGCATTTCGTCGGGCTGTCCATCAACGCCGGGCGTACCTCCGTCGTCCGGGTCCTGCGCGAGCGCATCAGGCAGGCCCTGGCCGAGCCCGGGACCGACCCGGAGCGGGCCCAGACCCTGAGCGAGCTCGACCGTCGCATCGGGCAGGCACTCGCGCTCACGCCGACGATCGGGGCCACACCCCTGCCCCGGCAGATGCACGTCGTCGCCGACCGCGACGACCTGAACCCCGAGGCACTGGAGAACCTGGGGCGGTGGCGTCACGCGACGGGTGACAGCGCCGATCTGCACCTGTGGACGGTTCCGGGCGCGCCCCTGTCCGAGGGGCAGCGAGCGGCCCTGCGGGACGTCGTCGTCCACGAGAGCGACACCGTCGACCTGGTGGACGCGGCCGGTGGCCGCCCGCTGGTCCAGCGCCTGCACGAACTGCTCGCCGAGGGCTCCGGCGCCGCCGCCGCCGACCTCGTGCGCCTCAGCGCCCTGTCGGCGCTGGGCGGCGCCGTGGTGAGCCTGGACGTCGCGCCCGGCGCCTTCACCTGGGCGGACCTGCCGTCGCTGGTCCTGCGGGCCGACGACCTGCCTCTCGTCGTCTCCCCGGTCGTCTCCCGCGGCCCCGGGCCGGTGCAACCGGTGCTCGAGGCCGGCTGGCTGAGGAACGGTCTGGTGCTCGCCGTTCCGGGCAACCGGCTGGTGACGCGGTTGTTGAGCCAGGTGACGGGGCCGTCGCCGGAGGCGTCGGCGTTCCGGCTCTTCGCGGCGCACGACCTCGGTCTGCGGGGCAGCGACGGGTCGCCGACCGCGACCGCCTCCGACGCCCGCGTCCTGCTGTCTCCCGTGCTGGAACAGGTGCGGGACGCGGTGGTCGTGGCCGACGGGGCCCGGCACCCACGGGTGGGCCGGATGAACGGCACCCGCGACCACACACCCCGTCTTCAGGTGCGGGCCGGGTTCGACGCCCGGGCCTTCGAGCACGAGGGGACGCCGGTGGTGGACCTGACGGTCCGGGTCGGCTTCCGCGACGCCCAGGGAGCCGAACTGCCCGCAGTCGAGGCGGACACGATGCTCCGCAAGGCCCGGGAGGGCGTCCACCGGCACGTCAACACCGGCGACTACCGGGTGCCCGGGCTGGGGCGCCTGCACCTGAGTGTGGAAGCGGCGAGCGCGGACGCGCCCGCGCACCTCAGTGTCACGGTGACCGATCAGGTGGCGATGGACCAGGAGCACTGGCCGGCGGACGCGGGCCCGCTCCAGATCGCGCACGAGATCGGCCACCAGGTCGGGCTGCCCGACGAGTACCGGGACGAGATCTCCCCGCGGCGGCTCGATGTCGGTGGCAGCCTGATGGGACGCCTCGACCAGCCGGCCGAGGGCGGCCTGGTCCCGGGAGGCCTGCGCGACCGGCACCTGCAGCGGTTGCACGCCATCATCGGTGACCCCCCGGTCGCGGTCGCGCCCGCGGTCCCGGGCGAGGAGGTCCTGGCCTTCGAGGCGGCCCGGGCCCGATCGACGCCGTGGACGGTGAAACACGTGTGGGTGGACCCGGTGTCCACCCCGGCGCCGGGCCGGACCGTACCCCGGGTCAGCGGCCCGGGCGGTGGCCCCTCCGGTCTTTCGTCGAGCAGCGCCCCCTCGAGCGCGTCGCACTCCCGGTCCGCTTCGCGGCTGTCCCGGCGTTCGGGTCGCAGCGAGGCGCTGCCCCTGCCCAGCGTCGCCGATCTGGCGTCCCCCGGGTATCTCGGGGTGCCGCTCCCGCACCGGACACCGTCCGAGTCCGGGTCGCCGTTCCTGCCCGGGACGCCGTCGGGGCCCGGCAGTGCGCTCGAGGAGGTGGGGTCGCCGTCGGGGCACAGCCTGGTCAGTGACCCGGGCCCGGTGTCCGGTCCCGAGGACCAGCTCTACCGGGACCTGATGGACGAACTGGCCCGCATCCGTGGTGTTCTCGGCGTCTCCGGGACAGGGGAGACGGCGTCCGGGTCAGCGTCCGTGTCGGCGTCGGCCGAGGACCGCGCGATCATTGACGCGCTGATCCGGGAGGCCCTCGGCGGCTCCGAGGAGGCGGCCGCGAATCTGCGCGATCTCGACCGGGTCCGGATCGCGCTGGACGACGCGTCGCTGAGGAGCGACGTCTCGACCGTGCGCCAGGAGATCCGGATCGTCTGGGCCGACGCGGCCCGCGCGGTCCAGACGGCCGACGCTCAGCTCGGTGAACGACTGGCGGCGGACGAGGGGACCACCCGGAGAGGACTGCTCGAGGACCTGGTGGTGGCCGGGCTCACCGCGGAGCGGCTGGACGCCACGTTGCGGTCGCTGCCGGAGGAACCGGGCGCCTGGGGGCGTCTCGACGCGATCAGGAGGAGCCTGGACGCCGAAACCACCGCCGCACCCGGTGAAGTCGCCGACCCGACCCACCGGGAACGGGCGATCACGCTGGCGAACACCGCCTTCGGCCGGGACGACCTGGCCACGGCTCTGGCGGCCAGCCACTTCCACCAGCGGCTGGCCGAGCACCCGGTCACCGCGCTCCCGGCGGGAGTGCGCAGGGCCGTCCTGGAGGCGAGGCAGCGCTACGTCGACAGCCTGCCGCAGGCCAGTCTGCCCGCGGGATTCGCCCGGGCGGACGGCCACTTCGGCTTCGGCGAGCACGGGAGCGCCGACAGCTTCGACGAACATGGCTTCGACACCGAGGAGTTCGTTCGTGGTGTGGTCGATCGCGACGCGGTCCCGGCCGCTCACCGTCCGGCCCTCCGGGACGCGCTGAGCGCCCGGATCACCGAACTGGACCCCACGACCGCCGCCCAGTTCATGCTCGAGGGCGGTCTGCGGGTGACCGCCGGCCCCCAGGTGATGATCGTGCGGCTGCGGGAGGTGGACCGGGCCGGCGCGCGGCGGGTCCCCCTGTCCCTGACCGGCACCGCCCCGACCGCCGCGGGCCCGATGGACACCCTGCTCATGCGGTGTTCCGTGCTCAACCAGTCGCTGAGCCGCAGCGGGACGATGGACGCGTCCTCCTGGCCCTCGATCGCCCTGACCGGTGCGCCGAGCGTCATCCCGAACGCCGGTCTCACGGCGACGTCGACGACGAGCCGCAGCCAGGGCAGCGCCCTCTGGAGCGCCGTCAGCAGCGGGATCGGGACCTCCGGGGCCCGGGTCCTGATCGACTTCCCGGCCCGGATCAGCGTCCAGATGCAGGACGTCTCGACCGGTGTGCTGCACGCGGAGCAGATCGCCCCGAGACCGGGCCGCCTGCGTCTGGGGTTCTCGGAGAAGGCACTCACCGACGGAGAGCACACCGGGCCGGAGTACACGTCACCGGGCGACCTCCCCCTCACCGACGCCTTCCACACGGTCACGCCCGGCATCGGCTCGATCGGAGGGCTGGGCGGCCTCCGCCACCAGCTCGTCACCCGCTACACGGTGGGGCAGGAGGGCCGGCCGGCGCTGTTCCCGTTGTCCTCGGACGCGCTGTCGCCGATGGAGACCTGGTTCGCGGAAGGCTCGATCACGCTGCTGTTCCCGCGTCTTCTGGGGTCCCGCCTGCCCCTGCCGCCGCTGGCACTGAGCGGGGGGCGTTCGCTGACCCTTCACGTCGGTGCGGAGATCGTCTCCGTCCAGCGCCAGGGCAAGACCCTGCCGGTCCCGACCACGCTGGACAACAGCACCTGGGGCGGCCAGATCGTCTCCCGGGGAGGCGGCGGCGGGCTCGGCGCCACCTTCGGGTTCTGGGGACTGCCCCTGACCGTGGGGGACTGGTCGCCGTACGGGACCCTCGGTGCGGCACTGAGCATCTCGAGGTACGTGAGCGTGCAGAACGCCATGAACCTGGGGCAGAGCAACAAGGTCGGCCTCCGCGGTCCGAGCGTTCCGTACCTGCTCCAGACCCGGTTCACCGTCTCGGCGGAGATGCAGGGGCCGTTCATGGCCGTCGCCGACCGCGGCCGGGCCTCGGACCCGGTCGGCGAACCCGTGGGCGCGGACGTCGTGCACACAACGACAGTGATCGTCCACGTCACCCAGGACATGGTGGCCCGGTTCGAGGAGAACCTGAAGGGCCTGATCGCGCAGCAGGAGGCCGCCCTGGCGCCACCCTCCCCGACAGGAAGTGCCTTGCCCGGGCTCGTTCCGGAGGTGCCGACCGTCCGCCTCCTCTCCGGGACGGGCGCGGGCCTGGGACTCGAAGGCCTGCCGGACATCCCGCCCCCTCCGCGGTTGCTGATCTCGTCCGAGGCCGAGGCCGAGGACATGGGCGCGGGTGTCGCCGGGACGTCGACGGCGCTGCGGCCCCCGCCGGAGCTGCTACGACCGACCGGATCACCCGCTCTGACGGGGCATCTCGGGATCAGCCGGACCCGCAACCTGGTCCCGCGGTTCCTGCGACTGCTCGACGAGTCGGAAGACATCCTCTTCCTCCGGCCGGTGCCCGAAGAGACGCCCACCGCGGACCCGGCCCGTGGCGAGGACCCGCAGGGACGAACCGCCCGGGTCGGAGCCTGGACACCCACGCAGAGATCGCAACTGAGATTGTGGCTCCTCGAACGGTTCGACGAATCGTCGGTCCGGATCAGGCAGAGAGAGATCTTCGAGGAGTCGGGCCGCTCCGCGACCTTCACCCGCAAGCACGACAACGGCGACCTGGAACACATCACGTTCCGCCTCGCGGCCCGCCGCCACGCACCGGTCGAGGAGCCCGTGCGGGTGGACGACGCCAGCGTCACGGTCACGCCCAGCGGCTTCATGGAGAACAGCCACGCCCAAGGCAGATCCACGTCCATGTCGGTGTCCGGTGGCGGCCGCGTCTACGTGAGCCACCCGACCTCGGACGACGTCGGACTGAACGCCCGGCTCGTCGCCCAACTGCAGGCCACCCGGAACTCCTCCCACGAGGGATCGGTCTACCACTACGGCTACGTGTCCAAACCACTCGTCATCACCGGCCCGGCCCTGGCTTTCACCTACCCGGCCACCCTCGAGCTGTCGGTCGCCGTGGTCCGGGTCCCCTCGTCCGGGGTGACCCGCCGGCTCGTCCGGCGGCTCGGGCGCGCGGTGGACCACCTGCTGCGGCGGACGAACACACCGGAGTCCTTCGCCGAGCGACGCCAGGGCGGAAGCACCGCCCAGTACCCGGGCAGCGTCGCCGGCTGGCTCCTGCCGGAATCGCTGCTCAGTGACGCCGGCGACCCTCAGGCGGAAACCGCCCCCGCGGCCGAGATCCAGGTGGTTCCCGACCGGCAGCCCGGGGGCAAGACACTGAACGGCGAGTGGGTCTACGGACCCCGCCGGGGAACCGTCCCCGCCGGAGGGGTGACGATCAAACCCTACGACCGCGTCGTCGACATCACCGGTTCACCCCGGCTCGTCCAGGAACTGACCAACCTCTTCGAGGGCTTGGGCATCGACCCGGACTCCGCACGGAGCTGGATGGACGTGGCCGTCAACCGCGACCAGCTGCTCGGCCTCTTCGTGACCGAGGGCGGCGCTCACGGCGGATGGGGGACCCAGCCACGGATGCTGGGGGACGAGGACGCCCTGTTCTCCCTCATCCCGCACGTCCACGATGCCCAGCCGCACGGCCGCCCGATCGACCTGCAGACCGGATACCTGTCCGAGTACGCCGCTCTGGCCGGGTCCTCACAGTCCCGCGGATGGAGCGTCAGCGGCGACCTGACCGGCCGTGTCGGAGCCGGCCGGGTGAACGGCACCGACGAGTTCGGGAATCCCACCGGAGGAGCCGCGCACCAGCGCTTCGGGGTCTCGGCCAGCCACGGCCGCACCCGCGGGACCTCGGCCTCCATCACCCGGTTCCCCGGGCAGATGCTCGTCCTGAGGGTGTCGCACACCCGCATGGTCGCCCCCGTGCAGTGGCGGCTCGAGGTCGTCGCCGACCGCAACCTGACCGAGGCCCACTGGTTCGACAAACGACTCGGCCGCCGCGCCGGGGCCGACATCCTCGTCCCTGCGGGCATCACCTACTACCGGCCCGACCGACTGGGCTGGACCCTCACCGAACTGAACCGGCTGGCCCTCGCGGGCATCCACATGCTGCCCGCCCTGCGGGGCGACGTTCCCCGGGTACGCCGGGCCGCCCACCCGGCCCGCCGGGCCTTCCCCCTCCTGCAGTCCCGAACCGCGTCCGCCACCACCACCGACGTGCCCATGGCCCCGGTGACCCGCAGAACGCACGGCCCCCTGACCCCCGAGTTCCCGCTCCTACCGCTCACCGCGGTCACCGAGCATCTGCTCCCGGCCGCCGGCCAGGTGCCGCTGAGCGAGCGCAACCCGGTGCTCGAGTCGGTGCTCGGTCTGCTCGCGGCCCACCTGCCCCGGGCGCTGACCGGCCTGTGGGACCTTCAGGCCGGCACCACCGTGACCCGGGGCGCGCTCGAGGTCCTCCTGCTCCCACAGGTGCTCAACAGCCAGCTGCCCCTGATGCGCGGTGGGGGACTGATCCTGACCCGCGTCGACAACGAGGCCCTGGGGATGCAGGTCACGCAGCTCCAGCTGAGGGTCACCCGGGACCCGCGGGGCCGCGGCTACGTGGCGACGGAGGACGCTGACGGCAGCGTCTACTACTACAACCGTGGTGACCAGCGGCTGGCCCGCTTCTGGAGCTCCAGCGCCGGGGCCGCGGTGCACGGCGTGCCCACCGGCATCATCGACGGTGTCGACCGGCCCGTCGTCGCTCAGGCCCAGGCAGTGCTGGACGTCCAGTTCGGGATGAGCCGCGGGACGGGAGGACAGCAGGCCCACGCCACCTACCGGTACGACGGCTTCGAGTTCGACGGCTCGATAAGCATGCTCATCGGGGAGGCCGATCTCCGGATCGACCTGATCCAGACCTGGCGGCCCTCCCTGTTCCTGAACGCCGTCGGCCTGGGCACCCCGATGCTCGTGTCCCGCCAGACCCGTCCCCTCGAGCAGATGAAGCCCAGAGGACTGACGTACCGCCTGGCCCACGAGATCGTGAACCTCGGCGAGTCCGTCGCGGTCGCCAACGAGGACCTGCGACGGCCCCTGCCCACGGGTACCGGGCAGCCTATGATCCAGGTGCTCGCCGGCCACGAACCGGTCCCGACCGCCCAACGGGTGCAGCTGTCCCCGGCCGACCTCCAGGACAAGCGCGTGCTGGTGCGCATCGTCCCCGACCTGGTGCGCCACCTCGTCGACACCCTGCACACCCTGACGGCGCGGGACGGCGGCGGTCCGGCCGCGCTCCAGGCCTGGGGACAGGTCGGGCAGGAGGAGATGCGCTCGCTGACGGACGCCTCGATCCTGGAGTCGCACCTGATCACGTCCGGTACCGAGGCCACCGGTGCAGCGGCCCGGCTGCCCATCACCCTGCGGTCGGCCGACAACGTCTTCAGCGCGACCACCGGCAACCTGTCCGTCAGCTTCCGGCTGCTGAGGCCGTCGGCGACCGCCTTCCCGGCCGCGCGGATGACCGGGCGGGCCGACGTCATGACGATGAACTACCGGCCCAGCAGCTCGAACGCCAACTCCGGAATCTCGCGCTACGCGGCCCCGAACGCCTGGCTGACCACGAACCTTCCTCAGACGCCGCTGGCCGGGAACGACGGGAAACCGGCGGACGAGTCCGTCCAGCCGCTGACCATCGTGGCCCCCACCTACAGCAGCTCGTCGAGCGTGGGCTCCTCGAACTCCCTGCGCGCGGCCACCCACTGGGACTCCTGGTCGCTCGAGGGACCCTGGTTCGGGCCCGTGTACCTGGACGCCGACGTCACGTTCACCATCGACACGGTGAACCAGCGCGACCGGATCTCCTACGGCGGAGCCCGGTCGGTCCACACCGTGAGGGTCCGCAACTTCGTGGAAGCCTCCTGGTCGGCCGAAGGGCTCCTGCGCCAGACCGGTCTGCGGGCGCTCCTGGACGTCGCTCCGCCGCTCCCGGTGCCGTCGGGGTGGTACCTGCCGCCCGAGGAGGCGGCTCCTGCCCACCGGAACCACTTCCGGGCGCAGCTCGACCGTCTCGCCACCGCCCAGGTCTTCCCGCAACTGACCGAGGCCGATGCGACGGGCGTGCAGGTCCCGGTGCCGCACACCGCAGTGGTTCACGTCGATTTCGCCCCCGACAACGGCGACGTGCTGGCCTACGGCACCCGGCTCACGCCCGAGGACTTCGCCACCCGGTACCTGCTCCCGCTGGCCACCCACGACCCGGAACTGCTCGGCCTCGTGCTGGTCTCGGACTCCTTCCCGTCGGCGGTCGACGTCCTGCAGCGGATGGCCGCCGTCCCGGGGATGCCCGCGCGGGCCACCCTGATGGGTTCGAGCCGGGCTCCGGGACTGCTCGGCCAGGGCACCTGGGACGTGCTCACCCCCGGGGCCACCGAGCTGACCCGGATCGAGGCAGACCTGAACACGGCGTGGCAGAGGACCCGGATGCGTCCGGCGGACGTCACTTTCGAGGTGACGGTCACGGATGTGCCCGGACCTACGGTCACGGATCTGCCGGGGCTGACGGTCGAGGCCCTGCCGGTGCCCGGCACGACGGTCTCCGGGCCCGGAACGGTGGCCGAGGACCTGGCCGTGCCGATCGAGGAGGCCCTGGTCGGTCCGCCGGTCCTGAACTCCGCCGACCTCGACGCCCTGGCCGCGGACCTGGACTCCTCACCCGACCTCGCGGACGTACGAAAGGCCGCGTGGCGGGCTGAGATGGTGGCTCGCAGTCAGGCCCGCCTGGCGAACCTCCCCCAGGAGCGGCGAGCCCTCCTGACCCGGATGGCGACCAAGAGCATCCTGATCGCCAGTCATGACACCTCGCTCGACGGGCCGGCGAACGATCCGAGGTTCGCGGTGCTGCGGGACGAGATCAGGCCCGTGGCCGAAGCTCTGAACCTGGAGTTGTTCCGGCCGGTCGGCGGGCAGGTCCTCGACATGCCCACGGTGACGGAACTGATCGACCGGATGGTCGAAGTTCACGGACTGCGGCGTGGCAAGGCCCGGGCCACCGCGGCCAGGCCCCTGAGCATGCGTCTGGTCCGGGACACAGTGACCAGGTCGCAGGCCTTGCTGGACGAGCCGTCCGGAGCCCGTTCCGACGAGCAGCTCCAGAGGGCTCTGGACCTGTGGACGCAAGGCCCGGCCGTTTCGGCCCGCCGGACGATGGGTGACCTGCAGGTCACCGAAGGCCCGTCCATCGCGTTCCTGAACCGCCTCATCGACGATGCGACCCAGCTGACCGGTGAGATCAGTGGCTTCGGCGCGGACCTGGAACCCGGTCACGCAGACCCCCGGGTCGCTTTCCTGACCGATCATGTCGTCCCGGTGGCGGCGATGCTTCTGCACGAATCGCTCCACCTCCAACCCGGTGCAGATCTGCCCCGCCCCGAAGTGACCGGCGTGAGTATCCCCCGCGAAAGGATGGCCCAGGCAAGGGAGATCGTCGAGCAGGTCGTCGACCTGCTCGAGCTGCGCCAGGCTCCGGCGCACCTGCGCCGGGTCTGGGAACCTCTCGATCTGGGCGGAGACGGTCTCGAGCCGGCCGTGCCTCTCGAGGAGCCCGACGGTGAGTCCCCGTTGTTCGCGCACGGGGACCTGGTGTTCTCCGTCGACCACCTGCGGGTGGAGATCCACCGGCAGCTGGCCGACCTGAACGTCGCTCCGGGCGTGGACATCGAACTCCCGAGAGTTCACGAGATCCTGACGGCCGGCCGGTTCACCCCGGGGAGCTCGCTGTCGAGGCTGGCCGAGCAGATCGTCCGAGGCCTTCCGGAGAAGCCCCGGTTGCCGGGCTCGGCCCGCAGCGAGCAGGAGTTCGACGAGACGGACAGTGCTTCGGGCAGCGGCACCGGGGCGAGTCCCGATACCGAGGCCCTGCTCGGCCAGCTGGAACAAGCCGGGATGAAGCATCTCTGGCGGAAGAACGAGCTCTTCGTACCGAATGAGAACTGGGACCCCCCGATTCCGGCGACGGCATCGGCCGCCGGGCCTCCGTTGTCCATGCACGACCGACTGATGGCGGGACTGCCGGGAGCAGGCCGGGGGGTCGCGGTCTTCGCGGGCGGACGTCATGTGGGCGTGGCCTACCACGACGGCGGGCGGCGGCTGTGGCTGTCCACGGTCGACGACGGAATCCTTCGGTCGAATCGTGAAACAGCCCTGGGGCAGGCTCGTCTCCCGGCCACGGACAACTCCTACACCCTTCTCCTGGATGCCCGCACGGACGACGGGATCCCGTCGGCGGCCCAGCTCGTCCAGGCCATTCGACGGACGGTCTTCGAGGGCAGCGCGATCGAGCTGGCGGGCGGTGCGTTCGGGAAGAGGCCCCTGGCGCCGATCTTCACTCCGGCCCTGCCTCGGGTGGACGTGACACTGCTGAAGGACGGCCTCTTCGACAATCTCGTGGCGTCCGCCGACCGAACCACGGTTCTGGTGAGGAGGAGCGGCATCCTTCTCGGTCTGGCCCATCGCCTCGGCAACGACTACCTCTGGATGACCGAGGGAACGTCCGACCGTGCCGTGTCCCTGGAGCGACTCCGCGATGCCGGGCAACTGCACGCCCTGCCCGTCCACGGGGACATCACCGTCGCCGTCGTCGGTCCCGGCGGTGGCACTGGGCGCTGGGAGTCCCGTCAGGACGCCCTGGAGGCGGACCAGAAGGCGCTGAGCGTGGCCGACGCCCTAAAGGCCGAGACGGCCCAGGCCTTCCTGACGCAAGGTCTGGGTGACGTCGTTCGGCACGCGCTGGCAGAGCACTCGGTCACGGTTGCCCCCGCGCAGCCGAGCACCTTTCTCCTGCGGGACATCGCCGAGGCATTGCGCCGGGGGCCGGGCCATGGTGCCGTTCTGGTGTCGGAACGGAGTGCCTTCGCGGGGATCGCTCTCGACGACGGGACCGAACGGTGGTGGTTCTCGGCCGCCGCGATCCTGAGCGGAGGCGCCCTCACCTCCCTGTGGAGGGCTGATCTCTCCTTCACCGGGGAGATCCAGGTGCTGTCCGGTGCCGAGCACGTGGACATCCCCGCTCTTCTGACGCACGGACCCCAGGCCGATCTCATCCTTGACCTCGCCGGTGAACGGTTCGGCACTCCCGAACGGGTCATGGAGACGTTCTACGGTCAGGACATCCCGGTCCCGAAATGGTCTCCGGTGATGAATCTGTCGGCTGACCAACTGCTGGATGAGGTCCAGGCACACCTGGAACTCGGCGGGGTCGGCACAACGGTCCTGCTGCGCCGAGGGAACGCATTCGTGGGCACGGCACGTCATCACGAAGGGCTGTACCTGTGGCTACCGGCGGTCCCGGAGGCCGACGCCCACGCGGTCATGTCCCTGGACGAAGGGTGGCCCGATCTCAGCGCCGAACCGGACCAGGTCCGGGTCTCGGCGGTGGTCGTGGATCCGGGGGGTCGCGTGCAGGCCTGGCGCCCGGAGTCCGGGCCGATCCGTCTCAGAGACGGATGGCAGGCCCTGACGCCCGTCGGCCGCAGTGGCGTCGTGGTGCTCCGGAAGGGGACGGGACCGGTCAAGGTGCCCGTGCTTCCGGAGGAGCCGGGGCGGACGTCCCTCATCGTCACGGGGCAGATCGGGGCGGTGAGCGGTGCCGAGATCGGGGAGCAGGTCTTCGCCGTCCTGCGGGCCCGGGAGAAGACACGTTCCTGGCGGATCTGGGGAAAGGGCCAGGAGGCCGCGCTCATCCGGCGGGTGGTGAGTGAACTGGGCGTGGACGTCGTGTACTCGCCGCAGGAGACGAACGTCGAGACCCGGCAGAGTCCCGGAGGCTGGGCCCGGGTCCGTCCTCACACCTTCGAAACGGTCGCGAGCGGCTCCGGAGCCGGGACCGTCGTGGGACAGGGCTGGCTGGTCGATGATCTGGGGCAGCGCTTCAGCCCGGTCCTGCCCGGAAGCGGCGAGGCGGCGCCTGTCCGGCGGACGCACCTGCCCCTGGGCGACTTCGCCGGGAGGGTCTTCGGGACCCCCCCGGTGTGGGACATCCGTTCCGGTGACGGCTGGGAGGCCGTGGTTCCGCGGGGGACCGATGTCGCCACCCGGCCGGTACCGGCGACGGAGCCGGACCGGCTGACCGTGCTCGTCGATGGCGACGGCCGCGACGAGAACCTGCTCGAATCGGTGCTGAAGGCCCACCGGGGCACCCGGGTGCGACTGCTGGTGGGGAACGTGGACGTCGGCTTCGCCGTCCGGACGGCGGAAACCTACGGGCTCGATCTGATCTTCGCCGCCGACCAGGTGCGCAGAGTCGATGACAAGCGGCCCGGGGGCGGGCAGCTCTTCCAGGTCGAGCCCGTGCGAGACCTGGACGTCCGGTCCGGAAGCGTGCCGGCCGCTCGGATCAGTGACGACCTGACGGATGTCTACCGAGGCTGGCTCCGCGTCCGGGCCGGCGACGACGGGGTCCTCGAGGTCGTGCCGACGGGCGAGGTGGTCTTCCCCATGGTGCCCTGGGACCGCGAGACGCGCTGGCCGGACGTTCCTCCCGTCCACGTCACTCAGGCGCACCCGGTTCGGGCCTTTCACGAGAACTACCAGCTGGGGGCGACACCGTCGCCGGTGTCGATGTACAGGTTGCGGACACCGGCCGGATTCGTTCTGTCCGACGTGCAGGCCGTGGAGCAGGTGGCCAGAACCCTTCCGCCGCACCCCGGGCGCCCGCTGCTCTCGGTGGCTCAGCTCCACGACCCGAAGACCGCGCAGGAGGTCCTCGATCACTGGCGGGACCACCTGGGAGACCATCCGCAGGTGATCCTGCACGATCGGCGACCCCCGTACCCTGACCAACTCCGTCCCGGTCGGGACATGTCGTCCCGGCTGCCCCTTCCGCCGGTCGGGCAGGACTGGCACCGAACGTACGCGCAGGCGCTGGCCGACCCCGATGCCGGCCGGGTGGTGGATGTCGTTGCTGCCCCCCTGCCGGCTCACGCCTTCAACCTTCGGCAGGCCGACCCGCTGACGCTGGACGAGACCGAGCAGGCTCTGACCGAGGAGTTCTCGCTCCACGAGGTGTCGAGCCAGATCCAGGCGCCCTTGAAGATCTGGGAACACGTGCTGCACGGGCAGGGGCTGCTGCTGCCGGGCTGGGCGAAGGTGCCCGTCGCGAACAGCCATGCCGATCAGCACATCCACCGGCTCAGGGAGCAGGTGGGGGCCGAGCTGACGTTCCTTCAGGACGCGACGACTCCCGACCCGCTGAAGCAGCTGGTTGCCGAGCTGGCCGACAAGAAGAAGCGGAAACCCTACCCGCACGGTGCCGTCCTTCGGGAGTTCCTGACCACAGGGTCGGTGCCGGACGGCCCGCAGGGCCGGGGGGAGTTGATCCGGGACAACCTGGAACAGCTTTCGCGCCTGCTGGGCTCGTGGCCGGGGCTCCCGGAGCCGGTCACCGCTCACCCCGGGGTACGAGTGGTCGGCCAGGTCCTCGCGGGTCTGCAGAGACTGGAGGACTTCTCGAGGGCTGTGTCCGCTGCGGACCGGCATCATGGCTCGCAGGACGTTCTCGATGATGTGCTGCGGGTCGTCGCCGGCTCGTCGGGTGCCGTGCCGCCCAACGAGTGGACCGAGCCACTCCGGTACCGGGCGAGAGTGATTGACCTGCCCGACGCGCGACTGGTCGAGCTGAGGCTCCACGTGCACCTGGTGCCGGAGCCCGACGTCACGTGGGGCGACCTGCGCGGTGTGATGGCTCGAATGCGCTCCGGGCTGGCCCGCAGCTGGAACGCGACCCCCGGTCTGGTGGCGCACGGAACGAAGGTCTTCCTGCGGGTCCGGCCCACGATCACCACCGGCCCGTACGAGCCGCCGGGCGCCCAGATCATCCGGGTCAAGGCCGGTACCGGGCACGCGTCCGCGGATCTGGTATTCACCGAGTCCCCCCGTATCGACCTCACCCATGAGGCAAGCCATCTCTTCGGGTTGCCGGACCGGTATGCGAACTACTCGGGGACGTTTCCCTTCCTCCTGCGCCGCGAGCGCTTGATCAGGAGGAGCACCGACGACCATGACCTGAGCACAGCTCGCCCCCTCCCCGGGCAGCCGGAGCACTGGGCCCAGGTCGGGTTCGAGCCCACGTCGCTCGACCAGGGAACCCTGATGTCGACCATGACCACGGAAGCGCTCGGTGCGCGTGACGTACGGACCGTGTACGAGCTGGTCATGGCGTCCCGCCCCGCGACGACACCGATTTCTGACGTGGAGATGTCGCGGGGGAAGGGAAAGACGAAGGCGAATGCCCTTGCGGTACCGCCTCTGACACAAGGTTTCGTCGAGCACGTCCTGGCTCGACACGAGAACCGCCTGAACGGTGCGATCTCACCGCAGGACGCGAGCGCGGTCCGGCTCCAGGCCTTCCACGACTGGCAGGTAGGGCCGGCCGAGTCGGCGGTCCGCACGTTGCAGGACCTCGATGATCCGCAGCTGCGGACCTGGTTCCGCGAGGAAGCCGAGGAGATCGTCGGCCGGATCAGCGATTTTGGGGATCTGGACATGTCGCCGGATCCGACGGCCCGGTTCCTGGCGGAGAGCGTCGTGCCGGTGGCGGCGGGGCTCTTCCTGCTGGAGCGGCAGTCGGACGTGAACGCTTCGAGGGTGGGGACCTCTGACCCGGCCCGGTCCCGGGCGGCACGGATGCGAAGCCGGATCACCGATCCGGAACGCCGGCTCGTCACGCATCAGATTCAGCGGGTGGTAGAGCTTCTGGATCTGCGTCCCTCGTCCGCCGGTGATGCCCGGGTCGCGCAGGGGCCGGGCTTCGGCGCGGTGGACCTGAACGGTCAGGAGCCGACGTCCGTCGCCCGGGTTCTGCTGCCGGGAGTGCATCAGGAGATGCGGCTTCTGGGGGTGCCCGAGAAGTCGCTGGCGGACGAGTCGCGGGTGGCCGCCTCGCTGAGCCGGATCACCGGCTCGCTGGAGCGTCCGCTGCGGCTCGCCGCGGACGTGGCCCGCGAGATCACGGACGCGAGGATGAGGGGCGGCGCCGATCCGGTCGTAGCGGCGGCCGAGGCAGCCGTCGACCAGGCCGAGGAAACGCGGAGCCGGGTCCAGAACGCTCTGGTCACAGCGAACCTGGCGTATCTCTGGACCGGCCCGGGCGCGCTGTTCACGGCCGTCGAGGGGTGGGGCGAACAGGTCAACACCACGTCCTTCTTCAACCGCAGCCGGCAGTCCCGGATGCACCAGCAGATCGTCGGTGAACTGACGCAACCGGGGAGTGCGGTTGCGGTCTACCTCAACGGGCTCCCCGAGATCCTGGCCTTCCGGGAGGGCGACGAGATCGTCTGGTTCCCCCTCACCGGAAGTAGTGCCTTCGCCGAGCCCATGCGGTTGGAGGCGAAGCACCTGCCCGACTGCGACCGCTTCTCCAGTCTGGTCCTGCAGAGCGCTGTTCCGGCGCCCTCCAGCGCCGATCTGGGCCGCGTGATCCGGCAGATCGCGTTCTGGCCGCTGATGGCCGAGGCGTCTGCCCGTGCGCGCCTGTATCCCCAGGTATCGGGAGAGGCTCTCTTCGAGCCGGTTCCGAGCGGCCTGCCCGGGTCACTGGCGGAAGGACTGGTCGCGAATCTGCGGAACCAGGGCAGCTTTTCCAGCGTCCAGATACGTAGTGACGGGGTATTCGCCGGGACCGCCTTCAATTCCGGTGGCACGATGCTCTGGCTGGCCGGCAGCCCGGAGATCGAGGGCTCGGCGGTCAGGCAGCTCGACCTGGCCGCAGACCTGGGGCTGCTGCCCAGCACCGACCGGGTGGAGGTAGCGCTCGTCCGTGGCGACGGTTCCGGGGCGTCCTGGTGGGCGAGAGGTGACTCCCGGTGGTCCGTCAGCAGGCGTTCGGATGTCGTCCATCAGTTCTACACGTCCGTGCTGCAGGGCCATCTGCACGACCTTCTGCATGACCTCCTCCGGCATGAACTCGGGCTTCCGGAACGCAGTGAGATTCCCCTCGAGCAGGTGGAGACCGATCTCCTGGAGACTTTCGAGACACGACTGGAGAACGTCGGTGACACCATCATCGTCAGCTCCCGCGGGGCGCTGATGGGGGTGGCGCATCTGGCCGCGACCGGGCGACTGTGGTTCTCCGAGGCCGCCGGCGCCGGGTTCGGCGGCCCGGTGCCGCTGTGGGAAGCGGTATTGCCGGAGCCCGGGCTGCTGGACCCGATCGAGGTGGGACACCGACCGGACTTCGTGCCGGAGCTGCCGCGTCTCCACGCGAAGATCCGGCAGTACGTGTCGGGCCGCATCGGTACGGCGGGCGGGCTGGTCGAGCTGCTCTACGGAGCCCGGACGAACCACGAGTTCGCGCCGGTCCGACGTCCCGAGGGCGTCGTGGTGTCGGCAGAGCTGGTTACCACGGTGGAATCGGGCGGCCCGGGAACGACCGTCCTGGTCCGGCGGGGTGAGATGTTGCTGGGCGCGGGCCACAACCAGGCCGGGATCCTGCTCTGGTTGTCGGACCGGTCGCGGGACGGCGGGCCGCCGGTCGGGCTGTTGCCCAGGGGCGGACAGGAGTGGGAAGCACTTCTGTCCGGGGACGACATCACGGTGGCGGTCGTGGCCCCGGACGGCTTCGCGGGTATCTGGCGGACGACCGGCTCGTTGGTCCCACTCGGCACCGGATGGACTTTGGAAGAGCTGACCGGGTCCGGGGCCGTCCTGGTTCACGGGAACCGGCCGGCCGATCTGGTGATACCGCTGTCCGAGCAGGACCGGACCGCTCTTGTCGTCGCCGACGACCGGGGAAGGCAGGGACGAGCGGACGTCGAACGACAGGTCCGGGCCTTCTTCGGGACCGCGCCGGCCGAGGGGGCGAAGGCCTGGCGGCTCTACGGCGATCCGTTGACCTCGGCCTTCATCCGCGAACTGGTCAGCGATTTCGAGCTGGACATCGTGCACACGCTGGATCGGGTCGGCCAGGACTCGCTGCTCAGCGAGATCATCTGGTTGAGGACCCGGTCCTACCAGCAGTTCTCCGACTCCGGCGGCCAGGCCTGGCTCGTCGATGATCTCGGTCCTGGGTTCCGGGCGGTGCCGCCGGAGAGCGAGAACGTTGTCGAGACCACCGAAACCCTGGGCCGCGCGGACGAATGGATCTCGTACGGAGGCCTGGCCTGGGCGCTGTACGCCGGTCCGGGCTGGACCGTCGTCACCCCGAGGGCCCAGGATGTCTCCCGCTTCCCGGTTCCCCCGGCCGAGGAGGGGCGTCACGTACTCGTCGTCATCGGTGACGGCGGGGTGCTGGAAGTTCAGCAGCTGGTCCACATGCTCCTGGCGGAACGGGAGAGAAGTCGCGTGCGCCTCGTCCTGAGCCTGGTCAGTGAGGACTTCGCTCTCAGAATCGCCGACGGGTTCTCCATCGATCTCGTCTATTCACCGGGGCGTGTGAGCCTGCGGCACGAAACGGCCGGACCGAATGACGCGGTCCTTCCCTTCCGGGCCTGGACCCAGCCCTACGAGCAGACAGCCATGGACATCGGAGAACTCCCGTTCAACGGATGGAACCGGGCGTACCGCCAGGATGTCTGGGAGCCCGAACCGAATCCGGAAGAGACCGCTACGGACGCGGACCACCCGCTCCAGATCGCATCGATGGAGCACAGCTTCTACCCCCGGCTCGCCTGGGAGGAGGACCTGTCCACGCTCGGCGCCGTGCGCGAAGAGGCGAGGCATGTGGATGTGCCCAGGATGATCCCGAAACGCGTTCCCGGCAACGCCCGGCTCGAGGGGACAGAGGTGCCGTCATACGTACTCCGGACCCGATCCGGGGTCGTCCACTCGGATGTCCCCGTCGCCTCGGCCACGGTGGCGGCCTTGCCCGAGCACACGTCGCGCGCGGTGTTCTCGGTCGCTCAGCTGGCCGACACGAACCTGGCCTCCCGATACCTCGACGGCTGGCGCGCGCTGATGGGGACGAACCGCGGGGTCGTCCTGCACGACAACCGGAGGGTCGCTCTGAGCCGTGACCCGCAGGCGGTCATTGATGGTCAGGCCCGGATGGCCATGCCACCGGCGGGCCGGTCCTGGAAGGCGGAGTACGACCAGGCTCTGGCGGACCCGCGTCGAGGCCGGATCGTCAGCGTCACCTCCATCCCGGACGGCCCGGGCATCATCAACGACGTCAACCGGATCCCCCTGCCGACGAGGGAAGAGGTCGAGCGAGTCCTGAAGGAGGAGGGGGACCAAGGAATTGACCGCACCCCCTACCACTGGCTGGAATCGATTCTCGAGCAGGCGCTGCTTCGTTCCGGCCTGGTGCGTCCGGGCCCTTCGGCCGCGGGAACGGTGCGCGACGAGGTGCGGGCGGAACTGGATCACCTGAAGGCGGCGGGGGTCGACGACCCGCTGGGAACACTGCTCGACGCGGTCAGCACTGCCCGCGCTCGCGAGCTCCGTAGAGAACCTCACCCCCGGGTGGACAGTGAGGTGCTCCAGGCGTTCCTCGATCAGGATGTGGTGCCGGCCGGACCGGACCGGGCGAAGATCCTCCTCAAGAATCTCACCCAGGTCGCCTCCTGGCTGGGATCCCTTGCGGAGGTGACCGATCCGCCTCCCGTCAGTGACGGACCGGCCTGGAAGGCGGAGCTCGCCCGGTACGTCAAGGAGCATCTGCTGAAGCTCGACGCAGACGCGCTCGAGGCCGCGCAGAGGCGGCTCGGTGTTCTGGAACGGACTGCCTCCCGGCACGACGTGCTCAGCGAGATCCTGACCGGCCTGGCCCTGAAGCAGTGGCGCGACCGGGCAGTGTCACCGGACCGGGCGGCCCGGTTCCAGGTCCGGGTGATCGATGATCTCCCCGGAGTACGGCTGCTGGAGGTGCAGGTACGCGTCCATCTGGTTCCTGGGGAAGGAGTCAGCGCGGCCGAGGCGCAGAAGGTGGTGGCCCGGATGCGGGCAGGGGTGCACCGGAGCTGGAACGAAACCGCCGGTGTCCTCATTCACGGACGCACCATGCACGTCAAGGTTCGTGCCGAGATCAGTACCGGAAAGATGGGCGCCGGCAACGCCATGGTCATGCGGATCAAGAAGGGGCCGGGAAGGGCCAATTCAGAAACGGTTTTCCACGACTCGCCGCCGAAGGTGCTCGCTCATGAGCTGGCCCACCGGATCACCACGGTTGACCGGTACAACGTCGAGCCCGAGGAGGACGCGGTCCTGCTACGCCGCTCGGTGCTCTACAAACGGCGTCTGGCAGAAGACGCCCCGGCGACGCAAGGGACGTCGGAGCAGAACCCGCGGCGCGGCTATTTGGCGGGATTCCACCCGACCACCCTGGACGACCCGAACACTCTGATGTCGCGCGGGGAGGTCGTCAGCCGGCGGGATCTGCTGCGCCTGTACGAGATCGTCATGGCCGTGGACGCGGGTGAGTCGGTGACCACGAACGATGCCCGTCCACGGGTCGATCATCCGCTTTACCACCAGGAACGGGTCCTGACGACCGTACGGAGGGAGCTCCTCCGGCAAGGACTGGATGGCATGCTGCCACCCCGCGCCGCTGCCGGGAGTGGCGAGGCCGGCGGCCTGCCGAAGTGGCATCCCCTGGTCGTCGCGACGGATCCGCAGTCCGTGGAACCGGATTCACAGGCCACCCCGGTGACCAGGGAGGTCCGTCTCTGGAACGACGATCCCGGACCACACGGGGTGACGGTGCAGATCACCTTCACCCCGCGGCCGGGAAGAGACCTGACGCCGGTGGACGTGCGGGTGATGGAGAGTCTCCAGGTTCCTGGCCTGACGCACCGGGTCTCGGCGTCGTTCGGTAAGAACACCGATGGAATTCGCCGCGATTGGTGGACCTCCACGGTGAAGACGGCGGTCGATCAGCTGACGCCGCTCACGGAGGAGGAGTGCGGCGCGGCGTTCCTGCAGGCCCAGGCGATCGTGACGAGCCATCTCCCGGCGGAGGCGGAAACCCTGGCCTTCGGTGGTGCCGGAATGCCGGACATCGCCCGGCAGCTGCGTCAGGTCCTGGCCGCGGTGATCATGAACCTGCCTCAACAGCAGTCGGTCTCGGTGGGATCCGAGCGGCCGGTGCCGACAGGGGCACAGCAGCGCATGGTTACCGGGCTCGCGGTGAGGCTGATCACGAAGGTTCTGCGGCTCGAGGTCACACCACCCTCACCGGAGCCGGCTTCCAGGCGTTCAGCCGTCACCGATCCGGTGGTGATGCCCGCCGAGCGGCCGGCCGCCGGTTCCGAGACGGTTCAGGACGCACTGCGTCTTCTCCTGCCGCCTCCGCGCCTGCCCCAGTCGGCCGCCGGCGCCGCCTTGACGGATGTGTTCGAAGAGCCCGTGCTCCCGGGGGCAGACGGGGGTCTGGAGCGTCAGCAGTTCGAAGATGTCCTGGTAGGAATGCATTTCCCGGAACTCTGGGAAGCGGAGGGCTCGCCGTTCACTCTCGCGCGGGGTCGGCAGCGTCTGGAGACGGCGGCCGGCCCGCAGGGGGTGGCCGAGCAGGCCCGCCGGATCATCACGGGACTGCTGACACAGCCGGGCACGGCCGTTGCCGTCATGTCCGGTCCGAGATACGTGGGGATCGCCTATCAGGAAACCGGTCTCGGATATCTGCATCTGACGGGGGAGCAGGGGTTCGCTGAGTGGACGGTTCTGGCATCCGACTGGTTCGAGGGGCTTCAGGACATTCACACGCTGATCCTGAGGAGCACGGAGCGTCCGGCGCCACCGATGCCGGTTGTGCGGGCCCTCATCCAGCGGCTGGTCTTCTCCCGCCTGGAGACCGAGACATCGGTGCACACGTTGCTGCATTCGACTCCGCCGGTCGCGGGGCTGGTCGAGCCGGTGTTCGAGGCTCCGCAGCGGATGCTCCTGGCGGACGGCCTGCAGGCGAATCTCTCACGCCTGGGCCCCGACTCGAGCGCACGGGTGTACCGCGACGGAACGCTGGCCGGAGCGGCTGCCCACATCGGGAACACGATGCTCTGGCTCGCCGCGGACAGCCCTCAGGCGGGATCCTCGGTGAGACGGCTGAGCGAAGCCGCGGAACGTGGACTGATGCCGCAGGACGGGCGGGTGGACGTCGCCTTGGTCGGCCCGGACGGAGTTCCGGCGCCGTGGTGGACGAGCGCCGACCCCCGCTGGTGGGAAGGTGACGAACCCGGCGCCGTGAACCACTTCTACGACACGGTCGTGCGGGGACACGTTCATGACCACCTGGACGACTTCCTGAGGGAGAAACTGGAGCTGGGCAGCCGTGGTGGTGAGCCCGTCAAGGACCCCCAGGATCTGACCGCGGCTCTCGACCACGGTGTAGTGAACGATGGCGACACCGTGCTGGTCAGCACATCCACCGAACTGCTGGGGATTGTCCACCGGTCCGACGGCAAGCGTCGGTGGTACACGCCGGCCGCCCTCGCCGGCTACGGCGGGCCGGTGTCGTTCTGGGCCGCGCCGGTGCTGCCGGTCGGGGTCTATGAGCAGTTGACGCTCGTCGACGTCGACCTCGACAAGATTCTCGCGGGGGCACGTGAGCGCGTGCGCCGGCATGTCTCCGCCCAGTTCACCACCGGCCACCGACTCGCCGAGGTACTGCACGGGCAGCCGCCGAAGGACCACGTCGAACCGCTCCCTCTCGCAGGGGGTGAGTCGGTGTTCGACGCACTGTCCCGGATCCTGCGGGCATCCGGCCCCGCATCGACGATTCTCCTGCGCCGGGGAGACACGATGCTGGGAGCCGCTCATCATCACGAGGGGGAACTGCTCTGGCTGTCGGACCGCTCCGGCGACGGCGGGGCACCCATCGAACGTCTGGAGAACGCGGCCCGGGCGAAGGACCTGACGCTCACCGTTGATGACGTGTCCCTGACCGCTCTCACCCCGATGGACACCGACAGCGGCTGGCGCACGGCCGATCCGCTCACCTTGTTCGGCCCCGCGTGGACATTCGAGCAGGAGAGCGCCCCGGGGTTCCAGCCCAGGTACCGGCTCGCACGGCGCGGCCTCACCGGATCCGCGCCCTGGCCGCCGCCCGAGGTGGAGCGAGCCGCCCTCGTGATCGCGGACGGTGGACAGTCCGGTCGGGAGGAACTCGAGAAACAGGTTCGCACCTTCTTCTCCCTCGTCACCCCGACCCACGGGACGAGCTGGCGGATCTACTCGGACGACCCGTCGCCGCGCCTCGTCCGGGAGCTGGTCAGCACGTTCGGGCTGGACGTCATCCATGCGCGGGGACCCATCGATCACCGGACGGGGCGCAGCGACCAGGGATGGACCCGGACGCGCCCGTACCGGTACCCGGCCGAAAGGTTCGGCCAGGGCTGGACGGTCGACGACCTGGGCCCGGCGCTCAGGGAGCCGGGGCCGGACACCGGCCCGGCCCTCACCCACGGCGTCAGCGCTCAGGCCACGACGATCGGCCCTGCGAAGGACTTCCTGCCCTCGAAGCAGGAGCGGACGTGGGCGATCCACGCGGGTACCGGATGGCGGGTGGTCACACCGACGGGGATGGACGTCTCGCAGCACCCGGCACCTCCGACGGAGGCTGACCGCGATCTCCTGATCGTTCTGCGGGCCCAGGGCGATCAGCCCGGAACGCAGGCGCTCGTCCGCAGGCTCCTGGCCGGTCGGCAGGGACATCGCGTGCGCCTCGTCCTCGACCGCGTGCCTCAGGAGTTCGGCACCCAGATCGTGGACGAGTTCGGCGTCGATCTCGTGTTCACGACGGGGCCGGTGGGCTTCTCCCGTATCGTCGGCGCCGGGAGTGTGAACACGCCTCTGCAGATGTCGGTCGAGGCGCACCCGGGGACGGACATCTACGAAGGCTGGTTCCGCGCCCACCGATCCGGTCCTGGAGTCACCGATGCTCTTGGGGGGCCAAGCCTCTCGAACAATTCGAGGGTCATGGTCGGCCGCACCGGTCGGCGCTTCTTTCCTGCGCTGCCCTGGGACGAGTGGGCGGACCGGCTGGATCTGCCCCGAGAACTCCCGGCCAGGCTGGCCCCGCAGAGGTACTTGCTGCGGACCGGATCGGGTTTCGTGATGTCGGACGATCGTCTGCTGTCCGATGCGGCCAAGGCCCTCCCGGCCGACGCGTCGCGCGTCACCGTCTCCGTCGCCCAGGTCTACGACGACGGGGCGGCCGCCGATGTGCTCGACGACTGGCGGTTCCTGGCCCCATCGGGAGCGGGGGCGGTCCTTCACGACAGCCGGCAGGCCCCGACCAGTCAGGAGCCCCGTCCGAGTCACCACTACCTGGCGCTGCGGCCCGCACGGACCGCGGGAGCCGACTGGCTGGAGGCCTACGACCAGGCCCTCGCCGACCCGGCGCGGGGACGGATCATGACGGTGGGCACCGGTGCGCTGATCACGCACGCCCTGGTGGACCCGTACGTGCGCACGCAGGTGCCCAGGGAGGTGATCGAGAGCTACCTGAGCGCTCCTCGGGACCTGGACTCCGGCAGTCTTCTGGAGCAGTCGCTGGACCTGATCTACGAGAAGGCCCTGCACCGCTCCGGCCTGCTGCGACCTCGCCGGGTCGCCCGCAAGGAACTGGCCGCCCGGGTGCAGGCCGAGATCGTTCACCTGTCCCCGGGGGTCGCCGACCCGCTGGGCGCCCTGCTGCCTGGTCCGACCGGTCAGCACCTGACCCGGCTGAGCGGGCAGGTGCTTCTGAACTACATCGAGCGCGGCCTGATTCCGGAGGGTCCGCGTCGGGAGGAGATCGTGGTCGAGAACGTTCTCCAGGTCGCTGATCTCCTGGCGGCTCGGCCGGACGTTCAGGAACCTCGCCCGGTCGGTGAAGGACCGCTCTGGGAGAAGGCGCTCGTCACGTACGTCAGGAGGCACCTTCAGGAGATCAGGCAGGTCTCCCGCGACGATGCCAGGAGACACTTCGGTGACCTGGACGAGCACCTGGACCGGGATCCGGACGTGATCGGTGAACTCCTGACCCGGCTGGTCAAGACCCGCTGGGACAAGGCTCGGGTCGAAGGCGATCTCGGTGATCGGTTCCGGGCGCGGGTGATCGATGACTGGCCGGGAGTCAGACTGCTGGAACTGCGCCCTCACCTTCACCTGCGTCCCGAGCGCGGCGTCGGGCAGGCCGACCTTCAGAAGGTGGCTGCCCGCATGAAGACAGGGCTGCACCAGAGCTGGAACGAGTCCGACAGCTTCCGGGCCCACGGCCGCAAGGTGTTCGTCAGGGTCCAGGCCGAGATCACGACCGGGGAGATCATCCCGCCCGGCGCTTCCGTCCTCACGGTGAGAACCGGATCAGGACGGGCGAACTGGATCACCCTGTACGTCGGTTCGTCGGTGAGGGCGACCAGTCACGAGGGAAGTCATCGGGTCGGACTCCCGGACCGGTACCCGGTGAGCGACAGCGAACCCGTCGCCGTGCTCCGCCGGCGGACCTTGGTCAAGGGAGCGGACGGCACACGGATCCGACCGACTGCTCTGGACGACTTCGACACACTGATGCACGGTGGTATGAGGGTGACCCAGCGCGATCTGCGGAGGGTGTACGACGCAGTGATGGCCTTCGACTCCGGCCCCCTGACCGAGCCGGTGGGCATCCGAGCGAAGAACCCTCTCCTGCACCATCACGAGCGGATCCTGCGGACGGTGATGCGAGAGCTGAGCCGCCGCGGGCTGGACCACGTTCTGCCCGGCGCGAGCGGGGACGATCTGGAACCGGTCGGGGGACTGCCGAAGTACCACCCCCTGGTCATGGAGACCGACCCGGCCCGGGCGGCCGCTCATCGTCCTCTCGCAAGGAGGAGGATCCGGCTCCGGCCCGAGGGCCCCGATCAGGCAGTGGTGACCGTTCAGGTCGAGTTCGTACCCCGTCCGGGAACCGCCCTGACGCCGGTGGTGGTCTCGATCGAGGAGGAGTTCGAGACCGCGCTCCTGGAGCGGCGCCTGGTGTCGCTGTCCGGCCCGGAGAAGGCGGAAGCCCGCCGGATCTGGTGGGGCGACGTCGTCGCCCAGGCCGAGCGGGGTCTCGCGCCGCTCATCGAGCGGGACTGGGGCCAGGCGGTCCGCTGGGCCGGGGAGATCCTGGCCGAGCACCTTCCCCCGGGGACGAGGGACCAGGACTTCGGGGACGACGTCGGCCGGGTGACCGCGCGGCACCAGCTGAGCGTCGTCATGACCATGCTGATGGTCAAACTGCAGACGGAGCAGGGCACATCGGCGAACGAGGTGATCCCGCCCGACGTGCGGAAGGAGCTGGACTCGGCGAGCCGGCTGGCCGGGAACCTGGTCCGGCAGGTTCTCCGGGGCCAGGGGCCCCACTCGACCACCGGCCCGGGCGCCGCTGCGGTTCAGGCTCCCTCCGACCCGGACGTGCGGATGACCGACGACGTGGCCGGCCGTCACCCGAACGTCCCCCAGTCGGAATCCGGGCAGCCCGAGCTGAGGGCGGACTCGCTGGACGAGGCGTTGGTCGAGCTCGCGGAGAGGGCGATTCCGGTCGACGACGCCGTGCTTCTGCTCGGACGGGCAGCCAAGAGACTGGAACTGGGGACCTTCGATCTGCCCATGAGCAGCGCCCTGCTGACCGCTCTGTCCGGTGCCGAGGAGCGGGCCGCCGCACTGGTCGCGCAGGTGTGCCGCACCATGGACCCGACGACGAAACTGGGATGGCACGACCGCTTGTCCGACCTCGCCAACGACCATGAGGCCTGGCGGGAGAAGATCACCTACCTGCAGATCCACATGGTCAGCTGCTTCTGAGCGTCGCGAGAGCCTGACCGCCCGATCTGGGTGGTCAGGCTCTCATCGGCCCGAACCGGGCCGGAACAGCGAGTCCAGACCGATCAGCAGGTCGCCGAGCGCGTCGCCCGGAAGGACGGTTCTCGGTGCGCTGGAGGGCGTCTCGGCGGTCCCGGTCAGCTCACCGGCCCGGGTCATGGCCTCCTCGCGGGCTCGGGTCAGCACGCGCAGGAGGTGCACGGCGAGTTCCGTGCCGCTCAGTTCCCGGTGCCGCTCGTCGGCGAACCGCAGGCCGGTGATCGATCCGTGCAGGCTGATGGTCACCGTGATCGATCCGTCGTCGCTCGACACGTCGATGGTGCTGATCTCCAGCTGATGGGCGAGGTGGGCCAGGTCTTCCTGGAGGCGGGTGAGATCGGCCAGGGCGGAGGTGATCCGGCCGGATTCGTCGCGAGGGCTGTCCATCGGTGGTCTCTCTTTCGTGAGGGGGGCAGTAGTCGTCACGGGCACTTGACGAGAATCTCCCGTAGCGCCGTGATCCGGTCCTTCCAGGACGGGTGCCGACCGGATATGTCGAGCAGGCGGTCGAGCCAGGCGTGTGTCTGTTCCCCGCCCCGGGTCCGGCCCTCGATCAGGGCCGGGACCTCGGAGAAGGAGCCGTCGAGGATCACGTACCTGAGCAGGATGCGGCTCATGAGCCCGTCGAATTCGTTCACCCCGCCCCGCTGTGCGAACCGGTCGACCTCGCGGAGCGCGATGCCCAGGAGGTCGGGCCTCGCGGCCACGTCGAGGGCCAGCGCTTCCAGCACTGATGCCACCCGGGACCCGTCGAAGTCGGGTGCCTGCAGGTGAAGTTCGTCGACGATTCGCTCGACCGCCTCGTGGAGGGAACTGCCGTTGACCGCTCCGGAGCGGCCGTGTCGCAGATGGTCGGCGATCACGGGAACGACGTCGGACCGGAGGAATTCGGCTTCGGGACCTTCTGCGAGAGTCAGTGTGTCGCCGAACAGGCTGAGTCGGCCGACGAGGTTTCGTGCCTGGGTGGCGGGGGCGTCGGTGTCCGCTGCGGCGTCCGGTGACGGGCGGGCCTCGCGGACCGATCGGGCGGGGCCCTCCCGCCAGGCCGACCGGGCCTCCTCCCGGCCGGGCGTCGGCCCGGCGGCCCGCCTCAGCCAATTCTCCAGCGCGGACGTTCCGGTGGGGGAAGGTGGGGTCTCGGTGGTGCGCAGCACGACCCGAGAGGTGACCCAAAGGATCTTGTTCCGGGGTCCCACGACCTCGAACACGGCCGTCGCGCTGACGCGGTGGCCTGTGAAGGCGCCCGCCCCGGTCTCGCTGGAGGCGCCGACGCGCAGGACCTCGCGGAGCTGATTGCCGTAGGCGACGAGGCTTCCGGAGCCCGTGGCGCCGCCGACGATCGGGATGGTGCCGCCCAGGTCGGCGGGAGCGATGGCACCGGAGGGCCCGAACGTCGCGCTCCGGGTGATAGAGGCGTTGGTGGTGGAGGTGTGGTTGCTGTTGTCGACCTCGATGTTGTCGATCGCGACGTTCTTGCTGGTGACCTCGATCGTCGGCGAGTACAGGGTCATCCGGATCTTCACGGCGTCGCTCAGGCCGGAGGTGAGAGCCGCTGCCGCGGCACTGTTCACGAAGACCAGACGCTCCGACTTGACCAGCTGGTTGAGACGGATGAACATGCCTTCGGTCGATCGCGAGGTCGGCGGGAACAGGGGGAACCAGTCGGCCGGGGCGACCTGCTCGACGGCTGTCACCAGGTGCTCGATGCCGGGCACGTCGTAGATTTGCACCGGCCGCCGCGGCTGCCAGACGCGGTCCGGGGTGAGGCCGAGCGCTTCACCGCCCACGGGAACGGCGACATGGTCGATCGACGTCTCGGCCCGGGCGGCGGTGCGGGAGACCGGATCGGTCGTGGTGATGGAGCCCTGGCGCCAGGGCTCCACGGATTCCGTTTCCGGGTTGAGGGTTTCGGCATCGGCCGGCTCGGTCTCCCCGGTTTGGAACCGGAGGTGGACCTGGGCCGCGAGCGTGATGGTCGGCGGGGGGAGGATCACCGGGGCTGCGAGGACGACGCGGTCCGGGGTCCCGGTCGCTCGTCGCACCGCGTTCTGCAGGAGCTCGAGCACCAGGGTCACGTAGCCCAGCGCCATCACCAGAGTCAGGGCCTGTTTCAGGGCGGCCAGAGAGTGGTCGTAGGCCGATCGCACGGAGACGTCCACCCCGAACACGTAGCCGAGGGTGAACTGGGCGGAGTCCATGGTGCGTCCCCAGGTGCGCAGCTCACGGGTGGACGTGACCGACCGGGTCACGCTGTTGCGTGACTCGGAGGTCAGTGTCGGGGTCAGCTCGGCGAGCTGGAGCCGGCCGGTGGGCTGCACGTCCAGGCGGCTGGTCCGGAAATCGGTGTCCGTGAGCCGGGTGCGTCGGGGTTCCTCACCGGGCAGGGCCGTGCCCAGCGCACTGATGTGGGAGATGACGTTGTCCATGCCGCCACTGGCGACGAGCCGGCCCCGGACGTCATCGAGCGGTGTGGCGCCCGGGCGGGCGGTGAGGGTGACGGTGATGATCTGGGGCCAGATCCCGAACCGTCGCTGCGCCTGGAACAGCACGTGGCCCTGAGGGCCGTGGTTCACCAGCGTGCGCCGTCCCAGGGAGGTGCTGTTCTCGTTGACCAGGGTCAGGAGGCCGGGCAGGTAGTTGCGGGTCCCCGGAGTGGTGATGCCGGGTGCCGTCGTGTTCAGCGCCTGCACGATCGCGCGCTGCAGGGCGCCCCGGCCTTCGGCGAAGGTCACCTCGGTGACGGTGCCGTAACCGATCTGGCCCCCGCTGCGGCGGAAGGGGCTCGGCAGTGCGCGGGTGTCGGCCGGAGGCGTCAGAAGATACTGTAGAGAAGGATCTTTCGCCGCGACCAGCTTTCCGAACGTCTGGTGGTTATGGAGATCGTTGTCCGTGAGGAGGAACCGGATCCCGTCGGCCATCCGGATCACCTGCTCGGTCGGGGGTGAGGTGCCCGCCCCGACGGCGTTGGCGGCGAAGTTCTGCCGGCCCGTTCTGATCGTCACCACGTACACCAGCGTGGCGTCGAACGGATGCATCCGGGTCGAGTCCTCCGTCGTCACCCGCATCACGCTGGTGTTGTCGCCGGTCAGTTCGGCGCGGGTCGAGCCGGTCGAGCGCACGTGGCTCACCCCCGGGGCCAGATGGCCAGGCCCCTGACCCCGGACCCGGACCGCCGCCTGACGGAACGTGTTTCGCGTGATGCCCCGGTTGTGGCCGGTGGTGGACTGCAGCCAGCGTTCGCCGTCCATCTCCGGGGTCCGCTCGCCGGCCCTCACGTCCGCGAGATACCCCTTGATCTCCAGGGTGACGTCCTGGCCCGACCAGATGCCCGATGTCGCCACCCCTTCCACGACGTAGGAGTCGCGCATGATCCGCAGGACGTGCGCGTGGAAGTGCTCGGCCGACAGGGCGCTGTGCAGCATGGTGCGTGGATGGGACGCGGCCCCGGCCAGGTCTTCTCCCCCGACCGCCGCGGCGACCCGGAACGGGCTCGTCGCCAGGGCGTGCCAGGCGGTCCTCAGCCAGCCGCCGACGATGCCCAGGGCCGTGCGCGGAGGCTGCACGACGGCCGCTCCGGGGCCGGCGACCACGACTGCCCCCGCCGCAGCTACCCGGTCGGGCACCGAGGTCAGCCCGTCGGCCGTCACCTCGTCCCGTACCTGGATCTCACCGAGGTGGGTACGCACCAGATCCTGCAGGGCGCCGCTGCCCGTGACCCATTCGAGGAGCGCGGTCTCGGGCAGCACGACCTCGTGGTCCAGGGCGGCGAACCCGGAGGCGTCCTCCGGCGTCACCTCCTGGGCCGGAGGCCTTCGGACGGGGCGCGGATCCGTCGATGCCTTCTCCAGCAGACGGTAGTGCGGAACGGTCAGGACGACCTGACCCCCGGACGTGCCGAAAGACGTTTTCGCGCCGTACGAGTCTACGGCCCTCAGAGTGTGGACGACCGGGACACCGAACTGGGTGGTGCCCTGGCTGCTGGGGCTCATCATGTAGTACTCGTGGCCGGTGCCGAGGCTCGAGCCGCTGACGTGAGTGGTGGAGCGGCCCGCGCCGATTCCGCCCCCGAGAACCGCACCGTCGGTGTAAGCGGGCTTCTTGCCGGTGGTGACGTGACCGCCGACCTGACCGGAGAGGTTCGCCTCACCGGTCAGGGCGGCGGGGGTCAGCGCGACCGACGACTCGCCCGGCAGGCTGGAACCGATGAAGTTCAGGGTCTGGATCTTCGGCAGGATCCGGCCGCGCGTCACCCCCACCTCGTCCCCGCCGGCCAGGTACTGCCGTCGCGTGGTCAGGGTCACCGAGATCCTCTCGGTGCCGGTCTTGGTGGGGATCTCGAAGCTCACGGGGGCGCCGCCGTCGATCGCGTTGTCCACGGCCGCCCGCAGGGTGTCCCGGCGCCTCAGCTCGTCGAGCTTGCGCTGATTCGCCAGGCGCGCCTGGTCGACGGCGTGGACGTCGGACGCCAGTCGCGTGAGGGGGTTGTCCGCCAGCATCTGCAGGGCGTTCGCGACGTGGGTGTCGACCACGGCGGGGGCCGCCAGGTATCCCTGGGCGCGCAGGTGGACCTCCAGCTCGTCGACCAGGGGCGCGACCCCGGTCACGAGGGTCGTCGTGGTACTCAGCCCCAGGACCCGCAGGTGCAGCAGTTCCGGTGGCAGGTGCTGCTCCGGTTGTTCCTTCGGGCTCTCCAGGGCCTCGTTCGGGGGGACCTGCAGGTTGACGGGATAGCGGGCGCCCAGCAGCCGGGACGCTGCCCGCGGGGTGAGCGGGTTGCCGGCCGGGCGGACGAGCTCGGCGGTCAGGCTGAAGGTGCCGCGGACGCGCTGGGTCACCCCGGCCACCCGCAGGGACCGGACCATGCGGGCGGTGCCGCCGGCGCTCAGGGTCCGCACCGACCGGAACTCCAGCGACGCGCTCAGCGAGGCGACGAAGTCGGCGACCTTCGCCAGGCCGTTGTTGACGTTCAGGGCGATGCTGAGCGCGAGGTTCAGGGCGCTGGTGGCCGTGACCGAGATCTGGGCGCGTTTCAGGCTGGTGATGTAGCTCTCGATCACCCCTTTCGCCAGGCTCGGCCCGACGGGTGCCAGCTCGGGACCGAGTTCCGCCCGCAGGCGCAGGTATCCGAGAACCTCGCCGGACGTGCGGTACAGGTCGGGGGTAGGCATACCGCCGCCGAAGGCGAGCAGCGGGAAGGAGGCCCGCAGATCCTTGTCCGACAGGAAGGCCTTCAGGACGCCGAGCGACGCGGGGTCCAGATCGGCGAGGTCAGGGAACGCGTCCAGGACGTCGGTGGCGATCTGCTGGGCGTGGGGAAAGCCCTCCGCTCCCAGGAGGGGGACGTCCTGGAGAATCTCGACCATGTTCGACAAGGGCGGTGTCGGCGCGACCACGTCCTGCTGGAGGGCCACGGTGCTCTGGGACTCCGGGAACCAGACGCCCAGACGCGAGTCCACCAACGGTTCCGGGAGTTCGAGCGGTATCCAGGCGTGGGCGTCACGGAGACCGAGAAGTTTGATCTCCCAGTGCATCCGGTAGGCGAACAGGTGCGAGGTCTCCCGGCTGCGCAGGATGGTGTATCCGGAGGTGCCCTGTCCCGCGGTCAGGACCCGGCCGATCTGGTTGTAGATCACGCGGAACCAGGCGCTCAGCGACACCTGGCTGATGCCGTACCGGTGCACGTCCTGGTGGACGGTGGTCCCGAGCCCGCCGGTGCGCAGTTCGGTGCCGGTCGCGACCGAGGCGGTGTCGGGCACGACGAACCCCCACCGTTGCAGCTGGACGGCCTGACCCGACAACTGCCCGTCCGGATCCCTCTGGCCGGCCGGCACCGGATCGCTCAACCGCAGCCGCAGGGCCACCGCGTGACCGGCGCCCTCCAGCCGTTCCACCGGGATCTCGAAACCCGCCTCGGACCGGAGCTCCTCCCAGGCCGTGCTGAGCAGCCGCTCGTCGAGGACCACCCCCAGGCGGGCCGCGTAGACCTCCCTCCCGGCGTGCCGGGCCGGATCCGCACTCGCGTCGATCGCGGCGAGCACCTGGTCCCGGAGGAACTCGACGACCAGTTGCGGCACCGGACGGATGTTCGCCATCGGGTGAGTGCCGGCGATGAACGTGGCCGGTCCCGTCGCATCCGGTGCGGTGGCCGGCCCGAAGTGGTTCACCTCGTCCTCGACGGTGACGCCGGGCTCGTCACGGCGCAGCGGAACCATCTCGTGGATCTCGCCCCGGACCTCAGGCCCGGCAAGGCCCTCCCGGGTGGCGCCGCCGGGCATCCCCCGGGAACCGAGGTCGAGGGCCAGCACCACCCGGTCCAGGACCGACCGCACCGCCCCCAGGTCAACCGGAGCCGGCTCGTGGACCAGCATCGCGACGATCGGCACCAGGGAACGGTTCCGAGGACTCAGGACGCCCTGGGGCATCCCGGTGCTCCGGCCGACGAGCTTGATCGCCGTCGCCCGCAGATCGTCACGTACGCCCGGGGTGAGCTCCTCGAGGCGCGCGGAGGCGACCTCGTGCGTGCGGGCCAGCCACCTCGTCCTCAATGACTGCCGGACCGCCGGGTCGCCCTCGAACCCCAGATCCCGCTCGAGGGCGTCCAGACCGATCGCTCCGGAGGTGCTCACGGCGGTCGGCGGACCGAAGATCGAGGACCAGTCCTCACCCGCGGGCTCCGGGTCGCCGGTGAGCCGCCCCCAGGCCCCGAACTCGATCGCCGTGGTGATCCAGGCGCTGGTACGCCGGCGCAGGTCGTCATAATCCGCGGCCGCCGCCCCGCTCTCCCGCAGAGCGGTGGCAGCGGACGTGAACGCCTCCACCGCTGTGCCCGCGATCGCCGGGCGCATCCCCAGACC
Organism: Kineosporia sp. NBRC 101731; assembly: GCF_030269305.1. NCBI lineage: Bacteria > Bacillati > Actinomycetota > Actinomycetes > Kineosporiales > Kineosporiaceae > Kineosporia > Kineosporia sp. NBRC 101731. The sequence goes on from NZ_BSTC01000003.1 coordinate 178,299, forward strand.
CTGCAGGAGCGTGCGCAAACTGCCCGCATCAGCGGTGATCCGTGCCCCGGACAGCGCATCGGTCCCGTCCAGGACGCTGTGCCGCTGGGGGAAGCACCAGTCACTCAAGGGCGACATCAGATCTCCTGGCTCGGAAGGTGAGCAGGATGGATCGTCGCCGTTGACGTTTTATTGACGCGACAAGTACGGGCCGCGCGGTCCGGCGGCTACTTCAGGCTGGTGTTCGGGATCGCGATGGTCTGCAGCCGCCCGGGCGCCGAGCCCAGACTGGTGAACCCCCGGCCCGGCCGCAACGGCACGCGCAACTGGCTGTGGGTCAGACGCACCCCCAGCAGGTCACCCTCCAGACTGGTCTGCGGCGCCAGTAACACACCCTGACGACTGCGCCGGGCATCGTTCACCCAGCCCCCGGACGGCCCGGTGAGGAAGTCGGCGGAGCCCGCGATCGCGATGCCCCGTTCCCGGTCACGCCCCACCGAGATCAGCTCCCGCAGCACCGGGTCGATCGAGGAGGCCGAACCCAGCAGGTCGGCGTCGTCGATCAGCACCACGGTCGGACCGTGCTCCGGAGCCACCAGGGCCTTCAGCTGCTCGGGATCGGGGCGCAAGCCGTTCAGCAGATGGACCGAACGGTGATGGGACAGGCGCCGCAATGGTGATTCGCGAGGCGTGACGACGATCAGGCGGGTCGCGGTAGACAACAGCGAGATCCCCAGCGCGGCCAGGGTGTTGCTCCGCCCCGACCCGGAAGGGCCCGCCACGATGAAGGAATGGGCCCGGCCACCGAAATCGACCGTGAGCGGCGCCGCGTCACCACCGACCCCCAGAAGCCCCCGCAGCGGCTCGCGTTCGGACTGCGGCCAGCGCGCGAACAGGTCGGCGAACTCGATCCGCGACGGCAGAACCGCGATCTGGTGCGGACGCCGGGAATCGGGCACCCGCGCGTCGCGCCGCACCGCGTCCTCACCGACCGCCCGCAGCGCCGCGGCCTGCCCCTGACCGGACGGATCCGCCGTCAGCAGCGCGACCTGGATCTCGACCTGGTCCTGCGTACGCCAGGCCCGGCCCGGGGGAATCACGACCGGCAGACGCTGCGCGGGCACCCCGACGATCGACAGGTCACTGCGGTCGGTCATCCGCAGCATGATCTTGTTGTCGGACAGCGCCGCGATCCGGCCCCCGGTCAGCACCCGCTCCGACGTCATGATCAAGTGGATCCCGACCCCCGCCCCCTCCCGGATCAGCTCCTGCACGAGCGAGTACAGGGCACCGCCGTCGTGATCGGTCAGCAGGGCCGCCAGCGCGTCCCACCCGTCGACCAGGATCAGCAGGTGCGCCGGCGCCGCCCCGGAACCCAGCTTGACCCGCAGCTCCGGAAGATCGGCGACACTGTGCTGCGCCAGCAACTGCTGACGACGCTCGAGTTCCCCGCTCAGCCACGTGATCAGACGCCCCATCCGCTCCAGGTCCGAGCGCGGCACCACACCACCGCAGTGCGGCAGGTCGGTCAGCACACTCAGCGCGCTCCCGGCCGCGTCGATCCCGTAAAGATGCACATCGTCGACCGAATTCGCGCGAGCGAGACTACCGGCGATGGTGCGCAGAACCTGCGAGCGCCCGGCCCGTGGAGCCCCGATGACGAACAGGTGACCGTCCTGGCTCGGGTCGAAGACCAGCGTGTGCTGGTGCTGGAGGGCGGGTCGGTCGGCCAGCGCGAAGGGAGCACTGACCAGGCCGTCGCGGGTGGAACGGCTGACCCCCTGGGCCTGGTCGAGGCGGTCCAGGTCGTCCAGCAGCAGGAGCGGCGGCAGAGCGGGCAGCCAGGGACTCGGCTGCGGCGGGACCTCACTCAGCCGGGCCGCCTCCTGGATCGCCTCCACGAGTACGTCCAGGTCGGTGCGCTCGCTGTTCTCGTGCACCGGCCACTCGTCGGTGACCTCGTCCTCGGTCAGGTGCATCTGGACGGCCCGGCCCAGCCGTGACCAGGTCAGCCGTTCGGCCCGGGGCGGCACCGGGATCTTCTCGACCGGCTCACCGGTGGCCTCGTCGGACTCCACCGGAGCCCCGACGTAGGCGGTCTGGAAGGGCATGCTGGACCGATGGCCGAGCCGGGCCAGGGCCCGCCCGGGGTTGCGGGTCGAGATGTGGGCCGCGTCCTGGGTGTCGATGACGTCCTGGCTCTCGCCGACGTCGGTGACGCGCAGGGCGATGCGGAGGTTGGTATTGGCCTTGATGTCGGCGGTGACGACGCCGGCGGGGCGCTGGGTGGCGAGGATGAGGTGGATGCCGAGGGATCGTCCTCGCTGAGCGATGCTGACGAGTCCGGGGACGAACGAGGGGGTTTCGCGGGCCATGGTGGCGAACTCGTCGATCACCAGCAGCAGCCGGGGCATCGGGGCCATCTGGGGGTCGCGGGCGCGCTGGGCCCGGTACTCGGGCAGGTCCTTGGCGCCGGCGCCGGCGAGCATGGTCTCTCGGCGGCGCAGTTCGGCGGCGAGGGAGTCCAGGGCCCGCAGGGCCAGGGCCTCGTCGAGGTCGGTGACCATGCCGAGGGTGTGGGGGAGGTCGATGCAGCTGTGGAAGGCGCTGCCGCCCTTGTAGTCGACGAGGACGAAGACGAGTTCGTCGGGCCGGTTCACGGCGGCCAGCGAGGCGACCATCGACTGCAGGAGTTCGGACTTGCCGGATCCGGTGGTGCCGGCGATGAGGCCGTGGGGTCCGTCGCGCACCAGGTCGAAGGCCACGGTCCCGTCGAAGCCGGCTCCGAGCGGGAAGGTGGTCGAGGCCGGGCGGCGGGCCCAGCGGTTCGCGATCGCGTCGCCGGTGGGGGGATCGGCGCGCAGCAGGTCCAGCAGTCGGACCTGGTCGGGCAGACCGGAGACGTCGTCCGGGCTGACGTCGCGCAGGGACGACAGCGACCGGGCGACGTCCTCGCACCAGTCGGTGCGCACGTCGTCCGGGCGGATGTCCTCGCTGTCGGGAACATTGGCCTGGCGCAACGTGATCCGGCCGTGCTCGGTGCGGATCACGGCCGTGCACTCCTCTGGCAGCAGCCGTTCCAGGGAGTCCACCGCGATCGTGAAGACCCGGACCGCGGGCCCCTCGGTCAGGATCTGCATGATGCCGGGCACGTCGCGCAGCGAGCGGGCGCCGTCCATCAGCACCAGGACGTCGGGCTCGGCGAACAGTACGTTGCCCATCCGGGAGCCGCTGGCCGCCCGGCGGGCCTTGATCAGCTGGGTCAGTTCGCCGACCCGGTGGGCGATGGTCTCGGGGTCGTTGCCGATCGTGGCCAGAGGCCCGCCGGCGCCGTTGAGGAACGGGCGGGCCTGGGGCAGCCAGTGCGTCCACGTCCAGCGGTCGGCGCCGCCGGGGCGGGACGGGTGGATCAGCAGGTACATCCGCAGGTCCCGGGGGCTGTGCAGGGTGGCCGCCTGGGTGAGCATCCAGCGCACGATCGGGCCGGTGCTGTCGATGTGACCGGCGACCCCGACGACTCCGTGGTCGGTCACCGACACCCCGATCGGCACGTCCGGCACGTTCCAGCGGTAGCGGCGGTGCGGGTCCTCTCGGGCCGGGTCGTCGAGCTCCATCAGCGAGGGCTGGTCCAGCGTGCCGACCCGCAGCACCAGGAAGTCGGGGTCGGTGCGGCGCCGCTCCCACAGACGGCTGCTGGGGCCGTTGGCGATCAGCCCGACCAGGGCCGGGTCGGGGGCCGCCGCGCAGCGGGCCCGGCGCTCGGCGTTGATCGAGGTGAAGGCGGTCTGCTCGGCCTGGGTGCGGCGGCGCCGGTACTCGGCGGCGTCCTTGCGGTACTGGCGGGCCCCGCTGCGCCGGTCCTGGATCCAGTTCGACACCAGCATCAGGGGGGTCATCAGGGTGATGACCAGGAAGAAGTACGACTTGAAGAAGACCATGAAGGCGAGCCCGAAAACCATCGGGGACAGCATCATCATCAGCGGGAAGCCGCGGCGCTGCGGAGCGGTCGGCGGCTGCGGCATCTTCACCGGGGGCTGCAGCAGGGGCGGCACCAGGCGGGGCGGGCGGTTGAAGTCACGTCCGATCTGGTCCTCGGACGGGGCCAGGGCGGCGTCCGGGTCGAAGCGGGGGACCAGGCGCAGCAGGGTGTCACCGATGGCCAGGTCCATCCCGGCCGGCCAGCGCCGGGCGCCGTGGTGACCCTTCATCAGCTCGGCGTACTCGGCGGCGGCGTCCTCGAGGGCCTTGCGCTGGTTGGGGTCCGGGGCCCCGACCTCCTCGCGCGGGGGTTCGGGCAGGCTCAGGCGCCCACCGCGGACGGTCGCGGTCTCCTCAGCCAGGGTCATGCCGGTGCGGGTCAGGCGGGTGCCGCCCAGCCCGGACAGCCAGGCCTCGCCGTTTCGGTCGATCGTCAGTTCGGGCCCCTGCCCGGGGGTCTCGTCACCGTCGAGCCGGATCCAGGAGTCGGGGTCTCGCCCGATGCCGTAGGTGCCGAACCGGACCGGCCAGATGCGTCCGGCCTGGGGACCGCTGACCGCGTGGACCTCGAGCCAGTCGATGCCGGGTTCGGCGGGGCGCCAGGCATGGTCGGCCGCCGGGCTGGGGCTTCCGGTCGCGACGGTCTGCCCCGACACCAGGCCGGCCGCGCCCACCGTCGTCGCCGCGTCGGTGAGGTTGCCGTCCACAAAAACGGTTCGGGGGCCGGGCTCCTCGGTAGCGACCCCGGTCAGTGACCGCAGCGAGGTCTCCTTCTCGACGTCGAGCACGACGTCCCGGAGATCCTCCGGGTCCGGGTCGTCGGCGGAGGTGACGGTGATGACCAGCTGCATGGGATAATACCTTTCGCCCTGGCCGGGTGTCGGTCGGTCAGGTCAGGTCAGGACGGATGAGCCGATGGACGTACGGGGTCGCCGCACTCAGGTGCGGGAATCGACCGGTTGTGTCTCGACGGCGGTTTCGGCGGTGGCGGCGAAGTCTGCGGTGGCGGCGCTGTCGGCGGGGTCACGGTGCGGTGCGGCGTCTCCGGCGCTGCGGCCGGTGGCCTGGGGACTGAACGGCTCCGGTTCCAGCAGGTCGTCCAGATCGGTCCCGTCCCGCTGAGGCGGCTCGGGCGCCGGTCCGTCCGGGGGAGTGAAGGGCGTCAGTGGGCTCCGTCGGCGCCGGATGATCCGGGCCACACCGTGTTCCAGCGGCGAGGAGTCGGTGAACAGGCCGAGCTCGGGGGCGTCGATGCGACCGGACGCGCTGACCGGCAGACGCCAGCGCCGGCCCGCGTAGGGCCCGGCCACCACGACCCGCAGGTGGGGTAGCCGGGTTCCGGCCGCGGCCAGGAGTTCTCGGGCGTCGCGATCGGGACGGCCGCCCAGCAGCACCGTGAGACGCTGCGGCGCGTCCGGTGCCGGTGCTCGTTCCAGCCGGTCGCGCAGGACCGACGCCAGGCTCGGGCCGGGGAACCGGGGATGCAGGCCCGAGGCCACGATCACCTCCACGTCCTCGGCGACGGCCAGACCGGAGTACAGCTGGGCGGCGATCGCACTGATCAGGGCCGCCACCGGCCGGTCCGGTCCGCTCACCTCGACGACGCCGGGGGCGGCGAGCAGGTCGAGCAGGGTGATCGTGTCGCTCTCGACCCCGATCGCGACCAGGCACACAGGCTGGGGCGAAGGGAGGTCCGCGAGATCCCGGCGGGCGGCGACCCAGCGGCCGTCCTGAGCCCGCCAGGGGGCGGCGGGCTCAGGACGGGTGAATCCGGTCATCGCGAGACGCAGCTTGCTGCTGTTCATTTCGACGGCGTAGGGGCGGCAGTCCGGATCGGCGGTGACGTCACCGCCGATCGCGGTCCGCAGCATCCGGGCCGTGTCGGGGCCGGACATCTCCCCGGAGATCCGCCGCACGCCGCGCCGGAACCGGTGGATCTGCCGGAACGGCTGTGCCAGATCGGCGAAGACCGACCGGACGTACCCTCCGGCCCGGCCGAAGACCCGCCGCCATCCCCACCTCCGGCTGAACGATCGGGCGGCGAAGAAGAGGAGGACGACGAACTCGACGACCGTCACGACGGCGATCACCGTGCCGCGATCGAGGTGGAGACCGCTCATGTCGGGGACATCCTGGTTACCGTTCTGCTGCGGGGGATCCGGGGACGCCGATCAGGAGTCCTCGGGATCCTGACTGGCGTAGCCGTGGTCCATCATCAGGAGGTTCTCCACGGTGGAGCCGAAGCTGTCCGCGAAGTTCTTGATGTTGGAGATGGCTTCGGAGAGGTTGTTGGAGAAGGCCTGGAAACTGGTGCTCATGACCGGGCTGGACTCGTTCATCCAGAGACCACCGTCGATCGTCAGCATGGTGGCGACCGCGGTGTGCAGGATGTTCAGGTCACTGATGATCTCGTCCTTACGGGAGTTCATCGCCGTCACGACCATTTTGACGGCTTCCGGGTCGACCTCGACGTCAGCGGGCACTGGGATTCCTTCCTCGGATCAGTTGGCGTTCATGGAGTCGAAGATGCCGTCGTCCAGGTCCTGGATCTGGCCGATAATGGTGGTGAACTGCGCCGCCCAGGAGGGGATGCTGTTCACCGCCTCGGTGATGGAGTTGTTGAAGGCGTCGTACTTGCTCGAGAGCAGTGGACTGGACTTAACCAGGTACAGACCGCCCCCGACCTGGAGCATCGCGCTCACCTGGGTCTTCAGGGTGGTCAGCTTGGGTACGGTGATCTCGGCCGTGTGGCTCAGTTTGGCGGCCACGTCCCGCACCATGTCGTAGTCCACTTTGATGGCGGTACCCATGCGGTGTCTCCTTCGGTCGGACCGGAAACTTTTCCGGTCAGTGGGTTTCGGATCCGTTACCGTTGCCGCCGGCACCGCTGCCGTTGCCGGTGCCTCCGGGGTTCGTGGTGGGGCCGTCGTCGGCCGGTTCTCCGGGACCCGGCCCCGTGGTCTGGGTCCAGGAGTTCGTGTCCGCGTCCCCGGTCCAGGTCCGCACGACTCCCTTGTCGTCGGTGGTCACCTTGGTGTCGTGGTCGGTGCCCTCGTGGTTGGTCACCTCGGTGGTGTCCGACGTGCCGTCCTGGTCGACACGGACCTGGGTGTAGCCACCGTCGCCCGGCTTGGGCGTCACCGTGGTGGTGCTGTGGCCGTTGTTCTTCGAGTCCGCCGGATCGGTGAAAACGCTCTCGATCGTGTAACTGCCGTTCGCGCCGGGCGTGATCGTGAGGGCCTCGCCGGTGCCGTCGCTGTGCTTCACGGTGGTGTGGGTCACCGAGGGGGTGTCACTGTCGCCCTCGTACTCGTAGATCGTGGTGTCCTCGTGCGCCAGCCCCTCGCCCGAGGTGACCGTCGTGGTCTCGGAGGTCACCCGTCCCTGGTCGTCGTAGGTGCTGTGGGTGACGGTCGGGTTCGAGTCGCCCGGGTACGGGATCCCCGGGTTGTTCTCCTCCCACACCGTTCGCGCGTCGGTGGTGGTCGGCCGGGCCCCCGGTTCGGTCGGCGGATGATCGCCCCAGTCCACCAGCGGCACCGGGTCCGGGTGCACCAGATTCCCGTCCGCGTCGTAGTAGTCGCGGGGCTGAAAGGTCTTGTCCTTGTTGCGCTGGTAGTACTCCCACTGCTCCCGGCGGGCCTCCCACTCGGCGTTGCGGATCGCGGCCAGCGTGGTGTTGGCCTGGCCGGCGACCGTGGAGTCGAAGTCGAAGAACTTGGTGGCCACGCCGTCCAGGAGGTTCGCCATCTCACCGAGCCGCTCCAGCGAGTCCTTGAACGGCCGGTCCCAGTTGCCCCGGAACGTCATCAGGGCGTTCGCCAGGGACGGGTGCCCGATCGTGGCGGCGTCACCGACGTTCTCGATGACGTGACGCCCGCCCGTGGGCCGGGGGTGGTTGCCGATGGTCCGCTGGTCGGGGTCCTGACCGGTGTCGCCGCTGATCTCCACGGTCCCGGTGTCGAGACCGGGGACGACGTCGGACAGATGGTCCTTGAGCAGGCGCGCGTCCTTGGCGACACGGTGCAGCTGCTCGTAGTCGATCTGTAGGTCGGGCACGGCTGGGACCTTCCTCCGGAACGTCGGACCGCCTCCGGTCCCACTCATCTGAATGACGCCAGGAGGACCCAGACCGTTCAATTCGCGGAGCGAAAGTGCTGGCAATCGAACGTCAATGTCCACCTGGCACACTCGGCGCACCCCTGCCCGTCCCGGCGACGCCGGCGGGCCCCCGGGCGGCGGAACCGGTTCCGAGAGTGACGAGTGGATGAGATTCGCGAGTAGCCAGAAGCGCCGTCCCGAGACCGGGACGACCTCGTCCGGCCCGGCGCCGGGCTCGTTGCGGGTCGCCCCGGGCGTCGCAGGCGCGCTCGACACCATCGGTGAGGCCATCGCCCGGGCCGCGAGCGGGCAACTCGTGCTGATCGCCCCGGGCATCTTCCCCGAGAACCTGGTGATCGACCGGGCGGTGCGGTTACGTGCCGAGGCCGGGCCGGGCACCGTGCGGGTGACGGGGCCGCGCGGCACCGTCGTCTCGGCCTCGGCGCAGATCAGTGGACTGACCTTCGACGCGGTCACGACCGGGGGGCCACTGGTGCGCCTGGTCTCCGGGAGGACGGAGCTGTCCGGGTGCAAGGTCTGCCACGGGAGAGTGGTTCTCGAGGGTGAGGCGGCTGCCGTCCTGCGGGACTGCCGGCTGAGCAGTTCCCCGGTGGTCGGTCTGCACCTGACGGGGGCCGGCTCGGCCGAGGTGCACGACTGCGCGATCACGGACGTCGACGGCACCGGGGTGGTGGTCAGCGACTCGGCCGAGCTGCTGATGAAGGCCAGCCGGGTCGACTCCACGAAGGGATCCGGCCTCCGGGTCCGGGGTGAGGCACGGCTCCGGGTGGAGGACTGCGAGATCTCCCGGAGCACGCGCAGCGGCGTGCTCATCGAGGACTCCGCCTCGGTGGTGCTCCAGGGCTGCCGGATCGAGCGGGCCGGCGCGGAAGGGCTGCGCATCCTCGGCAGTGCCCTCGCGTCCTCCGGGGAGAGTGACGATCACGGCGTCCAGCTGATCGGCTGCGTGGTCGACCGGTGCGGTGGGGACGGTGTGCTCGCCGAGGGCGGTCGGGTGCGGCTGAGCGGTACCCGTCTGTCCCGGACCGAGCGGTCCGGGGTGGTGGCGGCCGGGACGGTCGAGCTGAGCCTGGAAGATGTTGCGCTGGATTCCATCACAGGAACTGGGGTGGTGGCGCGGGACGAGACCCGGATGCAGGGTGTCCACCTGAGCGTCCACGGGTGCGGGGCCAACGGGCTCTTCCTGTCGGGCCGTTCCCGGGTTCTGGCGTCCGGTGTGGTCGTGAAGGGGACAACCTTCAGCTCGGTATGCGTCGACGACGCCGCGCGGGTGCAGCTGTCCGAGGCGAGGATCGCCGGGTCGTCCGAACACGGTGCGGATCTCAAGGGCGAGGCGCAGATGGATCTGCGCGACGTCTGGGTGACGGACGCCCGCATGTCGGGAATACAGGTCGAGTCCCGGGCCGTCCTGAACGGTCAGGAACTGACGGTCGAACGGTGCGGGACCGGGTTGCTGCTGTCCTCGGAAGGGCCGGTGACGCTGGACGGGACCACCGTGCGCCGGAGCGAGCGGGCCGGCATCCAGGTCGGCTCTGGCGGTCGCGTGACCCTGCGACGGGTGCGCGTGGGCCGGGCCGGCACGGCGGGCATCGTGCTGGAGAAGGACACCCAGGTCACCGTCGAGGAGGCGGTCGTGGAGGGCGCCGGTGGGTCCGGGCTGGTGGTCTGGGGCAGCGCCCGGCCCACGGTGACCGGGCTGCGCGTGCGTGACGTTGCGAAGAACGGCATCTTCGTCGGGGAGGACGCCGGGGGTACCTACACCGACTGCGACCTGTCCGGCTGCGGTTTCCCGGCCCTGCACATCGGCAGGAGAGCCACGCCGGAGCTGATCGGCTGCCGGATCCACGACACCGAGGTGGACCTGAACCAGGACGAGGGGGCCCGGCCGACGTTCCACCCTGTCACGGGCACACCGGTGACGGACACAGGCCCGGGGGCCGGTGAGCCCGGTTCCGCCGACGAGGGGGAGCAGCCGCCGGAGAGCTTCGACGAACTGCGCGGCAAGCTGACCGACCTGGTCGGCCTCGACCAGGTCAAGGCCGACGTCAGCGGCCTGGTGAAGCTCATGCAGATGGTGAGACGGCGCCAGGAAGCCGGTCTGGCGGCGCCACCGCTGAGCCGGCACCTGGTGTTCGCCGGCAACCCAGGAACCGGCAAGACCACGGTGGCGCGACTGTACGGGGGACTGCTGGCGCGCCTGGGGGTGCTCGAGAAGGGGCACCTGGTCGAGGCGGACCGGGCTGCCCTGGTGGGCTCGTACGTCGGTCACACCGCGCCGAAGACGGAGGCGATCTTCCGGAAGGCGCTGGGCGGTGTGCTGTTCCTGGACGAGGCGTACGCGCTGTCGCCACCGGGGCAGACGAACGACTTCGGCCAGGAGGCGATCGTCACGCTGATGAAGCTGATGGAGGACCACCGGGACGAGATCGTGGTGATCGTGGCCGGGTACTCCCTCGAGATGCAGCGGTTCATCAGCTCCAACCCCGGCCTGGGCTCCCGCTTCTCACGCACCCTGGAGTTCGCCGACTACTCCTCGCAGGAGCTCACCGAGATCGTGCAGCTGCAGGCTGAGCACCACCAGTACCAGATCACCGCCCCGACCCGGGACGCCCTGGTGACCTACTTCGACTCGATACCCCGCCGGGCCGGTTTCGGCAACGGCCGGGTGGCCCGGCAGATGTTCCAGACCATGACCGAACGGCAGGCCGAGCGCCTGGCCGACCGCGAGGACTCGACCACCGAAGACCTGCAGAGGATCGAACCGGCGGACATCACCCCGCACTCGATCTGATCCCTTTGTAAGAACAACTGTTTTCCTGGAGCTGACGTGAAGACCGAGCAGGACGAGACGACCCCACCCTCTTCGTCGGAAGGGGTCGGCTCGAAGGAACCGGAAACACCGGAGCACGAGGCGTTCCTGACCTCCTGGAGCCGTTCGGCCCTGGTGCGCAAGCCCTGGATGCACGTGCCCACCCACGGCCTCGGCGGGCTGGGGGTTCTCGGTGCCGGTCTGGTCGTGGGCGTGGGCCTGCTGCTGGGTGGGGTGGCGGCGGTGCAGGCGGCCGCGTCCGCGATCGGTGGCGATGACACCCCTGGTTCCGCCACGGCCGCCGCGGCGGGAGGGCGGCCGTCGGGCCGGGCCTCCACCGGAGCGGTCACGCCCGTGCCTAGCTCGTCCGGATCCGGGAAGGCCGGTGTCGCAACGAATCCGGCGCTGGCGCCGGTGCCGGCCGGGAACAACGGCGCGGGGGGCGGTGCCGCGGCCGGAGGCGGGAAGCCGGCTTCCGCGGGTGGGACGACCGCTCCGGCCGCCGGCCAGACGACTCGGGGTCAGAGCACGGGATCGGGCGGGACCTCGACCTCGTCGTCGTCCGGTACGCAACCGGCCGCGGCGGCGGCCGCTGCCCGCAGCAGTGCCACGACCGCCGCCGGGCCCGCGTACAAGACCGTCGGCGTCATCCGTAACCTGATGACGCACTACTGTGCGGACCTTCCGGGCCGGACCGGATCGGTCGCCGAGAACGCTCTGGTCGCTCAGTACACCTGCGACGGCAGCAGCAACGACAATCAGGTGTACCAGACGGTCACCCAGGCGGACGGTACTTTTCTGCTGCGCAACCTGAAGTCGGGTTGGTGCCTGGACGTCAACGGTGGCGGGGCCGCGGCGAAGGGCACCGTGGTGAACACCCACAAGTGCCTGCTCGGCAGCGCGGACAACCAGATGTTCCGCAAGGAGTTCCACGGGAGTGGATTCTTCCTGGTCAACGTGAAAAGCAATATGTGTCTCAACGTCTCGAACCCCGATGGGGTCGACAACAAGGTGCTCGGGATGCGGCTGACGCTCTTCCCGTGCTCCACCCAGGACGACCATCTCTGGACGTTCGGCTGAGACCAGTTGACCTCCGGTGGAACCGGTGTTCACTCGTGATCAAGGGGCGGTGGAGAGGATGTGCGGCATGACGCAGATCCATCACCGATTCGCCGAGGTCGACGGGCGGCAGCTGTACTACCGCGAGGCCGGCCCGGCCGACGCTCCGGTCATCGTGCTGTTGCACGGTTTTCCGGCGAGCTCATTCATGTTCCGGCGGCTGATTCCGATGCTCGCCGACCGCTGGCACGTGATCGCCCCCGATCTCCTGGGATTCGGTCACTCCGACATGCCGCTGGTGGACGAGTTCGACTACAGTTTCGAGGCTCTCACCGATCTCACCCAGGAGCTGCTCGACCGGCTGGGTGTCGGGCGGTTCGCGATGTACGTGCAGGACTACGGCGCCCCGATCGGCTGGCGGCTGGCCCTGCGTCGTCCGGAAGCGGTGACCGCGATCGTCAGCCAGAGCGGCAACGCCTACGACGACGGACTGAATGAGGCCTTCTTCGAGACGCAGCGGGGGTACTGGAGGGAGCAGACCCGTGAGACCGAGGCCGTGGCCCGGCAGGCACTGACCCTGGAGGCGACCCGCTGGCAGTACGTGACCGGTGTCGCGGACGAGTCGGTCGTGGACCCGGACACCTGGGAGGGCGACTACGGTCTGCTGACCCGGCCGGGCAGCGATCGGGTACAGCTGCGCCTGTTCGCCGACTACGCCACGAATATCGATCTGTATCCCGACGTGCAGAGGTATTTTCGGGAGAGCCAGGTTCCGCTGCTCGCGGTCTGGGGCCGCAACGACCCGGTGTTCGACCCCGCCGGGGCCGAGGCCTTCGTCAAGGACCTTCCGCGGGCCGAGGTGCATCTTCTCGACGGCGGTCACTTCCTGCTGGAGAGCGCTCTCGACGAGGTGGTGCCGATCCTGCGCGCATTCTTCACCGACCGTCTGCGCAACGAGTAGCCGGACCGGAACGACTGACGGTGGACGCGTCGGGACACCGACGCGTCCACCACCGGTCATGCAGTGGAACTGATGTCGTTCAGGAACAGGCGCTGGAGATGAAATCGTCGAGATAGATCGCCGGGATGAGGGACCCCTGGGCCGGCAGCGGGTCCAGCCGCGGCGCCTGCTGCCGCTGGGAGACCATGTACTGCACCGGAGAACTGGTACCGGGGCCGGTGGACAGCAGAACCGCCCACGGGGTGAGGTTCCGGAACGACGACACGTGGTTGTCGAGGGCGTTTCCGTTGTCGAACTTCTTCCCCCGGAAGTCCTTGTCGCACGGGGCACCGTCAGCGGCCCGGGGCAGGACGTACCGACCACCGCCGTAGTCGGCCTTCTCATACATGCACATGTAGCCCTCGGGGCACAGGGAGTCGGCCTGTGCCTGTGACGAGACGGCGACCGAGGCGGTGGCGGACAATGCCACGGCCGAGACGACGGCGGCGATCCGGCCGACGAGTTTCATGGGGTTCCCTCTCCGGAGTGCGGCGACCTGTCTGGCCGATGCTGCAGCCGTGAACCTACGGGGCTCCGGTTCATTTCCTCTGGAGAACGAATGACACCGCCCTCCTCGGCGGTCCTCCCGCGCCGGGCGAGTTGACGTTTCATGGTCGGACCACGTCCACCCGGACGGTGTGGCCCTCGCCGACGTTCCCGGTGAACTGACCGGCGGCCGGGCCGCCGAGATCGAGACGGACGGCCAGGGTCTCGCGCCGGACGAAGTCGGCGTGCTCCCGGACCGCGTCCAGAACCTCGTCCGGACCGTCGACGCTCACGCGGACGGCGTCGGACGGATCGAAACCCGAGGCCCGACGTGCCTGCTGGACGACCCGGACCAGGTCCCGCGCCGTACCCTCGGCCGCCAGGGACGGCGTGACCCGGGCGTCCAGGGCCAGGGTGACCTCACGCTGTGACTCGACCACCCAGCCGGTACGGGGAATCTCGGTGATCTGGACGTCGTCGGGACCCACCGTGACGGTCTCGCCGTCCACGTCTACCGCCGCACTGTCCCCGCTCCGCAACCGGCCGACCAGGACCACCGGATCCTGCGCCCGGATCGCCCGGGCGATCTGCGGAGTCCGGGGCCCGAACCGCTTACCCAGGTTGCGGAAACTGGGCTTGACCGCGATGTCCACCACCGCGTCCGCCGCGTCCAGCCGCACCAGTTCCTTCACGTTGAGTTCGTCGGCTATGTCGTCGAGCAGGGCGGCGGCCATCTCGACACCGGCGGGAAGCCCGACGAGCGCCCGGGCCAGCGGCTGACGCACCCGGACCCGCGCGCTCTTGCGGGCGGCGCGGCCGGCCTCGGCCAGCGCCCGTGAGATTCGCACCTGAGCCTGCAGATCCGGTTCCACCCGGGTGAGATCGGGAACCGGCCAGGTCGCGAGGTGTACCGAATCGGCGGCGTCGGGCTGCCCGGGGCGGACGACCCGCTGCCAGATCTCCTCGGTCACGAACGGGACGATCGGCGCCAGCAGGCGGGTCAGGATCTCCAGGCACTCGAAGAGCGTGGCCAGGGCGTCCTGGTCGCCGAGGCCGAACCGTTTGCGGTTACGGCGCACGTACCAGTTGGACAGCTCGTCGACGAACTCGGCCAGCAGGCGACCCGCGCCGGCGGTGTCGAAGTTCTCCAGACGGTCGTCCACCGCATCGGTCAGGAGGTGCACCTCACCCAGGATCCACCGGTCGAGCAACGGACGCGTGCCCGCCGGTGCCGCCGACGGCGGCTCCCAGCCGGCGCGGCTCGCATGAAGGGTGAAGAACGACGCCGTGTTCCAGTCGGTCATGAGGACCTTGCGCACGATCTCCTCGAGCGGTGCGCTGCCGACCCGGCGTTGCGACCAGGGTGAGCCGGAGCAGGCCATGAACCAGCGCAGGGCGTCGGCACCGTGGTCGTCCATCAGGGGGATGGGGGCCAGGATGTTGCCCAGGTGCTTGCTCATCTTGCGGCCGTCCTCGGCCATGATGTGGCCCAGGCAGACGACGTTCTCGTAGGGGGAACGGTCGAACACCAGGGTGCCGACGGCCATCAGGGTGTAGAACCAGCCCCGGGTCTGGTCGATCGCCTCGGCGATGTACTGCGCCGGATACGTGGCCTCGAACGCCTCGACGCTGCCGGGCACGTGCGGGTACCCGTGCGCGGCGAACGGCATCGCCCCGGAGTCGTACCAGGCGTCGATGACCTCGGGCACCCGGGTGGAGGTCTCGCCGCAGTCGGGGCAGGCGAAGGTGATCTCGTCGATGAAGGGGCGGTGCGGATCGAGCTGTGACAGGTCCTGTCCGGTGCGGCGGCCGAGGTCGGCCCGGGAGCTGATCGCGGTGACGTGGGAGTTGCGGCACCGCCACAGCGGCAGCGGCGTGCCCCAGTACCGCGAGCGCGACAGCGCCCAGTCGATGTTGTTCTCGAGCCAGTCGCCGTAGCGGCCGTGCTTGATGTGGCTGGGGAACCAGGTCGTCGACTCGTTCTCGCGCAGCAGTGCCTGCCGGACCCGGGTGGTGCGGATGTACCAGGACGGCTGCGCGTAGTACATGAGCGGTGTGTGGCAGCGCCAGCAGTGCGGGTACGGGTGCTCGACCGGCTGTACCCGCAGCAGTAGGCCGCGGGATCGCAGGTCGTCGATGACGATCGGGTCGGCGTCCTTGAAGAAGGTTCCACCGACGAGTGGCAGCTCGTCGTGGAAGCGGCCGTCGCGCCCGACCGGGTTGACGACGGGCAGGCGGTGGGCCCGGCTGACGCTGAGGTCGTCGGCGCCGAAAGCGGGGGCCTGGTGGACCAGGCCGGTGCCGTCGGCGGTGGTGACGTAGTCGGCGAGCACCACGAGGTGGGCGTCGGGGATGTCGACCAGGTCGAAGGGGCGGTGGTAGCGCAGGCCGGCCAGGTCCACACCCGGCACCCTGGCCAGGACCTCGGGCTCCTCGTCGCGCAGCACGTCCAGCAGGGGTTCGGCGACGACGAACGTTCCCCGGGCGGTGTGGGTCACGACGTAGGTGATCTCCGGGTTGACCGCCACCGCGGTGTTGGCCACGAGCGTCCACGGGGTGGTCGTCCACACCAGCAGGTCGACGTCGGGCTGCCCGCGGAGCGGGGCCTGGAGGGGGAAGCGGACGAAGACCGAGGGGTCGGTGACCGTCTCGTACCCCTGGGCCACCTCGTGGTCGGAGAGCGTCGTCTGGTCGCGCGGGCAGTACGGGGTGACCCGGAAGTCCTCGGTGAGCCGGCCGTCGGCGTGGATCTTCGCGAGCGACCACCACACCGAGTCGATATACTCCGGAGACATCGTCTCATAGGCGTTCTCCAGGTCGATCCAGTAGCCCATGCGGTCGGTGAGCTTCTCGAACTCGCCGACGTGACGGGTCACCGACTCCCGGCAGCGCTCGTTGAAGAACGCGACACCGGCCTTCTCGATTCCGGGCCTGTCGGTCAGTCCCAGTTCCTTCTCGACGGCCAGTTCGACGGGCAGGCCGTGGCAGTCCCAGCCGGCCTGGCGGGGCACCGAGAAGCCCTTCATGGTCTTGAACCGGGGGAACACGTCCTTGAAGACACGGGCCTCGACGTGGTGGGTGCCGGGGGCGCCGTTCGCGGTCGGCGGGCCCTCGTAGAAGGCCCAGGCCGGGCCGTCGGCCGTGCGGGCCAGCGACCGGGCGAACACGTCGTGGGACTTCCACCAGGCGGTGATCCGGTGATCGGTGGCCGGGAGGTCGATCCGGGACGGCAGGGCCTCGAACGGTGACCGGGGGGCGGGCGGTCGCGTCACGGGTGGGGGCTCCTCGGCTGATCGTCGGGCTGCTCGGGGCGGGCTTCAGTATGCGTGGCCGGGGTGGGTCAAGACCTCGTCCATCCCTCGTCCAGTGCGTCTTCCTAGGGTCGACGGGCCATCTGGAATCCAGGAAAGGACCGTTCGTGCGTTTCACGATCCGAGCCGTCATGGCGGCGGCTTCCGCCGTCGCCGCCGCGGCGGCGATGTCCGCCGTGGCCGCTCCCACCGCGCAGGCCGCCAGCAGCGCCGACTGCGCGTCGGGCAAGGTGTGCCTGTTCGAGGGCGCCGGGTACACGGGAGGGATCCTCACTCTCGGTACCAACTCCTCCGGCCTGCCGAATTGCGAGAAGTACCTGGGTGACAACTATTTCAGCAGTGGAACGCTGGCCGACAACAACGCGTCGTCGGTCATCAACAACTCCGGGACGGCCGTGGTCTCCTACAACAAGGCCCAGTGGCCGTCCCCGCAGGGTGACTGGTACTTCATCGTCAGCGCCGGCGGGAGGCTGTCCAGCCTGACGCAGACGACCTCCTACTGGGGAGGCAGCGGGAGCGACGGCCGGGGATACACCGTCAACATGAACGATTCGGTGAGCGCCGCCTGCTGATCGTCACCTGAGAGCGGCCGGTCCCGGGGAACCGGCCGCCCTCGGACCGGCGCTACTTGTACTCGACCAGCTTGACGGTCCCGGCGAACTTGCCCTCGGCGCCCAGGGCGATGGGCGCGGTGCTGTTCCAGAGACCGAAGCCGATGTACCGGGCGGGCGTGGAGTTCTGGGTCTGGGTGCCGCCCACGTTGATCCGGACCCGCACACCGTTCGTGTTGAGAATCGTGTCCCAGCAGGTGCCCGGCTTGATCTGCGGAGTCTTCAGCCAGACGGTGCTGCCCGCGGTGTCCTTGTAGATGACGGCCGAGGCCCAGTAGTCGCCCTGCGCGCAGATCCGGACCTGGTTGTAGGGGTTGGTGGCGGCCGACGCCCCGGACATCCCGGAGACCGCGATGACGGTCGTGGCCAGGGCGGTCGCGCCCAGGGCGGCGAGTCGTCGGAGTGTGTTCTTCTTCGCCAAGATTCAGGCTCCCGTGTTGATTCGGTCGGACCAGGCCGATGGAACCAGAGTGCACTGGACAGGCGCTGCACGGCGTCTTGATTCGCAGTGGCCGCCGCCGGGGCGCGCCGGTCGGGTGCGCCCGGGAACAACTGGAAATCAACACCGGTGATGAAGGATGCGCTGGACGGTCCGTCCGGACCGGGCACGCATCCGAACGTTTCAGCGGGAAGGACTCCCATGACCAGCACGCGAGTTCCGGTCGTCTTCATCCACGGTCTGTGGCTGCACGCCTCGTCCTGGCAGGCCTGGGCCGAACGGTTCGCCGGGCAGGGCTACGAGCCGGTGTTCCCGGGTTGGCCGAACGAGCCGGCCACGGTCGAGGAGGCTCGCGCGAATCCCGAGGCGGTCGCCGGGATCGGGATCGACGACGTGACCGAGCATTACACGAAGATCATTCAGGCGCTGCCGAGTGCGCCGGTGCTGGTCGGGCACTCGTTCGGTGGTCTGTTCGTGCAGAAGCTGCTGGGGCAGGGTCTGGGGCGGGCGGGGGTGGCGATCGATCCGGCGCAGATCAAGGGGGTCAAGGCGCTGCCGTTGGCGCAGTTGCGGTCGGGTTCGCCGGTGCTGGGTAATCCGGCCAACCGTAGGCGTTCGGTGGCGTTGACGAAGGCGCAGTTCCGGTACGGGTTCGGTAACGCGATCAGCGAGGGCGAGTCGGACGAGCTGTTCGAGCGATGGACGATCCCCTCACCCGGACGTCCGCTGTTCGAGGCCGCTTTCGCGAACTTCTCCCGTCACTCCGCCGCCGCCGTGAACACCGCCAACCCGGATCGGGGACCGCTGCTGTTCATCTCGGGCCAGCAGGACCACACCGTCCCGGACGTGGTCACCCGGGGCGCGTTCAGGCAGTACGCCTCGTCGCCGGCCGTGACCGAGCTGAGGCAGTTCGCCGACCGGGGGCATTCGCTGGCCCTGGACCAGGGTTGGGGCGAGATCGCCGACGCATCGCTGACCTGGCTGGCCGGGAAGGTCGACGTCACGGCCGCGTGAGCAGCGGCTCCTGAGCCAGGCGGATCGACGCGAGGGAGGGGAGCAGGGCGAAAAGGCCGCCGGCCAGCGCCAGGACGCCGATGGCCGTCCCTGCTCCCACCTGGTCGGCGACGACGCCGGCCAGGAAGGCACCGGCTCCCTGAGCCGTCGCATTCATCGACGCGGCGATGCCCATGCCGCGTCCTCGCTGGTCGTTCGGCAGCAGGTCGGCGAACGAGGATGCGGCGAGCACGGTCAGCACCGACCACGTGGCGCCGCTGATACCGAAAGTTATGACTACAAGCAGAGGCTGATGGAGGACGCCGGTTACCAGCAGGGGGAGTCCCGGCACCAGACAGGCGGCCGGGAACAGCCGGCGGTACCGGCTCGCGTCGACGTAGCGGGCGAAGACGGCCAGGGTCACGACCGAGAACAGGCCCTCGGAGGCCATGAAGATGCCCACCCAGGCGGTGTCCAGGTGCAGGTCGAACGCCAGCGGCGTGGCCAGCGCCTTCGGCGCGGTGAGGAAGAGTCCCAGCCCGGTGGACAGGAAGATGGCCCGCAGCGACGGGGAGCGCCAGATGAGGGCGAACGTGGTGCGGGTACTCCCGCCCGTGGTCCCGGTCAGCGCCGCCGGTCGCGGACGTACCCACACCTGCACGATCAGCGCCGCCGCGGCAAAGGTGAGCGCGTCGATCAGCAGGCACCGGCTGGGCCCGACCGTCGTGGCGAGCACGCCGCCCGCACAGTAGCCGATGAGCTGGCCGCCCTGCGAGAGCGATTGTCGCACAGCCATTCCCGCGCCAAATTGGTCCTGTGGGAGAACGTCGCGCAGAAGAGCCAGGCGGGTGGCCGCGTAGGGGCCGCTGAGGAACGCGGACAGGCCCACGCAGCCGCACAGCACCGGCAACGACAGGCCGGGAAGGGCCATCGTCATCATGATCAGGGCCCGCACCGTGTCGATGGCCACGGATACCTGGCGGCGTGGCCGGCGGTCGGCCAGCTGCGAGAGGGTGAGGGCACCGGCCACCGTCGGCAGGTATGTCAGGGCGTAGGTCAGGCCGCTGAGCCCGGCCGAACGGGTGCGCTCGAAGACCAGCAGTGCCAACGCTACCCGGGATAGCTGATCGCCCACCACCGAGAGAGTTTCGGCGGTCAGTAGGGCCGGGAACTCGCGGCCCGGGGGTGGGCTGGGCATGACGTGACTCCTCGGTGTCCGGATGCTTCTCCCGAAGGTCTCACCGCACAGTGGAGAAGCACTTCCCGACCGTCGCCGGAGTGCGGAACTGGACGTTCACTCCTGGTTCAGATGAGCTGCGTTCACTGGTTTTCGTCAACCGTGAGACGGAGGAGGTGCAGTCGTGAAGCTCGCTGACTGGTGATCGACGTGACAGGTCGGCCGGACCGGTGGACGGTCCGGCCCGACGCAGCAGACTGCGAGAAATAACGAGGCGAAACAGATGCCGGCAATGAAGAAGGCCCTGCGGGCCGGGCTGGCGGCCACCGCCGCGGCCACGTTCACCATGAGTGCCGCCGGTGCCGCCCAGGCCACTCCGGCCGGGCCGGGGGTGGTCGGCACGATCATCTCCCAGAAGACCATCGGTCACACTGATTACGTTCGGCGCGAGATTACGATCCCGCCGGGGCAAGCCACCGGTTGGCATTACCACGACGGGTGGCTCTTCGGTAAGGTCAAGCAGGGCACTTTGAGCCACTTCGACGACACGTGCGCCTCGGACGGTGTGTACCGGCGTGGCAGCGTGATTCGGGAGCCCGCCGGCGCGGAGAATGTGCACATCGGGATCAACCGCGGTCGTACCCCGGTCGTGCTCGAGGTGCTGTACGTGCTGCCGACCGGGTCGCCGCTGTCGCAGGATGCGGCCAACCCGGGCTGCAGCTTCCAGTAGAACCCGCTGTGGGGCCGGAAGGGTCATCGATCAGACGCCTTCCGGCTCCACTGGCGGTCTTAGTCGGTCCAGCCGCTCGGCGGTCTGGAGCGTCCCGCCGTTCTGCCAGGTCTGAGCCAGCTCGTGGGCGGTGTGCCAGGTCTTCCAGGCGCTGTCGTAATCCTCCAGGGCGAGCCAGGATTCGATGATCATCAGCAGGGCGTCGAACTCGAGGGTGCGGTGACCCACCCGGTTCAGCACCAGCACCGCGTCCTCCAGCTCCTTGATCGCGGAGCGGTAGTCTTTCAGGCCGGTCTGCAGCCGGCCGATGTAGACGCGGATCTGCCCTTCCTGCTCGAGGTTCCCGACCTGGTCGTTGCGGGCCAGGGCACTGCGCAACTGGGTCTCGGCCTCCGCGTTGTCGCCGAGCAGAGCCAGCGTGTGGCCCACCTCCGACATCGCCCGTACCTCGCGCTGGGCGTTGCCCGAGGTGACGAACTGCCGGTGGGCCTTCTGATACTCCGCCAGCGCCTCCTCGTGCCGCTTCAGCCGGATCAGCACGTCGCCGCGATTGGTGTGGACGTACCCGCGTTCTTCCGGGAACCCCATCTCGGTGAACAGTTGCCCGGCCTCGTCCAGCAGGTCGAGGGCCTCGTCGTAGCGGCCGAAGAAGAAGTGGGCCCCGGCCAGACTCCGCAGCGAGTACGCCTGCCCCGCACGGTCCTCGTCGCGCCGCGCGGCCTGCAGTGCCGTCGACATGACGTTCATCCAGTCCTGGAAGAACGCGCCCCGCTGGAAGTACTGCTGAAGGGTCAGGGCCAGACGCCAGGACTCCACCCCGAAACGCCGTTCGGTGGCCCGGGTCACGGCGTCGACGAGGACCGGTCGCTCGGTCGCGAACCAGGACATGGCGGTGTGGAAGCCCGCCGGGGACTCGGGGTGCACGGAGTGGGCCAGACCCAACGGCGGCACCGGCCTCAGGTGCGGCCGGACCGCGACGTGGGCCGCGAAACTGCTGTGCTGGTAGTGCTGCAGCAGTCGGGTGCCGGCCTCCTGCCGCTCCTGCGGGCTGTCGATCTCGAGGAAGAGCTCCTCGGCGTAGGCCCGCACCAGCACGTGGGAGCTGTACCGGCCGGGTTCGACCTCGGAGATCAAGGCCGAGCCGGCGAGCTCCTGGAGCAGCGCCCGGGTGGTGGCCAGTTCGGTGCCGAGCAGACTGGCACAGGCCGAGGCGGAGATGGACGGGCCGATCCGAATCGACAGGTAGCGGAAGAGCCGGGCGGCCTCCGGTCCCAGGTGCCGGTACGACCAGGCGAAGACGCTGCGGGGGTCGTTGTTGGTCTCGTCGTGCCCGAACGCCTCGAGTCGCGGGGCGTCGCGCAGCCCGTCGGCCACCGCCTGCAGGGAGAACCAGGGCCGGGCGGCCATCTGGGCGGCGACCAGGGCCAGGGCCAGCGGCAGCCGGCCGCACAGTTCGACGATCTCGTCGACGACCGCCGGGTCGGGGGTCTGCCCGGTGGCGGGCAGCCGGGCCAGCAGGATCTCGCGGGCGATCTGGGCGGTGGGCAGGTCCATCAGCAGGAGCCTGGCCCCCTCCACCGCCGCCAGTCCGGCCAGCGGTGCGCGGCTGGTGACGAGCACCAGGCTCTGGGCCGAGTTCGGAACCAGGGGCCGCACCTGCTGCACGGTGTGGGCGTTGTCGAGCAGCACGATCATCCGCTTGTCCACGGTCAGGCTCCGGTACATGCCGACCTGCGCCGGGACCTGCTCGGGCACCGAGACGGCGGGCATTCCGAGCGAGTGCAGCAGGAGGGTGAGTGCCTCACCGGTGGAGACGCTCTGCTCGCCGTCTCCGGAACCGCGCAGGTCGAGGTAGAGCTGGCCGTCGGCGTGCCCCGGGGCCAAGAGGTGAGCCAGGTGTACGGCGAAGGTGGACTTGCCGACCCCGCCCATCCCGCTGAGCGCGATCACCAGGGGCGCGGCCTGCGGTTCGTCGTGGCGCCGTTGCAGCAGGCCGGTCACGACCTGCGTCTCGTCCTCACGCCCGACGAAGACCGGCAGGTCGGGCGGGAGCTGGGCCGGACGCACGACCAGGGACGCCGGCGGGTTGGCCAGCTCGTCATAGGTCGGTTCGGGACGTTCACCGCTGGGGTCGGGAACGGCCGGGGTGCCGGTCAGCAGGCGCTGCTGGACCGCGCGGCACTCCGGACCGGGCTCGAGCCCCAGTTCCTCGTCCAGCCGGGTGCGCAACGTGTCGTGGACGGCGAAGGCCTCGGCCCGGTGACCGGCCTCGTGCAGCAGCGTCATGAGCTGGGCGTGCAGGGGCTCGTTCAGGTGGTCCCACGAGGCCACCCGCCGCAGCGCCGGCAGCAGCCTGTCGGCCAGCCCTAGCCGCATCGCCAGGTCGGCGGCCTCCATGGCCACGTCGAAGAGCTGCCGGTTGAGTGCGTGGAAGACGGCGGTGGCCGGCCCGGAGTCGGCCAGGTCGGCGGCACACGGCCCGGACCACAGCTCGATGGCCTTCTGGTACAGATCGAGTGATGGCGCGTAGTCGTGGTCGCGGCTCAGCGTGCGAGCGCGTTCGACCAGGTCCCGGAACGCCACCACGTCGCTGGCTTCCGCACCGGCGGTGAGGCGATAGCTGTTGCCCTGCCTGACCAGCCAGGAGCTGTGCCCGCGGGCGGCGAGGCCGGGCTCGGTCAGGCGGCGCAGGGCCCCGATGTAGCGGTGGATGACGTTCACGGCGCTGGCCGTCGGCTCGTCACCCCACAGCACGTCGACCATCTCGCTGACGCCGACGGGCTGGCCCGCGCGGGCCAGTAGCAGGGCGAGAAGGCAACGCTGCTGGCGGGGGCCGGTCTCGATCTCGACGCCGTCACGCCAGAACCGCAGTGGCCCCAGGAGCTGGAACCAGTACTCCGTCGGTGGCTCTTGGGTTCCTTGGGACATGGGGGGAGCATAGATCCATCCGAGAACGGGGATCACCGGGACGGATCGGGCATCTTGAGGCACTGGCCGAACGGGCAACGGACGGTGGGTGCCGCGAGGTCTTCGCGCGCACCCACCGCCACCTCCGGGCGGCTCCGGCTGTCTGCAGAACCGGCCCGGTCACCGGACCAGGTGTGCGCCGCCCGTCCGGTGCGTCCTTCAGGCGTCCTGCCAGCGGCGGATCAGCGCTGCCTGCCCGTACGCCTTGCCGTTCGTCCCCGTGAGGTTCCAGACCGTTACCCTCTCGATCCAGAAGGGGCGGCCCGAACGGGTGACTCGCAGGCCCCGGTAGTCGTCGGTGTACCCGTTCTCCGCCACTTCCTTCAGCAGGGCATCACGGGCTGCCCGGTCCTGAGGCCCCGCCGACAGCCGCGAGGGCAGGCCGGTGAACTCGTCCCAGTCGTACCCGAACAGCTTCTGCGCCTGCAGATTGGCGTAGACGAAGACCGGATCGGCCGAGAACTCGTGCGCCAGCAGGCCGAACGGCGCGGTGTAGAACCAGTCCGACAACTGTTCCCCGGTCACCCCTTCCGGGGCCAAGGGGCGTCCGATCGTGGTGAGGTGGCTGCTCAGGAGGAGGTCGGCGAACTCCTGGTCGCGGGGGCCCATCCGGTGGTTCACTCGACGAAGATGTCGACGGACGGGCGCATCTGCGCGCAGACGCTCAGCACCTCGTGCACCGGGTGCTCCTCGAATGCCTGGAGCAGGCTCAGGTCGACCTCGGCCCCCGGGCCGTCGAGCGCCGGGTAGGTGCTCTGGGTGAGCAGGTAGTCGAATCGCGGGGCCCACTTGCGCGAGCCCAGCCGGGCCGTGGTGGAGCAGTTGTCCACCATGAACGCGACGCCCCGGGCGTGCATGTACGGGTTCAGCGAGTCGGTGGCCTCGATCACCGACTCGTTCGCGATCTCCGAGTACGGGTGCCCCTTCTCGAAGAACGTGTCGACCTGCGCCATCATCACGCCGCAGAAGACGCCGGCCGTTCCCGGGTCCAGGACCAGCTTCTCGTCGTCGCGGGTGCCGCGGGCCACCTCACCGGCCTTCCACATCGGGGAGGCGTCGATCGTGCCCATCCCGAAGCGCTGGAGCCGCTCACCCGCCAGGATCACGCTGCGGATCTCGTTGCCGGAGGCGACCTCGTCGTAGATCTCGTGGACGATTTCCAGGCCGACGGGGTACGCGGCGGCGTAAGCCTTCTGGAAGGTGACGAGTTCGTCGTCCTCAAAGGTCCGGTACAGGCCGATGAGCCCGTGCCGGGACACGATGCGCGAGATCGGGCCGGTGACGCAGTCCACCGAGTGCCGGTAGGCCTCGGTCTCGTCCAGGCCCTGCTCGCGCAAGCGCCGGTACAGGCTCTCGACGATGCCGTGCACGCCACCGAGGAGGATGGCGCGCTCACCGGTGAGGTCGGACAGGTACTCCGAGCGCAGCGTGGTCTGGAACGTGTACGGCGCGCCGAGGCCGACCGACCAGCCCAGGGCCCGTTCCGTGGCCCGGCCGCTGACGTCCTGCTCGATCGCGAAACTGGCGTTGATCCCGGCGCCGTTGGTGTGTGCCCCCTGCTGGTACAGGGCGCGCACCGAGGCGCCCATGCCCTTGGGGCAGACCGCGATGACGTCGATGTTCTCCGGGAACCGGCCACCCTGCTGGTCGAGGAACCCGAGCAGGAAGCCGTGCGAGAGACCGAGGGTCGCCCCCGGGCGCAGCGCCGCGAAGATCTGCTCGTGCAGCTCGACCTGGGCGGCGTCGGAGATCAGCAGCAGGACCAGGTCGGACGCGGCGATCACCTCGAACATCTCGCCGAGAGTGCCGTCCGCCTCGGTGAACCCGGCGGCCCGGGCGGCCCCGGCGGAGCCGGAACCGGTGCGCAGGCCGACGATCACCTTGAGCTTTCCGTCGAGCGAGTCGCGCAGGTTCTGGGCCTGCGCCGACCCCTGCGGGCCCCAGCCGATCACCGCGATCTGGTTGATGCCCTCGAACGCCCTCGGCAGCCGGTCGAAGAGGTCGCGGCCACCGCGCACGATGGCTTCCCGGCCGTCGGCCAGGGTGATGTACTCCCGGTCGAAGACGCTGGTGTCGAAGTTGAGCTCTGGGCCGGGCATGTGCTGACTCTCCTTGCTGCCTGGTGCTTGAAGCGCCCGGGGGGGAGGGGACCCCGGGCGCACCCGGACGTCTCCGCGTCCGGGCCGGACCAGTCCACCAGCGGCGGCTGGAGGATGAGTGAACGACCGCCGGAGCCGCGTTCAGAGACCGGGAAGTCGCCTGGTCAGGCCGTGGGCGGCAGTGCCCGGAGTCGCTCGATCGCATAGTGGGCCCGGGATTTCACCGTGCCCTCGGCGAGCCCGAGGGCACGGGCGGTCTGGGTCTGGGAGCGGTCGAGGCAGTACAGGTGCACCAGCACTTCCCGGTGACGGTCCGACAGGCCCCGCAGCAGGGCGACGGTGGCGTGATCCTGGAGCACCCGTTCGAAGGCGTCCTCCTGGCGGGAGTCGGCCGGGTCGCAGGACTGCGTCTCGAAAGACTCGACCGGCAGCGCCGGGCGCCGCCGCCACAGATCGACCACCTGGTTGCGGGCTACCCGGAAGAGCCAGGGCCGCACCGCTTCCGCCGGGATCCGCCCCCGGTGCTGCCAGGCCCGCACGATGGTCTCCTGGACCACGTCGTCCACCCGGGACTGGTCGCTGCGCATCAGATTACGCACGTACACGTGCAGGAACGGGCGATGTTCGGTCATCAGGGCGTGGGCGAAGTCGTCACCGGGGCGGTCGCTGGACACAGGGCGACGATCCGGGACCGGCGTTGACACGCGATTGCTGCGGTGATCGGTGGTGGCGTCACAGCAGGTCGGCGCGGAACGCGTAGGCCACGGCCTGCCACCGGTTGCTCAGCCCGAGCCGGTTCATCAGCAGACTGAGGATCCGCCTGACGTTGCCCTCCGAACAGTTCAGCCGGGACGCGATCTCCGGGATCTCGAGCCCTTCGGCGAGCATCCGCAGGATCAGGGTCTCCCGGTGGTCCAGGGGAGGGGTCGGACTCTCGCCGGCGACCCGCAGGTGCCCGGCGCCCCGGGCAGCCTGCCGGATCCGGGCGGTGAGCAGTTCGGAGGTGACCTCGGAACGCAGCAGCAGACCGGTCGCGGCGGCCGGGGAACGCCGGTCCGGTGCGGGGTCGATCCGGTCGACGATCAGGATACAGGGGCCGGGGAAGGTGCGCAGCAGCTCCTCGGCCCGTCCGCGCAGGAACTCGGTCAGGACGGGCGTCACGATCACCAGGACGTCCGCCTGCCCCAGTTCCGCGGCCGGCAGTACCCGGATCTTCCGGTCGGCCGCCAGCAGCGTCACGACCGCGTACTCGCTGAGCTGATCGGGTGCCTCGATGACGACCGACGTCGGGGTGGGGTGGGTGGCAGCCGGACTCACGGGCGCTCTCCGGGTGGGTTCTCGGGCCCTTCGAGGTCGGTGAC
This sequence comes from Kineosporia sp. NBRC 101731, assembly GCF_030269305.1. Lineage (NCBI taxonomy): Bacteria > Bacillati > Actinomycetota > Actinomycetes > Kineosporiales > Kineosporiaceae > Kineosporia > Kineosporia sp. NBRC 101731. The sequence continues at coordinate 205,420 of NZ_BSTC01000003.1, forward strand.
CGTGGAGGTGAAACTCTCGGCGAAACAGCGGAAGATGGTGATCGTCTGCTGCAGATCACGCGAGAAGGCCTGCAGTTCGATGCCCGTCACCGGGCTCGACTGCTGCAGCCACAGTCCGCCCTCGTGGGTCAGCAGGGCGGTCACGGCGGACAGCAGCCGTTCCAGCTCGTCGACGATCGTGTCCTGGTGGTCGTTCACCACGTCTACCGCGTGCCGAACGGTGCCTGGAGCCACCTCGATGTCGGCCATGTGCATCACCTTTCGCTCGGGTGTCCGGCCGGACCGGACCCAGGGACGACGTGCGGGCTCATTGCCTCGATCTGGGTGGTCAGGCCCTCGAACTGTGCGGCCCAGGTGGGGATCTCGTCGATCGCCCGGGCGACGGAACGGTGAAAGGCCTGGTACTGATCCTGCAGCGCCGGACTGGACCGGCACAACCACAGGCCCTCGGGATCGGTCAGCAGCGCGTTCACTGTGTCCTGCACCGTGGTCAGCCTCGGCAGGGTCCTGGTGGTCACCGACCGGAGGCTGACCGCGACCCCCCGCACGTCGGCGTAGACGATCTGGATGTCGGAAGGCACGGTGTTGCTCCGTTCCGTCGGACGACTGGTGGAGTGAGACAGGATGTGACCGGGACTACGCCGGCAGGGTCCGATCCGTTCACCGGCCGCCGGGGGCGGGTTGGCCGAACAGGACGCATTGGCTGCCTTTCCCGCCCACACCGGCGGTCCGGTGATGCCGGAGAGGGGCCAGGCGTGCTGTCATGACGAGACCGCTCCGGCCGGAGGGCCGGTGTCAGGACGGACCTCCGGCCGGGCCGGGTTCGGGCGCGTCGATCGTCCGTCAACACCCGTGGCCGAGACTGATTCCGGTCCGCAACTCCCGGTCCGCAACTTCCCACGGCCGCCCGGTCGATCCTGGAGCTCCGTAGTGCCCCGTGAAGCTGACCTCCCGTCGCAGTGCCCGCCCTCCACCGACATCTGGACGGCAGTGGTGGTGGCGGCTCTGGATCTGCGGATGACCAGCCCTTTCACCACGGTCGCGGCGGCCGGGGTCCGCGAGTACCTGGACCGGGCGCTGACGGTGGCCGGCAGCGCCGTCATTCTCCTGCACGAGGGCCGGATGATCGGAATGGCCTACCACGAGCCCGGTCGGCAGGTCTGGGCCACCCCCGACACCACGGCCGGTCTGCCGCTGGTTCCCCTCGCGAGCGTCGCCCTGCCCCGGGGCGGCAGCTTCGATGCCATGCGGAGCTTTTCCGGTACGGAACCGGCCCCGAGCCTGAGCGCCCGCTGGCCGGATCTTCGCGCGCAGCTGTTCGTGGCGCCCACCCCGGCCGTAGATCGGAGCCCGGTCCCGGCCTGGTGGAGGGCCGCCGACGACCTCGTCCAGGAGGCCGGCCTCGACGCCTGGCCGGACCGGCTGGGCGAGACCGGGCTGTCCGGTGCGCTGCCGCCCGCCCGCGAGCCCTTGCCCGACGGCCTCTCGATGTCGATCTTCCTGCCGGCCTTCCGGTCCCGCGATCTGCCGGCGCAGTCCTGGGGGCAGCTCGACGATATGGGGCGGGCGATCCGAAGGGGATTGCTGGCCGCGGAGTTCGACGTCGGCATCGCGGTGGTGCCGGTACCCGGTGGCGACGGCGTGGCCGGTCCTCCGGTCAGCCCGGAACTCGCCCAGGAACTGGTCGAGGCGGTGCGGGCAGCTGTCGAGTACCGGGGGACGACGGGCGGCACCTTTGCGGTCAAGACGCGCGACGAGGTCGCCGCCCCGTCCGCCGTGTCCTCCCTGTCGGCCACAGACGGCCCCGGATACCGGGTGGAGGTCTTCCTGCACCCGGTGGACCCGGTGCCCGGTGCTGAGGCGGACACGGCGGCGGTGCTCGCCCACGCGTTCCGGGCCCAGCAGGCCGGCCGGACCGGCGTTGTCCGGGTTCTCGAAGACCGGGCCCGGCGGGAGATCGAGGGGCTGATGGGCCAGGAAGGGGTTCCGCCGGAGAGACTGTCAGACCTCCGGGCGAGAGAAGGGGTCCTGCGCGATCTCATACCGCAGGCAGTCAGGACGGTCAGCACGTTCGTCCCCCGGCAGATGCACTTCGTCTGGATGGGAGGCGAACTCACCCCGGACGCGGTGGAGAACCTGCGCGGCTGGCGCCTGGCGGCCGGTGACGTGCCCCTGCACCTGTGGACCGTGCCGGACGTGAACCGGTGGTCGCCGGATCACACCCAGATGCTCGGGGACATCGTCGAGATCCACGACGACACGGTGGACCTGATCGAGCGCGTGGGCGGAACCACCCTGACGGCGCTGCTGGCCGACACCCTGATCGCGGGGGCGTTCCCGGCGGCGAGCGACCTCATCCGCTGGTCGGTGCTGTGGCTGCTGGGTGGAGTCTACGCGGATGTGGACGTCGCCCCGGGCAGATTCAGCTGGGCCGATGTCGGGCCGATGCCCATGAGGACGGGAGACATGCCGGTCGTCGGGCCCCGGATCGCCTCACTCAAATGGCTGGAGCGCCATCTCGACGACGCCGGTGAGCCGTTTCCCGACCAGATCGGCCAGGAACATCTCGACGTCGCGGCCCGGCAGGCCTACGGGGTCGGCTGGCTGAACAACAATGTGCTGATCGCGGGCCCGCAGAACCGCGTGATCAACCTGGTGCTGGAGCGCTCGAGGCAGTACCTGCAGCACATCCGGCCGGCGGATCCGGGCGGTGAGAAGGCGACGGCCGTCTATCACGACCAGCTCCGGCGGGACACCGCCGTCATGACCGGTCCCGGGTCCCTGTACGACGTCACTCCCTTGGAGGGGCCTCCGTTGCCGGCCGTCAACGCCTACGCGGCCTGGGATCTCGGGATCCGGTCGCCGGACGGACGGCCGACACTTCAGGGGTACGAGGTTCAGCACCTCTTCGAACCGGCGGTTCATCGGTTCTGGGTAGGGCTGCGGTGGTGGACCCCCGAGAGCGAGAACATCATTCCGGGACAGGGGAGCCGCGCGGAGCCCGTCGGCGTCGATTCCACCCGGCTCGCGGAAGCTCCGGAATTACCCCGGCTTTCCCCGGACCGGTCCGCCGACGAGGCGCTGGCCCTGCTGGAGAGCCCGCAGGCGCCACCGGCCTCCGCCGGTCCGGTTGTCGACCAGGCCCCGGCGGGTCCGTTCCTCCATCAGGCGCCGGCGGGTGCGGCCGTCCATCAGGCCCCGGCGGGGTCGGCCTCCGATCAGGCCGCAACCTCGGTGCTGGCCGATGTGTCCGTGGCGGCCGGTGACGTGGTTGCCGGTGACGTGGTTGCCGGTGACGTGGTTGCCGGTGACGTGGTTGCCGGTGACGTGGTTGCCGGTGACGTGGTTGCCGGTGACGTGGCGCCGGTGGTGCCGGGCCCCCAGCTCATCCGGTGGCGAGGCGTCCTGGACACGCGGTTCACGACGCTGAACCTGCGCAACGGTCTGGTCCGGGGGCTGGACGCGACCTACGAGGTGGCCGGTGACACGGTCCTGCCCGCCGGTTCCGGCCTCGCGGCGATGACCAGGCTCGCCTCGGCGCCGGGAACGGTCCTGCTGGTCTCGTCCGGCGCGGAGACCCTGGGAGTGGCCTACCGGGACGGCCCCGACCTGATGTGGACCGGTTCCGGGGGCGGTCGGGCCTTCGGCGACGGTGTCCCGGTCGCTCTGGCGGAGGTGGACTTCCCCGCCGGCCGGTCCCTGTCGGTCGGAATCCTGCGTCCGCGGCCCGGGGCGCTCCCGGCGATCCTGGGCAGTGATGTGCCGGCTCAGGTCCGTGACCTGGTCTTCGCCCCGCTACGGCAGGAGCACTCTGCCCTGCGGACGGTCCACGGCGCCGAGACCGAGGTCCCCCCGCGGGCCCCGCACCTCGACCACCGCGAGATGGAACTGCTCGAGGACGGTCTGCGGGCGAACCTGCTGCGCGGTGGGCCGGGGACGACGGTCCTGGTCCGGCACGGCGAGAAGTTCAGTGGCCTGGCCCTGAACGCGCAGGGCGAACTTCTGTGGCTCGACGCGGGCCGCGAAACCGTTGGCCATCCGGTGCGACGCCTCGACCAAGCCCCGCTCCCCGACGGTGGACTGGTCTCGGTCTCCGTGGTCGGGCCGGACCGGTCGAGCCTGGCCTGGCAGCCTCGGCGTCCGGTGCAGCCGGCCCGGACGTCCTCACCGGCCGCCGTGCTCGACGAGGGCGACGAGTCCGACGGGAGCCAAGGATTCGACGAGGACGAGGACCTGAACGAGGCCGAGAGCCTCGGCGAAGGGCTCGGTCCCACCTCGGAGAAGCCGACCGACATCGTCGAGCTCATGTCCCGGGTCGAGATCTTCGGCCCGGCCGGGCTCGAGCGACTGGGGCTGTCCCCGGCCGAGGGCGAGGTTTTCCCGATCGGCCCCGATCTGGGCGCCCGATTGGCGGGCGTGATCCGCCGCCCCGGCGAGACGGTGGTGGTGCAGATGGACGGCATCCTGCGGGGACTGGCCCACTACGACGGTGCGGAAAGAGTGTGGCACCCGATCGAGAATCTCCGGGAGGGCGCCGGGCCGGTGCCCTTGTGGGACGCGGTGCTGCCCGAGGGAGAGTCCGGGTGGATGGTGGTGTTCCGGCCGGACCTGAAATCAGGGTCGGCGATCGACTTCCGGGACCGGGTCCGATCGGTGTTGCAGACTCCGTTCGCCACCGAACGCATCGTGATGGAAACGCTTTACGGAGCGGATCAGCCGCCCGAGCGGGTGAAGTGGCGGCAGGTGCTCACCGAGGACCTCACCTGGAACCTGGAACACCTGCTCGAGATCGGAGGAAGGGGGACGACCGTTCTGGTCCGCAGCGACGACCGGTTCGTGGGAGCGGCGAGGAACGACGAAGGGTTCATGGAGTGGTTCTCGCCCGGCACCGGGGCTCTGGGGGATACCGGTTCCCGGATCCGCAACCTGTGGGACTGCGAAGCCGATGTGATCGGAACGTCGGAACTGGCCCTGCGGGCGATCAGGCCCGACGGAACGCCCCTGTTGAACGAGAACGACTGGCGGGAAATCCCGTTGGCCGCCGGCTGGGAGCTTCTCGTCCAGCCTCCCCAGCCGCCGTTCCACACCCTCATCCTCGCCGGGCCCGGTCACGCTCACGACATTCCCGTGATGTCGGAGGAGCCGGGACGAATGGCCCTGACCGGCAGTCAATGGCAAGGGATACCGGCGACCCAGGAATTGCGCGAGCAGGTGGTCCTGACCATTACGAACCTCGCTCGCGAGGGGCACTTGAGCTGGCGGCTCTATGACGGACTCCTCGGTGAGGGCCTGATCCGGCAGCTTGTGACCGATCTCGATCTCGATGTCGTCTATCCTCTCGGGCCGGTCGGCCGGGACCTGCTCGACTGCCCCGACGGATGGGCGTACATCCGTCGGCACGACCTGCAGCAGACCTCGGGGAAGGTGGCCGGTCAGGCCTGGCTGGTCGATCACCTGGGCAGCACCTTCCAGATCGTGCCGCCCCTTCCCCGGAGCGATCCCGCGAAACCGACTGAACCGGAGAATCTGTCGGATCCGCGCCCCCTCACCCTGGCCGACCACGCGGGAACGCCGGTGGCCTCGCCGACGGGCCCATGGGTGCGGCGCACCGGCCCGGGGTGGACACTGGTCTCCCCGGCACGCGCCGAAGTGAGTAAGGTTCCGCCTCCTGCGGGCGACGAAACACGCCCTCTGGTCGTCATTCTCGACGACACCGGACGCCCGGCGGACGCTCGGGGCCCGGACGTGGTGCCGATGATCCGGCACGTCCTGGGCGACATCGCGTCCCGTTCGCCCAGCCGCGACAGCATCCCGGTCCGCCTGGTGGCGAGCCACATCGACCCCGGGATCGCCCGGACCTTGGTGCAGGACTTCGGCCTCGATCTGTACTTCGCCGCCGACCAGCTGACCCCGCTTCACCCGGAGAGCGATGCCGTGCCGGGGCAGCGGTACCAGATTCATCCGCTCCACGACACCTCCCTCTACCGCGGCTGGATGAGTGCACGGTCGGCCGACGGAGTTGTCGGGATCAGCGAACTGCACGAGATGACCCACCCGGGCACCCCTTGGGGTGAAAGACTGCTCCAGGCCAGGACCCAGCCGCACCTCCAGATCGCCCGAGAGGGAGTCTCCCACGACGGGAAGATCCTCCCGGGTCCACAGCACACCGTCCACGTACTGAGTACAGCTGCCGGACTGATGCTCTCGGACGGGATGTCGGTCGAGACCCGCGGCCGTCACCTCCCGGCCCATCCTCATCGGATCACGATCTCGGCGAGCCAGGTGGCGGACCCGACGGCAGCGTCGGAAGGGCTGGACCGTTGGCGCTCGCTGGCGCCGCAGGAGTCGCGGTTCGTTCTGCACGACGATCGGGATCCCCGTCATCTGCCGTCGCTGAGCCCCCACCATGTCTTGTCGGCCCGTGAGGCAGCCCCCGCGAACATGTCGACCGGTCTGTCGATGTCCGGGAACGCGCTGGCCTGGAAACCCCGCTTCTCCGACGCACTCGAGATGCCGGACGTCGGTCAGCTGGTCGAGATTGGCTTCCAGACATCGGGTCTGGGACGTGACCTCGATCGAGGGAAGCTGCCCGTGATGCCGGCGGAGAGGGTCCCGTGGTGGCTGATGAATCCCCACCTGGCCCGGTCGTATCAGCATTCCTGGCTGGACATCTGCCGGGTACACGCAGCGCTGCTGCGCCGCTCGGGACTGCTCCTGCCGACCGCGATCGGCACCGCCCCGCCCGAGGACGTGACGCGCATGGTCAGGGAGGAGATTGGTTTCCTGGTCGGCCAAGGGGATCCATTTCCGCTGAGTGCCGCTGTGAACTTCTTGAACACTTCTCCGCAGCCGGCTTTTGACAGCACGACACTGCAGGCCTTCATCGACCAGGGCACCCTTCCGGCCGGGCCCAAGCGTGAGATGTTGCTGAAACAGGCCCTGGTCCGGGTGGCCGGCGTGCTCGCCGGGCCGCAGGGGCCTCCTCCGCGGATCGCCGAGGGAGGAGAGCTGCCGGAACGGACAGCAGCGTTGCGTGCTCATGTCCGGCTTCAACTGGACGAGATTCGGCAGAGCACCAACGATCCCAGCCATGATCCGCTACCGGCGATCCTGGATCGTCTGGCGGAGGAAGCTCTGCGGTCACCGTGGATCTTCCAGCTGCCCCCGGACGGCCGGCGGCAGGCGAAGGTGGTTGACCTGCCGGAGGAGGACCCGCCGGTCCGCCTGGTCGAGATGCGTCCGCGTGTCCGCCTCCGGGCGCTGGACGGCGTGAGGCCGGAGGAAGTGGCCGTGGTCGCGGCCCGGATGCGGGCGGGGGCGGCCCGTTACTGGAACCGGACCGAAGGTTTCGCGCATGCGGGGTGGAGAGTCTTCGTCCGGGTCCGCCCCGACATCACGAGCGGTCCGGGTGGAACGGACACGGTGCTGGGAGAGGCAGAGCTGATGGTGGCTCCCGGGTCCGGGCGGGAGAACTCCAGCCTCGTCTACGTCACGAGCGATGCCGCCACGATCAACCACGAACTGGGGCATCTGACAGGTCTGAAGGATCGCTATCCTCCCCACCCGACGTTGGACCCTCGATTTGTGCTGCCTGGTCCGTGGATCCGTACCCAGCCCTTCGTCGATGGGCCGAGTACCCAGGGGCGGAGTGATTCGGGCCAGGTACCCGTACGAGCCCGGGTGGATCTGCATCCGATCAAGCTCGACCATGCTCCGACACTGATGTCCACGGGTCACGCCCCGCCGTCGCTGCGGGACCTGAGGATGCTGCACGACATCGCGGTGGAGTACCTGCGCAAGGACGCCCCGGCAGCGCCCGGTGCCGTTGAGCTCTCCACCATCGCGGATCACCTGGCCGTTCTCCTCGAAGTACAGGAGGAGTTCGAGCGTATCGGGCAGGGGGACGTGGTGCCCCGGCCCGAGCCGGACGAACGCGCCGGGCAGGTGCGCTTCCCGGAGGGCCACCCGGTGAGACTGGCGACCGATCCGAGGACGTTCTCTCACCAGGAGATCATCGCCGACTTCGGCGTCCGGACCGTGGCGTTGACGGTCGACGGCGGCGAGGTTCGCGAATTCCGGATCGCCGTGCCCGTTTACCCGGGGTCCGCACCGGCCCGGGTGGAGCTGATCCGGGTCGGCGCGGACCCCGGGGTGGCCGACCGGCACCGGGTCGATCCGGTGGGCCGGCATCTGGGGCAGCAGCCTGATCAGCCGCCGGTGCCGAACGCGGACGTCCGGTTGCTGAACCGGATACGGGACCAGGGGGTGCCGGGTCTGACCGTGGTCGACGTCGTGGCGGCTCTCGACGCCGCGGTGCATCCGGAACAGAGGCGGCAGTGGTGGGTGCACCTGGCCCGCGAGACCGCGCGGGCGATGGTGGAGCACCCGGAGATCGCCGGGAGCGATGCTTTCGGGTTCGCCCAGACATTCGTGACCGGCCGTCTGACCGGCGTTCACGATCCCGGACTCCGCGACCGGATCGTGCACGAGATGGTCCCGGTCCTGGCCGTTCTCCTGCTGGAGCCCGGATTCGGGCCGGACCCGGTCGCGGCGCCCGTCGACCTTTCGCCGGAGTCGGTGCTCCCGGTGACGAACCTCGCCGACGCGTTGCTGGAAAGGGTCTTTCAGGCTGACACGGTGGGCAGTTCGCTGAGTGCGGTCTGGCTGCGCGAGCTGGAGGACGCGTCCTTGCGGACGGCGTTCCGGGGTCACCTGAGCCGTGTGGCCGGCAAGGAACTGCTCGCCCGCCGAGGGCTTCTCGAGCTGGTGGCCCTGGGCGAGCTGGTGGCCCGGCAGCCGTCCGCCCTGGACGGTGCGCTGCGGGCGGTCCGGGCGCCCGGGTCCGCCGGGCAGATGTCGAACCTGGGGGTGGAGCTGAGCGGCGCCCTGCTCCTGATGCTCAGCGGCCGTGCGGACGACGTCCTGGAGCGGATCCGGTCGGCCGGGCGGTCGGCGGATCCGGCCGTCAAGCACGACTGGCTCGACCGGCTGGCGTTGCTGCAGAAGATGCGCACGTCGTGGTCCGGACCGGTCCGGACCCTGCGGGAGGCCGTGGTGACGTGCGGCTGAGGCACGGCCGGTTTCATGACCTGTTCATCGTGGCAATAGGAGAAGAAGCGTGAATCCCAGAGACGTGCGGGACGAGGACGGCCAGGGAGGGGAGGGCGCCGGCGAGCCGGCGGACGTGGTTACTCCGGGCGCGAGCCTGGACCCGGAGATGGAGACGGTGCTCCTGGGAGTCCTCGAGCGGGACGAGGCGGGCGCGGGCGAGGAGGACGTCGAGGGAGGTCAGGAAGAAGGAGACGGCCCGGACACGGAGCACCGGCGGGCCGCGCTGATGGACTCCTGGGCCTCGGGCGTGCTCGGGCGGCTGCCCTCGGTCGGTTTCCCGGCCCGCGGGGTGAAAGGCATGGCCGTGATGGCCGGCATCGTCGTGGTGCTGGTCGCGCTGGTGGCCGGTGGGGTGAAGGGCGTCCAGGCCTTCACCGGATCGCCGGGTGAGGATGCGGCCGGGAGCGTCACGGTCGCGACCGGATCCTCGCTGCCCTCACCGACCGGCGTCGGCCCGACCCGCGAGCGCTCCGCGGCCGGAACCCCTTCCCGCACCACCGATCCGGCGGCCGCGAACCCGGCCGGAGGTGGCGCCGCCGCGGACCCGGATCCGGCGGCGGGACAGGGGAGGAACAGCGGGGGCAGCCGGGAACCCACCACCCGGGGCACCACTCAGGGGAACGGGGGCTCCGAGCCGACCGACACGTCCTCGAGCTCGAAGACCAGCGCCCCCGCCGCGGCGGCCGCCGACACGATCACGACCGTGGGGGTGTTGAGGAACCTGGTCACGGGCTTCTGCGCCGATCTCGACGGCACCGGAACGGTGGCCGAGAACGTGCTGGTGCGTCAGCGCGCCTGCAGCCCGGGCAGCGGGGACAACCAGGAGTACCAGACGGTCAAGGATCAGGACGGCTCGTTCCTGCTGCGCAACGTGAAGTCGCAGTGGTGCCTGGACGTCAACGGCTCCGGCAGCGTGAACTCGGGCGTCGCGGTGAACACCCACAACTGCCTGTTCGGCAGCCGCGACAACCAGATGTTCCGGGCTCGGGCCCAGGGCAACGGCTTCTACCTGGTGCACGTCAAGAGCGGGCTCTGCCTGAACGTGGCCAACCCCGACGGCAGCAACAAGGTCGCCGGCCTGAAGCTGACGCTGTACCCGTGCCACCCCGACGACGACCACATCTGGCGCTTCGGCTGACAGCTAGGGCACAACTCTGGACGCCGTACGTAAGAGCCAGGTCGCGCGTTCACTCCTGAGTCAGTCGCCGTGAATTGGAAATGCAGTGATGGTTGCCACTGTGGTTGGCCGACAGACATCGGCCGACCGGACCACCTGACGAGCTCCGTGGGCTCCGGACGGCCTCGACGAGAGGAAGCCGCCAGACATGCCATCGCGCAGTGGGCTGTGGTTCTCCGTACTCGGCCCGGTCCGGGCCTGGTCGGGTGCCCAGGAACTGGACCTGGGCACCCCTCAGTGCCGCCTGACCCTCGGGGTCCTGCTGCTCCGCGAGGGAGGTAGCGTGCTGGTCGACGAACTGGTCGAGGCCCTCTGGACCGAGGTGCCCCCACGTTCGGCGGTTCCCGGGGTGCGCACGTTCATCTCCCGGCTGCGCCGGATCCTCGCCGAGGCCGGGCATCCGGACGTGATCGAGGCACGCCAGGGCACCTATCGGCTGGTGACGGAGGACGACACGGTCGACGCGTGGTACCTGCGTCGTCGGGTCCGGCAGGCGGCCGGGGAGAGGGACGCGGGTGACCTGGAGGCCGCCGCCTCGTCTCTGCGTCTGGGGCTCGCCCAGTGGCAGGGGACACCGCTGGGCGAGGCGGACGGGCCGTTCGCCGAACAGCAGCGGGCCGGTCTGCAGCGTTTGCGGTTGAGTGCATTGGAACAGTGCGCGACCGTCGACCTGGCCCGCGACCAACCCGGCTCGGCGGTGGCGATCCTGACCCCGGTGATCGGTGAGTACCCGTTCGACGAGCGACTGCGGGAGCTGCTCATGCTCGGACTGCTGCGCACGGGACGACCGGCGGACGCCCTGCGCCTGTTCCACAGCACCAGCCGCCTGCTGGGCGAGGAACTGGGGGTCGACCCCGGTCCGGCCCTTCAGACGCTGCACCAGGAGATCCTGCAGAGCCGCCCGGTCACGGTGACCCCGGTCCCGCGCCGGTCCCCGGTCGGCCCGGCGGTCCTCGCCTCGGTGCGTCCGCTGCGCGGGACCTCGCCGGGCTTCACCGGTCGCAGCGACCTGATCCACCGGATCGGTACCGAGCTCGCCGCCACGGGCCCGCGTGCCCTAGGCCTCACCGGGGTCACCGGCGCCGGCAAGACCGCCCTGGCCGTGCAGGTCGCGCATCGCCTCGGCGAGCAGTTTCCAGACGGGCAGGTCCTCGCCTCGCTGCACGGCCGTGACGACCAGCCGGTGCCCCCCGCCCGCCTGCTGCCGTCCCTGCTGGGCGCCTGCGGCGTGCCTGCCGCGCAGGTCCCGGCCGGCCTCGCGGAGCAGGTCGAGGCCTGGCACGCGCTGCTGGGGGAACGCCAGATCCTGGTTGTCCTCGACGATGCCCACGACACCGCCCAGCTCGCGCCGCTCCTGCCCCGTGCCCCCGGCCCGGCCGCGGTCGTGGTGACCAGCCGGCTCCCCCTGCGCGAAACCCCGGTCCGAACCTGGCTGCCTCTGCCCGCTCTGCGCACCGACGAGGGCCTGGACCTCCTGCGCGACCTGCTCGGCCCGGACCGGGTCGACCGCGACCTCGAGGCCGCCCGACACCTCGTCACACGGCTGTCCGGCCTGCCGTTCGCGATCCGTTACGCCGCCGCCGTCCTGGAGAGGCGACCGCACTGGTCGCTCGCCTCGGAACGGGTGACCGCCCTGGTGCTGGCCGGCGCCGGGACCGAAAGTCCCGCTGCCCCGGCCCTCGCGCTGCAACGCTCCTGCCGCCGCCTGCCCGGCGACCTGGCCCGCGCCTTCAGCCTGATGTCCCTGGCCGAAGGAGGCCGGATCACCGCGATCACCGCGGCGCTCCTGCTCGACGTCGGCCCGAAACAGGCCGAGGACCTGCTGGAGGCCCTGTCCGACCGGGGGCTGATCGTGCGCAGTGCCTCCTGGAGCTACGAGTACCCCTCCCTGATCCGCGAGTACGCGCGTACCGTCGCGGTCGTCCAGGCCTGCCCCGACGACGACTTACCCGACCTCCCCCCGGTAGGGCTGATCTGTGCTTGAGCGACTGGAAATTCGTCAGCTGCGGCACTTCTCGGCACTGGCCAAGACCCGCAGCATCACCGCCGCCGCCCGCAGCCAGGGCATCGTGCAGTCCGGGCTGTCGAACTCGATCCAGATGCTGGAACGAGAACTGGGCGCCGAGCTCTACGTGCGTGGCACCCGCCCGGTCCGGCTCACCGCCGCCGGTGAGGCCCTGGTCGGCCCGGCCCGTCAGGCCATCGAAGCAGTGGGCGCGGCCCGACGGGCCGTGCTGGACACCCAGGAGGTGCTCAGCGGCAGGCTCCGGCTGGGCGTGACCCGCTGCGCCCAGCACATGATCCCTCTCGCCCGTCACCTGGGCGACTTCCTGACCGCCCACCCCGGCATCGACGTGCAGATCTTCTCCGCCGCCGAGGCCCGGCTCATCCTCATGGTGGAGGCCGGAGAACTCGACTGCGCGGTCGCCGCTCTACCCGAGAAGGCCGGGCGCCTGCGCATGTTCCCCGTCGTCACCGAGCAACTCACCCTCACCTGCGGACCGGGACACCCACTGGCCGGCGCCCTGGATGTCTCCCTCGAGGACCTGAAGGGCCAGGCCTTCGTCGAGGTCCCCGGGACCTGGGCCTCCCGCAAACTGATCGACGAGACCTTCCGCGAGGCCGGGCTCGAGCGGCGCATCCTTGCCGAGGTCGACGACTGGACCCTGATCCTCGACCTGCTCGCCACTGGGACCGGCCTCGGCTTCGTGCCGTCCCGCCTGCCCTCCCGCATCGGTAACGGCCGCACCCCCGCCGTACGCCAGGTCCCCGTGCGCAACCTGAGCCTGACCACGGGCGTCGGCGTGATCCTCCCGGCGTACTCCGAGACCGCACCGGTGGCGTCCGCCTTCGCCCGGGACCTCGGCGTGCAGGACGACCACGGGACACCGGGCATCTCCCCGGCGAATGCCTGACATCTCCCGCACAGATCATTCCCGTCCGAGCTTCGCCCGCACCTGCGGGAAAGGGGCGGTGGCAGCGTCGGACGACGAGTGCCGCAGTTCACAGCATCACGGGGAAGAGTCCTCCGGCCCGGCAGGTATGGGCATACTGTGCCCGATTTCGTGCTAGGGACATCAAGCATCGTGGCGGAGACATGCTCACTCACACCTCAGCCCCCGAAACCGTTCATACCGCGGATACCGGAGGAACCATCGAACCGTCACTGCGGGCCCAGGTTCTCGGCCCCGTCCGGATCTGGCGCGACGGCCGGGAACTCGATCTCGGCCCCCGCCAGCAGCGCTGCCTCTTTGCCCTGCTGATGGCCCGGGCCGGCCAGCAGGTCGGGATGCGGGAGATCGTCGAGATCCTCTGGGCCGGCAACCCACCCGCCAGCGCTGTGAACATCGTTCACAAGTACGTCAGTTCGCTGCGGCGCCTGCTCGAACCCCGGGTCGCCGCCCGCGACAGCGGCTCGTGGCTCGTCCGCCAGGGCAGCGGGTACCAGCTGACCGACGACCCCCGCATGAGCGACCTGGTGCGGTTCCGGAACCTGGTGGCCCAGGCCCAGACGAGCGCTCGGGCCGGTGAGGACACCCACGCACTGGCGCTCTACCAGGACGCACTACGCTTGTGGAAGGGGCGGTACTCCGGAGATCTGGCCGAAACCATCTTCGAGGTGGCCGAGTTCGACACCATCAACCGGGAACTGTTCGATACTGCCGCCCAGGCCGCCGAACTCGCCCTCCGGGTGAACGACCCCGCCGGAGTACTCAGCCTGCTCCGCCGCATCGCCTCGTGGGACCCCCTCAACGAGCCGCTCCAAGCTCAGCTCGTCGAGATCCTCGACGCCGCCGGGCACAAGGTCGAGGCGCTCGCCGTCTACGACACCGTACGCACCCGCCTGGACGAGGAATTCGCGCTGGAACCCGGGCCGGAACTGCGGGCCGCCCGCCGGCAGGTACTGAGCCGGGCGCTCGCGGCCGAGAAGCGCGATCCTTCGACCGCCCCGGAACCGGCCGCCCGGCCCGCGTTCACCGGTCGCCGCCACGACGACCCGGTGCATGCGCTGCCCCCGATGCGCCGCCTCGGCGACTCGCTGCGCCCACCCGCCCGGATCCGTCCCGCCCAGCTGCCCCCGGACCTGCCGGTCTTCGTCGGCCGGCAGACCGAGATGGACTTCGTCCGGGAGATCGTGCGGCGGGAGACGAACGGGCCCGTGGTCATCGCGATGAGCGGGATGGCCGGCGTCGGAAAGTCCACCTTGGCAGTTCATCTGGCCCACACCCTGTCCGGCGGGTATGAGGACGGGCAGATCTATCTCGACCTGCGCGACGGTGCGGGGGCGGAGGTCGCGACGCCCGACGCCCTGGCCACGATCCTGCTCTCGCTCGGCATCCCGGCAGCCGACCTGCCCGGGCGGGTGGAAGCCCGGGTGGCCCTCTACCGCAGCCTGACCGCCGGCAAGAAGATGATCGTCCTGCTGGACAACGCCCGAACGATCCAGCAGGTGCGGCCTCTCGTCCCGAACTCCGCCCGCGGTCTCGTCCTCGTCACCAGCCGCCCGCCGCTGCCGGGGCTGGCCGCCGTCGAGGGCGCGAGCCTCCTGCCGGTCGGACTACCCTCGGCGCGGACCGCCCGTGACCTTCTCGCGGCGCGGCTGCCGGACGACGTGCCGGCCGAGACCTGTGTGCTCGACGACATCATCGATCTGTGCGGTCGTCTGCCGCTGGCGCTCGCGCTGGTGGCCGCCCGGGCCTCGGCCTTCCCGGGGCTGGGGCCGGCGGAACTGATGACGCAGTTGTGCCGGGTGCCCTCGCGGTTGGAGGCCTTCGCGCGGGACGGCGGCCCGGAGGATCCGCGCAGCCTCTACGTCTGGTCGTACGAGCAGCTCAGCGAATCGGCGGCCCGGCTCTTCCGTCTTCTGGCGCTCCATGACGACGAGACGGTGACCGTACCGGTCTGTGCCAGTCTGCTCGGGATCGCGGACAATGAAACAGCTTTTCTGCTCAAAGAACTGGCGGAATCGTCGTTGATCTGCGAGGTCGCCCCCGGGCGGTTCGGCTCGCAGGTCCTGGTGCGGGCGTACGCTCGGGAACTGCTGGCCGCGACCGACAGCCCGGACGACCGGTCGAGCGCCGCGAACCGGTTGCACCACTATCTCCTTCACCAGGCCGGCTACCAGATCTGAGAAATTACGGACGGCCCGGAGAACCGTCCTCGCGTCCAGTTCCCCTCCACGCGCGAGAACTTCGGAGAACGACGGCCGGTTCAGCGCCGCCCGTAACCGGGTCAGCTCGGCGGCGTCGTCGGGGTCGGGAACCTGCCCCAGCGAGGCGAACGTGCTCTCGCAGAGTCCGATCATGAGCGCCGCGCTCTCCTGGTCGCCCTGGGCCGAGGCCAGTGACGCCTCGGCCAGGCAGACATAGGGCAGCAAGTCGTCCCAGTCCTCGTCGAGGACCGATCGCCGGAACCGCCGGATGATCTGGCCGGCCCGTTCGAGGTCGCCCAGGCCGACTTCGACCATCGCCAGGTTGTAGTACTCGGTGGCCACCGAGCGCATGTTGCCGAGGGTCAGGTTCAGGGTGATGCTCTGCTCGTAGAGCAGGCGGGCCCGGGGTAGGTTGCCGGTCATCCGGCTGACGGCGGCAAGCACGTGTCGCGGGCGCTCCTCGAGACCGCGGACACCGCTCGCCGCCGCCACTTCGAGGGCCTGCTCGGCCAGCTGCCCGGCCGTGGCCAGATCTCCCGCGCGCAGGGCGACCCGGGCCAGGTAGTAACGGGACTCGACCTGACCGGGCCGGTCGCCGGCGGCCGTGCTGCGCTCCAGCTCGGTCTCGGCCAGGGCGGTCACCGTCGGGGTGTCGCCCGTGCGGAACGCCGCCTGGGCGGCATCACGGAAAGGCATGGGGAACTCCGTTGTTTGTCAATCGAAACAGATCGCCCCTTGAGGATACCTGCTCGTTGAACCTTGAGATTCGTTACGAAGCAATCATTTTTGACGACGTTCAGCAATCCGGCGTCAATGGCCCCCGGTCATCATGCGTCCGGGCCGGTCGTGAACCGGGCTCAGGAATGGAGACGGACCATGAAGTCTGAACACCGCGAGGCCGCGCTGGCGGACATCGTCACACAGCTCGTGCGTCAGGGGCCACGACCTCGCGCCCCGAAAGGGCGCTTCTCGTCGCCGAAAACCTCGCTGTTGCCGGTCGGTGACGGGCACCGGTCCGAGATCCGGGCCGACCTCGAGGAGTTGCACCGTCATGGCCTCCTGGCCGAGATCCGGGCGGATCTCGAGGCGCTGCATCGCGACGGACCGCCACCCTTCCCCGGTGGCGGGCCGGTTCTGGGGGACCGGCCGTGAACAGCCGGGAGCCGGGTCCTTCCGCCGTCGAGGGAATCGAGGCCGAAGCCCTGTACCAGCTCGGGAGCGCAATGCCCGGTCCGGTCCCGGGACGGCTGGGCCTCAGCGCCACGAGATACGCCGGTGGCGTGGTGCTCTCGATGCGGGACGACCCTTCGGACCGCTGGAGCCGGGCGCTCGGCCTCGGGTTCACCGAACCGGTCACCCTCGACCTGATCACCGACGTGATCGGGATCTGGGAGGCTAACCGGGGCACGTCCGGGATGCTGGGGCTGGCCCCGTCGGTACTTCCCGACACCTGGGACTGCATCGTGTCCGCGGCCGGAGTCGGTTGCGACTGGGTCTCGCCCGGTACGGAGGAGGCAGGGGAAGCCTTCGGCGCCATGCGCTGGGCCGGGATGCGGATCGCCTACCGGCGATCGAACTGGTCCTGGAACGGCTGAGACCGGGCCGTGGGAGTCAGGGGCTCCCACGGCCCGGTCCGTCGATCCACGCCCTAGGCAGCGCCCATCGCGGACGGGGTGCGATCGGCCTCGTAGTCGTCGGGCTTGGTCATGTCCAACGCCCGGGGCGCCCCGGCCGAGCGCAGCACCACCGTGAGCACCACCGTGACAACGAGGTTGACCAGGAGAGCGACGAAGCCGACGTAGATCTGCTTGTCGCTGTCCAGGCCCGCCAGGGCCAGCTTGTAGGCGGAGCCGCCGAAGTGGTCCTTGCCGTTGTTCGGGTTGGGGATCTGGTAGAGCATCCCGATGCCGACGGCCAGCCCGGCCACCAGGCCGGTGCTGAGCGCCCACGGGTGCAGCCAGCGGGTGAAGACACCGATGGCCACCGCCGGCAGGGTCTGCAGGATCAGCACACCGCCGATGAGTTGTAGGTCGATGGCGAACTGCGGTTCGAGGAAGAGGATCACCGCGACCGCGCCGATCTTCACCACCAAAGAGGTGATCTTGCTGACCGACGCCTCCTCCTTCGCCGTGGCGTCCGTGCGCAGGTACTCCCTGTAGATGTTGCGGGCGAACAGGTTCGCGGCCGCGATCGACATGATCGAGGCAGGCACGAGCGCGCCGATCGCGATCGCCGCGTAGGCGACCCCGGCGAACCAGTTCGGGAACATCTGGTCGAACAGCTGCGGCACGATGGTGTTCGTGTCGGCCTTGCCGCCGGTGGTCACCGGCTTGATGCCGGCGGCCAGGGCCATGTAGCCGAGTAGCGCGATCAGCCCGAGCAGGAACGTGTAGGCCGGCAGCGCGGACTTGTTCTTCTTGATCGTGTCGCGGTTCTTGGCCGCCAGCACGCTGGTGAGCGAGTGCGGGTAGAGGAACAGCGCCAGGGCCGAACCGAGGGCCAAAGTAATGTACTGCAGCTGGTTGTTCGCATTCAGCAGGATGCTGCCCTTGGGCAGGCCGGTTTTCGGGTTCGTCTGTGCCAGAGCCGTTTCGGCGCTGCTGAAGATGAAGCTCCAGCCGCCGAGTTTGTACGGGATCACGATGACCGCGACGATGATCACCAGATAGATCAGGGCGTCCTTGACGAACGCAATCAGCGCCGGAGCCCGTCATGGTTGAACAGCACAGTGCTGAGCGGAACCCCGATGGGTACCAGAAGCAGCCAGTGCCAGGGGCTGTGACCGACCGGGCGGTGTGGCGAAGCCATGTTGTCGTGGATCCTTCGATCGGTGGGAAGAACGGTTGCTCCCGGGTGGGTCAGACCGTGGTCAGCAGTGGGAGCACCGCGGCGAGGAACGCGTCCGGTTCCTCGAGACTGGCGAAATGACCGCTGTTCTCCAGGATCACGAGTCGGGACCCGGGGATGCGGTCGAACAGCATCTGGGCCCAGACCGGACCGCAGATGAAGTCGTGGCGGCCGGTCACGATGACCGTGGGGGTGCGCAGCCGGTGTAGGTCCGGCCCGTGGTCGACGACGGTGGAGTCGAACGAGACCGGCCACGATCGGACCTCGGCCCGCAGACCGGCGAACTCCTCGCGTCGCGACCAGAAGTCGGCGAAGTACAGTGGCAGTACCCGGCGCACGAGTGCGGACTTCCCGGCCTCGTCCATCCCGTCGGAGTCGGCCCGGAACGCCTCGATCACGTCGGCGGTCTCCGGGACCAGCGGATGCCGGTGCCGATAGGCCAGGGCCGTTTCCCGGGCCGACTGCCAGAACCCGGCGTCCGTGGTCGGTGTGGTGCTGTACAGAACGAGACCGGCGACCCGGTCGGGGTGCCGCAGCGCGAAACGCTGGGCGACGATGCCCCCGTGCGAGTGGCCGAGCAGGTAGGCCCGGGGGACACCCAGGTGTTCGAGAAGGGTATGGAGGACGTCGGCATAGGTGTCGTCGAAGGTCGCCTTCCCCGGCAGAGGGCCGGAGGCACCAGTTCCCAGAGGCTCGGGATACACCATGGTGAAGTGCTCTTCCAGTGCTGCTGAACGCAGGTAGGCATAGCCGACGCCCGGGCCGCCGGAGTGGGTGATCATGACCGGGCCGGAGCCGGCCACGTGGTAGACCATGTGGGCGTCGCCGACCGGGAGGGAGTGAGTTCCCGCAGCCAGGTTTCCCTTTGATGGGTGATGCGTAGTGGGCACGCTCTCACCCTGACGGCCCGGTCTTGATCACGAATGGACCGGATCTTCCGATGCGCTCCTGTCTTTGATCGGGCCGGAGTCCAGTGGTTGTCCAGTCGCGGTCGTCAGCATGTTCAGTGCTGCTCCACTGGCCCTGCCTACCGTGGAACCCATGAGGAACAGGCAGAGTGGACGGGCGGCGGTCATCGGTGGCTCCATGGCCGGATTGCTGGCGGCCGCAGCCCTGCACGCAACGTTCGACGAGGTCATGGTGCTGGACCGGGACATCTTCCCGGACGAGCCGGGCACCCGGAAAGGGGTGCCGCAGGGTGGGCACGTCCACGGGCTCCTGGCCCGGGGACGCGCGGCGCTGGACGAATTGTTCGAAGGTCTGAGCGCGGAGCTGATCGACCAGGGGGCGCCGGTCTTCGACGTACAGGACGACATGCAATGGTGGGTGGACGGCCGCCCGCTCGCCCGGGGCGCCTCGGGCATGTTCGCCCTGGTCCCGAGCCGGAGCCTGCTCGAGTTCGCCGTCCGTCGCCGGGTGGCGGCCTTACCCGGCGTGAGGTTCCTGACGGACCACACGGTGACCGGTCTGCTGGCCACGCCGGACGGCGCCCGCTGCGACGGAGTCCAGTTCACCGACGGCCGGGGGCCGGGTTCCGTCGAGGGGGCCGATCTCGTGGTGGATGCCACCGGACGGTCCGCCCGGGGCCGGCTCTGGCTCGAGCGACTGGGTTTTCCGCAGGCACCCCAGCAGCGGATCGAGACGCAGGTGACATACGTGACCCGGCGCTACCGTCGGGAGCCGCATGATCTCGACGGGCTGGCGGGCCTCTCGATCGGGGCCTATCCCGGAAGTACCCGCAGTGCCTTCGCGCTCGCGCAGGAGGACGACACCTGGATCGTCACCATCACCGGCCGGTTCGGTGCGGTACCGCCGACGGACGACGCGGGGATGCTCGACTGGGTGGCGCATCTCGACAGCCCCGGGATCGCGGACATCATCCGGGACGCGGTGCCGCTCAGCAGTCCGGTCAAGATGCGGTACCCGGCCAGCACCCGGGTGCGCTACGACCGGATGGACCGCTTTCCCGCGGGCCTGCTGATCGTGGGGGACGCGTTGTGCTCGTTCAATCCGGTGTACGGCCAGGGAATGACGGTGGCGGCGCTGGAGGCGCTACTGCTGAAAAGGCTTCTGGAGGAGGGAGCGAAGGAGCTTTCCACCGAGTTCTTCCTCGCGGCCGAGGCTCTCATCGACGTTCCCTGGTCCACCGTCGCCGCAACCGACCTGCAGTTCGCCGAGACCACTGGCGACCGCTCCGGTCTCGATCCTGAGCGCGTGACGTATCTGGCTCACCTGCGACGGGCCGCCGTCCAGGACCCTGAACTGGCCGGCGCCTTTCTGCGGGTCGCCCAGCTCATTGACCCACCCGCGGCGCTGTTCGCACCGGAGATCGCCCGTCGCGTGGAGGTAGCAGCATGAAGAGGACCATTTTCGCAGCACTTTTCGTTGTCCTTGCTCTGGCAGCCTGCGGAGGGACGGAGGTATCACCTCCCGGTTCCGAAAACCTCGGCCCGGATTCGATCGACGACTCGGTCACCCTCAACCAGATCCAGGTCATCGGTTCGCACAACAGTTACCACCTGGAGGCGGGACAGCGGGAGAAATCGTTCCGCAAGGCTCTCGTCGGTGACACCGCGAACGCCCTAGAGTACACCTACGCCTCGGTCGGCCAGCAGCTGGGCCAGTTCAACGTGCGACAGCTGGAGTTCGACGTCTGGTTCGATCCCCAGGGTGGCCTGTACGCCAGACCGCTGATCCGTACCCTGACGCTCGGCGGGGCGCTGGGTCAGGAGATGCGGGCACCGGGCAACAAGGTGCTGCACATCCAGGACGTCGACTACCGCAGCAACTGCGTGACCTTCCGCGAGTGCCTGCAGGAGGTCAAGACCTGGTCGGACCGGCATCCCGAGCACATCCCGATCACGTTCCTGATCGAGTTCAAGGACACCTCGCTCACCTGGAGCGCGGCCCAGAAGAAGGAGGTGCGCGACCAGCAGGAGGAGATCACCGAGGGCAAGCCGGCCGCGGAGCGCAAGCAGATCGTCTCCGCGGTGAAGCAGGCGCTGCTGGCTGATCCGGTGCCGTGGACCTCGCCCCGGATGGACACGGTGGACGCCGACATCGCCTCGGTCTTCCCGCCGGACGAGATCATCACGCCGGACCGGGTTCGCGGCGAGGCTTCCAGCCTGGAGTCCGCGGTGCTGCAGAACGGCTGGCCGACGGTGGGTGAGAGCCGGGGCAAGGTGATGTTCCTGATGGACAACGCCGGCACCTACCGGGACGAGTACCTGAAGGGACACGAGGGCCTGAGGCAGCGTGTCATGTTCACGAATTCCACACCGGGACAGAAGGATGCGGCCTTCGTCGAGGAGAACGACCCGACGGGAGCGAACGCGGCCCGTATCCAGGAGCTGGTGCGCCAGGGTTACCTGGTGCGCACCCGGGCCGATCAGGACACCGTGCAGGCGCGCAAGAACGACACCAGGCTGAGGGATGCCGCCCTGGCCAGCGGGGCCCAGTTCGTCAGCACGGACTACCCGGCTCCGGGCATCGCCGCGAGGTTCAAGACCGACTATGCCGTCACGCTGCCCAGTGGCGTGTCGGTGCGCTGCAATCCGGTGAACGCGCCGGAGTCGTGTTCGGCGGACAAGTGATGGGAGCTGAGCCTTTTGACACAGAAAGATGATTCGAGGTCGGGTGAGATGATGAACGTGGAGTCGGGTGGCAGCGCGAAGAGCAGACTGCTGGAGATGATCGAGCGGCGGCAGGCCGAGATGGACACCTACCTGGCCGAGAAGCGGCTCCTGGCGGAGCGTCTGCACCGGGTCACGATGCTGAGCAGCGCAGTCAGCGCTCTCGCGGCGGCGGGGCCGGGGATCGGCGGTAGCGCTCTCACCGACACTCTCGGGGACTTCTTCAGGCTTCCCGCGTCGTTGGAGGTCTGGCGCCTGCTCTGTCTGGCGGCCATGCTGCTCGCCGGGGCAGCAGCCTACAGCGCCCGCAGGCTGGCGGCCGAGGATCTGAACCAGGGCATCGTCGGCGCGGCGGCCCTCACCAAGGAGCTGGAGGATCTGGCGACCCTGGTGGAGTTCGGGCACGTGGACGTCGACGCCGCGGTCGGGTTACTGCGCGACATCAATGCCCGGGTGCCCGCTTCGGGGTGATGTCGGGACGATGAGGTACCCGGCCGGGACCTGATCGGTAGGAGTTCAGGACGGTCAGATCCCTTCGCGTGTCGATCTACGGGTCAGATCCCGGGCGATCAGGCGGAGAAGGTCGGCCTCGAGGGTGCTCAGCTGCTTCGGGACCGGGCGAGGACGCGTCAATTGTTCGAAGAACGGTCTCAGCAGGGCGGCGTCGATGTGGAGGTTGCCGGCCATGACCGAGGTCATCGCCTGGAGTAGGCCGTCTGCACCAGTGTCCCGGGCGACGAGCCCGAGCAGTCCTCGCTGAAGGGCCAGGCCCAGTTCGGGAACGCTTTCGGGTGAACAGAGTGCCAGTCCGTGGCCCCGACCGAAGACCGGTCCCTTCAGAACGTCGTCGATCCGGACGTGGTAGGCCGATAGATCCATGACGGTGACGTCCGCCTCGATCCCATCTTTGAGCAACGGGATCGAGGCCGCGCTCTGAACCACCCGGAAACCTCCGTCGTGCTCGAGCACGTGGGTCAGGCCCAGACGGATCACCAGGTTGGGGGAGACAACGGACGCAGTCGGGGCATCGGCGGGCCGGTGTTCCGACCTTTCAACCATTGTGGGGAATGTCCTTTCGGGTGCCTGGGTCGACCTTGTCCAGGATGTAGACGGCGGGCCGTGATCCCTGTCGGGGTTGGCCATCCGCAAGACATCCTGTTCGCCGGTCGGCGAACAGTTGACTTCGCCATTGATTTCGATTGATCAAGTCCAGGAACAGACAACTATGGGGCACTGAACGGAGGCTGTAGGCGACGAGGGTTCCGTTCACTCGTTCTTCAGCGCGGATTGGCCGGTCGAAAGCATCTGGCTGAAAGATCAGAATGAGTGGGCTCTCCGACCGGGACGGCGTCCGGAGGTGATCGAGCGACGCCGGAACGCTCATAAGCTTCCGAAGACCAATATCCATGCCACGGATTGGCCAAGAGATGAGAAACGCAGTCCCACTTACCCTTACGGTCATCATCGCCTGCCGCAACGCCGCGGACACGTTGTGGCTACAGCTCGAGGCCCTGACCCGTCAGTCCTACCGGGGACCCTGGGAGGTGATCATCAGCGACAACGGATCGACCGACGAGTCCCGGGCGATCGCGGAACGGTTCCGTGATCGCCTTCCCGGGTTCCGGATCATCGACTCCTCGGACCAGCCGGGCGCCGGACCGGCCCGCAACGCGGCAGCGGCTGTCGCCCGCCACGACTACCTGGCATTCTGCGACGCGGACGACGAGGTCACGCCGACCTGGCTCGAGGCACTGGGCGCAGCTCTGGCCGAGAATACTTTCATCGCAGGTAGATTTGAGCCCTGCAAACTGAATTCGGCGCGTGCTTACCGGTCGCGGCCCCTGCAGCAGAGCTCCGGCCTTCAGGAATCACCGTTCGGGCCCGATCTGCCGCACGCCGGGGCCGGCAACATGGCAGTACGGCGGGACGTGTTCGAAGCCGTCGGCGGGTTCGACGCCGAGGTCGAAACACTCGAGGACACGGACCTGTGCTGGCGTATTCAGCTCGCCGGTTCACCGCTGGTCTTCGTGCCGCAGGCCATCGTGCACGTACGGTTGCGCTCGTCGGCGACTTCAGTGTGGCGGCAGGGCCGCGCCTACGGGCGGGCAGCGGCGCTGCTGGAGACGCGCTACGGGAAGGTCTCCGAGGATTCCCGGGGTTCTCGTCAGCGGGCCGCTCTTCACGTCAGGCTGTTTCAGCTGGTACGACAAGGACGTCATCCCGTGGCCCTGCTCTGGGTTGTTGCCTGGCACGTAGGGCACAGGAGCCTTCAACCGCACGCAGCGCTGTCGCCGTTGTCCCGTTCGGCGGGTGCGCGCTAGCTTCCGGGGGGTTCGGCGGCCACCCCATCCGGCAGGGCTTGCCTGGGCCGGTGCGCCGGCGGCGGGACATGCGCGCGCGGGATCCGCCGCCGGCCGATGATTTACCAGTCCGGGTTCATCATTTGATGTTCACCTCCCCTTATTGTCGGACAGCGGAAGATCAGCCCGGCGGGCCGATCTCTTCCAGTCAATCGGACGGCAGTGGACGCTGGGTTGAAAGGACGTACCAACCCGTCCAGTCGTTCTTCAGTCGGAAGTATGTCTGTACCCGGAGGATGAATGGTCTCAAGACCACTAGTTCTGGGGAGAAAATGCTGTCCGCAAGATCTTTCGTCACTCGCAGGACAGTTCTTGTGATGGCCGTTCCGGTCGTCGTGGCCACGGTCCTGATCGGAGGTCTCTACGTATTCCCATTGCGTAGTGCTCGGTTGCAGCAGGCGGAACCGCACACGCTCTCCTTCGCCGAGGCTACGGCCGCTGCATCGGTTTCGGTGGAACGGGACACCGCAGACGATCAAGTGCTTCCCGAGTGCCGTAGCTTGCTCAGAGTGCACCCGGAAAAGACGACGAAGTCGGTGCTGATGCTGCACGGCTACACCAGCTGTCCGAAGGACTACGTGCGACTGGCGGAGATGTTCTACGAACGTGGCTACAACGTCTACGCTCCCCGCGAGCCACACCACGGTCTCACCGACGCTGACCAGGCCCAGCAGGTCAGCACCGACAGGCTCGCCGACTATGCCGACGCCGCCATGGATGTCGCGGCCGGTCTGGGGGAAGAGACTGGGGTGATCGGGTTGTCCGGTGGTGCGGTGCTGGCCACCTGGCTGGCCGAGATTCGTACCGAATCGGTCAGTCACCTACTGGTACTGTCGCCCTTCTACCGGCCGAACTCATCGCAGGCACCATCTTTCGTGGTGCGTCCGCTGATCCTGCTCTACGGATTCCGGCTGCTGCCGAATCGTCGTGTCGGGGACACCAACTTCACCCTCAGCGGACTGGCTCAGTATCTGCGGGTGACGCGCAACCTGCGCGACAACCCAGTGAGCTCGAAGTTGCGCACCGTAGCGGTGGCCGTTTCGGCGAATGACTCGTTCATCGATCGCGATACAGCAGAGAAGATCCCGACCGAGATCGGCGACGCGAACGAACTGAAGACCATGACCCACGAGTTCGGTCCGGAGATGGGACTGGACCACAACATTGTCAATCCCGATGCGCTGGGGGAGCACGCGGACGAGGTACTCAACCTCTATCTGGACCTCTACGAAGGCAACTGAGGTTCTCGTAGGGAACATCTTGGAAAGGACTTCGTCGCTATGGAAGATGCACAGATTCTGGCTCGGATTCAGAACCTGATCATGAGCGAGCACGTCCTCCGGGAGCCTGGGGGTCACGGGACTCAAGGGGACGTCAAGGAGATCGAAGTACTACTCGATCAATGCTGGGACCTTCTGCGCCAGCGTCGGGCCCGAAGGGAGTTCGGCGAAGACCCTGACCGGGCCACGGTGCGCGAGGATCGGGTCGTCGAGGGCTACCTTTCGTAGCCACCGAGCCCTTGTGGCGTCTGGCCGCCAAACTCGGCCACTACCAGAACCTACTGGCCGAGGGACTCGCCCCGTCCTGGCCCCTGCTGATCGTCGTGCTCACCGCCCGGCGGGAGCAGCACCTACACGCGTACCTGAACCGCACCGTCACCCAGTCCAATGGCTCCTACGCGCAACCGTACGGCCGTATCAGCAGGCAGAACCGGTCAGTGGGTCCGGATCGCTTCTGCTCGGGCCAGGGGTCCTTCAAGCACGAGCTTTTAGTCGGTAGCCCGGGTGGAGTTCGGCGGGCGGGGGGTCGCGGATCATGCAGGAGCCGAAAATGCAGATAGTCGCGCGCTTCTGGCTCCCGATTTCCAGCGTAGCGCCGAGGCTGTCGGAGTACACCAGGGCCTTGAGTTCGAATTAGTCGTGGATCAGGGTGAGCTCGGTGAATCCGTAGTCGGCGGAGATCCGGTTGATGCGGCCCTTGATCTGGGGCCAGGTCTTCTCGGGGAACTGGGCTTGGCCGAAGAAGCTGGCCGTGGGCACCTACAGCTTGCAGCTCACGGCGAACGCGAAGGACGGGGAGGGGTGCTGATCGGTATCCGGGGCGAGTCGGTAGGTCAGCCGGCCCGTGAAAACGACGGTCCTGATGCTGAACCCTTTCTGGAGCGAGCGCTTGTAGGCTTGCGCCGCATGACGAATGTCCTTGGATCCGTTGCGGGTGCGCCGAGCCGGTTCTCCATCGGTCCGGACGACTATCACGTGCCCTACGCCGGTACCGCTGGCGATGGACGGCGCTTCTTCCTCAGCCAGGAGCTCTTCGAGTTCGGTGCGGACGCGTACGTCGGGTTGTTCCTGTGGAGGCCGGACGGTGAGTTCGACGAGGTCCGGGTGGACGTGGTCGCCCGCGCCCAGGGTGTCCCGGTAGGTCAGGCGGCTCCGGCGGGCGCGGATGATCTGGTGGCAGCGCGGTTGGCCGAGCTCGGTGACTACGTGCTCGAGCCGATCCGGGTGGCGCCGTTCACCACCGAGGTGGATGGCGTCACGTTCGGCTGGCAGGTCGAGGACTACGAGGGCGAGCTGTCGATCACCATCACACCGGGGGACTTCATCGCCTATACCGAGCCTTGGGACGGGCTGGAGTACGACACCTGATGAACCTGATGCGGGGACGTCGTGCGGGTGGTGGCGGACCCGGCCGGACTCCGGCCCGCACGAGTCTCTGGGTCGGCATCGGCAGGGGGTGAGTTCCACGTCGCGATCGACCGGGCCCGGTTCGGGGCTCGCAGCACCGTGCGGTACGCCAACCTCCATGGGCTTGATCCGTGTTCCTCGACCCTCAGGTCACCGAGATCCACGTGGTCCGGGCCGCCCGTGGACACCGCGTTTGTTCAGTAGCCGAAATTCTGTGTCCACAGGGGACCGCCGGGCCGCAGATCCACGCCTACCCCCAGGGAGACGAACTGGGGGTTGAGAATATTGGCCCGGTGACCCGGGCTGTTCATCCACGCCTGCATCACCAGCTCCGCCACGGGCTGCCCCGCCGCGATGTTCTCGGCACCCGGAGCAGGATGACCGGAGGCCCGCATGCGCTGACCCGGATCGGATCCGTCCGGGTCCTGGTGACTGAAGAACAGCAGATCGGCCATGCGCTCGCTGTGACCGCGGGCGGCGGCTCGCAGGCGTTCATCGGCTCGCAGTGGTGGGCTCCCGGCGCGACGCCGGGCTTCGTTGACCAGTCGCAGCACCCGGTCCTCCAGGTGCCGGCGACGGGCCGGGCCGGTGGCACCACCCTGCTCGATCGTTACCCGCCGGGTCGCCGGAGACCAACTGTCGGACTCCTCCGCCACCGCATGTGCCCGGGCGGGCGGTCGTGACGGACGATCCGGCGGACGCAGGCGGTCACTGCGGCGTTTGGCTCGCTTGGGCATGCATCCCTCCACGGTGGTCAGGAGTGTCGTGCCCGATCCGGGTGCGGGCGGAGGGCCGACAACGTCCGCAATATACCGTTCGTCCTTCTGGGGCCCGCCGGCCGGGACATGGTGAGCACTCGTCCTGCTCAGATGGTGCGCCGGTCGTCCGATGTGATGTGCGAGCCGGCCTGCGGGCCCATCGGGAGTATGCCGCCGGGCCGCTGGATCTGATGCGGATCCTGATCGGTCTGGCCGATCCATGGAGCGACAATAACTTTCACCTCAGCAGCAGCCGGGCTGTCTCGGCGTGACGCTGCAGACCCTGGTGGGCGACCTGCGGATGCTGTCGGTACCAGTCGAGGTGGGCCTCGCGGATCTCCTCGCCGGAGACGGTTCGTTCGTGCACCTGCCACCGCGTCGTCCCCTCGCCGTCCAGGCCCAGGGCCTCGATGACCTCACGGGCGACGGGGGCGTGCACGCTGTTGAGCAGGACGCGGCCCGGGTCGGGTACGTCCTGCTCGAGCGCCAGGTGCCGCAGGATTCGGCTCGCTGCACCCCGGAGTACGAGGTTGCCGGGGTGGTTGACGACGTGGCAGGCGTCCCGACCCGCCTCCTGGAGCAGATCGACCACGTCGATGGTGGCGTGCCGGTGCTGGCGCCGCTCCAGCTCACGGACGCTGAGGTCGCGGACCGCCCGTACGGCTGAGGTGGTGAGAGCCGGCACCGGGCCGGCGCCGGCGGCTTCGGCCAGGTGACGCAGGTCGTGGTACGGCACGATCGGGGGCTCGCCCGCATCCGGCGATCTGATGATCACCTGATAGGGGTGTAGTGCCGCCCAGCGAATCACCGGCACCATCACCAACCGGCATCCCGGTCGAGTCGCTGCCCTGACCTCGGCCGTTCCCAGAGGCAGGTCGCGGTATCCCGGGCGGACGGGCTGAGAGACGATGACATCGACGGCCGCGACGAGGCGATACAGGTGGGCAAGATCGTCCTCGACAAGCTCATGGGCGGGCGGGATGCGCACCGTGCGCACGGGGGAGTGCGGTCCGCTCAGCAGCACCCGCAGCGACTCGACCTGGCAGTTCCCGTGCATCAGCATCAGAGGGCGCCCATCGTCCGCCGGCAGGGGATGCAGGCCGTAGAAGGTGCCGTAGTGCCGTGTTCGTGCTCCGCTCACCGTCGGACCCTAAGTGGTGATCCGGTGCGTGCACCTGCGGAGGGGCAGGATGGAGGCAACCCGAGCATGCCTGGCCCTTCTGACCAGGGCTGCGCCACCCGTCAGGCCTGGGTGAAGCCCGTACCCGCTGCGTCGTCCGCGCTGGTCAGGACGCGGGGACGGGGGTCTTGCCGTGCAGGGCGTCCAGGACCGTCTGCGGAACAGGTTTGCCGAGCATCTTGCAGGTGGTGACGTCCTGGGCAGCAAAGGCCACCTGGGCGAACCGGGTGGCGCCCTGGTTCGGGCTCAGATCGCTGGGCCCGGCGGTGGTGTCGGTGATCGCGGTGCGTCGGCCGTTTTCGGTGGTCACCGCGGTGCTGTGGTGGCCGTTGGTGTCGCCGCCGTGGCCCCAGACCGGCCCACAAGCCGACTCGATGTGGAACAGGCCCAGGCCGTAACCACCGGGGATCGGGAAGTCCTTGGGCAGTTCCACGGTCTTCTTCATCTCGTTCAGCTGCTGGTTCGAGAACAGCTTGGCCTGCATCAGGCCGGAGAAGAACGTTGCCAGGTCGCGCTGGTCGGAGATGATCGCCCCGGCGGCACCGGCCCATCCGCCGACGGGCCAGGTGGAGGTGTCGGCGTAGGTCGCCTGACCGGTGGAGAAGCTGACCGCGTAGCCGTGGGCGTAACCGGGGCCGGTGTCGGTCGCCCGCGGGTCGGCGAAGTAGGTGTGCTTCAGGCCCAGCGGCTGGGCGATGCGCTGCTGCACCAGCTCGGGCAGGCTCTGGCCGGTCTGCTGCTGCAGCAGCATCCCCAGCAGGGTGTAGTTGGTGTTGGCGTACGACCAGCCCTGGCCCGGGGCGAAGTTGGGCTCGTGCGCGAAGGCGATCTTCAGCAGTTCCGGGTCGGTCCAGACTCGCTGCGGGTCGCCGATCAGGCCTTCGGCGAACTTCTCGTCGGCGGTGTAGTTGAACAGACCGCTGGTGTGATTGAGCAGCATCCGCACGGTGATGTTCTGGCCGTTGGGCACCACCCCGGGCAGATACTTCTCGATCGGCGCGTCCAGCTTCACCTGGCGCCGGTCGACCAGCTGCAGGGTCAGGGCCGCAGTGAAGGTCTTGGTGTTGCTGCCAATTTCGAACTGGTCGGTGGCCTTCAGCCGGCGCCCGGTGTCCCGGTCGGCCACCCCCGAGGTGCTCAGCGCCACCCGGCGGCCGTCATCGATGCGGGTCATGTAACCGGGAGCGCCGCTGTCCAGTACCTGCCGGGCCACGTCGCGGATCACCGGGTCGCCGTGACCGCCGTGGAGGGCTCCGGCCGAGGCAGCAGCAGAGGGGGAGGACGAGGTGGAGGCCGAGGCGCCCGCAACCGTGGCGACCGCTCCGGTACCGGCCAGGACAGCGGCCGCGGTGAGCACAACAGCTTTGGTCGTGGTGTTCGTTGTCATGCATCGATCGTGTCGCCCGACCCACCTACCGGTCATTGCCTCCTACTGCCCACTGTCGACTACAGCCTTCCCCCCGCACCAGGTAGTGCAGGCACTACCGCGGTGCGGATCGCCCGACCACGGCCGGGGGCCCGTAGTAGGGACTGTCTCGCGCTTCCGGCTCTGGCTGTGACCCGGGCGCGGTGCCGGAGTGCCGGTTCGGTGACGTAGTCGGTAGGCCGGGTCCGCTGATGTGGCGGCCGAGGTCGCGCACCTCCTGATCACTCATTGTTTGCACGAGGCTGGCGAACTCGGTCGGCGCCGGCATCGGCACATATCGCCCGACGGCGGCACTTCGAAACCCCCACGCCACACCTGTTGCCTGTTCGTGCAGTCCCCGCGAGTAGCTATTTCTGTCCGACGGACAGTTATCTAGTTTGGTTGCTATGTCCGAGCCGGAATGGGTGCCCCCATCAGTCCTGATTGCTGTTGACCTGCTCGTTCTCACCCTGCGCGGGCCCGACTTGTGTCTGCTGCTGATCGAGCGAGGGATCGAGCCGATGATGGGACAGCAGGCGCTGCCGGGTGGGTTCCTCA
Organism: Kineosporia sp. NBRC 101731; assembly: GCF_030269305.1. Taxonomy (NCBI): domain Bacteria; kingdom Bacillati; phylum Actinomycetota; class Actinomycetes; order Kineosporiales; family Kineosporiaceae; genus Kineosporia; species Kineosporia sp. NBRC 101731. Next base: position 236,287 of record NZ_BSTC01000003.1, read on the forward strand.
GCCATGATCGCGAGGAACTCGTCACTGCGGCCCGGCGTGAGCTGCGGGAAGAGACGTCCATCGATCTGGACTCCGTGCACCTGGAACTACTGGGGGTCTATTCCGGGCCGGAGCGAGATCCGCGGGGGCGTGTGGTGTCGATGGCCTACCTGGCCATTGTTCCCCGCCTCGGGGATCCCGAGGCAGGCACCGACGCGATGGGTGCTCGGTGGCATCCGGTGGCTGCGGTACTCGGGGGGTCGTTACGGCTCGCCTTCGATCACCGCGACATCGTGTCCGACGGCGTCGAAAGGGCCCGGCAGATGCTGGAGACCACCACCCTGGCCACGACGTTCTGCTCGTCGCCGTTCAGCCTGAGTGATCTGCAGGGCGTCTACGAAGCGGTCTGGGGCATGCCCCTTGACACCCGCAATTTCTACCGAAAACTCAGACGAGCGGATGGCTTTGTCGTCCCGGCGGGTCCCATGCGTCAAGGGGCCTCCGGCCGCCCCGCCCGCCTCTACCGGGCCGGCCCGAGCACATCACTGCAACCACCCATGGTCCGCGATTCCCTGGCCCGACCGAGGAGCGAAGCATGAACCGCCCGATCCTGTTCCTGACCGCCATCGATGTGGAACGCCGAGCGGTGCTGGAGCATCTGACCGACCGGCGTGATGTGACCGATCGCGGTACCCGCTTCATCCAGGGCCTCACTCGTCGCGGTCGCCGGAGAGCGCTTCTGGCTCAGACCGGTCCGGGCAACACCGGCGCGAGCGCGACCGCGCAGCTGGCGATCGCTCGATTCTCGCCCGCTCTGGTCATTTTCAGCGGTATTGCCGGGGCGCTGCAGCCGCACATCGAATTGGGGGACGTCGTGGTCGCCGATCAGATCACGGCTTACGGGGGTGGGTTAAGTCAGGACGAGGGGTTCTGGTCGCGTCCGCGTTCCTGGCAAGCACCGCACGCCGAACAGCAGTTCGCGCAGAGCCTGAGCGAGGGAGCCCTCTGGCAGGAGCATCGGCCCTCGCCGTCCGGACGGGTCCGGTTCGGCCACATTGCCTCGGGTGAGGTGGTACTCGACTCCCGGACCTCGGACATCGCCCAGCGGCTCCTGCGGCAGCACAACGACGCTCTGGCCATCGAGATGGAAGGTGCGGGGGTGGCCCGGGCCGCGCACACCAACGGGGTGCCGTTCATGGTGGTCCGGGGGATCAGCGACCGGGCGGACGGTACCAAGTACACGACCGACAAGGGCGACACCCAGCAGCAGGCAGCGTCGGCAGCCGCGGCCTTCGCCGTGCTTCTGGCGGACGAGCTGACTGCGCGCCCGATCAGCGAAACCGCAACGAGAGCAACGGCCGACCAGCAGGGGGACATCACCATGCAGCATCAGCCCGTCGTCCATCAGACGATCCGGGACAACAACCGGATCGGGAACATGGTCGGCATCAGCCACGGAAATCTGCTCTCCGGGAAAGAACACGACCAGGTGGAGGAGTCGCTGCGCGCCGAGCTGGCACAGGTGCGCCGGTTGCTGGAAGGAGCGCTGTCCGACGGCCGGATCAGCGCGGACGAGCACCGGGAGGCCGCGCAGCACCTGGACGATGCCGCAGCGATGGTGCCGCCGAAAGACTCGCAGCAGCAGGGGGCCGCTCTATGGGTACTGGGGAAGCTACTGGGCATCGTCGGGGGAGTGGCCGATCTCAGCGATCACGTGGGCCGGATCATCACCTCGATCAACAGGATGACATCGTGAACCCTCCCGGCGGCACGGCGAACCAGGAATTCGGCGACAACAACGACGTCGATCTGCTGATCGGGGTTTCGCACGGGGACGTGTACTTCAACGCGTCGAAGACACCGACGCCGGCTGAGCTCCTGGACCTCGGAAAACACAATCTGAATAGCGGTATCGTCGACAGGGCACAGACCCGCATCGATGAGGCGATCGAGGGAGATCTGCGGGGCGGTGAGGTGTGCTTCTACTTCGTCCTCGCACTCCTGAGCGGCCGCAGTCTGGAGCAACTGTCCGAGCATGAACGGCAGCGCCTGAAGAGCGCCGAAAGCGATCTGCTGCATAACGGATCACCGGGTCCGGCTGATCCGGCAGCACGTCTGGTGCTGGACCTGGTCGATCTCGATGCCGGCGACCGTGACGACGTCGATGCCTTGTTCGACCGCCTGGACGAGATCGGCGAGCAGTGGCGTCGACCCATCGTGCGGCACCTCGAGTTCGTGGTGGAGGGGCGGGCCAAGGACGCCCTCTGGCAGCGAAGTGTCAAGCAGGCCCGAGCGGATCAGATGAACAAGGCAAGGGTGGACCGGGCCTGGAAGTTCTTCCATCCCGATCCCATCGGGCCCGTCAAGGCGCCGGTTCGCGAGTTCCGCCCCGACGCCCTGTCAGTGGTGGGCCTGGTGGCCAGCTCGCTGATGACGGTGGCCTTCCTGATTCAGTTGGTCACCGACGTCATCAGTTTTCTCTGGTTCGCGGTCGCCCTGTTCGCAGTCGGCACGTGCGTCTTCCTGATCGGTGACCGCTCGGCCCACCGGCGCGTGAGCGTCCGGGCTTCGGTGCTCCGTCCGCCGCTCGAAGCGCCTCCCATTCATCTCTCCGGTCCGCTCGGGATGTACTGCAAGCGTTTCGCCAAGGAGGATCTCCTGGATCCGAAAGGCGTCATGGATGCGACGAAATCCATTCGCGATGCTGTGGCCTGGGAACTGTCGTCGACCTATCCCGATTATGGGCGGATGCACACCGGTCCGATTCGCTGGCTGATCCGCTACCGCGCCCGCCAGATCGTCGGGATTGCCCGCTCCGGAAACCCGGCCGGGCTCTGCCCCGAACTCGATGCCGTTCCGATGACCGCACTGGGCATCCCGGTCAGTGGGCTTGTTGCCGTGGCGACCGGCCTTACGCTTCTCGTCGGAGCGCTGAATGCGGATGCCTGGTCCACAGTGCAGGTGCTGCCGCTGATCGCGCTGTTCGGTTATCTGACGGTGCGTCTGGGCCTGAGGATCGCCGGGAACGAGCGAGAGATCCACTACCTCCTCAAGCGTTCACAGGAGCAATACCGGCTGGACTTCGAAAGGTTCGAAGAATGGCGGGATCGGCTTCGAGATCGGCCGAAAGAGGACGAGATGGCTGAATGGCTCAGCGCCGACCGGGTACTCCTGATCGATCGGGCGCTGACCCACTACAAGCTGGAGCCGCGCCAGGTCCTGTCACACGCCATCCTCGAGTCGCCGGACAAGGGTAAGCAGGCACACAGCCGTGCGCGTGTCTCCGGGGGCCCGTGGCGTCATCAGCACTACAGCCTGACGATGTTCCTGCTCAGCGGCGACGGCATCCGGCAGGTCATGACGAAGCTCGAGTTCGCCACCGGGCAATTGAGCAACGATGCGCGGGAGAACTTTCGCTACGACACCATCTGCTCGTTCCGGGTCGAGACCACTCCGGGAAACGGCCGCATCCTGAAATTGCGCAGGATGGACGGTAACTCGGACGAGTATGCGATCGTCGCAGCAGACGAGACGCCCGACGTCACGGACGACGTCGCCGAGATATCAGCTGAGGCGGCCGGTCTGCATCAGACCATCCACCTGCTGGAAGGAATTGCCGCCGAGGGCAGGACCTGGCTGAGCGCGGGGTGACCCCAGCCGGGCATGAACCAATGGGGGACGTGGTCGGCACCGGTGCCGACCACGTCCCCCATCATTCTGGTTGGCTTGCAGGGGACCTCAGACCAGTCGGGCCTGCGCCTCGTCGAACAGAGGTGGTCGGCGGCGATGGGTGGGGCTGCGGATGCCGCGCTCACGGCGCCCACAGGGCGGACAGGGGGAGGGCTACGATGCGATCTCCGAACGGTGTCGTGGTCGGGCCGGTGTGCAGAACGAATCCCGCGACGAACCGGTCGCCGAGGCGGTCACGCATCTGCGCGAGCCATCTGACGTCCCGGCCGCCGATGCTGGACGTAGCCTTGACCTCGAGGCCGATGACGCGGCCGTCCTTGGCTTCCATCACGAGGTCCACTTCGGCTCCGTGTGTCGGCCAGGGCCTCCATGACCTTGCCGGTCGGGTGTTGGGGGCGAACGTCATCTGCCATGGCAGCGATCAGAGGTCGAGCTCGCCGATTCGCGACACCTTGCTCGCCGATTCGCGGGCCGCGCCGGAGGGTCCGGGATCCGTTTCCAGGCGGTGGGGTTACTGCTTGAGCCAGGACCATTCCCTGGGATCCGCGGAGTATTTGGCCTGGCTCCATTCCGCCGATTGGTTAGCTGGTCCTTCAGTCGGGGCCCCGATGTGCACGGTCCGCAGCACACCGTCTTCTTCGATGGTGATGCCGACGTTCGACTCGGGGCACCACTCGCCGTCAGCATTGGTCTTCTCGGCGCAAACGGTGACGGTGCCTTGGTCGGTGTCGAACCAGGCGCTCCGCGAGACCACCGCCTGCCCGCCACCTGCCAGCTCGGCCTTGTCCGCCGTCAGAAAGCCAAGGAACTCGGTGTTCTCGGGAACACCAACCGGCAGCGCGAGCCGCAGCCCGCCTTCGCGCTCATAGGTGTCGAGGACGTACTGCAGGTCGTACTTCTCGTACAGCCTTGAACGGTCTCCGTCGCCGCCTGAATCGCTGGACCCGGCCGGTTGGGAAACTGAACCAGCGGAGGTGGCTTCCACTGTGCTTCCTGATCCGCCGCAGGCAGTCAGAACGGCGATTGACGCTAGGGTCATCACCCCCAAGCTGCCCGACGACACGCGCCTGGCAACGTGACTTGTGGACCTCAATCGCATGCCCAACCCCATTGGTTCGTACACCAGACCGCCCTGATCAACTTCCGCGGACTATCCCACAAGGGTTGGGCACAGCTGGGAATATGATTGCGTCTAATGTCCGAATTGGATGAAATTTGCCATCCGTCGAGTGATGGATGTCATCATGCAGGATTTCGGTCATACATAAACCGTTCGACCCCGGAAGCATGCAATCAGCGAGAGATTGTCGTTTGCCTGGGCAACGACAGTCGAAGTCGATCGCGAAGCGGTTCCTCCCGCACGAAAACCCGTCCAAGTCTCCACCGGCTACGCCGCCTCGATCCGCGACCGCGCCGTCCAGGCCATCGCCGGCGGCGGATTCCTGATTGCCCTGCGCGCCCTGCTGGTCGCGGCGCCGGTCGTGCAGGCCGGCGAGACCTTCGCCCGCGCAGCCGGATCCACTATCTTCGTGCACGTGGCCTGCACCCCGTTCCGCAGTCTCTTCCACACCGGAGACCGCTCCAGTGCCACCATCGACGCCGGGCAGGTCCTGGACCAGCTCACGAAGGACCAGGTCCTGGTCCGTGACGGCTACATCGGCTGCACCACCTCCAGGACGTCGTGCACGCCTGGTGCTGCGCGCCCCTACTGCGCGACCTACGCGGCATCTACCAGAACGCCCCGGCCGGACTGGCCGACTTCGCCGTCGTCCAGTCCTACCTCTCCACCGCCACCAAGTGGGGCTCACCCGATGGCAAGCCCTCAACCAGCTCTTCAGCACCGGACTCTGGATCCCACCCGCCCTCACACCAGCCGCGGGGGTAAAACGGCCTGCCTCCACCTGAATAGCTACGGGATTATTGCGTCGGACGAGCCGAGCGATAACATCAGTGGGGATGTTCTCAGCCTTGAGGATCTTGGGCAGGTCGGGTGCGAGGGTTTCGAGTTGCTTGACCACGTCGGCGTCGTCACCGGGCAGCTGTGCGGATCTAATTCGAGATATCAAAAGTAGGTGGTGCGCGTATCGATGTTCACAGTCTCATTTGGTAGCAGTGAAATAACGTGTTCGGTTTGGTCGAGTGCCGGAGAGGCGCGCACCGGATCGTTCGATGGCCTGGACATTGCGAACGAGTATGAATCAGGTTCTGGTCCTGTGTACGTCTTCTCACGGGCAGATGGCACTGGTGAATCCATTCACAGGTCTGCCGTAGGGATTCAAATGGACTCGGAGTTCGAGTCCCCCACGATCTTTGGCAGCGAGTGGGGTGGGGCTCACTGGGTTGGCTGCAACTCGCGCTTGTATCGAATCATGCCCGGCATGACCATCGATCGCGAGATTTGCCTCGATTCAAGATTTGACAGCATCAGGTTTGCCTCTCGACTGAATAGGCTAATCGTTCTAGCCGAAGCTGGACTCTTCTCGGTGCGCAGTAATGGCCAGATTGATTGGCGGGTGGATCTTGATGTCGTCACCGATGCGCGCTGGGAAGATGGAAGTGTTCTGATTTCCCAGATGGAGGGGCCGGAAGTTCGCGTGGACCTTGAAGCCGGGTCGGTGGTCTCTCTCTGACCGTCCGTCGTTCGGCGCAGGCGTTGACCGTCGGTGGATCATGCCATCGAGCAGGGGTGCGACGGCAGTAGGTGATGGCCACGTCAGCGGACAGGGAAGCCTTGACCTGAGGGTCGATGGCGGCGCCCGCGACAGCATGAAAACGGGACCCTGGGTGGACGTCATCGTTAGATGTCACCTGCGCCGAGGGGGACCCGTTGTCGAGTGGAGCTGCACGGACGCGGACTTTCAGGGATGTCCGCCGGGCAAGCGTGTGGTGATTGACGTGAGCGGCAGGGGTGGGACCGGACCGGGGGCCCGGTCCCACCCTGGCTCAGCCGGTCACCGCTGTGGTGTTGTAGTCGGTGTAGGCCCCGCTGCCGTTGAACACCACGGACAGCTGGGTGGCCGAGCCGAAGGTCGAGCTCGGGACCGACCAGGTGTAGGTGGTGCCGGTGCTGTTGGCCGTAGTGGTGAGGCCGGGCGTCAGGACCGAGGTCCAGTTCCAATCGCCGACGGCCCCGGCGTGGCTGTACAGGGTGACGGCCGCGCTGCTGGTCTCGATCATGTACTCGGCGCCGATGCCGTTGATGTAGTAGCCGGTGGTGGCGCTGCCGTCGGTGTCGACGAACACGTGCTGGAAGCCGTAGGGCAGGTTGAACGACGCCGAGAGGGTCGTGGTGGTGCTGCCGTGGGTGACGGCCGGGGCGGTGATCGGGGTCGGGTTGGTGGTGGTCACCGTGACCGCGGTGGAGGCCGCCGAGACCGAGCCACTGGCGTCCACTGCCTTGACCGTGAAGCTGTGGGTCGTGCCCGGGTCGAGGTCACCGATGTGCACCGACAGGACGCTGTCGGGCACGTCGAGGATCAGGGCGGAGCCGTCGTAGATGCGGAAATTGGTGATGTCGCCGCCATTCCCGGACGTCGGGTAGGTCCAGGTGAGCTGCGTGCTGGTGGACTTGGTCTGGGTGGCCGTGACGCCGCCGGGGGCGCCGGGCAGGGTGGTGCCGCTGGCGGGAGTGGTGACCGACAGGGCCGGGCTGGCCGCGCTCACGCTCGCGTCGTAGTGCCGGGCCTTCACCGTGAACGAGTACGTGGTGGCGGGTTTCAGGCCGGTGACGTCGAACTCGGTGTTGGCCGGGGTGCCGTTGGCGACCGATCCGATCTTGGTGGTGCCCTGGTACACGTCGTACCCGGCCACACCGGAGGAGGTGCTGGAGGCCCACGACAGCGTCAGTGAGGTGCCCTTGAGCGCGCCGGCCGACGGCTTGGCCGGGGTGGCCGGCGTGGTCGTGGCCGTGACCTGGGTGGCAGCGAGTTCGGCCTGCCAGTAGGCGGTTGCGGGAACGGTGTCCCAGGGGTTGGGCAGGGTGTCGGGGGTGACGTAGACGTACCCGGCGTTGTCGGCCTTGGACCGGGTGATCACCTGCTGGAGGGCCGTGGTGGTCGGCACGTCGTAGATCAGCTCGAGGAACTGGTTCGGGTCACCGTCGAGCTGCCACTGCGCGGTCTGGTACTGCGCGGGGCGGGTGGTGGCCAGGAAGTCGGTGTAGGTGCCCTCGAAGGTGAGCAGCACATCGGCCGAGTCCTCGTAGCACTGCGGCACCGCCACGCCGGGGTTCACCACGGTCAGCGCGCCGGGGTGGTTGTCGTGCACGTAGGCATCGAGCTGGGCGTAGAGGTCGGCGTACTCGTTGCTGCCGCTGGTCGGGCCGCAGGTGTTCAGGCCGTCGTCGAAGAAGATGCCGTCGACCGAGGCGCCGTACACGCTGTACCAGCGGTCGATGTCCTGCTCGGCCTGCACCAGCCAGGCGGTCTTCGTGCTCTCGCCCAGCCGGGTCTTGCGGGCCGGGTCGGTGACACCGAAGTAGCCGGTGTCCACGTAGCCGAGCACCTTCGTGCCGGCCGTGTGCACGCCGGAGATCGCCGAGGCCCATCCGGCGTCGGCGGTCGAGGAGCCGGGCCCGTTGGACACGTTCGCCACCGCGAAACCGAGCGCGGCGCCCGAGGTCTTGAGCGCGTTCCAGGCCGCGGTGTCACTGGTCGGGATGTAAGCGGGGATACCGACCTTCTGCTCCAGATCGGTGGCCGCCGCCGAGGCGGGCTGCTGGGCGACGAACAGGCTCGCCCCCAGGGCAATGGTGAGGGCAACGATCCGCCCGCTGAGACTTCGTCCGCGCTTCTTCAACACCGTGCAGCTCCTCGGGGAAGGGGGCATTTCGGGATCGCCGTAACGGTAAAGCGCTCAATTCAGCTCACTCAATGGTTTCTATGAGCAATAACGAGCAAAATGATGCATAAGTGATCACCTCATCAGCTGGAGGCAGCTTGAACCGCCACGCAAGACTCAGCGCGCTGCTCGACCTGATGGGCGAGGCCGGGCACGTGGACGCCGTGGCGGTCGCCCGGCAGCTCGACGTCTCCGCCTCCACGATCCGCCGCGACCTCAACTACCTGCACGACCAGCAACTGGTCACCCGCACCCGGGGCGGGGCCGTGGCCACCACGATCAGCTACGACCTGCCCATCCGCTACCGCAGCGCCGGCCGGCGCGGCGACAAGGCCCGCATCGGTGAGGCCGCGGCCCGGCTGGTGGGCGTGCACGACATCGTCGGCCTCAACGGCGGCAGCACCACCACCGAGGTGGCCCGGGCGCTCGCCGCGCGGGAGTGGCCCGACCAGCGCACGGCGCCGCTGACCATCGTCACCAACGCGATCAACATCGCGGGGGAGCTGACCGTGCGCCGGCACGTGAAGCTCGTGATGACCGGCGGGGTGGCCCGGGCCCAGGCGTTCGAGCTGACCGGGCCGCTGGCCTCGGGCACCCTGGCCCAGATCACCCTGGACTGGGCGATCATCGGGGTCAACGCCCTCGACCCGGCCGCCGGGGCCCGGGCCTCGGACGAGGACGAGGCCCAGGTCAACCGGCTGATGGTGGAACGCGCCGGATCGGTCGCGGTGGTGGCCGACAGTTCCAAGCTCCGGGCCCGGGCCTTCGCCCACATCTGCCCGGTGCGGGACATCGACGTGGTGGTCACCGACATCTCGGCCGACCCGGGCACGGTGCGGGAACTGCGGGCCCAGGGTGTGCAGGTGGTCCTGGCCTGACTACTGTCCTCCTATGGAACCCCAGACATCGGACGCCGTAACCTCTTCGGACGAAGAGCATCTCGAGCGGGCCGTCGCCCTCGCGTGGACGGCGCGCGAGCGGGGCGACCATCCGTTCGGATCGCTGCTGCTCACCCCCGACGGCACCGTGCTGGAGGCGAACAACACGGTGGTGACCGGTAGCGACCCGACCGGTCACGCCGAGAGCAACCTGGTGCGCCTGGCCGGGAAGCTCGACCGCGCCACCCTCACCGCCAGCACGCTCTACACGAGCACCGAACCGTGTGCCATGTGTGCGGGGGCGATCTACTGGTCGGGCATCGGACGGGTGGTGTTCGCGCTGTCCGAGGCCGATCTGGGCACGATGGTCGCCGAGGAGGAGGGCGTGCCGCCGCTGCACCTGCCCTGCCGGGAGGTCTTCGCCCGGGGTGGACGCCCGATCGTCGTCGACGGCCCGGTCGCCCTGGCCAGCGCGGTCGAGGTGCACCAGGGTTTCTGGGACTGATGGCGTCACGTCGGCCGGATCCGGCAGGTGCGGGGCGCCTGCGCGGAACTCGATCTCCCGACGGTGAAATGCCTCTGCCATAGCTGTTGAGGACTTCTGTCGCAGCAGGGTTCCCGCGACGGCAGGTGAGGCAGGAGACGGGAAGGCCATCTAAAGAATCAGAGGGATCGGCGGGCGCGGATCCACCGACCGACGGGTGCGCGAATTCTTCGCAGATCCGTCGAACTTTTCCGGCCCGGGGCGCATCTGAAGAGTGTCGGCAGGGACGTCGGCGGTGATGCGAGCACGTAAGGAGCCACGGATGGCCAACGGACGAAGCAAGAGTCGGCTGAGATTTCTGGGAATTCCGGCGGCGGCGATCAGCCTCCTCCTGGGGACCGGCGCACTGGGCTCGGCAGGGCTCGGCCTTCTGGTCACCCTGGTGTTCGCGACACTCACGTCCATCGACCAGCCGTCCGAGCCGGTCGGTCCCGGTCGGCGTCGTGGCTGAGGATTCTCATCGCCAGCCGTTCGGTGCGGTCCCCCGGACGGTTCCGCAGGACGCTCCACCGGCCTGGTCGGCCCACACCTGAGGGCCAGGTGCCAGGATGATCTCCGGGCAAAGGCCGGCTATCGGATGCCGGAAGGTCAGGGGAGAGAGCCGTGCGAGTGATCTACGACGGACGTCTGCACGTCACGTACCGGCAGGCCTACGTCGAACCGCTCGATCCGGGCCCCGAGGACGGCGGGCCCGACTACGGCGCCGCGTTCGAGGGGCAGATCAACGGTTTGCTCGGGCTGACCGACCGATGAGCATCCAGTTCCTGCCGTTCGACCGCACCGCCCTGCCCCCGCCCGTCGAGCGCCTGGCGTCCCCGGCGGTGGTGGCCCGCTGGCGTGACGTGGACCGTTCGGCCTCGAACCCGCTGCTGGCTGTCGTGACCGACGCCGACGGTGAATGGCTGGCCGCCGCCCTGGTCACGGCCCGTCCGCACACCGCATACCTCAAGATGGTGGACGCGGTCGGCACCGAGGCGGGCATCGACGCCGTGGTGGAGGCAGTGGTGGCGAGGGCCCGGGCCGATGGCCTGGTCGCGGTGAAGTGGGAAGGGCCGCACGGTGGCCCGGACCGGGGGTTCGTCTCGCTGAGGGCGCCGTCGGTGTCGGGGCCGGGAACCGACTTCCCGATCGCCGGTTCGGTGCGCTGGCTGGTTCCCGAGGTCGTACTCCACCCGGTGCGCTACTACCGCCAGATTACGCACTACACCTGTGGTGCCGTCACCGCGCTGTCCGCCCTGGCCGCGCTGCCGGGAGCGGACGGGCAGGACGTGGATGCCGATCGGGAGATGGACTTCTGGAAAGAAGCGACCAACCATCCCGCCTGTGAACCGGTCGGGCTGGGAGTGGCGCTGGCCCGCCGTCGCCCGGACCTGAAGGTCGACATTTTCCTGGATACCGAGAGACCGGTCATCCTCGAGCACCTCGACGGTGAGGAGCAGGCCTGGCGGGCCGATCTACAGACCGAGTCCCGTCATGAGGCAGCCGGCCTCGGCATCCCGATCGCCTCCTGGCGGCTGAGCGTCGCGCAGATCAGCGAAGCGGTCGGGTCGGGGACACAGGCGCTGTTGCTGCTGTCGCTGGCCCGGATGCGGGGAATGGCCGTGCCGCACTGGGTGCGCTGCTGCGGAACTGCCGGGGATGCCCTGGTGATCGACGATCCGGCGGTCGATCCGTTGGTGGGGGAGAGCTGGGTGGACGGGCATCTGCTGCCGGTGGCCGCCGCCGAACTGGATCTGATGGCGGCCTACGGATCGGACGGCTACCGGGGCGTCGTGTTCGTGGCCGCGGGGGTTGCTACCTGACGAATCGCCGGAACAGGTAGAACGCCACCAGGACGAGGACCAGGATCACCAGGACACGCATGTGGGACACCTCGCGTTGGCAGCAATAATTTCGGTTCATCGTCACCGCTGGTACCGATACGGGCAAGACGAGACGGTCAGTCCGGTCGTTCGAGGTGCGCCTCGATGTACTGCTCCATCAGCGTCCACCCGTCGTCGGAGTGCTCGATGACGTGGTAACCGGTGCCCGGCCGGATCTCGGCCCAGCCGTGCCGCACGAGCCAGCGCAGGGCGTCGCGGGCGGCGCCCAGCGGGTAGCCCTGGTGCTCGAGGTCGCCCGGACTCGGCAGCAGGGTGCCGGGGGCGTACTGGCCCGAGAGGATCCGTGCCGCGATCTCGTCGGCGATGGAGCGGTAGGGGGAGATGGGCACGGCTCAGTTTGATGCATGACCAGGTGCTTTCCCTCCGATCGGGCATCAATGGGACGTAGTTCACCCGCACGGAGTAGTTGCCCGGAGACACCGAAAGGCCACCGGTGAGGCCAAGGGCACCTGATGAAGGGTCAATGGTCCTGTCTATCAGCGGATTTCGTATGACTGGCGGAATCTGGGCGTACGTTGTCGCGCGGAACCCGGATTCCCCCACATCCACCGTGATCCGACGAAAGACCTCCGATGACCAGCGTGCCCACCCTCGTACCCCCGCCGACCACCTCCCCGGTGCCACCGGCGTCCTCCATTGCGCTCGACCCGCACCAGATGGCCCGCCGGGCGGTCACCATCGGGGTGGGAAAGGCGCACGAGAGCGTCCTGACCACCTTCGTGCTGGCCGTGCTGGCGGGCGCGTTCATCGGGTTCGGGGCGATGTTCGCCACCGTGGCCTCGTCGACCGTGCCCGGATCCGCCGGTCTTCCCTACGGCGTCTCCAAAGTGCTGATGGGCCTGGCCTTCTCCGTCGGCCTGATTCTCGTGGTGGTCGGCGGGGCCCAGCTGTTCACCAGCAACGTGCTGCTGGTGATGGCCTGGGCCTCCGGGCGGGTGAGCGGCCCGGCGGTGCTGCGCAACTGGGCCGTCGTCTATGCGGGCAACTTCGTGGGTGCCGTCGGGACCGCCACACTGATCCTCCTCTCGCACGAGTACCGCTCGGCCGGGGGCGGGGTCGGGCTGAACGCGCTGCGGATCGCCGACGGCAAGGGCGAGCTCGGGTTCGTCCAGGCGCTGGTGCTCGGCATCCTCTGCAACATGCTCGTCTGCCTGGCCGTGTGGCTCAGCTACTCGGCCCGCACCACGGCCGACCGGGTCGCGGCCGTGGTGCTGCCGGTGGCCGCCTTCGTCGCCGGCGGGTTCGAGCACAGCGTGGCCAACATGTACTACCTGCCGCTGGCCGCCATGATCAAAAGCACGGCACCCGAATCGTTCTGGACTTCTGCGGGTACCTCGGCCGGGGAATTCACCCACGTCGGCTGGCCGGTGTTCTTCGAGAACCTGGTGCCGGTGACGATCGGGAACATCATCGGCGGGGGCCTGGTCATCGGTGGCCTGTACTGGCTGGCCTACCTGCGTCACGACCGGTCCTGATCCTTACCTAACCAGCCGGTAAGCCCTTCCTCAAGGTGACGCCCGGTGCTGCCGAAGGTGATGCTCTAACCGCGTCCTCCGGTGGGAAGCGGTCTGGTTGAAGGGGACTGCCTTGTCACGCACAGGCCTTGTCTGGGTATCGCTGGTTTCTGCGGGTGCCATGTTTCTGGCCGGATGTGGCAGTGACACCGAGGCCGCATCGGCCGTCGTCTCATCCGGCACCATCGGGGTGGCCATGCCGAACACCTCCTCGGCCCGGTGGGTCAGCGACGGCGACAACATGAAGAAGCAGTTCTCCCTGCTGGGCTACGAGACCGATGTGCAGTACGCGGAGGACAAGTCCGACACCCAGGCCTCGCAGATCGCGGCGATGATCAAGAACGGCGACAAGGCCATCATCGTGGGGGCCGTCGACGGGACGAAGCTGACCGCCGTGCTGGCCCAGGCCGCCGACGCCGACATCCCGGTCATCTCCTACGACCGGCTCATCCGCGACACCCCGGACATCGACTACTACGCCAGCTTCGACAACTTCCGGGTCGGGGTGCTGCAGGCCACCTATCTGGTGCAGACGCTGGGGCTGAAGACGAAGGACGGCCCGTTCACGATCGAGCTGTTCGCGGGTGACTCGGCCGACAACAACGCCACGTTCTTCTTCAACGGCGCCATCAGTGTCCTTCGCCCTTACCTCAAGTCGGGCAAGCTCGAGGTCCGCAGCGGCCAGACGAAATTCGCCAAGGTCACCACGGCCGGCTGGAGCGGGGACGTCGCCCAGACCCGGATGGTGAAACTGCTGTCGGAGAACTACACCTCCGATCGGCTCGACGCCGTGCTCTCGCCCTACGACGGCATCTCCCGGGGCATCGTCGCGGCTCTCAAGAAGGACGGGTACGGCACGAAGTCCAAGCCGTTGCCGGCGGTCACGGGCCAGGACGCCGAACTGGAGTCGGTCAAGGCCATCGTCGCGGGCGACCAGGGCGAGACGGTCTACAAGGACAGCCGCGAGCTGGCCAAGGTCACCGTGCAGATGACGGACGCACTGCTGTCCGGCGGGACGCCTCAGGTCAACGACACCAGGCAGTACAACAACGGGGTCAAGGACGTGGCCTCCTTCCTTCTCCAGCCGGTGAGCGTCGACAAGGACAACTACAAGACGGTCCTCATTGACGGCGGGTTCTACACCGCAGAGCAGATCGGAAACTGAGTCCACGATGACCGAACCCACACGCCGGGGCCTGGTCTCCCGGTTCCTCGACCTGCCCACCTGGACCAAGCTGACCGCACTGGTCGCCGCCAGCGTGCTCGCCCTGCTGACCTGTCTGGGCCTGAGCGCCGAGACCAACCACTCCAGCACCACCACCAGTAAGGCACTGCGGAACCTCAACGACGCCGACGCGATCGTGCTCCAGCTGAACGAGATCGCCACCGAGCTGAAAGCCCAGGCCCTGAGCTCGATCCTGAGCTCCAGCCCCGCGACCCAGCAGAAGGCCGTCGAAGAGCAGGCGGCCGCCGCCAACGACCTGATCGCCCAGCTCGACGCGGTGCCGCTGGCGGCCGAGAACCAGGTCCCGGTGGACCGGATCAAGACCGTCTACGCCGACTACCTCAGCGTCGTCACCCGGTTCGTGGCCGGGGCGATCGCCGACCCGACCACCGCCCAGCTGAACTGGGAACAGGTCGGTGTGGACAACTACCTGGTCAGTGCGGTCACCAAGAACGGACGCGCGCACTTCTCCGAGCAGGTGGACGTCGCGCAGAAGCACCAGCAGTCGACCCAGAACCGACGCTTCCTGACGATGGTCATCGCGGTGGTCATCGCGTCGCTGGTACTGGTGGTCATCGCCCGGTTCGTCGTCACCTCCGTCACCCGGCCCCTGGTGCGGGTGCGGCAGTCGGTCGACGCGATGGCCGGGGGCGTGCTGACGGTTCCCGCCGATGTCCACTCCCGCGACGAGATCGGCCAGATGGCCGAGGCTCTCGACCGCGCCCGCAACCAGGTGCGCACGATGGTGACCTCGGTGTCGGCCTCGGCCACGTCACTCGCCGACGCGGCCCGGCAGATGACGTCCAACTCCTCCACCATGGTCGCCTCCGCCCAGACCTCGTCCGGGCAGGCCAAGGAGGCGTCGGCCGTGGCCGTGGACGTCTCGGAGAACGTGCAGGCGATCGCCAAGGGCTCGGAGGAGATGGACGCCGCCATCCGCGAGATCGCCCGCAGCGCCAGCGAGGCCGCAGGTGTCGCCGGTGAGGCGGTCGACGTGGCCAGCTCGACCACCACCCGGGTGGCCCGCCTGGGCGAGTCGTCCGCCGAGATCGCCACCGTGGTCGAGATGATCACCTCGATCGCGGAACAGACCAACCTGCTGGCCCTGAACGCGACGATCGAGGCGGCGCGCGCCGGCGAGAGCGGCAAGGGCTTCGCCGTGGTCGCGAACGAGGTGAAGGACCTGTCCCGGGCCACCGCCCAGGCCACCGGTGAGATCACCAAGTGGGTGACGTCGATCCAGGGTGACACCGAGGAGGTGGTCACGGCGATCAGCGACATCACCTCGGTGATCGACCGGATCCGCAACTACCAGACCGTCATCGCCAGCGCGGTCGAGGAGCAGTCGGCCACCGCGGCCGAGATCAACCGGGGCGTCACGGCCCTGTCGCACGGTGCGCAGGGCATGGCCACGAACGTCTCGACCATCGCCGAGGCGTCGCGGGTGACCACCGACGGCCTGTCGGCGTCGGAGGTGGCCGTGGCCGACCTCAGCCGGATGGCGGCCGAGCTACAGGGGCGGGTCAACCAGTTCAGCGTCTGATGACCAGCACGAATGGTGGACGTCGTCCCCGACCCGGGGACGACGTCCACCATTTCGCTGTGGTCGCCTGAGGCGTGTTGGGCCGCGGGTGCTCGTCCGGTCCGACCTCGACCATCTGACGGCTCCATTTTAGGGAGTCGAGGGGCCTCCAAATTGGGGAACAGTGTCCCTCAAATTTGGGGGGTTCAGGGTCCTCCAATTCTGGTACCTTCGTGGCCAGGGGCGTGACGTGGCGGAGGTGGAACATGGTTGGTGCACTGGATGGGATTGCCGCGAGGCGGATCTCCCCCCTCCTGGAGGGCCTGCTTGTCGAGGAGCCGGTTGTTGCGTTGCACGGCCCTCGATCGGTGGGCAAGTCAACGGTGCTGAGGGCGCTGGCCGGCAGCCGCGGGGTCCCGGTTCTCGACCTTGATGACCTGGGTACGAGAGACGCTGTCGTGGCCAACCCGCAAACTGCTGTAGACACCCATGAGTTGGTGTGTGTCGACGAATATCAGCATGCTCCGGAGATTCTCGATGCCCTGAAAGCCCGGCTGAATCGAGAAGGCACCCTGCCCGGCACCGCTGTGCTGACAGGGTCGACCCGGCAGGACGCACTGCCGCGCACGGCGCAGGCACTCACCGGCCGTCTGCACACCATGACCATCTGGCCACTGTCACAAGGTGAGATCGGTGGGGTCATCGAAAATCTTCTGCCGGCCCTGCGGGCGGACCCGGATGCCACGGTGGCGGCCCAGTCCACTTCTGCGACCACTCGGGCTGAGTATGTCGAGAAACTTTGCGGAGGAGGTTTTCCGCTGGCATTGCGTCGCGTCGGCGCGGCCAGGGATCGCTGGTTCGACGACTACGTCCGCCTGTCGTTGGAGCGTGACGCCATCGAGCTCGTCCGGATACGTCAGCGCACTGTCCTGCGTGAACTGCTGGAGCGGCTGGCCGGGCGAACCGGGCAGGTGCTGAACCTGGCGAAGGCGGCCGAAGGTCTGACCGGCGATCGCCGAACCATCGAGGATTACGCTCGCCTTCTCGAGGATCTGTTTCTCATCGACCGGCTTCCGGCGTGGGGTAAGACTCTCCGGTCGCGAGCAGCGGCAACTCCGAAACTGCACGTCGTCGATACCGGTGTGGCGGCCCGGCTGATGCGAGTCACGGCGACGAAGCTGGCAACTCTTGATCCCACTGCCTTGGCAGAATTCGGTCACCTGCTGGAAAGCTTTGTCGTCGGCGAGCTGCGCAAGCAGATCTCCTGGCTCGAGGAGCCGGTTTCCACCGGGCATTGGCGTACGCACGATGGGGACGAGGTCGACTACATCATCGAGTTCGATGATGGTCAGGTCTTGGCGTTCGAGGTCAAGGCGAACGAAAGGGTCACCGGCAATGACCTGAAAGGCCTTCGTAAGTTGCGGGAATCGCTAGGGGACAGGTTCCTGGCGGGCGTTGCGCTGAGTACGGGGCGGCGCTCGTTCACCTACGAGGATCGCCTTCACGTCATGCCGGTCGATCGGCTGTGGACACCGGTGGCCGAGTAGTGCAACACATCCGCATCCGGTTCAGGACACCGGACCGGTTCTGGAACGTACCCGCTGTGGTTGATACTCAGGATGGGCTGGAGCTCTGGAACCAACCGACGCCGGCCGAGGCGGCGGCCGCGCTCGGTTTCTGAAGAAGCCACCAACGTTCGCGGTTCATTCCCCTTCCCGTTCGTGATCAGGCAGTCCCACAGCCTTCGGCCGGGGACAGTTTGCATGATCACGAACGGGAAGGTGGTCACTGGATCAGGCGAACAGCCCGACGGTCTTGGGCTTGAACCCGGGGAAGATGTTCGTCGTCGAGCTCACCCCGCAGCGCTTCTTCAGCACTTCCGCGACGATGCTGCGGTAGTCGGTGGTGCCGGCCAGGTCGCCGTCCACGCGGTCCTGGGCGGCCAGGCCCGGCCAGGTGCCGTGCACACCCTTCTTCAGCCCGCCGCCCAGCAGCAGCACCGCGTTGCCGTGGCCGTGATCGAGCCCGCCCGAACCGTTCTCGTCGATGCGCCGGCCGAACTCGCTGAGTGTCACCAGAGTGGTCCTCTTCATCCCGGCGTCACCCAGGTGCTTCGCGAAGGCGGCCAGGGCGGTGCTGAGCTCGGTGAGCTGCTTGTACATCCAGCCGGCGTCGGGCTTGCCCAGGCCGGCGTGCATGTCCCAGTCGCCCTGGTCGACCGTGGCCACGCTCAGGCCCAGGTCGGCCTTGATCAGCCGGGCCACGTCGTGCAGGGCGTGCCCGAGGGTGGTGTCGGGGTAGCCGTACTGCGCGGGGTCGTCGGTCTGCTTCGCCAGGGTGCTGAGGTTGCCGACGGCCTGGAACCCGGCCGTGAGCGGCTGCCAGACCGTGGCGGGAGTGCCGGCCCGGGAAGCCTTCAGCGCGGACTTCCAGCCGCTGAGCGGAACCTGGGCCCCGCTGCCGTCGAGCTTCACGCCCGCGATCGTGGAGATCGCGAACTTGAGGTTGTTGCCGTTCATCGAGGTCGGCATCTGGCTGCCCGCGCCGACCTGGGTCGCGGTCAGCCCGCCCGGGTTGCCGAGACCGCCCAGGGTGCGGTCGATCCAGCCGGTGCGCAGGCCCGAGCCCGGCGCGGCCCGCTCCATGGCTTCCTGCGCGGCGAAGTGCGAACGGCTCGGGTCGTCCTGGCCGACCGCCTGCACGGCGGCCATGCTGCCGGCGTCCCAGAGGCCGAAGATCGGCTTCATCGCGGGGTGCAGGCCGAACATCGCGTCGATCTTCTTGGTCACCGAGGCCTGCACCCCGATGTTCGGGCGCGACGTCAGGTAGTGGGCGTCGCCGTTGGGCACGACCACGGACAGGCCGTCCATGCCGCCGTGCAGTGAGAGCACCACCAGGGTGCCGGTTCCCGCGGCCGCGCCGAAGGCCAGCTCGACCCCGGAGGCGGTGGTGAGGCCGGCGGTCAGGCCGGTGGCCACGGCACCGCGCAGCAGGTTGCGCCGGGACATACCCCGGCCCTCGGGGCAGCCGCAGTTGGTCTCAGTCGTCGTCATCACGGGCCTATCGGGTCAGGTGGGCGGGTGACGACAGCAGCAGCATCGCCGTCAGATAGATGGTCTCTCGCTGCTGCTGGGACCCGGCGGTGAACGTGGTGGGCAGTTTCTGACCCCCGAGCGTCGCCGAGTTCAGCAGCGTGGTGACGGCCTTGCGTTCGGCCGTGGTCGGGTTGCGGCCCAGGAGTTTACGGGCCGTGGCGGTGACGGCGGCCGTGCGGTTCGTCGGGGGATTCTTCAGGAAGCCCACGAAGCCCGGGTTCTTGAGCCGGGCCCCGCCGCCGACCAGCCAGGCCGAGGTGGCGTTGAAGATGATGAGCGCGGCGGCGGGCGACTGGTACGAGGCCGCCGAGTCGTCGTAGCCGTTCGGCTGGGGCCAGGAGACCGGACCGTGCCCGGCCTGCCGGCTGATCTGCACCAGGTCGAGCAGCCCGATCGGGTCGGTGGCCGGCTTCAGGTCCAGGGCGCGGGCGGTGGCCACCAGCTGCTCCATCGGCCGGCGCAGCTTCTTTCCCTTCGAGACCGAGAACTCCTTCGAGGAGAACAGCATCCGCAGCACCGGAGCGATCTTCGTGTCGTTCTTGGTGTAGGCGGCGGCCAGCTTCTTCACCAGCGACGCGGGCGGGTTGTCGCTCACGAACCGCACCGCCAGCTTGCGGGCGATGTGCTGGGCCGTCTTCGGATGCCGGGCCAGGTATTTCACGTAGGCGCGCTGGGCCGCCTTCCCCGAGGCGGCGGTGGCGTTCGCCGTGGTGAAGCCGAAAACCCTGAGCTTGCCGACATAGTGGTTAGCCGGCAGGTAGGTGGCGCGCAGCTGGTCGTCGAGCTTCCAGCCGGTCAGCAGCAGGGCGCCCCTGCGCACATCGCGCTCGGTGTACCCGGCGTCGACACCGACCGTGTGCAGCTCCAGGATCTCCCGGGCGTAGTTCTCGTTCGGCTCCTGGCCGGTGGAACCGTTGCCGTTCAGGTAGGCCAGCATCGTCGGGTGGAAGGCGCTGGCCAGCAGCATCGACTCGAAGTCGCCCAGGGCGTGCCGGCGGATCACGTCGCGCTGGTAGGCGTGCCGGGTCTCGTAGGTGCCTCCGGGGGCGTCGGAGGGGAAGACGTTGAGGTGGTTGGACCAGAAGTCGACCATCACCTCGAACAGCTGGCGGCGGCTGAAGATGGCGCGACCGATGTGGTCACCCATCAGCGGCATCCAGTAGTCCTTGCCGTCCGTCGCGGCCTTCACCTGGCTGATCGTGCGGCTCAGCTGCGGCCAGTACTGCCCCAGCACCTTCACGCCCGGGTCGGAGATCTTCGCCGGCTGGAGCTGCCATTCGAGCCACTTCTTCGGGCCCAGGCGCCTGAGTTCGGCGGCGGACGCGGTGGTGTGCCCGTAGGTGGCCCGGCTCAGCAGCAGCGCGGGGTCGAGGTCGCGGTTCATCGAGTACGTCGCGGCCGCGGCGGTGGTGCTTGAGGACGAGGTGGTCGCCGTGGACCCGGTGCCCTCGGCGGCGCTCCCGGTCGTGCTCTCGGTGGCCGTGGCCTTCGCCGCCCGGGCGACATCGGCCGCCTCGGCGGCGTTCGCCGTGCGCTGGGCGGCGGTCAGCGTGACCGGCCCGGTCGTGGGTGCTGCGGTGGCGGTCCCACCGGAGGGCTTCAGCAGGAAGGCGGCGGTGGCGGTCGCCGCGGCCACGCCGGTACCGCCGGCCGCCACCAGCGTGCGGCGCGAGAGGCGCCCGGCGTCGTGGCTCGACTCGGCGGCGACCCGTCGGGACCGCCGGTCCGGTGCGGGCGGCGGGGGCAGCTCGGGCATGGGGAGGGGAGTCCTTCCACGTCACGGAGAATTACTGCGCTCCGGGACCGGAACGCGCTCAGGACATGAAGCCGCAGGGTCCCTTACGGGGGCGTCACGCGGCCGTCAAAAGATTCCTGACCTCCGCACGGCCGAGAAGGTATGGAACGCAGGGGAAAACCGCAGTGGGAGGCGACGTGTATTCGCGCGAGGCGGTTTTCGGCTTGCTGCGGCCCGAAATTTATCAACCCGAGATTTTCCGGTGTGAACCGTTCACGCGATTTTCGCGTAACGACTAATAAATCCAGGTGAAGCCGGTCGTCCGGCCGTCCGCACGGTAGGTCGCCACCGGCACGTCGGAGCCGGGTTCGGGCAGGTCCACGGTCGCGGCGCCGATGTCGAGCAGCGCCTCGCTCAGCGTGATGCTGCTGACGTCGTCCTCGGTCGGCGCAGGCTGGTCGACGGCCTCGGCCAGCACCAGGTGCACGCCCGCGTCCTGCTCGCCGCCCAGGTGCTCCAGCACGGGGGACCAGATGTCCTCGTCGTCGGGGGCGTGCACGTGGTCGTCGACGAGCACGTAGAGCCGGGGGCCGCGCCACTCGGTGCTGTTCTGGCCGCCGGGTCCCTGACGCCGCCCGGCCAGGGCCCAGAGGGTGCCGTCGATCAGGTCGCGCAGCGCGTTGGCGTGGAACGCGTGACCCAGCAGGAAGTCCTCGGCCACGCACTCCATCAGCCCGGCCCGGTAGTCGACCAGCAGAAGGCGGACCTGGGCCGGGGTACGGCCGCGCACCAGTTCCTCGGCGATCGAACGCAGCAGGGTGGTGCGGCCACTGGCCTTCGGCCCGCGCACGATCAGGGCCCGGTGCCGGGCGAAGTCGTGCAGCACGGGCGCGGGCCGGCCGGGCCCGGCACCCAGCGGCACCTGCAGCGTCGTACTCGCGGTGGGGAGGGCCGACGGGCGGACGGACGAGGTCGGGTTCACCAGCGTGGGCGCCCCGGCCCGCGGCTGCCAGTACTCATCGACCGTCGCGGCCAGGCGGCGCCGGGCCGCGACCGCGTCATCAGCGTCATCAGCGCCATCAGCGCCATCAACCGCGCCATCAACTGTGGACGGCAGGCCGATACGCGCGGCGACCGGGGTGAACGGCGTCGCGCGGCCGTCCGGCCCGGTCACCCGGCCCCCCACGGAACCCTCGAGATCGACGTGGGTGGTGAACCACGTCCTCAAACCGTCGGGAACCTGCGCCTCACTGTCGGCCGCGACCAGAAGGTGCGCCTCGCGACCCGGGGCGGCGTCGGCGGTCGCGATCAGTTCGGGACCCAGCGCCGACAACTGCGCCGGGCAGTCGATGACCAGGTAGATCTCGGTGTCGGGGTGCGGCCGGGTGCTCAGTTGCTGCAGCAGGCCGATCACCGCGGCGCGGTCGTCGGGGGCGATCACCGTGCCCACGTGCGGCAGACCGGCCAGGTCGGCGGGACCCGGCCCGGTGGCGAGGCAGTGGAACTGCACCTCGTCGGGTGTGCGGGTCAGGGCCAGAGCGGCCATGAGCACCGCGATCGTGCTGCTGCGGCCGCTACCGGGCGGGCCGGTGACCAGGGTGTGGCCACGCAGATCGGCCCGGCAGACGGTGTCGTCGGGGCCGATGCCGACCGGGACGTGCAGTCGGGGGACTGAGGACGACGCGGTCGCACCGAGCCCGCGGTCGGGGTGGGGGAGCAGGGGCTCGAGGAGCCGGTCCAGACCCAGCAGATCGCTGTCGTGAAGCAAGGTCTGGAGATCCTCTCGTACGGCTGAACCCGGATGGGAGTTCACCAGTATTCCGTGTTTCTGGAGGCGTCCGGTACACGGCGGTTTTGAACCGGTCTCCGGTTGCGCCCCGTTGAATCGTCTGGATGTCCGGGATGCCGGACACCGGCGAATGACGGCGAATGACGGCGAATGACGGCGGACGACGGCGGGAAGGACGACGCGTGGGTAGCGGTGGCAGTGCCCCGGTGATCGTTGAGCGGGCCGATAATGCGCTGCTGATGCGGGCCGGGGACACCGATCCGACCTGCCGGGGAATCGTGGCCGCGCTCGCACCCGAGCCGTTCACCGTGCCCCTGGTGGTCGACTCCTCGGCGATGGGCGCCCTCCAGAACCCCGCGCCGGCGTTGATCGGCCAGATCCGCGACCACCTGAACGTGACCGGGTCGGGGTCGCCCTCCGACGTCCGGCTGGTCGCGGCCCGCGCGGCGAGGTCCGGGCCCGGCGGTGGTCCGGCGCCCGCCTCGATCCTGGCCGACCAGCTCCAGGTGCAGGTGATCGCCCCCGACGGTGCCCTCATCGCCCTGCGTGGCGGGGAGCTGTTCTCGGCCGGTGAGGACGGCGGTTGGCTGGCCTTCCGCCGGGGCTGGACCCCGCAGTGGCTCGGCCCTCGTCACCCGGCGCCGACCTGGCAGGAGACGCACTACAGCACCGGCTGGCTGCCGGCGGTGGAGGCGTTCTCACCCGGGCCCTCTCTGGCCGGGCGGCTGAGCGGCACACCGATCCCGGCCGGACTGTGGGTACGTTCGGCCGGCGGACAGCGCAAGGCGCTGTCCGACCTGGGTTTCGGGGTGCCCGTCGACCGGGACCGACCCCTGCTGCTGGTCGGTGCGCCCGGTGAGCCGGTGCCCACCGCCGACGAACTCGCGGGGGTGATCAGTTCGCTGTCCACGACCTGGCGCGAGCACGTGGTGCTGGCTCCCTACGGCTCCACCGGGACGACGTGGCTGGGGCTGGTCCAGGGCGTCGCCGATCGTCTCGGGAACGCCGTGCGGGCGCATCAGGCGCTTCCCTACTACGCGGTGGACGGTGCCCGGCGGCTGGCCGAACTGGACCGGACCGGACGGCCGAGCCGGTTGCGGGATGTCGAGGAGATCACCCGGCATCCGTCCTCGATCGCGGTCCTGATGTCGTCGTCCACGGGGGCGGGGTCGGTGGTCCCGGCCCCGGACGGGACGGCGACCGCCGGGGTGTCGCCGGCCGGAGCATCGCCGGCCGGAGCATTGCCGGCCGGATCCGTGGCGGTCGGGATCGCTGAGGTCGGGGGACCGGCCGAGTGGTCTGCGGGTCCTGGTTCGGTGGAGACGACTCCCACCGGCGGGCCCGGACCTTCGGTCGTTCCTGAGGCCGACGTTCCGGAGGCCACCCTTTCGGTGGCCGGGACGATGTCGTCGCCCTACACCCTGGTCGTGGATGAGGACGGGGTGCTGCGCCCGGTTCTGGGACGTCCCGTCCCGCCTACCTTGCCTGGTGATGTGGGATCACCCGAGCGCGATCGGGAGGCAGGACTCGTTGCCGCCGGGCTGACCCGCTCGTCGGTCGTGGTGCCGATGGTCGCCGGGGTCACGGGCCGGCCGGAGCCGGCTCAGGCTGGGTCAGGCCGGTCCGTGACGACCGGGACGACGGAGCCTGAGCCAGCTCCGGCGACCAGCGGTCCGGCCGTCCTGGCGGCCGGTATTGCCCGTGTGCCGGCCCTGGCGGGCGTTCCGTCGCGGCCGGTCGCGATGACGCCGGATCTCGTTCCCCAGAGCGATATTCCCGGCGACGTCAGGGTTCTGCTCGACCTGACCGCGTCCCGGGCGACGAAGGATCCGGCGGCGGTGCCGCAGTTGCGGGCGAGTGGGTCCGGTCCGGGGAACCGGTCGCCGATCCTGGACGACGGGGCCCGGAACCGTGGGCTGGACGAGGATCTGGCGTCGGTCGCCCAGAATCTGCGCGAGCTCTCGATGGCGTCCGCGGTGGCCGAGTCCGATCCGGTCGGACCGGGGAACGCCGCAACGGTCCCGGAAGCAGACCTGTCCGCGACGCCGGACCCGGCACCGGGGGGAACTGCGGAACCGGCGGTTCGCGCGCCGGGCGACGTCGAGGTCGATGCCTCGTCCGCCGGTCCGGCGCCGGACCGGCGGGGTGGAGCCGACGGTGAGCGGTGGCTGGCCGATCGGAGGAGTACCCCGTTGGAGCGGCAGGTGTTCCGGACCTCGCTCGGCTGGCGGTACGACTCCCACGCCCGGGGGGTGGCCCGGATGCTGGCCGAGTCCCCGGGGCTGCGCGTGACCTCGTCCGTGGACGAGACGCTGGTCACGGAACTCGCCGCGGTGAGGGCGGCCTGCGAGCTGGACGCCGAGAGTTGGGTGGAATCGGTGCGGACGGGGTGCCAGGAACACGAGAAACCTCTGGCGGTGTGCCTGAGCGGGGGACTACGGCGACTGCCGACCTACGAGGGCGTCGTGCTGCGGGGCGGTCCCGAACAGACCCAGCTCCTCGACCATTACCAGGTCGGCCAGGAACTCACCGAGGTGGCGCCGCTGCGGGCCCTGGACGATCCGGAGACCCGCAGGTCGAGTGCGGTCGAGGTGCTGATCTGGGCCGTGACGGCACGCCGGCTGACCGGACTGGTGGACACCTCCCGCAGCAACGAGGTGATGTTCCAGCCGGGGACGGTCTTCCGCGTGCTGGCCGTCGATCCGGCCGATGCGGAACCGGTCCGCCGGGTGCTGCTGGCCGAGGTCCCGCCCGGGCGCACGCGTCCCGTCGAGACCGAGACCCGGATCCGGGCCCGGCTGGACGAGGCCGCCAGGATCCGCGACGAGCAGCGTGGTGACGACGAGATACGCCCGGCGCTCTCCGGTTTCGCCGACCTGCCGGGTGACCCGGCCTGGTTCGCCACCCGTCCCGCCGTCGTGAAGGAGTCCTGAGTGAGTTCCGAAGACCCGTCGCCGCCTCGGGAGGGGCAACGGCTTGCCCTGTACCGGTTGTTGCTGGGCCTGGCCGGCCGGATCCCGGACAGCGAGATGGCGCACCTGCGCATGGGCCTGGCCGACGACGAGCGGGGCGAGATGGCCGACCGGCTGGCGGCGATGATCGGCTCGGGGCAGTGCGATCCGGCCGTCGCGGAGCACGAGGCGGTGCGGGACCTGCTGGAGCGGGAGGGCCGATCCGCCCCCTCGTACCCGGTGGCGGTGCCCGCCGCCCGGCAGTACCGCTTCGCCGGCGGCCGGTTCGACGCCGACCCGGAACTGGTCGAGGGGGAGCAACTCCGGCACAAGCCGGCCGATCGAGCCGTGGTCGAGGCCGTCTGCCGGGTGGGTGAGACGATCGCGATCTGGCGGGTGTACCGGGGTGGTGACGGCCCGGCGTCCGATCGGGTCTACCTCTGCGAGGCCCGCAGCGGCGCCGACGTGGTGGAGATGACGGCCGAGGCCCAGTTCGCGCTCGAGGAGATCGGCGAGAAGCCGGCCCGGGTCGAGATCTTCCACGAGGACGAGCTCTGCATCACCGATTATCACGATCAGGCCCTGGCCGCGGCGGTCCTGCTCTGGGCGGCCGACACCGTGCCGGTGCGACTGGCCCGGGTCTTCGACGGCGCGCAGGAGTCGGGGCCGTACTTCACCGACGATCATCACCGCCTGACCGGGCCCGACCGGGAACAGGTCCTGACCTACCTACGATCGGCCACGCCGGTGCTGGGATCCCTGGGGCGGATGGACGACGTGGTCCGGCCCGAACGGGTGGCGAACGTGCCGGTGGACTTCCGCTCGGACCGGGTCTGGGTCTGGACCGAGGCGGTGGCCTACTACCTGGCCGAGTACGACCTGGCTCCCGAACCCGATCTGATATCGCACATTCTCGGCGGACCGCCCCCCATTCGTACACTCGGCCGGTTCGACCGGCAGCGGGTGACGGCGGCGCTGTTCGCCCCGGCCGAAAAGGAACCGGTGTGGCAGGCAGGCTGAACGTGGCCCGGGCGATCCTCAATGTCTCCGCCACGGGCTCGGACTCGTACCGGACCGTCAGTGACGCGGTGGCCGCGGCCTCGCCGGGTGACGTGATCTCGATCCAGCCCGGCACCTACACCGAGTCGGTGGTGCTGGACCGGGAGGTGACGCTCTCGGCGGCCGGGGCCGCCGAGGTGTGGATCGAGTCCCGCGACCAGCCGGCCGTTCTCGTCGCGACCGAGTCCGCGGCACTGTCCGGGATCGGCATCCGGCACCACGGCCGGCAGTCGTCGGCCATCGACGTGCAGACCGGGCGGCTACGCATGGACGAGTGCCGGGTGCAGGCCGACAGTGTCGCGGCGCTCTTCGCGCACGGCGCGGTCGAGGTGCAGGCCCGGGGCTGTGACTTCACCAACCCGGGCGGTGCCGGGCTGTTGTTCGTCGACGGCGCGGAGGGCCGGATCGGTGAGTGCCGTATCCACCGCACCACCTCGTCCGCCGTCGTGATCCGCAGCGGTGCCAATCCGCAACTGGTCGACTGCACCATCGAGGAGGTCGAGGGCAGCGGGCTGCTGGCCGCCGACAACGCGCGGGGGGCGATCCGCAGCACCCGCATCAGCCGGGCGGGCAACCCGGCGGTGGCGATCGAGGGCGCCAGTTCCACGCTGATCGCCGGCACGACGATCGAGTCGGCCGCGGGGGTCGGGCTTCTCGTGGCCTCGAGTTCCACACCGGTGCTTCAGGACTGCGTGATCGTCGACTCCGGGGCGCAGGGCATCGTTCTGGTCGAGCAGGCCGCGCCGGAGTTGCGACGGGTCGGTGTGCGATCGCCCGCGAGCTACGGCGTGCAGGTGCTCTCCGGGTCGGCGGGAACCTTCGCCGAGTGCTCGGTGTCCGACGCCGGCAACGTCGGGGTCACCGTGACCGACGACGCCTCGACTACTTTCGAGGCCCTGGTGGTGACCGGTGGTTCCACGGTCGGTGTCGCCGTGGCCGGGAGCGCCACACCGATCTTCGACGACCTTCGCATCGAGCGACCGGCCACGACCGGTCTACAGGTGGGTGGTCAGGCGACGCCGCAGGTACGCCGGGCGGTCATCTCCGGTACCGGCGATGATGCCGTGGTGGTCGACGGGCACGCGGGGGGCGCCTACCAGGACCTGACCATCAGCCGGGCCGGTGGTATCGGTATCAGTGTGACGTCCGGCGGCCTGCCGGCTTTCAGCGGGGTGACGATCACGAACCCGGTCGGTTCCGGAGTGCGGGTCCACGGTGGTCACCTCGAGCTGAGCGGGACCGAGATCACCGACGCGGGTTCCGAGGGCGTACTGGTGACGGAGGAGGGCACCGCCCGGCTCCGTCGCACCCGGGTCAGCCGGTCCCGCCGCACCGGGCTGGAATGGACCTCCGGATCGGGCGGTTCGGCCACCGAGTGCGAGGTGACCGACGGCGGGGCCGACGGCATCCGGGTGCGGTCCAACGCGGAACTGCACCTGACCGACTGCACCGGCCGCAACAACGGTGGGGCCGGGCTGCGGGTGCAGACGTCCGGGGAGCAGCTGAGCGTCACCCGTTTCCGGGGGACGGCCAACGGCGCCTCGGACGTGTTCGGTGACCACACGACGATCGTCGACGCTCCGGATGAGCCGATGGAGGACACCGACGAGGAGCTGCCGGACGGCGCGTCCGAGACCACCCCGGTACCGACCCCGCGAGCGGGGGAGACCGAGGTGGCCACGTCGTCCTCTGCTCCACCCAGATCTTTCGGCACCGGACGGCTGGCCCAGCTCCTGGGCGAGCTGAACTCACTGGTCGGTCTCGCCGAGGTGAAGCGCGAGGTGGAGACCCTGGTGCGGTTGCACCAGATGGCCGATCGCCGGGCCGCGGCCGGCCTTCCGTCACCACCGTTGTCCCGGCACCTGGTGTTCGCCGGGTCGCCCGGTACCGGCAAGACGACGATCGCCCGGTTGTACGGGCAGATCCTGGCCGAGCTCGGGGTGATCAGCACCGGTCAGCTGGTCGAGGTCGGTCGCCCCGACCTGGTCGCGAGCGTGGTCGGGGGCACCGCTCTGAAGACTGCCGAGCGTTTCCAGGAGGCGCTCGGCGGAGTGCTTTTCATCGACGAGGCCTACACCCTGTCGGCGGCGGCCTCGGGCGGTCCGGACTTCGGCCGGGAGGCGATCGACACGCTGGTGAAGCTGATGGAGGACCATCGCGAGGAGGTGGTGGTGGTCGTGGCCGGGTACACCCAGGACATGCGCAAGTTCCTGGCGAGCAACCCGGGCCTGGCATCCCGGTTCTCGCGCACCATCGACTTCGCCGACTACGTCGCGGCCGACCTGGTGACGATCGTCGAGGGTCTGTGCGGGACGCACTCCTACCGGCTGGAGTTCGAGACCCGGGCCGCTCTGCTCACCTACTTCCAGAATCTGCCGCGGGACGATGCCTTCGGCAACGGCCGGAGCGCCCGCAAGGTGTTCGAGGAGATGGTCGGCCGGCAGGCCTACCGGCTGGCGGAGGATCCGGACGCCAACCCGGTGGCGCTGACCCGGCTGCTGCCCGACGACCTCGGGGCCCTGCCGGGCAGTTCGATCGGCGCCGGCGCGGGGCAGGTCGACACCGACCGCGTGGACGCGCTGCTGGGTCAGCTGGAACAGATGGTGGGCCTGGCCGACGTCAAGCGCGAGGTCAGCAACATGGTCGACCTGCTGGCGTCGTCGCGGCAGCGTCTGGCGGCCGGGCTTCCCGCGCCGCCGCTCTCGCGGCACCTGATCTTCGCCGGGCCCCCCGGAACCGGTAAGACCACGATCGCGCGGCTGTACGGGCAGATCCTGGCCGCGCTGGGTGTGCTGGCCGGTGGGCAGGTGGTCGAGGTGGGCCGGCCCGACCTGGTCGGGGAGTATGTCGGTCACACCGCGCAGCGCACCACGGAGGCCTTCGACAAGGCCCGGGGCGGGGTTCTTTTCGTGGACGAGGCGTACGCGCTGACGAACCAGGGCGGAGGCTCGGGGAATGACTTCGGTCGGGAAGCCATCGACACCCTGGTCAAGCTGATGGAGGACCACCGGGACGAGGTGGTGGTGATCGCGGCCGGGTACGCGGACGAGATGGAGTCGTTCCTCAATGTGAACCCGGGCCTGGCCTCACGGTTCTCGCACCGTGTGCGGTTCGCCGACTACAGCGTCGACGAACTCGTGACGATCGTCTGTCAGCATGCGGCCACGGCCGGGTACGAGTGCACCGGTTCGACCGTGGCGGCGCTGCGTTCCCGCTTCGCCGCCACCGCGCGCGGGAGCTCCTTCGGCAACGGTCGTTTCGCCCGGCAGGTGCTCGACGAGGCGGTCACCCGGCATGCGAAACGGCTACGGGGTATGAGTTCACCGTCGATGCAGGACCTGGTGCTGCTGCTGCCGGCCGACTTCGCGGCGTCCTGAGGTCCTGGCCCAGTCGCCCGGGCCTCTCGGGCCGCTCGGGCCGCTCGGAGGCCAGCCGGATCCGCAGGCGCCGCAGGGCGTGATGCGTGCGGGTCTTCACGGTGCCCACCGGCACGCCCAGCACGGCCGCGGCCTCGGTGGTGCTGTACCCGTGCAGGTAGACCTGTTCCAGAGCCTGGCGATGTTTGGCCGACAGGCCGGCGAGAGCCTGTGCCAGCAGCACCGAGTCGATGACCGCGGCGGCGTGGTCGGCGGTGACCTCGATCTCCCTCTCGGTCTCCTCGACCTCGGTGGGCCGGGCGTTGCGGGCGCGGATGCGGTCGAAGGCCACGTTGCGCGCGACGGTGCTGAGCCAGCGGTGCAGCTGGGCGCGGTCGCAGGTGAGCCGGTCGGAGTGCCGCCAGGCCCGCAGCATGGTCTCCTGCACCACGTCCTCGGCCTGCTGAGGGTCGTTGAGGATCCGGGTGACGTAGGCCAGTAGCGAGGTGGCGTGGTGGGCGTAGAGATCGCGGACGAACGTGTCCTGGGAACGGGATGCGTGAGAGGTGGTCATGGGGTCAATGCTTCGCTCTGAAACGGGCAATTTCGCCCGTAGCAATACCTGTTTTGTGGGTTTCGATACCCACATCACAACTTGGGCCGGGGCGGAGGCATGACTTTGACCTTGGGCGAAGATACCTTGATTCGGTGAGAGGAGAACGATGAACGCCGACGAGCGCCAGAAGGAGATTCTTCGTCTGGCCCGCGACGAGGGTCGCGTCGACGTCGTCACCCTGGCCACCGACTTCGCCGTCACCACCGAGACCATCCGCCGCGACCTGACGGTGCTGGAACGCTCGGGCAACGTGCGCCGGGTCTACGGCGGTGCCGTCCCGGTCGGCCGCGCGCCCGATCCGGTTCTGGCGGTGCGGGATTCGGTGATGACCACGGAGAAGGAGCGTATCGCCAAGGCCGCGTTGGCCGAGGTGCCCGACGAGGGCTCGATCGTGCTCGACGCCGGTTCCACCACCAGCCGCATGGCCGAGGTGCTGCCGACCGATCGCGAGCTCACCGTCATCGTGAACTCCCCGGCCATCGCCATGATGCTGACCCCGCGCCCCAACCTCACCGTGATCATGCTCGGCGGGCGGGTGCGGCGCAGCACCTTCGCCACCGTGGACGAGTGGCTGCTGCAGCCGCTGTCGCGGATGTACGTGGACGTGGCCTTCCTGGCCGCCAGCGGGGTCTCGCTGGAACGCGGCCTGACCACCCCGGACCCGGGCGAGGCCTCGGTGAAGGCGTCGATGATGAGCGCCGCCCGCCGCACCGTGCTGCTGGCCGACCACTCCAAGATCGAGAACTACTCCCTGGCCCGGTTCGGGTCGGTGTCCGACCTCGACGTGCTGATCACGGACTCGGGGCTGGAAGACAGTGCCGCCGCGGCGCTGGGGCTGGCCGGCCCCCGCGTGGTGCGTGCCTGATCTTCCTCCTGCTCGTGATCATGCACAGTGTCCCCAGCGTTCCAGGGCTCCGGGGACACTTTGCATGATCACGAACGAGGTGGTGGGGGTGCCGCCCCAGCCCCAGCCCCTGTTCCAGCCTCGTCCTCATCCGGCGAGAACGGCTGTCCGCTCGGCCGACTGGCCCTGGGACCGGCGGCCGGCGTCCCGCGCCAGTTCGACCCGGGACCGCAGGCCGAGTTTGGCCAGGACGTGGGACACGTGGCCCTCGACCGTGCGCCGGCTGACGAACAGCCGGGCCGCGATGTCGGCGTTGGTGTGGCCCTCGGCGACCAGCTGGGCGATGCTCACCTCGGCCGGGGTCAGGGACGGCCAGCCGCTGACCGGCCGCCGGGGGCCGCGCCGGCGGTGAACACCGAACGGCTTCAGACGGGTGTCGAGGCGACGTAGCTCGCCCTGCGCGCCGAGCGTCAGGTAGATCTCCCCGGCCCGGCTGTGAGCGGCGCGGGCCCGGGCCAGATCGCCCTGGCGGGCGTGGACCAGGGCCTGGTTCTCCAGGTGCTGCGCCGACCTCAGGGGATCGTCGTCGGTCAGGTCCGGCGTCTCGTCGGCCGGTTCCTCGTCACCGGTCAGGGTCAGGCGCAGCCGGGTCAGGGCCGTACGCCAGAGGATCGGAACCACCGGTGCCACCGGTGCCGATGTCAGCACGGCCAGGGCCTCTTCGGGATGTCCCCGCAGCTCGGCCAGGAGGGCGCGCGCCAGGGTGAGGCGTTCGTCGGTCTCGTCCGCCCCGGCGCTGGCGGTCGTGATCTCCCGGGCGGCGGTCTCGGCGTCACCCCGGTGCAGCGCGATCAGGGCTCTCAGGGCTCTCAGGGCCTGTCGGCAGCTGTGGTCCTGGGCACCGACGGACGCGGTGCCCGCCAGGAGTTCGAGCGCACGGTCCCAGTCCCCGTGGCGGTAGAGCAGGTCGGCGTTGATCACCCGGGCGGTGTCGATCGCGACCGGGGACCCGGAACACTCGGCCTCGGCGAGCAGGTCGCGGGCGGCCCGCCGGGCGGCGGGCCCGGTCAGCAGTTGCGTGAGCCGGCGGTGCAGCCACCGTCGCACCGGCGAGGCCGCAGGATCGGTGCTGCCGGTGATCAGACGCAGTGCCTGCTCGATGTCGGTGCCGTCGTGCCCCCGTGCGAGTCCCAGACCGAGGGCAACGGCGACGGCCAGCGGATCGGTACCGCTCTCCACGACCGGGGCGACGACCGAGACCGCGCCCTCGTGGTCGCCGGCGTCCTCGAGCCGCCGGGCGAGGGTGGCCCGCAGGCGCTGCGCCCCCCAGGGGCTGAGATCCGGCGCGGTGAGGACACGACGCAACACCGATGTACGGACGAGGTCCGCGGCGGCCTCGGTCGCTTCCCTTCCGGTCGGGTCGGCCCAGGTCAGGATCCAGCTCATCGTCGCGATGACGTCCGCGTCGCCGGTCGTGCGCAGGACCTGCCCGGCCAGCGATCGGGTCTCGGTGGTGCGGCCCTGATGGAAGAGGGCCTGCACGAGCAGGACGGTCAGCGCGTCCCGCGTCTTGTCGGTGCTTGCGGTGCTTGCGGTGCTTGCGGTGGTGCTGAGGGCCGCGCTGCGCAGCGCGGCCCTCAGCAGACGCTCGGCGCCGGCCGGGTCCGCCGTGACGAGCGCGGTTCCTGTCTCCAGCAGCCAGGTGACGATCCAGTCCGCCACCGGGGTGGCCGGGGTGGCCGGGGTGGCAGGGTCGAGGGAGGCCAGCAGTTGCCCGCACACCACGTCCGGTCGGCTGCCCGCCCGGGCCAGGTCGTGGGCGGCCTGCCGGTGGAGCAGGAGACGTGCCCCGGCGGGTACCCGCTCGGCCAGGGCATCACGCAGGATCGGGTGGCGGAAGGTGAGGTGGGCCTGCTGTTCGGCGAGCAACCCGGTGGTGCGGGCCTCGTCCAGCATCGGTAGCAGCTCGGTCACCGGGAGGGCGGTGAGTACGGCCAGGTCGGCGATCGAGAAGCGATCGCCCAGGAGGGCGGCCGTACCCAGGAGCCGGCGGGTGGGGGTGGTGAGGAAGGCCAGGCGGTGCTCCAGGCGTTCGGCCAGGCCCGGGGGAAGCCCCGGAGTCCCCGGAGTCCCCGGAGTCCCCGGAGACCCCGGAGACCCGGGTGTCCCGGGACCGGCCAGGTCGATGACATCGGCGAGATAGCGGGGATTCCCGCCCGTGCGGGCAGCCAGGGCCCGCAGCCGGGTGGTGTCTGCGCAGGAGCCGGCCAGCGGGCCGGGCAGTGGGCCGGGCAGTGGGCCGACCAGGGTGCCGAGCAGGGCGTCCACCACCGTCTCCGGCAGGGGTCCCAGCGTGAGGACCTCGGCGCCCGCGCCGGTCAGGGCGCGGCGCAGCATCGGCAGGTCCTCACGACGGGTCCGGTCCGCGTGATGCGGCACCGGGCGGTGGGCGCCGACCAGGAGCAGCGGGGCGGACCGGGCCAGGCGGGAGAGGCGGTGCCAGGCCAGGAGCGTGGTCGCGTCGGCCCACTGCAGGTCGTCGACGCACAGCAGCACCGGGCCCGAGGTCACCAGTGCGGCTACATTCGACAGCACCTCGTCGATCGTGGTCAGGCCGGGGTCTCCCAGCGCGTCCTGCAGCACCTGCAACGGGAAGTGCGGGCTGAACTCGTCGGCCGTGGCCTGCAGCACCGTGAGTCCCGCAGCCTCAGAGAGCGCGTGACCCAGCAGGGTCGAGCGTCCGGCACCGGCCTCACCCTCGACGAGCAGGACCCCGCCGCTACCGGCGCGCAGTCGCCGGATCCGGTGACGGACGGCGTGGACCTCGGGTTCACGGCCGGTTGCCGTGAACCCGAGGGGCCCGAGGGGCCCGGGGTACCCCGGGTGCCCGTCCGCGTCCGTCACGCCATTGCTCCAAATCTGTGTTTCCTTGGTTTTGATGCCCAAGTCCCACAAGAATCCGGATTTGATGTTGGGCCGTCAAGTGAACGATTCGGTCACGGCCCGGCGGCCCACCGGGAACCGCAGCCGATCCGGGGGCCGGGCCACCTGCTCAGGTCTGCCCGAGCGGCGGCGTCACGGCGTGCCGGCGGCGGCGCCGGGCCTCACGGACCAGCGCGAAGACCACTGCCAGCAGCACGCTGACCCCCAGGGCGGCACCGGACACGAGCAGCGCCACGGTGCGTGCCCCGGTGTCGGGGAGTGTGGCGAGCGGCACGTCCAGGGACGCGGACGCCGGCGGATCTGCCCAATAGTCCTCCTCCGCGGGGAGGTCGGTGGACACGGCGGAGGCCGGATCGAGGATCCCGTAGCCGAGCGCCGCGTCGGGCAGCGGACCGGAGGGATGGTCGGCGGTGGTCTCGAGGCGGGCGATCACCTGCGGTGCCTTCAGCCGGGGGCGGTAGTCACGCACCAGGGCGGCCGCGCCGGCGGCCAGACCGACCTGGATGTTGCTGCCGGAGCCGCTGACCTGTCCCTGGCCGCGCGGGGCCACGCTGATCAGGTTCTCGCCGGGGGCCGCCACGAGCGCGGCGCCGGTGCCGGCGGCGTTGCTGACCGCACCGGTCTGCGCCACCGACGCCACGGCCAGGACCCCCGGCAGGGCGGCCGGGTAGGCGGTGGTCGAGTCCGAGTCCACCCGCGACGGCGCGTCGGTCGAGGCGACCAGCACCACGTCGTGTTTCGCCGCGTACTGCACGGCCGCCCGCAGTGCCGTGGTCGGGCCGCCCACGGAGACCCCGATCGCGACCACCCCGGCCTTGGCGTCCACGGCCGCGCGGATGCCCTCGGCCAGGTCGGCGGCCTCGACCCGGTCCTTGTCGTCGGTGACCCGCACCGGGTAGACCCGTACACCGGGCGCCACCCCGGCGAAACCCTGCTTCGGCCGTTCCCGGGCCGCGACCAGGCCGGCGATGAAGGTGCTGTGGCCGGAACAGTCGCTGTCGGCCCGGCCGCCGGTGCGGACGTCGCGGCCCGCGAGCACGGCACCTTTCAGGGCCGGGGCCTTCGCACTGACCCCGGTCCCGATCACCGCGACCAGTTCGCCGTCGCCCCGGGCGAGCGTCCACACCTGCGCGGGCGCCAGTCGTTGCTGGGCCCAGGGAATGCCGGGCAGCGACTCCTTCGCCGCCGGGGCGCAGTCCCCGTAGGCCGCATCAACGCCCCGGTGGGCCGGGGGACCGAGGTGCTCCCGGACGTCCACCATGGCCGATGCACTGCTGGGACTCACCGCCAGGACGGCGAACACCACAGCGGCCAGGGCCGGGACGCGCACGATCTTCCGGGTCATGCGGGCTGCTCCGAGCGTTCCGGCTCGAGCCAGCCGACCTGCAGCAGGTCGGCGGTGCGCCGGGTGACCAGTTGGCCCCGGCCGGGCGGGAACGGGCGCGGGCGGGTGCCGTTGAGCAGCGGCATCTCGTTGGCCGGGGCGGACAGCACCAGGTCGGGCGTGTTGGACTCCTGCAGACGGCGCACGACCGGCTCCATCATGAGCCGCCCGTGGCCGGCGGCGCCCCGGGTCAGCAGGACGTGCAGGCCGATGTCGCCGGCCAGCGGGAGCAGGTCGATGAGCGCCATCAGCGGACCACCGTTCGGCCCGATCAGCAGGTCGAAGTCGTCGACCATCAGGAACACCTCCGGACCCTCCCACCAGTCGCGGCGCTGCAACTGGGCCGGGGTGACATCGGGGCCCGGCATCCGCCGGCGCAGGCGTTCGGCCAGGCCGGTGGCCAGATCCGTGGCGGCAGCGAACGAGAACGCGAAACCCGCGCGGTAGGGCTCCGGTACGGCCTCGATCAGACCGCGGCGGGTGTCGATGACAGTGATCTTGGCTTCCTCGGGTGAGTAGGCCTTCACCACGCCGTCGACGACCAGGCGCAGCGCCCCGGTCTTGCCCGAGCCGGTGTCACCCATCACGGTCAGGTGCGGGGTGCGGCCGAAGTCGTGCCAGACCGGAGACAGATCGGCCTCGCTCCAGCCCAGGGCCACCCGTACGCCCCGGTCCTGCAGCTGGGCCTGCGGCAGGTCCGCGGCCGGCAGCAGACCCGGGAGCATGCGTACCTGCGGGGCCCGGGGCCCGCCCCAGGCGTCGGCCACCGAGTCGGCCAGGGCGCGGGACGCGGTGGCCAGGTTGTCGACCCGGGAGTGCCCGTCGATGCGGGGTATCGCGGCCAGGAAGTGCAGTTTCTCCATGGTCAGGCCCGCGCCCGGCTTCTGCGGGACGGTCTTGGCGGTGCGCATGTCGATCATCGAGTCGATGTGGTCGCCCAGCTTCAGTTCCAGCCGGGTGCCGAGCTGGTCGCGCAGCTGGCTGTGCACGTCCGACCAGCGGTTGGAGGTGAGCAGGATGTGCACGCCGTAGGCCAGGCCCCGGCCCACCAGCTGGCGGATCGGTAGGTCCATGGCCTCGTGGTCGGCCCGCAGGCTGTGCCAGCCGTCCACCACCAGGAACACGTCACCGTGCGGGTCGTCGGCGAACTCGCCCTGCCGCTGCAGCTTCCGGTAGGCGGCCATGTTCTCCACGCCGTGCTCGGCGAAGATCTTCTCGCGCCGGTTGATCACGCCGGCGACCTCGGCGATGGTGCGGCTGATCCGGTCCCCGTCGGTGCGGCCCGCGATCCCGCCCACGTGCGGCAGGCCGGCCAGTGTCGACAGTGAGCCACCGCCCAGGTCGAGGCAGTAGAACTGCACCTCGCGCGGTGTGTGGGTGAGCGCCAGCACCGAGATCAGGGTGCGCAGCAGCGTGCTCTTGCCCGACTGGGTTCCGCCCGCGATACCGACGTGACCCCCGGCCCCGGACAGGTCGACCATCGACAGGTCGCGCACCTGGTCGTACGGCTTGTCCACGATCGACACCGGTACCACCAGGCCGCCCCGCCCGGGCCAGGAGGCGGCCGTCAGGCCGAGCACCGGGTCGGGTGCCAGCGGCGGCAGGAGCTGGTCCAGCGTGGCCGGTTTCGTCAGCGGCGGCAGCCACACCTGGTGCGCCGGCGGGCCGGCGTCGCGCAGCCGGCCCACCGCGACCTTCAGCAGGGTGTCCTCGGTCTCGTCCGCCCCGGGCAGCGGCAGTTCCGGCTCCCGGGTGGGAGTCTCGAGGGCCGCCACCGGACCCGCGCTGAACGGCACCACCTGGCGGCGGACCTCCTCCTGACGCTGCTCGGCGGTCCGGCGGCGGTAACGCCCCGAGACGTAGGCCGCCTTGAACCGGACCAGGGTGGCCACGTCGATACGGATGTACCCGTTGCCGGGGGCGTTCGGCAGCTGGTAGGCGTCCGGTACACCGATCACCGACCGGCTCTCCATCGCCGAGAACGTGCGCAGGCCGATCCGGTACGACAGATGGCTCTCCAGCTTGTGCATGCGACCGTCGTCGATGCGCTGACTGGCCAGCAGCAGGTGCACGCCCAGCGATCGGCCCAGCCGGCCGATCATCACGAACAGCTCGGAGAAGTCCGGGTGCGAGGCCAGGAGCTCGCTGAACTCGTCGACCACCACGAACAGGGTCGGCAGCGGATCGAGCATCACGCCGTTCGCGCGGGCGGTCTCGTACTCCAGCAGGGAGCTGTAGTTCCCGGCACTGCGCAGCAGTTCCTGCCGGCGCATCATCTCGCCCTGCAACGCGTCCTGCATCCGGGTCACCAGGGCGGCCTCGTCGGCCAGGTTGGTGATGACAGCCGAGGTGTGCGGCAGATCATCGAGTCCGAGAAAGGTTGCCCCGCCCTTGAAGTCGACCAGGACGAAGTTCAGGACCTCGGAGGAGTGGGTGATCGCCAGAGCCACGATCAGTGTGCGCAGCAGTTCGCTCTTGCCCGAGCCGGTCGCACCGATCAGCAGACCGTGCGGGCCCATCCCGCCCTGCGCCGACTCCTTGATGTCCAGCTCCACCCGGGTGCCGTCCTCGGCGATACCCAAGGGCACGCGCAGCCGCTCGGGTCCGCTCGCGCGGGCCCAGATCTTCGCCGGGTCGAGGGCGTCGATCTCGCCCACACCGAGCAGGGTCCCCAGGTCGAAGTTGTTGAGCATCGGCTCACCGACGTCTGCGGTGGCGCCCAGACGCAGCGGCGAGAGGACGCGGGCCAGCCCGTTCGCGCGGATGGCGGACAGGGTGTCCGGGCGCCCCAGGGGGGTGCGGATCTCCCCGCCCGTGCGGTCGAACCGCACCATCGTCAGCTCCTCGCGGGCGACCTCCAGCCGCAGCGTGAGCCGGCCCGGACGCAGCGGACGCGCCGACGCCGCCTCCATCACCACGGTGTTGCGGTACCCGGCACCGGCCAGCCGCGACTCCTGCGGCAGTTCCACCCCGTCGACGAGGACCACGACGTACGGTTCGTCCCGCGTCGGCATCGCCCCGGCCTCGAACCGGCCTCGCTCACCCAGCTCACCCGTCAGCAGGCTCTCCAGCTCGGCTGCGTCGCGCGCGTACAGGCGGACGTTCCCCGCGCCGTCCTGCCGGCTCGGGTGCTGGCTGTGCGGAAGCCATTTCGTCCAGTCCCAGTCCACGTCCCGGTCGTGCGGGGCACACACCACCAGGCGCAGGTCGTCGGGGGAGTGGAAGGTGGCCAGCTGGGCCAGCATCGCCCGGGCCATGTCCCGGCCCACGGTGTCGTCACCGCGCAGCTGGACCTGCGCGAAACCCCGCAGGAACACCGCCGTCGGCTGCCCGTCGATCGTCGTGTAGGCCCGCACGAACCGCCGTAGTGCCCGCGCCGACAGCGGTTCCAGGTCTTCCACCGGCTTGGTCTGGATCGGCGTCATGGTCAGGGCCAGCCGCTGCGGCCCGGTGGCGATACGTACCTCGGCGAAGTCGGGGTGCGAGGGCCGCCGTTCCCAGAGCCGGTCGCTCAGCGCCACCGACCACAGCCCCGACGGATCCGGGTGGCGCCACGACAGCGCCGTGCGCTGTTCGCCGGCGACCGACCGGACCTTCTGCCGGGTCTGTGCCAGGTACCGCAGGTAGTCGCGGCGTTCACCGCGCATCCGCCGTTTGCGGTCGGCGGTGGTGCGGCCCATCTGGCCGAACACCATCACCATCATCACCCCCGCCATCAGCCCGGCGGCCATCAGCCCCATCCCCGGCCGGCTGGGTGACACGAACAACAAGATCATGACGCTGGAGCCGAGCGCCATCGGCAGGTACATGAGCAGCGTGCCCAGGTTGCCCGTGGGTGCTTCCGGCAGGACCGGGGGTTCCTGCAGGGACAGCTCACCGGACGGCATCTCCGGCGGCGACTGCCGCGCCGGGCGCCGGAAGAGGGTGGTGGTCATGGTCAAGACGACGTGTCCCGGGCTCCGACGGTTCTTTTCCCGTGCCCGGGGGATCTGCCGAGAAGTTGTGAACCGCACTGTCGGCCCGGGCCGTTGATTGTGCCGTGGCAGTCGCGAAAGCAACGACGACGAGTTCGGGAGAGGTCTGCAGGCTCACCGTCTGCGGGCCGGGCTCCCGGATCGAACTGGCCGTGCCGGCGCATGTGCCGCTGGCCGACCTGATACCGACCTTCCTCGGTTACCTGGGGCCGGACCTGGCCCAGTCCGGGCTGGCCCACGACGGCTGGGTGCTGCAACGGCTCGGTGAGCCCGCACTGGACGAGGATCTCGCCTCGGCGGCCCTGGGCCTCTACGACGGTGACGTCGTGCACCTGCGCCCCCGCAACGACCAACTGCCCCCGGTCGACTTCGACGACCTGGTCGACGGTGTCGCCACCGGTATCGCCGAGCGCGGTGACCGCTGGCGGCCGGAGATCACCGGACGGCTGCTGCTGGGGCTGGTCGGTGCCACGCTGCTGACGGCGTTCATCGCCCTGCCAGGCCTGGGCACGGGTATCGCGGTAGCGATAACAGGCTATGGCGTCGGAACGGTCGCTCTCCTGGCCGCACTCGGCGCCGGACGAGGGCTGCGGGAAAAGGGTGCCGGGCGACTGCTGATGGTGGCCGCCGTCGCCTTCCTCGCCACCGCGAGCCTGGCCCTGCCGCTCGGCGACGTGGAACTGCTCTCCGCAGACGGGGGATTCACCGGCCCCGGCGTCCTGGCCGCCTCGGTCACCGTCATCGCCGTGGCCCTGTGCGCGAGGTTCGTCCTCGGCGAGACCCTGCCGTCCTTCACCAGCGCCGGACTGGCCGGCGTCACGGTGGCCGTCGGCGGTCTGCTGTCCACCCTGGGGTACGTCACCGGTGCCGGCGCGGCCGCCGTGGTGATCGCCCTGGCCGTGATCGGCTCGGTGCAGGTGGCCCGGATCGCCGCTGCCCTGGCCGGCCTGCGGGTGCCGCCACTGCCGACCAACACGGACGAGTTCCAGGAGGGCATCGACCCCGAGCCCAGCGGCCTGGTGCTCAGCCGGACCGCCGTGGCCGATACCTACGTCACTGCCATCAGCACCTGCCTCGCCGTCGTGCAGACCGGCGGCCTGGTCCTGCTCGGTCTGGAGCGGGGAGTGGCGGAACGGGTGCTCGCCGGCGTCGTGGCCCTGCTGATCCTGCTGCATGCCCGCGAGTTGCACGGTATCCGCGCCCGCCTGGTGGTCATGATGCCTGCTGTTGTCGGCCCGGCCGTGTTGATCCTGGCCGAGACTGCGCACCAGCCACAAGAATTCCGGCCCATCGCGCTGGGCCTGCTGTTCGTGCTCGCCGGGATCCTGCTGACCCTGTCCTGGACCCTGCCGGGGAAGGCGATGCTGCCGCACTGGGGCCGCGCCGGTGACCTGCTCCAGACCGGCCTGGCCATCTCGATCCTCCCGTTGGTGCCCTGGGTGCTCGATCTCTACGCCACGGTGCGTGGCGGATGGTAGTCACCCTGCAGAACCGCCGCGACCAGGTGCAGGCCCACACCTTCATGGTGGGCCGCCTGCAGTCGGCGCTGCTCAAGGCCGAGCCCGACCTCGCCACCCCGCCGCTGCGGCGCACCGGCTCCGGACTCCTGATCGGCGGGGTGCTCTGTCTCCTGGCCGTCGGCGGAATCGCCGTCTACTCGGCGATCTCGCCCGGGGGAGCCACCAGCTGGCAGGCCGCCGGCGTACTCACGGTCGACAAGACCACCGGCACCTCCTACGTCTGGGCGAGCGACAAGCTGTACCCGGTGCTCAACCAGGCCTCCGCGAAACTGCTGCTGGGCAAGAACATGACGGTGAAGTCCGTGACCAGCTCCTCGCTCGAGGGCGTGCGCCGC
Source organism: Kineosporia sp. NBRC 101731 (assembly GCF_030269305.1). Taxonomy (NCBI): domain Bacteria; kingdom Bacillati; phylum Actinomycetota; class Actinomycetes; order Kineosporiales; family Kineosporiaceae; genus Kineosporia; species Kineosporia sp. NBRC 101731. Next base: position 277,962 of record NZ_BSTC01000003.1, read on the forward strand.
GGCCCGGCCATCGGCATCGCCGGCGCCCCGGAGACCCTTCCCACCGACCGGGTCTCGTCCGACGCCTGGGAGGTCTGCGCGACGACCACCGTCACCGGGACCGGCGACACCCGTCCCGCCACCTCCCTGCGCATCGGCTTCGCCGCCCTCAGCACTCCCCTGCGCTCCGATCAGGCCGTCCTGGTGCGCACCACCGGAGGCACCCGCTACCTGATCACCGGTGGTCAGCGACTGAAACTCACCAAGAACTGGGTGCCCCGGGCCCTGGGCCTCGACGACGCCGCAACCCTCGACGTCACCACCTCCTGGATCGACACCCTTCCCACCGGACCCGACCTGCCCCAGCCCACCGGCACCAAGCCCGGCGGAAAAGGACCGGTCCTGGCCGGTGTCCGCACCACGGCCGGACAGGTCGTCGTGGTGCACACCACCGGCAGCGCCGACCGGTACTACCTGGTGACCAAGACCGGCCTGCAGACCATCACCGAGACCGCCGCCGCCATCGTCCTCGGCGACCCGGCCACGGCCGCGGCTTACGGCAAGAACCCGGTCCACGCCGTCAGCCTCAGCCCCGCCGCGCTCGGCCTGGCCACCGTCTCCGAGGCGCCTTCCTGGCAGTCGCACCTGCCGACCCGCCCGATGGCGCTCGCCGACACCGGGGCGTCGGCGATGCCGTGTGCTCGGGCGAAACCGACGAACTCGATGGTGGACGTCGATGTCGTCACGGTGCCCCGCGTCGCCGCGGTGTCGTCCCCGGCCCTCGAGGCAACCTCGGTCACCTCGAACCCCGCTCAGGGGAAGCCAAAACCGACCGAGTCCGCAGCTGCGGCCGACCAGGTCGACATTGCCGCGGGCGCGGGTCTGCTGGCCCGGACGCTTCCCGCCCCGGGCGTTCCCGGCGCGGGCCTATACCTGATCACCGAGGACGGGGCCAAGTACCCGGTTGCCTCCACGGACGCCGCACAAGCTCTCGGCTATGCGGAAGACCGGGCGACCGCGGTGCCGGCGAACCTGCTGGAGCTGCTCCCGACCGGACCGGTGCTGTCCCTCCTGGGGTCAGGCGGTGGTGCGGCGGCACCCTGAACGGGTCAGCCACCTCCGGATCGGCACCACCAAACGCAAATCATCACGCGCAGAAGGAGAGTCATGGCGAGCAACGAATACGGTATGAACCTCGCCCCGATGAACGCCATCATCACCCAGACGGGGACCACCCACACCGGGATGGTCTCCACGGGTAGCCAGGTGGCGAGCGGGGCCCAGAGCATCGGCTCGTCGACGGTCGCCGACTCCGGGCGGCTGATGGTGCAGAACTACGGCAACTGGGGCAGTAACTTCCAGGCCACGCACAACAAGCTGAACGAGCTGAACGAGCGCACGACGAATCTGCGAAACACCAACATCACGTACAACAACGACGCCACCTCGCAGGCCGGGTCCGTCACGGACGGGGGCTACATCGGCTCCCTCAGCGGCATCTGACGGTTCTCGCCCATCCACTCGAGAAAGAAGGCATGACATGGCTGACGACTTCCTGGTGCGCCCCGACTCGCTGGCCGAGGCCAACGAGGGAATGCGGGGCAATCACACCACCCTGATGGGATTCTCGGACGATCTCATGAACAATCTGAAGATGATTCCGGACGCCCAGTTCGGCAGTGCCCAGGAGCTGTGGGCGCAGAATCAGCAGGGGTTCAACTCGGTCTACGGTGACGTGACGACCAACTTCCAGCAGAACAACCTCGCCGCTACGAACGTGCACCAGACGTATGTCGAGGGGAACGCCCGGTCGGCTGCGGCCATCCAGGGCTGATCCAGCCGATCTGCCGGCCGGGTCGTGGGGCCCTCGTCCCGCGACCCGGTCGTTCCGGTTACCTCCGCAGAATCGAAAGAGGTTGATCGTGCCCGAATCCAAGAACATCGAGTTCAACAAGGCCCGTTACGACCAGCTGACGGGATTCGTCGACAGTATCGCCGAGGACATCAACACCGACGGAATTGCCCTCGGAATCACTTCCGGCGTGAAACTTGATGCCACGCTGGCCAGTACCATCCGTCCGGGTTCGCAGGCGTGGAGCGTGGCGAAGAATTTCTCCACCGCGGCTGGAGTATTCGGCGGTTCGGCGAACCAGCAGTACAAGCTGGTGGCCGATGAGCACCGACTCTTCGCCGATGCTCTGGTGAACGCCTCCGATGTGTTCCAGGACACCGACGACCTGGCCACGATGGAGGCGTCCAAGTTCCAGCAGCAGCACCCGGACGTCTCCGGTGTCAAGACCACCGTCCCCACCACGATCTGACTCGCGCCCCGCTCGCGTTCTGAAGGAGAACCGTGCCCACCGTCCCGGATAATGCGAACTTGTCGGAATGGACCTTCGAGAAGGCCGTCCAGGCCGTCACCGAAGATGCCACCGACCTGCACACCCCGGCGCAGGCCAACTGGCTCTCCTTCAAGGGCGCGAGCGAGGGCACGTTCTCCAGCTATCACGCCTGGGGCGAGTACTACTTCGGCGCGGATGTCAGCACGCAGCCGGGTGAGGCGTGGATGACCGCGATCGAGAGCCTGAACACGATCATGCCGGACGTGGCCGCCGGCCGTCGCGGGACCATGGATCTGCAGTCCCTCCGGGACACCGCGGCGGCGATCAAGGGTATGTCGGTGTGGTCCCGGTTCACCGGTGACGACGTCAGCCAGTGGGCCGACAACCTCCATCAGGAGGGGTCGGGGTTCCAGGGAAAAGCGGCGTTCCTCATTCAGTTCCGGCTGGAGCAGAACGGCAACGGGCTCAAGGACATCTACGAGCAGCTGAACAGCCGGCACGGTGGGGCGGTCGACGTGCAGGTGAGTGGCGCGGCCGATGCCCTCAACCAGTTCAACAGTACGATGTCGCAGACCTGGTCGGGGGCGTCCTCGGAGCTGGCCCAACTGCCCCAGCTGTACATGCAGCACATCCAGACCGAGATCTCCCAGCACCTGATCCTGCACGGCATCGTCGACGGGCAGCCGGGGTACAAGCTCGACGCCATCGCCGATGCCGGGTCGATCGATGTGGCCAAGACCTACATCCGGGCGGTCATGGCTGCCTACCCGCGCGGTGACCTGACATCGGCCGGGACCTGGGCGACGATCAACTCCGAGATCAGCGACGCCCTCATGCAGAAGCTGAAGGAGCTGGTCGACACGCCCGCCGGGACGGCGATCACCACGCTGGCACCGGCCTATCAGCTGGCCACGAGCGCCCTGGTGGCCCTGACCACGCCGACCCGGCAGACCCCGCCCTCGACTTCCAGCAGCAACAGCGGGGGAAACAACGGCGGGCTCGACGACCTGAATCCCAATGGTGGCGGCGGTGGTGGAAATGGTTCGCTCGACGACCTCGGCGGGGGTGGCGGGGGTGGCGGCGGCTCCCTCGACCCAGCCAACGGCGGAGGGGGTGGCGGCCTCGACGAGCTCGGCAACGGTGGAACCGGCGGTGGGAGCGGTGGTACCGGATCTGCCGGCCTGCCCGAGGCAGGCTCCACCTCGGCCGACGACCTGCTGGGCGGAGGCGCCGGAGGGGCCCCTGCTGCGAGCGGTGCCACCAGTGCGACGGCGCTGCCGGACAGCGGGCTGGGAGAAGGCGGCGCGGGTGACCCGGCCGCCGGTGGGGGGAGCGGTGGGACCGGCAGCCTGGGCGACCCGGCGAGCGGCGGCACTACGGGTCTCGACGATCTCACCGGTTCCGGGAGCGGTCTTGGGGACGGAGGTGCGGCCGATGCGAACGGAGGGGCCGGCAGCCTCGGCGCCCCGGTGGCAGCGGGTTCCGGCCTGCTGGGTAACGCCGGCGGTTCGGGCGCGAACGGTAGCGGCACCGGCAGCGCCGTGGACGTCGGATCGGACGGTGCTCTCAGTGAACCCGCCGGCGGGACGGCGAACTCCCTGCTGGACGATGACGGTGCGGGCGATCTGGCCGGTGCACTCGACCCGAGCGCCGCGGGTGGCACGGTCTCGAATACCGGTCTGCCCGACTCGGGCATCACCGACGACGACGGAACCGGCCTGGGCACGGGTGGTCTGGCAACTGCCGCGAACGGCGGGACCGGATCGGGTCTGAGCCCGGGGACGGCCGACGCAGAGGGTGGCCTGGGCTCCGGTCTGGGCTCCGGACTCGACCTGGACGGCGGTTCGCTGCCGGGTACGGTCGGGGATGGACTCGGGTCGGGTCTGGGGTCCGGCCTCGGGTCTTCGGATCCGGGAACGGTGGACGCGGACGGTGGTCTCGGTGCGGGTCTCGGTGCGGGGTCCGGCCTGGGGTCCGGATCGGCTGCCGGTGGCGGTGTGGGTTCCGGTGCGGGATCGGGTCTCGGCTCCGGTCCGGGATCGGGCGGTGGCCTCGGTACGAACAGTGGAAGTCCCTTCGGCACACCGGTCTCAGGAGGAACCACGCCCCTGGGTTCGGGGCTGGGTTCGGGGCTCGGGTCGGGCCTGGGGGCTGGGAGCGGATCTGGTCTCGGAGCCGGAGGTTCGGGCACCGGTCTGACCGATCTGCCCTCGCAGCTGGCCGGCCCGGGATCAGCCGGTAGTTCGCTGGGCACGGGTGGTACCTCCGGTGCGCCGGGAGCCGCCGGGTCGTCCTCGACCTCCAGCGGATCCGGGGTGCCGTTCTTCCCGCCGATGATGGGCGGCGCCGGTGCGGGTGGTGCTGGTGCCGGTAAACCCGAGGAGCGGGAACGCCAGACCTGGCTGTCGGAGGACGAGAAGGTCTGGGGCACGCACCTGGCCGCGGGTTCGGGAGTCATCGGCCGGCCCGACGACGAGGAGTTCGAGGAGGAAGAGGGATTCGTGCCCAGCCGGGTCTCCCGCTTCCAGCGTCCGAACCTTCCGAAGCGGCCTACCCCGGAGGAAGTCTCCGCCACGAACCCGACGGCAGGCGCCGACGGGTCCTCGAGCGGATCCTGAGGCGAGCCGACCGGCGGAGTCTCATGAACGTCCCCCATCGGAGAAGGAGAAGACATGCCCGGCCTGAGCGACGACATCTCGGCGGCGATCGACGACCTGCACCGTGAGCAGGCCCGGATCAGCAAGACGGGAGCCCAGGCGGTGGCCGTCACCGCGACGGTGACGTCGAAGGACCGCATGGTCACGGCCACGGTCGACGGGCAGGGCCGGGTCACCGCGCTGAAGCTCACCGGCACGAAGTACCAGAAGATGGCGCCGGCTGAACTGTGCACGCGCATCGTCGAGACGATGCGGCAGGCCCAGGAGGACGCGACCCGGCAGAGTATGGCGGTCTTCGCGAAAATGATGCCGGACGACCTCGGTTCGTTCCTGGGGGGCAAGACCGACCTGGATGCGATGGTGGCTGCTGCGATGGAAACGGCGTCACAACCATTGTTCCCGGACAGTGACCGGCGGAAGCGGGGAGAGAACAGTGGCCGATGACATTTTCGCGGCGGATCCGAAGGCCGTCATCAAGGGTGGGCAGATGCTGGCGGACACCCAGAACCGGGTGTCCGAGATGCGCATCATGCTGAACACCCGGCATTCCTCGGTCGAGATCGGCGATGACTCCATCTCGCAGTCCCTGAAGAAGGTGTACGAGCCGGCGGCGGAACAGCTGTTCCAGATGCTGGCCGCGCTCGGGTCCCTGCTGACGGGCCACGGCGAGGGAACTGTAGACATGGGAGGCATCTTCGATCAGGCCAACACCACGGCGACCAGCGTCGCCTCCAACGGCGGAAAGACGCACTGAGCCGTGGGCCTGGAAGTTCCGGACGACGTCCGCTGGCTGTTCGCTGTCCTCACCGGTGAGCAATGGCCCGCGGCGGACGAGGATGCCCTGCGCGAGCTGGGTGTCACCTGGCGTACCGCGTCGGCGCAGATGCGGGACCTGCTGGGTCCCGAGCTGCTCGAGATCATCCGGTACATCCGGTCGAACTTCCAGGGCAAGGCCTCGATCCGTTTCGCTGACGCGGTCGATCCGTATGTGAACGGCCCGGCCTACCTGAACACCGCGATCAGCGAGATCGACAAGTTGGGTGAGTTTCTCGACGAGGTCGCGCTTCAGGTCGAGTACATCAAGCTGATCTCGATCCTGACGCTGGTGCAGCTGCTGGCCGAGATCATCTGGGCGATCTCGGTCTCGTTCCTCACCGCGGGCGCCAGTATGACCTGGCTGGCCGGCCGCATCGCCATCGTTCGGATGCTGATGCGCACGTGGTGGGGCCGGCTGATCATGAACATCGCCCAGGCCCAGATCGTCGGGATCGGACTGCAGGTGGCGATGGACGCCATGGTCCAGAGCATTCAGATGATCAAGGGGACCCGGAAGAGCTGGGACTGGAGTCTCACCCGGCAGGCCATCGAGGTCGGTGCGCTCGGCGGCGCGTTGGCGCTGCCGTTCGGGGCTCTGGGGCACCTGGCTTCGCGTGCGGTCACGAACCGGCTGAACTCGCTGGTGCAGAACAATGTTCGGAGGGAGAGCTACCAGCAGATCGCGGGTGACATCTCCCAGGCGATGACGAACGTGCTGCGCGACGGCTCGATCGTCGGCCAGATCGGCACAGTCCCGACCCGGACGATCGCCGAGAACATCGCCGGCCGGCTCAACAACACCCTGACCGGCGCTGCGAAGGCGGCTCTGGCTGTCGGCGCGCCCACCGTCCTCATCGACGCGATTCAGGAGGGCCTGCACGAAGCCATCACCGAGGGCCTCTACTCCCTCATGAAGGGGCAAGGTTTCGTCTTCAACCCGTACTCCTTCAGTTCCGGAGTGGCCTCGAGCTTCGCCTCCAGCGCCGGTGATGCCATCTCGCAGCGGCTGGGCGGGAATCAGCAGGCACCGAACCCGGTCGACTCCGGCAGCGACACGGACAGCGATGCGGGCAGCGATACCGACAGCCTTCTGAGCAGCGTGAGCGCGAGTACGGCAGCCAGTTCAGTTGCCGGAAGTCTCTCCGGGACAAAACTTCTGGATGGACCCGCGCAGTCGGACGACGATACCCGGAGCATGGCGGAGAGCACGGTCAGCAGTTCTGCCAGTTCTACCGGCGGGTCGACGGAGGTCATGGTCGCGGGAACGACGTCGACAAACCCGTTCGGGTCGGGCGTTCCCACCACGACGACTGTTCCGGCATCCAGCACCGTGGCCGGGTCCGGAACGCCGACGGCAGAGAACCCGGCCGGCTCCCAGGCCATTGGCAACCCATCGGTGTCCGCCGCGCCGGTCGTGAATGTGCCGACGACCGCAACGGTCACGGAAAGGTCGGGCGGGGATGAACCCCGCACGGCCCCGATGGCCGGGAACATGCTGGGCACGAACACGTCTGTCCCGAACACGGCGGGTGCCAGCAGCCCGGGCGCGAGCGGGCCGGGGACGAACAGGTCCGTCACGGCCACCCCTACCGGCGGATCGACCGCGGAGGCACCGGTCTCGAACGGGCCGGCCACAGAACGCCCGACGTCGAATTCGCCGGTTGCCGCGGCGTCGAACACGGCCGCTCCGAACACGTCCAGTGCGAACACCTCGACCGCGAACACATCGCCGTCCCGCGTCGTCACCGGCGCGACCGGTGTCCCCACGACAAGCACGACGTCCGCCCCCTTGCCGGACACCACGACCCCCCTTGCCGGATCGGTCCGACCGACACCGACAGCACCGGTTCCCGGTAGTGGCCCCGGTGTCAGCAGTCCCGTCCCGAACAACTCGATCCCCTCCATGACGGCCCCGAATACCTCTGCGACGGCCACGACCGGTCCGGTCGCCCCTATGGATGCCGGCGCGCGGACGACGTCCGCCGATCTGACGGCGAAACAGCCGAAGAGCGGCCCGGCAACGGCCTCCAGCCCCCTCCTGCCGGGAGCTCCGGGCAACCGGTCCACACCGGGGGCGGCGAGCGAACCGGTCACCGGAACCGGCCTGTCGGCGGCCACCACGTCGTCCTCTGGTGGACCGAAAACAACTACCACATCGAACACCTCGATCCCGGCGGCGGACGGACCGGTGGCTCGAACGCCCACCCGCGGCACCTCTGCCGCCACGACCGCGTCCGGTACCCCGTCGTCCCCGGTGAACAGCTCGTCCGACACCGGTGCCCCTTCATCCCGGGTCACCGGCCCGGGCTCCCCGGTCCCCGGGGCGGCCTCACCTGCCGCCATGGCGGCAGCGATGCGGAATCTTCCGCCGAAGATCACCCAGGCGGCGGTTTTCGTGTCGCCGGAACAGCTGGACACACTGTCGTACCTGGCGATCATGCCCGGGGTGGTGATCGTGGTCGTGGCCGAGCCGGGTGCGACCGTGCCGGGCGGCGTCATGGATCACCTGGCCCGGAAGTTCGACACCGATGTGGTGGCCCTGGTCGCCCGGCCGGCGACCGGTCGACGGCGTCCGGCCCCGGCCTGGACGGTGTTCTCGCCGCAGGGACCCTCCCGGCTGGTGCAGGCCGATCCGGCCCAGACCATCTCCGCGACCTTCTTCGAGTCTCCCGTGCCGGTGTCCACCGAACCGGTGAACAGCTGGGGGGCAACGGCTTCGGCAGGAGGGTCGGACGTCGTTCCGGTACCCGATGCACCGGTCCCGGCGTCCCCGAAGCGGCTTGCGCCGCACGGGCCCCGGTTCTCGGTGAAGGCGGGCTTCGACGCGCGTCGTATCCGCACCGGTGGCCAGGACGTGCTCGACCTGACGATCCGAATCGCGTTCGTCGACACCCAGAACGTTCCTCTCGGCCGGAACGCGGTGAGCCGGATCATGCACCGGGCCCGGGTCGGGGTGAACAGCTACCTGAACGAGGGCGGTCACGAGGTGCCGAACCTGGGTCGCCTGAACGTGAATCTCGAGCCGGCGGGAAACACTCCGGACACCGCCGAGCACCTGAGGGTCACGGTGGTCGGCCGCGATCAGATCATGGATCAGGCCCACTGGCACGCGGGCGCCGATCCTCTCTACTACGCGCACGAGATCGGCCACCAGATCGGCCTGCGCGACGAGTACCAGGACGACGGAGCGGACGGCCGGGCCTCGGTCGAGGGCAGCCTGATGGGCAACTTCCTGGTGGGAACAGCGGACGAGGTCAAGCAGCGCGGGCTGGGGCAACGGCACGTTGTCCTGCTGGGGGCGGTGGTCCGGAGCGGTGGTGTCCCGCCGGTTCTCGACCTGGACCAGACTCCGGACCCGATCCTGAGCCCGGCTCGCCTCCGGGAGGCGACCACGACCGTCTCGCACACCTGGGTCGACCCGGTCTCGGACGCCGGCTCCGACGGATCGGCTCCGCGTGCTCCCCGCAACCGTGTCCCGGAAACGGTTCCCGAGAACATCCCCCTGGCCGAACGAGCCCCGGACTCCGGACCGGTCTTCCGGCCGGCCGATCTGGGCGAGCCGGTCCCGGTGACCGGGACGATCGACCAGGCCCGGCGGCAGACGCTCGATGCTCTCGGGGAAGGTTCCTGGGAAACGGTTCTCGGTGGGATCGAACGGCGGATCAGGGACGCGGCCGGCCCCGAGGGGAACCGGGTCACCGGTGCGGTGCTCGCGGCGGCCGGGCAGCCGTCGGGTATCGCCGACCTTAGCGACAGCCAGAAGGCGGCGCTGAAAACCTTCTCGGCGAAGGTTCTGGACGCCTACCGCGACGGGGCCGAGCTCACGGCGCGAAACTTCCTGGACCGGTGGGACTCCGTGGCCCGCTCGCCGGGCCAGCAGATCACCACCACGCGGCGTCCGGTGCTGCCGGGCCTCGCCCTGGAGGGCAGCCTGGGCGGCGGGAAGATCTTGCAGGCCTCGGACTTCACCCGACCACAACAGGTGGCGCAGGAGATCTTCGACCGGCACGGGTTCCGGGTCACCCCGCAACAGCAGGCCGAACTGGAGAGGCTGCTGCAGGACGGCATCGCGGTGAGCGATGCGACCCTGATGATGCAGGGCGGCCTCCCGCTGCCCGGCGGGGTGCGGATCGGGGGACGCTCCCACCGGGCCCGCCTGACGCTGGATCTGGTCGGCGGGGTGCCGCTGGAGAAGGCCCCGGGCACGGAGACCGTCGAGGACACCCAGGTCGCCTACGACGTGAAGTACCAGACGTCGCAGGCGGATCAGAGCTCCGGTCTGACCGAACAGCGGCAGGGCCATTTCGCCGTCACCGACGCGATCGCGCTGGGCACGGGCCAGGCCCTGCGCACCGTCGGCATCCCGTTGAACATCAAGATGAACGAGCAGGAGACACTCGAAGCGGTCAGTGGATCCGGCACTGAGTTCTCGCGCAACGTCAAGAATCTGATCGGGAACACCGAGTTCCTGGCCGCTGCGCGGCTGAGGCTCGTCCTGCAGGACACCGACGGGGTCGTCGCGCCTCCCCCCGCCACGGTGGGTGTGGGCCGGGTCTGGGCCCGGTTCAACAACGAGGTCGTGAACCTGCCCTCGGCGCCCGATGCTCTGGTGCCCACGCCGTTCACGGTGCATCCGGTGATCGCGGTGCCGGACGGTGTCCAGCCGGTGCCGGTGGTGCGTTCGCCCCTGACCGAGGTGTTTCACGCCGTGGAGTCGCTGCGTGCCGACGACCTGGCCGCCGCGGTGCGCGGGCGACTGGGAGACGTCGACGAGGCGACGGGGCAGCAGGTCGACAGCTTCTTCAACAACGAGACCCTGCAGCTCAATCAGGGGTTCATCGTCGGCGGCAAGCTGATTTCACACGTGCTGCCGGCTTTCGGCGGGGTCTCGATGGAGCTCAGCGCCGGTGTCCGGCGGGCGCAGCGGGTGCTGTCGGTACCGAAGACCACGCTGCGGCAGGACGCCGGTTCGTCGGTGAAGCAGGAAGCCAAGCGAGGAGTCTCGTCCTCCGCTGATCTCAGTCTGGGAATCCAGGGCACACTCCAGACGGGGCTGGACGGTTCCGGTCAGACCGGTCTGGGCACCTACTCCTCAGCGACCCTTTCCCTGACCCCGTTCAGCCTCAGCCGCACGAAGCCGACGACCGTCTCGTCGGGCCTGAGCCCGGCCTACAAGTCGGTGATGGAGTATACCGGCCCGGCTGTTCTCATGCGCCTGGAGATGGATGCGGTGGTGATGCTCGACGCCGCCCGGACGATCCCGGGCGGGAACCGGGTCGACGGCGAGATGGTTCAGTACGTATGGGTTGCCGAGGCCGACGTCGCCGAGTTCGAACGTCTGGTGGCGGGGCCTCGCGAGATGGGTCCCGTCGTGCCGGTGGCGCCACGGCCCGATCGGCAGAGCGTGCGCGCGGTCAACGCTGCGGCTGAGATCACCGACAGCAAGGGCCAGACTCGTTATCTGCCGTCCGGTCTGGTGGCCGGGCAGTCTATCGGCCACGGCGGTATCGACCTGGTGCCAGGGGCTGAGCAGATCGTGCCGGAGGTCGAGCGGCAGATCCGGCAGAAGCTGGGCAGCGAGCTGGACCAGGCCACGGTGGAACAGCGGACCTCGTTCTGGAGTCAGGTCAACCATGTCTACTCGGTACCGGGCGTGCTCACCCGTTTCCAGCGAGCTCTGCCGACCCGTCTTCCGCTGACACTCGATCTGGGGGGCAAGAGCGTCCGCATCGTCGTTGAACCGTTTCTGAGTCAGTTCGTCAGCGCGACCCTGCAGTCGCGCGAGAACAACGGCACGGTGGACGTGTCCTGGAAGAACAATTCCAAGCTGGAGGTCAAGCAGACTTCTGGATCGGTCACCCGGGGGACTGTCGACGTGATGGGCCTGAACGGGCTCGGCAAGGGTGCAGCGCGAGGTGCGACCTGGGTGATCAGCGCCGGCGGGGCACACAGCCGCATGGTGGTGTCGACCGGCGGGCAGGCGATCAAATCGAACCGCCGCTTCAAGTCCAGCAAGGCCCCGGTGGTGTTCGTGACGATGGGCACGGACTACCGGATCGGTGTGAGCGTGAATGACCGGCAGGCGGTGGACGCCGAGGGGATCCGGATGCCGGACGACGCCACCTGGGTGCGTGACGCCCGGGTGCGACTGGCGATCGCCGAGGACTTCCTGCCGCGGACACGGGTGGCCGGCCTTCCCGAGCTGGGCCTGGTCAACGCCGCCCCTACTCGTGACGAGATCAACGATTTCCGGCGTCATGCCATTGATTTCGGTGGTCTAGCCGGGCAGGTCATCCCGGTCGGCCTGCTCGGGCTCAGCGCGATCGAGCGGGTGATCCTCGACGTGCTGGGAACCACCGGATCGGTGGGCGAGCGGCTGCGCGTCGCGGAGTCGGGCGCATCGCCGGAGTCGTTGCTGAGCAACCTGGAACTGGTGCTGGGCCGCACCGGTATGGCGCTGTCGGAGTTGTTCGAACCGGGGATCCTCCTGGATGCCTTCGCCGCGGGGAGGGTACGGATGATGCTGCGGCCGTCCGGGGACGGCCGGGCGCTGCTGGAGACCGGCGCCGGGGCCGCGGACGACGTCAACGAGTCCGCGGTCCGGCTCGACCACCAGAGCAAGGTCGCGAAGGGTGGCGAGGCGGCTGTATCGGTGGGCGCGATCTTCCGCGCCTCGCCGTCCCAGGGCCCGGTGTCCAGCGTGACGGTGGCACCGAACGTCCAACGTCGCTGGGGTGGGCGCACCGACCGCGCGGAGAACAACAACATCAGCGGGGCCGTCCGGCGCACCGGCCGGACCAACGAGACGTTCGGGCTGTTCGAGGCCGACGTCCTGGTAGAGATCCAGGGCTGGCAATGGAACAAGTTCGGCGGCGGGCACCTGGGTCTGGGCGACTCCACCCGTCATCTGATCATCCGCCGCGGTGCCCAGTTCCTGCTCGGGGCGACCAGTACGGCGGCGCTGAACCTGCCCGCCCTGAGCAGTGTTCCGGCGGCTCCCACGAGTCCGGTCGCCGTCGTGCCCCCGACCGTCCCGCCCGTCCCGCCGGCCGCCGCGCCCTCCCGGCGCCCCGCGTCCTTCGTCGATGACGGTCACGTGCTGGGGTTGTCCGAGGTGGTCCGGTTCGACCATCCGGAAAGGGTTCTGGAGCTCGCCCGGGACATGCTGGAGAGCAACGGCATCCTCGGCTACGGCGACCCGGCGTGGCGTGAGGTCCCGACCGGCACCGCAGTCGCCCTGGAGCACGGCATCGGCCCGCGAGCGCTGCGCGCCCGGTTCGCCACGACCGGTGGGGCGGGCGTCGTGCTGTCGACGGTCCGGAACATCCCCGGGCTACCGCTACGCCAGGTGGTCCAGGTGAAGGTCACCCACACCCGGGGCCCGGCCATCGCGGGCGGTGACATCGTCCCCGTTGCTCTGGACAACTTCATGCAGCACGGCACCCGGAACGACCAGTCGCAGGGCGAGGGACGGTCGAGGTCCGGGGTCATCGGTGCGACCCAGACCGACACCCTTGCCGTGCGTCACCGCACGGGCGTGGGCGGCAGCGGCGGTGAGACCGCCGAGACGACGTCGTCCGGGACGGTCACCCGGTCGGGCAAGGTGACCGAACGGCTCAAGCCCAAGGCCAAGAACTCGCTGCAGACCGAGCACGACGTGGTCTGGCGCGTGGAGGTCCAGGTGTCGTACGAGGCGGGGCAGGCGCTGGAGTCGCTCGGTGGCGACTGGGCCCGTCTGGCGAAGGATTCCTGGATCTACTACGGCACCGCTCACGACCGGGTGATCCTGCGCGGTCCAGCCCATTTCGCGACCACGGCCCCGACCACCGTGGCCCGTAACCCACATCTGACGAGCGACTGGTCGAACGTGCTCGTCCTGGGCGATGAGATCCCGGTGCAGACCTGGCTGGCCGGCGGCCGGTTCCTGCCGCCGTTCCTCCGGGGCGACGCGCTCGGCGGAAGCCTCCAGGGCACCACCGCCGACCAGCGGCAGTACCTGCTGAGCAGCGAGGAACTCGCATCGGCCGCGGCGCCGGTGATGTACGGGGTGAACGGCCTCACCCTGGGTGGCCGGACGGTCCGTGGCTGGTTCACGGACACGCTGAACCAGCAGAACATCCGCCTGGAGCTCGCCGACCTGGTCCCGCTCAGCCCCGAGGGCCCCGTCCCGGGCAGTATCGACCCGGTCTCGATGGACCTCGAGCACACCGACGACTCCGGGGTCGAGCGGGAGAGCGGTACGGCGGCGGAGCTCTCCAGCGGTCAGGGCCTGCTGGTGCCGTACATCAACACGGCGCTGGCGGCCCACGCCGACGAGGACCTGATCCGGCTCGGCGATGCCCACTCCTTCTCGTTGCAGCAGGCCCTGGGCAATGCCAACGTCACGGCCGCCGGCCGCACGGCCAACGCCGGTCGCACGGTCGAGAAGACGACCGAGCGCCTGATCCAGGGATTCCTGTTCCGGGGCACGAGCGTGCACACGGTCACGGACATCACCTCGTCGCAGGGCATCACCGGCAGTGGGGAACCCGTATCCGGCACCCCCCGGCAGCTAGGGATCCGTAACGGTGCCTACGTGATGTTCACCGTCGAGCAGGCCCTGACCCGGGGGCTGGTGGCCGAGTCCCGCGAGACCGGCCCGGACGGGACCGAGGTCACGGTGTACCGGCCAGGCCCGAACGCGCTCGCCGAGGCGCCGTCGGAGTTCCCCGGTGTGCTGAGCGTCGCCACCCGCTCGGGCATCTCACTCAGCTCCTCGGCCGCCGCGGTCCGGATCGGCGACGCGCTGCCGCCGGTGCCGGGCTGGATGAGTGTCACCGGTGAGTACGACGTGGTGACCGACCAGGTCGTGATCGGGGAGGGGACCACCCGTCGACGGCTCGGCGCGCAGGAGTTCGTCCGGTACCTGAGCGAGCAGCCGGGCTGGGCCGGGCGTTCGCTCCTGCTGATGATGAACGGCATCGGCGATGCGGGGGACCTGACGTCGTTCGCCGAGCAGGTCCGTGACCTCAGCGGTGTCGAGGTCCTGGCGCCGACCGCCGACCTGCTTCTGCTCGCGCCCCTGCCCGCCGGTACGGACGAGACCGGCCGGCTGCGGGTGTCGTCACCGCCGGTCGGGGCGCTCCGAGGATGGGGAGAGGAAGGCCCCACGTTCCGCTGGTTCACGTCGCGGGTGGGGGAGACCCCGCGGGACGTCGGCGCGGACTTCTCGGACGCTCTGCGGGAGATCGATGCGCCGGCGGCGCCGGGCCAGCTCGTGCAGTGGTCGCCAGCACCCGAACCGGCACCCGAAACCGTTGCGGTACTCGAGGACGACAACGTCTTCGTCATCGGTTCGGACCACGATTCCGACGACGCGCGCAGCGAGGTCACGCCCGGGAGGTCCACCCCCACGGGGCGTCGGGACCGCTCCCCGCGGTTCGAGGTGCGGGGCGGGTTCGACGCCCGGCGTTTCCGTCACGGCGACCAGGACGTGCTGGACCTGACGGTCCGGATCGCGTTCCGGCGGCCGGCGGCGCGGGTGCCCGGTGGCACCGAGCCGGTGACACCCGACGAGGTCGCCCGGATGATGACGCTGACCCGCCGGGGCGTCGAGGAATACCTCAACGGTCCCGACAACCAGATCGCAGGTCTGGGTCGACTTCACGTCACCCTGGAGTCAGTGGATGCCGACGCGGACGAACAGCCGCATCTGACGGTCACCCTGGTGGCCGACGACGAGATCATGGACCAGCACCACTGGCACGACGCGGCTGAACCGGCGCTCTACGGTCACGAGATCGCCCACCAGATAGGGCTTCGCGACGAGCATCAGGCCGAGGGGGCCGAGCACCGTCCCGCATCGACCGACAGTCTGCTGGGCGCTCTGCCGGTTGATCCGGTGTCCGGCCGCATCATCACCAGCGGTCTGCGGGATCGGCATCGGCAACTGCTGGGCCGGATCATCGGCGACGCCGCCGGTGAGGTCTCCGAAGAGACAGATCAGACGGCCGATCTCACGTTCGGCGAAGCCCGGGCCCGGGCGAGTGCCCACCCGGTCTCGCACTACTGGGTGGACCCCGTGTCCGACCCCGGCACCGCCGGCATCTCCCCCCGGGCCCCGCGGGTACCGCGCGCTCCGGCCCGCGTTCTCACCGAGCAGGCCGGGCATTTCGGGGAGGACCGGGACAACCGGCAGGGCATCGTCCACGTCACCCCGATGCCCGACAGCGTGGTAGAGCGCCTGAAAGCACAGATCATCGCCCAGGTCGAAGGTGATCGCGGGGCCGATCGGCGGTTCCGTGACCAGCTCGAACAGCGCCTGACCGGGCGCTGGCTGAGTGCGGAGTGGGCCCGGGCCACGAGCCGCGACGGCTTGCCCGTGGACGTCACGTACGGGGAAGAGCAATTCCCGGTGACGCTGCGCGTGCGGCTCACCGACGCACGGGAGACCGAGCCCGGTATCCCCGAGGTCTTCAACGGGCCGCCGGTCGCGGTGCAGCGCTGGGCCTTCGGGACCAACGACCACGGGAACACCAACTCCACGTCCGACATCCGCAGCGCCCGGGTGCAGTACGCCCACACCCTGGTGACGCCCTGGGACTCCCTGGTGCAGATCGGGGTGACGCCACGGTTCGACATCACCCACCACCAGACCACCACACAGGTCTCGACCGGGGTACGCGTCGAGGCCTACACGATCATCCGGAACCGGGAACGCGCCTTCGCCCTGAGCCACGCGCTGGCGGTGCAGATCCGGGCGCTGAACGGGCGCACCGAGGCGAACCGCGGCGCGTCCGTGCCCGACGATCTCTGGAACGACGTGCCGGTCCATCCGGACGAGCGGATCGTCACGCACCACCCGAAGTCCCAGGCCTTCCGGCCCGACGAGGGTGACGGCCGGCCGCCGGCCGCCGAGATCCCGACCCTCGCCGACCTGGCCGAGATGCCCATGCTCGGGGCGGAGTCGTTCCCGGCGCACGAGATGCTGTTCAACGACATCAAGGCCGCATTCGGGCCGCAACTGGGCAGCCTGAGGGACGACTCGTGGCGCGACCTGGAGCGTGTCTTCAGCGAGGGCGACCTGCGGGCCACCCTTCCCCTGATGCTGGCCGGCGACCGCCTCGTCACCCCGGCCCTCTTCAGTCCCTACGGAGCCGTGGTCGGGCACCTCGAGGTCACCGCCGAACTGGAAGGAGAACTGACGCCCAACGGACCGGCCATGGGCGACGGGATCATCGAGGCATACGTGGTGCGATCCCAGCGGGCCGGCACCAGCGCCACGGTCAGCTCGTCGTTCGGTGCGAACCTCACGGTGGAGGGTGGTTTCGCGAGGACGGGAACGAGGGACGTCGACGGGCGGGTGGCGATCAGTGGTGGCGTCCAGTACCAGTTCGCCCACACGCTGAACGCCGGAGGCAGCGCCCGGGTGGTGCGTTCCCTGCGATCCGCCGGGAAACTGCCGCGCGTATCGGGACATCTGCGGTTCCGCGTCCTGCTGGTGCGTCCCGAGGGACCCGCGATCGAGCCCGCGGCCAGCACCGCCCTCGGCGGTGGCCGTCAGCTGTACCCGGTCGACCTCGTGGTCGCCCCCCGCTCGAACATGCGCCAGGACGAGATCGAAGCACGCTACCTGCCGTCCGAGCTGCTGCACCTGCGAACCCTGCCGCTCTCGATCACACCCACCGCACTTGTTCTGGACCCGACGCGCGGAGATGCCTTCGCACCCCTCGAGAACCTGCTGCGGGAGCGCGGATTCCTGCCCACCTCGCAGGTCGGCCCGGTACGTTCCACGCTCGAGACCGTCGTCGACTCCGCCCTGGTGCGCAGCATTCTCGGACCGGACAGCTCCCTGGCTCGCCTGACCAACCGGCGCAAGCTCGAGCAGATGCGCTCGCAGATGTCTCTGCGGTCGTCGTTGCTCGACATGATGGAGAAGACCGCGGCCGTGTCGTTCCGGCAGCCGATCGCCGGCGGCATGCGCACGCTCACGGTGAGGATGTCCGCCGAACGTCGCATCATCGACGGCGACCCGGAGAAGGGCGTCGTCGATGCCGGTTACGCTCCGAAGACCCAGACGCTGAACTTCGTCGGGTCGACGAACGCGGGGGAGGAGCAGACCAGCCGTACCCCGCTGGCCTGGAACATCGGCATCTCTGCCGGTCTGACCCGATCGGGGGTCGAGGCACTGCCCGCCTACAACCACCGGGGCGGGGACACCACGATCACCGGGGCCGGTGCGGGCACCGGGCACGAGTACTACGAGCTCAGCCAGACCTCCCGGGGCGTGAAGCGCTTCCGGGTGCCGGTCACCGTGAAGCTCGAGGTGTTCGACTCCCACGGGCCGGACCTCGCCCTTGAACCGATCGACGGTGAGGTCGGCCTGGCGGTGCCCTGGTCACGCACCCTCGATGCCCCGGCCGCCGCGGCCGACGTGGCCCAGCCGCAGACCGGTCCGGTGACGGCGGCCGACGAGGCACTGCTCGCGCAGTCCCGCGGCCCGGTGGCCGGCCTGGTGAACGCGGTGCGCCTGCCGGAACCGGCGATCCTGGAACGGGTCGAGGGCAGCCGTCTTCTGCAGGACACCGTTCTGGAGATGCTGCGGGACGGTGACCTCGTCCCGGATCGCATCGCAGCGGACGCGGTAGCCGAGGCGGCACCGAACCGGGCGGCGGTACCGGATGCGGACGCGGATGTGGTCGTGGCGCCGGGGCCGGGGCAGAGCTGGATCGACTGGGTGGGGCAGACGATCATGGATGCCCGGGGAACCGCTCGCCGCACGGCGACCTGGATGCACGACCTCGCGGTCGGGGAGTCTCTGACGAACGAGACGTCCCCGGCGGCCGAGTATCTCCGGACGGTGCTCTCGCCGGAGTTCCTGCACGCCAACATGCGGATGCTGCTGAGCGGTGCCGTCTTCGACGGTCCTGGCACCAGCGGCGTGCTGTCCGGCACCGACGTCCAGGTCGAGGTGCAGGGTGTGCTGAGCAAGCTGGTGGCGCAGCCGGGTCAGGAACCGATCGACTTCGAGCAGTGGCTGCAGTCGACGACGAGCGGTACCAGCACCACCAGCGAACTCAACGGGGGCCAGCTGGGACTGGGGCTGGCCGGTCGCCCCACACCGGCGAACCGTCTCCTGGTCCGCTACACCGGTGGCCGTGCGGACACCGAGGCGGTCGGTGCCGGGGACAACACCAGCGAGATGCGGGTGACGACCGACGACACCGTTCAGGCGTACCGGTTCGTCGCGGACGTCAGTTACCTGGTCAGACTCCGGAAAGGGCGTCGTGACCTGATCTCCGGGACCTTCGGGCTGGGCCGGTCCGAGGCCGGCCGGGTGGTCACGGTTCCCGGGGGTGTGGAGTTCTTCGTCCCGGCCAACGTGGTCCATAACCACCGGCAGCTGCGGGAGGCACTGCAGAAGGCGGCCGACGCGCCGGAGCTTCCGGCGGAACCGGCCCGTGACGTGGAACTGCCCAGCTGGTTCGCCGATTCGGGTGGTCAGCTCGGGTACGGGGTCGTCACCGAGGTGGACCTGGACAACGGGCCGGGAGACCTGGAATCCGTGGTGCGATCCGAGATCGAGCGGAAGGCGCCGGGAATCATGACTCCCGGGCATCTGTCCCACCTGCCCGGGATGATCATGCGGGTCAATGAGTACGCCTCCACGCTGGGGCTGCGCACCATCATCAATGCCGGGCCCCAGGGGTACGTCAACTTCCACGCGATGTACCAGGGGCATCTGATCGAGGTGCGGATCGGTGCCCGTCCCGCGGACGTCTCCCAGCTGGGCAGCCTCCGGGGACGTCACGTGGGCAAGAATTCCGGCCTGGACAACGTGATCTCGCACATCACCGGCAAGGGGGCCGGGCTGAAGGTGCCCGGTGCCATCCGGCAGTCGGAAACCTCTTCCCGTACTCACGAATTCAACCTGCAGGTCGACGGGGTGATGCCGTCTCAGACCCTCAGCCCGACGTTGTCGCAGGGTCTGCGTGCCGACGTGACGCATGCCCAGCAGTCCACGCGGGAACTGCGCTCGTGGCAGCGCAGCGTGATGAACACCGCCGAGTTCGAGGTGCCCTACGTCTACTGGACCGAGGTGATCCGGCGGCCGATGTGGCACTTCGGACCTTCGGTGCTGATCCCGGCGGCCTCCCTGATGGTGGCGGAGGGGCTGAGGGCCTTCTCCCCGGTGGCGTTCTACACCGCGGAGCTGGCAGCATCCTTGATCCGCGGGCGCGCCGGACGGCAGGAAACGGCACCGGGGACGACCGAGCAGGCGGGACCGGGGACAGCTGAGGAGACGGCGCCGGAGACAGCGCTGGAGGTGGCACCGGAACCGGGACAGGCGACCACACCGCAGACAGCACCGGAACCGCCCACGCGGGCGTCACGCACGAACCCCGGCCCGGTCCTGGTGCGCGCAACTGCCCGGATCCGGTTCAACGTCTCGGAGGGCGGCCGACCGGATCCGTTCGTGCCGGCCCGGACTGATCCGATGAAGGTGGATCCACTGCTGCTGGAGACGCTTCCGCAGCTGCCGGCCGACGCGCCCGACGGCGCTGTGGCCATCACGATGGACGACCCGGCCGGAGCCTGGCGCCCGTTCCTGAACGACACGACCTGGCTGCCGGAGCGGCCCGTGCAGATCTACGACTTCGGTGGCGTGGAGCAGTTGCAGCAGGCACTGAACGCGGTGGATCCCGACGTCTGGCGCGGGACGATGCCGCAGAACTCGCTCTCGTCCGAGGGCATGTTCATCCGGCTCAACCAGTTCATCACCGACGGACGCATGGTGCTGGCCGAGCGGGCCGCTACCGCGCACTTCCTGGCAGCACCCGGGACCGACGGCACCTCGGTGACGATGATGCTGTTCTCGCCGCAGGTGGTGCGGGAGAGCTCTGACATCGCCATCGACCGGATCGAGGTGTCCAACGACGGCATCACGAACAGTTCGGTTTCCGGAAGCGGTACGTCCCTCGGGTTCGGCCCCAGCTTCGCGATCGACACCCACCAGCGCACCGGCCTTTCGGCGCCGGTCACCGGGGGTGCGCGGACGGCCGGCGACAGTGCCCTGGTCTCCACACAGCGCCGCGAGATGCTGCGGTTCGGAACACCCTTCAGCACCCCGGAGAAGTGGGGCCTGCCCGGGTACCTGGTCACCGCCACCGCCGTCGTCGTGGTGCGAGGACCACGCGGCGAGCGGGTGGTGCTGGCGCCCCTGCGGCTGCGGTCCACCGAGCTGCCTCCGGTCCGGGAGGTCCGGGAGGTCCGGGAGGTCCGGGACACGACAACAGAGGACGACGGTAGGGCTCCGGGACCGGAGCTCACACAGCCGGGCGAGACGGTGGTACCGGGTGAGGGCCCGGGCATCGAGATGGTCGACCTCGGTCGCGGGAGCGGTTCGGGGGCCACGTCGGCAGGTGCACCGGGAACGATCCACAGACGCCTGCAGAAGCTCGACCTGGTGCGGTTCAACCAGTTCCGTAACGAAGCCCTGGCCCTGATCGGCCTACGGCCCGAAGACGCACTGCAGCCCTACGGGAACTCGCCGACGGGAAGGGTTCTCGCCGACACCATGGTGGCCCTGCTGGACGGGGACCGGGACGGGGCGCGGGAGATCGCGCGACGCGGACCGCAGGAACCGGGCGGCAGCCGGACCGTGGCAACCGTGGCCGCCACTCAGGTGCCCACCACCGGCCCCGCCGCGACGACACCGTCCGTACCGGAAATCGTGGTGCCCCATACCTCGACGGACACATCAGCTGTCGCTGACACGCAGAATGTCGCCGATGCACCGCTGGTGGCCGACACCGCGCTGGTGGCTGACTCTGCGGTCGTGACGGACTCTGCGGTCGTGACGGAGTCCGCTGCCGGGGCCGACTCCGCTGCCGGGAACGGTGAGAGTCTGACAGCTGTGGGCTCGAGGGCCGCAGCGGGAGCTGACGTTGCCTCGGGAACTGGTGCCGTCGCGTCCGTCATTGATGCGCCCACCACCCCTGTTCCTGCCTCCGAGACCCCGGCCCAGTCAACTGATCCGGTTCCCCCGTGGCACTTCCGCGAGCTCGGTGCGTTCGGTGACGGGATCGTCCGCGATGCCAAGGACCTGCAGATCCAGCTACAACTGAAGACGAGCCAGGACTGGATCAACGGGCTCGTGCAGGTGGCGGGCCTGCCCCGGAAGCAGGGCCAGGTGCTGAACCGCAAGATCCGCGAGGCCATCCTCACCGACGACCCGCGGGCGTGGGAGCGTCTGCTGCGCCGCCCCGAGCCGATCGTGGTGGGTGACGCCCGGATCGAGCTGCGGGCCGAGGTGGTCCGTGAGTCGGTGAAGTACCGCAAGCCGGGGGTGATCATCGAGGCCGCGGCCGTCGCGTCGCAGAGCCGGTACGGCGACACGACAGTGGCTCAGGGTTCCGAACGTCGCTACGGTAATGCGTTCTCGTTCCTGATCGATCCCTTGATCTTCCTGGCGACGGGAGCTCTCTCGCACGTGGCCCCGGTGCTGAAACTCTCGGCCTCGGCCGGGCGCCGGGAGCATCACGGCACGACCACCGAGGTGCAGTCGGGCAACCGGTCGCTGGCCGGCGACGAGCACGACTTCGAGGCGCAGGTGCAATTCACGGCCACGGTGGTCCGGGGCCTTCGGGACGAGACCCGGGCCCTGACGGTGGACGGCCTCGTCGTGGCCTTCCCGAAGTCGTTCTCCACGGTCGGGAGCGGCGACACCGAACTCGGCCGGATGGTGCCGGTCAAGGATCCGGCGGCCCTGCACGGGTTCGACTACGTGGTCAACGCCATCGAACCGAGGCCGCTGGTCGACGCCGTGCGCCGGCAGCTGGAGCAGATGCTCGGCCCGAAAGACCCGGCAGCGCTGGACCATCTGATGCGGGAGATCACCGACGAGCTCCTCAACGAGACGACGGTGAAGGAGCGCAACCAGTGGCTGCTCACCGGGAGCTGGGTGTCGCCGGCCTTCTTCGCGCAGCGTTTCGGCCTTGCCATGCATCTGCGGCTCTCGGCCGTGCCGGAAGCAGTTCACCAGGTGGCCGTGACTGCGGCGAACGTGGCGGTCCGTAACGATATTGCCGACACCTACACCGCCAAGAGCGGGAACAGCCTGGTGCGGGGTGCGGGTATCCAACTGGGTACCGACTTTGCCTTCCAGCTGGGGACGAACCTGGTTTCGGTCGGGGCCGAGGTGCCGGGTCTGAAGGCGTCACGCCGGCACATGCGCACCGTCGCGGCCCAGGGCCAGTCGAAGATCGCGGTGATGCGGTTCGACCAGCAGGTGCGCCATCGGGCCCGGTTCGCCGTCCAGATCACCGTCAGTTCCACGACACACGGCGAGTTCACGGTTCCCGCGGTGGTCCACGGAGAACTGTCGATCCCTCAGAAGCAGTCGGCGCGATTCCGGAACCAGGTGCTTCAGACCGGGCTGGCCACCATTCCGGAGGATCCCGAACCCCCGAACAACTGGAGCGGACTGCTCGGCCTCGCGACCCGGGACCCGCTGCCGAAGTCGCGCCCCGTGACCGTGACCACGGTGCGAAACCTGCGGGACGTGGCCCGGGTGGCCGACACCCATCGGTCCGACCTGGCGGCTCCCCGCCCGGGTCAGCGACTCGGTGGGCGGGTGGCCCTGCGGACCACGCCGCCGGCGACGACGGCGGGCCACGGGTTCCTGTCACGGCTGGAAAGCCGGATGACGGCACCCTCTCCCGGTAAGACCCGCAGCGTGCTGACGCCCCGGCCGGCTCTGCGCGGCCGGCTGACCAAGGTCGAGGTCACGGTGCCGGCCTCGCTGACGAACAGCCGGGCCGTGCGCAAGCTGCGGGAGCGGGCGAACGTGCGGGTGAACATCGACGGGCAGCCGCGCGCCGATGCCAGGTTCGAACCCGACGACTACTATCGGGTCGATGTCGCCGGCCAGGTCGTGCGCGGTCCGAGAAGCGCTCTACGGCGGCCGGTCATGGCGTGGAGCCCGGGAAAGCTGACCGCCCGGAACCCCGTGGATCTGGTCCGTCTGGCCGGCCGGGCCCCGATCGAGGTCGAACTGCCCGGGACCATCGACGCCGGAGCGCGTTTCGCGGCCACCTGGGCGATCTGGAAGGCGGGCCAAGTTCCGCCGAACATTGTCGTGGTCGATCCTCCGGCCGGTGACGGGGTGCTGCCGCCCAGTACCAGCGGGGCGGCCCTGCGCTACGTGATCGATCAGCGAGGAGAGGTTCTGGGAGCGCTGCGGCTGGTCGCTCCGCCCGTCCCGGAGGCTCCCGTCCGGACGGCGGACGAGTTCGTCGCCGGTGCGCCGGACGCGCAGGAGAGCGAGTTCGCGCCGACCCCGGCCGAGCGCCTGCGGGCCGACGTCGGGAACGAGCTGAACCTGGCACTGGGCGACCAGATCGCTTCACTGTACGACGTGCTGGCCGGCGAGGCCATGATCCAGGTGCAGTACACGCCGGAGCTGATCTCGATCATGGAGAACGGTGACACCCTGCCCTTCGGCGAACTGGCCGATCATGTGCGGGGACTTCAGGTCCGCTTGCAGGATTCCGCTGTGGTGCAGCTCATCTCACCCAGGGGCGAAAGGATCAGCAACGCCGGCGTACCGACCCGGCGGCGCCTTCTGCTGGATGTCGGTGAACGGGGTGAGCTCACCGTGCACGACCTCCCGGCCTGGCAGCACCGCTTCGACCCCGCCCATCTGGAACCGCCCGCCCTGGCTGCCCGCCGAGGGCTCGGTCCGGGCGTGGTGAAGGAGGTGCCCGGCGCCCAGGTGGTTCTCGAGGCGGTGCTCGACGCGGTACGGCACCAGCTGCGCGACTTCGGGCTCGAGCACCTGGCCGACCAGCGCAGTGACACGAACCTCCAGCGCAGCCTGGCCGTCCGGTTCGGAACGCCGGCGATCGTGGCCGGTTCGGCTGTTCTGGCCTCCGGCAGCACCATCGACCACGAGTTCACCGTGCACGGGCGCACGGTCACCGTGTCGCTCGCCGCCGACCTGCTGGACCTGGTCGGTGAGCCGGAGGCGGACAACCTGGCCATCGATGCCCAGGCCAAGGGCAGCGTCGGCCTGGATGTCGGGGAGGGGCAGAGCTGGTCGGTGGACGCGGGGGTCCTGCTGCACGTCCGCACGCACCTGGGCGGGGTGGCCTACGCCGACCTCCAGGTTCCTTCAGTATCGGTGGGCCGCACCGTGTCGGACAGCCTGATGGCCAGCACCGCGGCGAAGGAGTACCACCGCCGCAAGACCGGCGGCGCCGCGACCCGGTACAACTACCGCACCCGGTACACCGTGACCGTCCTCCGGCGTGGACCCGACGGCCTGATCGAGTCGGCGATGTCGAACAAGCTGGACGGTCTCACCCCCGTCAGCGTCTCGAACTTCATGCGCCCGCCGCAGCCGCTGGCGGTGCGTGACGTACAGAGTCTGGGCGAGGTCACCCAGGCGCAGGGTCCGCTGCCGGAGTTCCTGGGTGACAGCACCCCGGTGCCCCTGACCGACCGTCAGTTGTCCGGGGTGTTCCCCACCCTGCACGGCACGGCCGAGATCACCGACGCCATCGCCCAGCTCGTCGCCCGGAACACCGGTCGTCCCACGACGGCCCGGGACCTGGCGCGCCGCGTGTTCGGCCTCGGTGAGGCGGCGCCGGTTCCGGAGCGGGTGGTGCCGGCCGAGCTCACCGCGCACACGCCGGCGAACACCCACGAGGGCGTGGTGGAGGAGATCCGGCGCGGTGGCACCAGCACGTTCCTGCAGGCGCACTTCCGGTCGCTGGTGTCGAAGCGTGGGCTGCGGATCCCGCTGCCGCCCACCGACGACGGGTACGAGCACGCCGTCGAGGTGCGGCTGAAGCTGTACGACGTGAAGCGGGAGAACACCAGCGGCAAGGTCACCCTGGAGCAGTACACCGAGGGCGACTCGCGCTTCTCCGCCAAGAACAGCGTCGACCGTGAGGCCGGCGTCGGCGCGAATGCCGGGCTGATCGTGCAGCCGGGCACTCAGGGAACGGCCTCCGGGGTCACGACGCACGAGGAGGGCGGTCACGGCGAGCAGAGCGGTCACGACGAGCAGGGCGGCACGAACCAGCCCACCCAGGTGGAGAACCGCCGCACCGGCTCGCAGCTGCACGCCGGCGGCGGGGTCTCGGCCAAGGTCATGCACGGGGACGAGAAGGGCGCCCTGTCGGGAAGCCTTGACCTGAACCTGGGCACCTACTCCGGCAGCGACCGATTCCCGACCCACGACTACCGGGCCGATGCCGTCTACGAGATTGTCCACGTGAAGTGGAAGACCCCGGCCCTCGGTGGTTTCGACGTGGTGAAGTCGCCGCCGCTGCACCTGCGGGTGCGCGGTGGCGCCGAGCTCAGCGTGCCGCACGTGCGGGCGCAGGACATCGGGCTGCCGGTACCGGAGGGCTCCGAGCCTCCGCCGAGCATCCCGGAGGGTGTGGGCCTGCGCCTGGTCGACGAGAACCTCGGCATCAACGCCTCGCAGATCGAGGAACTCGACGCGAGCAGTGTGCTCGAGCGCATCCTGGAGATGCTGAGGGAACGCGAGAACGCGGGACCCACCTGGAGCGACCCCCTGTCGAAGATCGCCGCGGTGACGACCGGCCTGGTGCGCGACACCCATCCGCTGCGTGAGGGCCGCGGCGACGTTCCCTCGGACATCGGGCTCGCCCTGAGCGCGATGTTCTCCGAGGAGTCCCTGCGCGCCTCCTACGGTGCTGTCCGCAGCACCGGTCTGGTGCAGGTGATCAAGACCGGTACGGCGATCGGCGGGACCACCCGCACCACGATCCAGGTGACGGCGATCGAGGACGGGGACGCGGCCTGGGTCCGTCCGCGTCCGGACCTCAAGATCACCCTGGGTGGGCAGCTCTTCGAGCAGGTCGGGGAGTCCCGGGTGGTGGAGACCGTCCGGCGCACCCACGCCGACGTCGGTGGACGCTACGGGGCACCGAGCGGTGGGGGCCGGGTTCCGCTCTCGGTGTCCCGCGTCACCGAGACCGGGGCCAGGACGACGACGGGGGAGAAGATCAGCAGCCGGGACATCCGCCGGGCCACGCCCTCGGACACCGGTCAGGACTTCCGGCGCCCGGTCCGGTACCAGATCGAGATCTTCCAGACCACGGACGCCCCCGAGATCCTGCGCCAGGCCGCCCGTGTCGGTCACGGTCCGGTGCGCGCGCTGGAGGTCCTGGACCGCGGGGCGAGCCGGAAATGGTGGATGGAGAACCAGGCCCGGTCGACGCGGATCCTCCGGGACGAGGTCCCCGGGTCGATCGTGTTCACCGTGCCGAGCCACCTCACCCGACTGAGCGACGATCCGGCCCCCGCGCCCGCCCCGTCGGTGAGTGTCCAGCCGGCGACGACCGGTGCGGTGCGGCCGGTCACGGCCGAGCAGCGGGAGCTCGGCGAGAAACTGGCCGAGTTGATGCAGGTGGTCTCGATGCCGCACGCAGCCGACGTGGCCGCGCAGGTGCCGAAGGCCGCGAGCGGGTCGAGCCGCCGGCGCCTGACGCCTGACCCCGAACGCCCGGTGTTCGGTGACCGGTTCGCTCCCGGCGGTATGGACGCGGCGGTGCTGCCCCTGGCGATGAACGAGCGCACCTTGCGGGCCTACGTGGCTCCGCTGCTGAAGGGCGAGTTCGCGGTCACGCACCTGGGCGGCAGCGCGACCCGGGTGGAGCTGAACGTGCGGAAGATGCACTGGCTGGCCGACGGTCACATGATCAGCGCCCTGAACTTCCCGCAGCAGACCAAGGAACCGGAGGCGATGACCGAGTCGATCCAGGGCGCCGAGTTCAAGCTGGACCTCGGTGCCGGGCACAACGTCGGCGAACCCCTCGACGGGGCTCATGCCCCGACGCTATTGAACACCGCCCTGGGCGCCGACCAGATGCGGCAGTCCCGCGCCAAGACCGAGTCCAACTCGGCTGCGACCTACCTGGAGGAGAACCGCGAGCGCAAGAACATGAGGTTCGCGTACTACCGCGGGGATGTCTCCTACGTGCTGCGGGGCCCGCGGGGTGTCGTCGTGGAGATCGATGTGGACGCAGGACTGACCGGGTTCGTGCCGGCGGCCCGGGCTCACGACCTGGCGGCCGACTTCCCGGACCTGATGGAGCGTCCGCCCCTGGACATCGCCCGGATGCTGGAGCGGGCCTCGGCGGATCCGGATCGCTTTCCCGGCCTGGACCGCGACTCGTCGCCGTCGATCGCGCAGAGCCTGCTGCGTGACGCCGCCCTGCAGCCCGACGCGTTCACGCTGAGGACCGGGAAGGTCCGGGTCTGGTCGGACACCCCCGACACCACCGCGACACCGGATCCGCGGGGGCGGGAGATCGCCCAGCAGGTGGCCGACCAGCTCAATCGCCCGGTGGAGTTCGTGCGGCGCGGGGACGAGGGGGCACTGAGCACGAGCGTGCTCGAGCCGCGTCCGGCGCCCGTCGACGGGGTGGAGGAGTCAGGTTCCGGCGGCCGGCGGCCCGGGCTGCCCGGTGATTCGCGAACGGAAGGTGAGCCGACGACGCGCCCTGATGCGTCGTCCTTCATCCGAGGGACCGGCGAGCCCTCGGACCCGAGGCCTCGGGCCGGGAAGGAGCGTGCCGGTACGGTGCGGCCGCTGGAACTGACCCCTGACCCGGGCGGGCTGATGTCGCCGGCGGAGGCCACCGACGCGCTGACCGAACTTGACTGGGCGGAGGACATTCTCGACGCGGCCCGGGAACGGGCCACCAAGTTCTATCCCCAGGGTTTCCGGCCGATCCTGACGCTCGACGGAAGTCCCTGGCTGGCAGCCGGTCTCGATGCGGTGGTGCTGACGCATTATCGCCACGGCGAGCAGGCGGCCCGGGCCCAGGCGCGGCGGCAGGCCGAGCGGGTGGACCTGGAGGCCGAGGCGTTGCGGCAGGAACGCGAGGGCGGCCTACCGGGCGGTGCGTTACGGAGGGCGTTCGGTGGGGAGCAGTCGTCCTCGACCCGGCGCGAAGAATTTCCGCTCGCCGACCGGGCAGCCATCACGAACCCGATCACCCCGGTTCCGGGAGACGGGAGCGTCGGTGCTGGCGAACGTCCACCATCAGAGAGCGCGACACCTGGCCGCACCCGGCGAGCTTCCGGGCGGCCCGACGAGCTCAGCGGCTGGGTCAGCCGCGCGATAGATACTCTCAGCGACTCCAACCGCCACCACGAGGTGCTGCGCCGCCGCCCGACGGCGCCTGCGCCTCTCGATGCCCGGGGCGCGTGGTCGCTACACCGCACCGACCACCACTCGCACCCCCCGGTGATCACCTCGCTCACCCCGCTGGCCACGAACTGGCTCGGTGACCTGAGCACGGTGACCGACCTGCGAGAGCCCGCTACCGGTGCCCGTCAGGCCCGGGAGCGGCTGGACCAGCTGCCCGACAGCATCCCGGATCGCGTGCGCAGTACGGCCCGCGGGCAGTGGGGCCATCTGCTCAAGAGCCCACGGGAACGCGTGCTCAGTGCGGCGGATCAGGTGCTGATCGCCCGCCTGCGCTGGCCCGGGACCGATCCCGACCTGGCGCAGACGCTGCGCCTCGACGACGACCTTCGGGTGCTCGTGGCCGATCGGCTGATGGTGACCGCGCACCGGCCGCGGGTGGACAGTGAGCGGATCGCGACCCAGCTCATCGACGACCACATCGCCCGGATCCAGTCGGCTCAGCCGGTGCCGCCGGTTCAGGAGCCAGTGATCCAGCTGCCGGTCCTGGCCACCGAGGTGGCACTGCCCGATTCACCGAGCGAGACCACTCCATCGGTCCAGGGACCCGAACCCGAGGTCATGGCGCCCCCGAACCCGGTGAACGGTGCCGAGGCGCACGCCCTGGCCATCCCGCGGGGGGTCCTGCCGGACGTCGGGGGCCTGGTCGCCCAGGTGGTCACGGCGGTGGAGGCGGTCGGGAAGAAGGTTCCGGACGAGGTCCGCGAGAACCTCGCCAACCGGCTGCTCGACGCGTACCGGGATCTGGCCGGTGACGGGTACCTGCTCCAGTTGCCGGGGGTCGAGGTGCTGGTCCGGATGAAGCCGGGTAACCCGCGCATCGTCACCGAGCCCGACGGGGCGTATCTGAAGGAGCCGGCGGAAGGAACCTCAGCGCCGGAGAACAGGTTGCGTGCCAACCAGAACACGCACGGTTCCTTCAACGTCGGAGGTAACAACCGCAGTACCTCCGGCCAGGCCGGGGCGACGCGGGTGCAGGCGAACTTCACGATGTCGTTCGGCGGGGTGATGCACGCGGGGGTCAGCCTGAGTGGCACGGCCAACCAGCGGGGCATCTCCTCCGGGGCGTTCCAGGACGCCGAGTCGGGTCGGGTCATGGACTACCGCGCCGATTCCACCCTGGTGGCCTACGACCCCAACTACACCGTGCAGGTCCGCACCGATGTGAATCGTTCCTGGAACAGCATCGGGATCCGAGGGGGCGGCGCGTCGACCGGGCAGGCCCTGCTGAACTGGATCCCCAATGCCCTGCTGCAGACGGGGACCGAACAAGTGATCGCGGTGGCCCCCGCCGGGGGGACAGCGGCGGAGAAGTTCACCCGCAACCAGAACCGTCTTCCCGACGTCTATTTCGCCTCCGGAATGACCGGGATGCAAGCGCTGTACGAGCAGATCGTCACCCAGCTGCACCAGGGCGGAGTGAAACTCGTCCCCGGAGACCCGGAACTGCTCCAGCTCCAGGAACAGCTGACCAAGCTGAACGTGAACCTGCACACGGCGATGAACACCCCCGGCGGTTTCGAGGTGCTGCTACGGGACAAGGACGCAAAGATCGTCGCGAAGGTCGCCATCCATTCGCAGCGCCGAGGACCGGCCGAACGGGTCGGCGCGACCAGCGACAAGATGCACCTGGAGAAGATCGGAACGGCGATCTCGGCCTCCAGCGGCAGCGAAACCCTGACCCAGAGCATCGGTGCCGGCGTGAACGCGGGGGCCGACCTCGTTCCGGTGTCCGGGGTCACGGTCGGGCCGGGTATCAGCGCCGGTGTCGGCCGCTCGCTGTCCGACACGGTGAGCGCGGGACGAACCGGCCTGATGGTTCTGGTGTTCCGCGACACCGGCCGGGCCGGGGCCTACCGCACCGGCCTGCAGCACACGGCCGCTGTCTGGTCGGCCGACCAGCCACAGGCCGGTCCGCTGCGCACGACTCCGGTCGATGCCCACGCCCTGGTGGTGCTCCCGGAGGCGGATGCCTTCGCCCACGGGTTCCCGGTCGACCGCAGCGCCCTGCGGGAAGGGCTCGTACCCGACCAGGGAACGGTGCCCTTCGATGAGACTGCGATCCCGGAACGAACTGTCCCGCAGCAGAACCCGGTGGCCTTGCCCACCCATGTGCTTCTGGGCAAGGGACTGGGCAACGGCCTGGCGGCGGTGGACCCGGGTGTCGGCGAGGAACTGGAGAGCCGGTTGCTGACGGAACTGCGCAGGACCGGATTCGTGCCCCCGGACCCGGAGCACCCGTTCGACGGGAATCATCTGCTCAGTCGCGAGCAGATGCCTCTGACCGGTCCCGACCGGATCGAGAATGCCCGGATCATCAAGAAGTTCCTCACCGACGGCCTGAGCTCCCACTACGACCAGATCCACCAGGACGGCCTCGAACTTCCCCTGCGGGCCCTGGATCGCGCGGACCGCACGCGGACCGCCCGGGTCACTGTCCGGGCTGTCCAGCACCTCAGCTCGAACGAGTCCTACTACCGGCGTACGATTCCGGACGCGCACAGTGTCAATCTGTCGATCGCGGGCACCAGTGCCGGTCACTCGGCCTCCGGATCCCGTCGGTTCAGCGTCGGGGCCGGTCTGACCGCCGGGGTGAGCTGGGCCAAGGCCTTCTCCGCGAGCGTTTCCCGGGAATGGGCCAAGACGACGGGACAGGCCGGCACCTTCATCGGCAACCGGCCCGAGCTGCGCGAGTCGCCCGGCGACCTGCACGAGTTCAGGCTGCCCAGCCGCTACACCCTCACCGTGGAGTACGACCACCTGCCGGCAGACGCGCAGGAACCCCTACGCGAAGCCTCGCAGATCCGGGCCCTGGGGCATGAGGCAACCCCCGAGGACGGGCACACCTGGGTCGGCGCGCCGGTGGACGGCATGGCCACCGTGCACCTGATCCCGGGCATCGACGCAAAAGACTTCAACCCGCAGGACCAGGGTCTGCAGGCACCCGGTGACGCGTCGGTGCTCGACGCGGCGCTGATCTACCACGTCGACACCACCGGGCTGGTTCCCGCTGCCCGTTCACTGCTCCCGCACCTGACCGGGCTGGGCCGGCCCGCGGACACCCAGGTGGCCAACCTCGCGAGCAACGTGATGGTGCGCTCATTCCTGAAGGAGATCACCCGCGGTGAGTACCAGACCGGACAGCTCTTCGAGCCCGGCCTGATCTCGCACCGGGTCGGGGGTCTGGACATCGCCGCCACGCTGGGAACCTCGGTGTACGCCGGGGCCACCGCCGACCAGTTCACCGCTGGGGCGATCCAGCTGTGGCTGTCCCAGGCCCAGCACTCGCAGTCGGTGCAGAAGTCGTGGCGGTACGGCGCCGGTGTCCGTCTCGGCGGTGCGGTGAACGACGGCAGCGCGGTCGGTTCGGTGTCGGGTGAGGTGGGCGTTTCGGGCAGTACCGGGGTCAGCACGGGCACCAGCACGTCGCGCACCGGCGGCAAGGAGATCCTTCCGCTCAGCTTCCACACGGCCTACATGTTCGCGGCGCCGGTGACGTTCGACGTGGGTGGCGTGGAGCAGAAGGACGGGAAGTTCGTGCGGCGCACGGTCACCTCCGACAGCCACATCCTGCCGCCGCGCACCATGATGTATCTGCTGCCCGAGCCCAGGGCGCTGGCGGCCTACGGCCGTGACCAGGTGCCGATTCCGGTCGAGAAGGTTCGCGAGGCCCTGAACCGCTGGCGCAGGGAAGACCACCTCGGCCTGCGGGACGACGAGATCACCGCGGTGATCGACCGTTTCGAGCGGGAGGCCGCCGGGCACGCCGACGCCACGGCGATCGGCCGGGAGATCGCCCAGCACCGCCTGCGCACCCACCGCGGGATCCTGGCCCGGCGTCTGGCCACGATCGGCCGCACCCTCGATGATCTCGTGATCCCGGAGTACCTGACCAAGGACGGGCCGAAGGCGTTCGGGCACCACAGCATCGATGCGATGACCTTCAGTCCGGCGGCGTCGCGGTTGCCCGAAGGCGCGCAGGGTCCCGCCCCGGCCCCGGTACGGCCCCTGGACATGCTGCACCGGGCCGTCGAGACGGTGGCTCCGGGACTGATCGGCCTGCGCCGCGCCGACTGGCCCACCGAGCAGCTCCCGGAGGTCTGGTACCGCCGGATCGTCGGGGACAAACCGGTTCTGGGACGGCTCGCGAACGGTATCGACGTGCTCAGCGCACTGGTCTCCGGCGACCGGGAGCAGGCGATGAGTGAAGACCTGATGCATGCCGACGGCGTCTCGTTCTACCTGGTGAACAGGATCCCGAGCGGTCTGGGCGCGGACGTGGTCGAGCTGAACCTGAAGCTGAAGCTGAAATCTTCCCCCAAGATCACCGGGTACGGGCCGAAACACGGCCTGGAGAACTACGAGCACCAGTACGCCGGTACGAGTGCGTCGACGGGACAGTCCTCCTCGATCGGGTTCAGCGGCCCCCAGGCCGGGATCGGCGGTAAAGACGGAACTTCCGGCGGGGTCGCGCCGGCCCTGGGGGCCGGCCAGGGCCGCAGCATCACGCGCAGCGATCAGGTCACCCAGGAACGCACGGTCTACGACTGGTCGAGCGGTTACAAGGCCGAGGCCGACGTCGAACTGGTCATCGGTACCCGGCGGCTGAACCTGGCGAACAGCCCGTTCAGCAAAATCATCGCGTTCATCGACCGCTGGGCAGCCGGTACACCCGGCAATGTCATCACCAGGTTCGACGGCAGGGTCGTGCTGAATCTGCCGGCTTCGCTGGTGGAGGGCCGAAAGGTCCAGGAACCGGTGGACCTGAGCGACCTGGCCCCGCTCCCACAGCTGCCCGGTGACACCTACCTGGCCGCCGC
Organism: Kineosporia sp. NBRC 101731; assembly: GCF_030269305.1. NCBI lineage: Bacteria > Bacillati > Actinomycetota > Actinomycetes > Kineosporiales > Kineosporiaceae > Kineosporia > Kineosporia sp. NBRC 101731. The sequence goes on from NZ_BSTC01000003.1 coordinate 311,806, forward strand.
CTTCATGGACGACGCCGTGCGCCGGGCCTGGGAACTGCTGGGGCGGATGTTCGGCCCGGAGGCCAACGACCAGAACGTCCGCTCGTCGATCACGTTGCAACAGCTGCTCTCCCGGAGCCATCTGAAGAATCACGTGCTACAGGCAGTCGGTGGGAAACGCCACACGCTGATGGAGAAGGTCTTCCTGCCCGGCCGTCCCGGGCGGACGGGAAGCCTTTTCCTGCAGGGCGAACTGCATCACCTTCAGCTCGTGCAGGAACTGCCGGAGAACACCGGCACGGGACGTTACGCGAAGCACCAGATCGGCACGGGCGTCAGCAGTAACGCCAGCCTGTGGGCCATGTCGCTGAGCGCCACGATGGGGCAGTCGGGCGACGTGGTGGAAAAGTTCGCCGGGGCCTCGGGCGGCACCGGGGCCAACCTGCTGCGGTCCCAGGGCGAGGGTGCCTCAGCCACGAACGCGCACCGGTCCGAACAACATGCCAAGGAACAAGGACCGGTCGTGCTGGTCAAGATGGCCTTCAAGGGGGCGCTCGAGGGGACGATCGACGGGGAGAAGGGCACGCTGCGCTCCGATCCGTTCGTCGGGGAGCTGTACGCGGAGATGTTCCGGGCCGAGTACGAGGCCATGCTCCGGGAGATGGAGCAGCGCCGGCCGGAACCGGACGGGACACTCACCGCAGGGCCGTCGGCCGGGGAGAACACGCCCAGGTACCACCTGGACGAGCTGCTGTCCCGGGCCGCCGAACAGCACGACGACGACCTGGCCCGGGCCCACGACGTGGCGCGTTACCTGATCATGCACGCCCGCGCGCCGCACGTGGTGCTGACCTCTTCGGCGGCCCACCAGGTGTACGAGAACCACGTCGCCACCGTGCGCTGGGCCCGCAACCACCTGCGGGAGGAGGGGTCCGCCGGGGCGCAGGCGCTGCGTCGCATCGAGGGCGCGAGCTGGCAGATCCTGCAGGTCATGCTCGGTACCCCGGCGCCGGCACAGATCGCGGCCGTGGCCGACCTCAATAACCATCTGCAGCAGGCGGTCACGCGGCAGGTCCCGGGAATCCAGCTGCCATCGGGGCTGACGGCCGTCGGTCGTGACCCGGAGCGGATCGTGCGTGTCATCGCCCAGGACGCGGCCCGGGCGATCGATCTGGAGTACACCACCGCCGACGGCACGGTGACCCGCTACCGCTTCGATCGCCGTGGAAAGCAGATCGGCCAGGCCGAAACCATTGCGCCGCAGACTGGTCCGGCGCAGTCGGGACCTCTTGGCCTGCCTCCGCTGGACATCGCCGGACTCATGTCCGAGCCGCTGGCGCTGGCTGCCGAGCACTGGTCGGCGGTGGCCACGGTGGACGAGGGTTGGGCGGAGATCTCCGAGGAGGTACCCGGGCCGGATCTGTCCGAGGACCGTCGGCCGCGGGTGCTCGTGGAGCAACGGCGAGGGCTGTCGCAGGAGCGGCGCCGGGAACTGTCCGAGGAGCGCCGGCCGCCGTTGAGCGGCCGGCGCCGGCTGGGGCCCGCCAGACAGTCGAAACTGCACGACGCGTCCTCGGTGGTGCCGATCTACACGGTGCCGGAGCAGCAGGGCGAGAACGGTACCCCGGTCGATGTGCTGCCCGTGAGCGTCCGTTTCGCGGCGAGCGTCACGGAGCTGGACGGGATGACCGAGGCGCAGGTCGACATCATGGCCCACGCGGCCATCCAGGAGGTCAGGAACCTCCAGGCTCAGGGACACAGTGTGATGGTGGTGCTCGAGGCGGTGGGCAGCCAGGGGCAAGGTCGGCGCACGACCAGTCGTGCCGAGGCCCGGTTGCAGCAGGTGGGTGACCGGATGCGGCCGCAGGTGGAGTCGCAGGCAGACCCGGACCAGCTGCGATGGACCGCCATCGTCCACGAGCCTCCCGTGGCCGGCCTGTCCGAGAACGCGGTCAGGGTGCGTGTAGAGCCGGACCACCCGACCCGGCCGGTGACCCCCGTACCCACGCCCCCGGACCCGGGCTCCGACGGGGAAGCGGGACCGTCCGGAACGTCGAGGCAGCCCGGCCTGTCGGGCGGTTCCCGCGTGGATGGTGGCCCGACAGCGACTCCAGGAGCGTCGTCCTCCAGCAGCCCGGCCATGCCACCGTCACCGCGCAGCTCCGATGCGGTCCTGACCCTGGTCAACGGTGAGCAGTGGTCAGCAGCCGACCCGGATGCCGGGGCGGTGACTCCGGCCATGCAAGAGATGGCCACCGACGGAATGTTCCACGACTACCGCAACCTGGATGAATTCCGGGCCCACGCCGAGAAACGCACCGACTACCTCGGAAATCTCCCGGCCCGCAACGGCCGGGCCCGGGTCTGGGTCCGGTTCAATCCGAAGGTTCCCAACGTGATCGGCGAGGACCACACCGGGGTTGACCTTTTCGATATTCTTCAGGCAGTGGACTCGCGCAGCTTCGTCTACGAGATGTTCCCCAAGGACGACCTGTCCGGATACCCGCAGACCCTTGATGTGTTCCGGCAGATGAACGAGCACCGCTGGGAATCGGTGCTGGATTCGCCGACTGCTTCGCAGATCCGTGGTTTCGGCGGTGAGTCGCTCTACCCGAAGCTGGGTCTGGCCATGAACGAGGTGCTGAACATGGTGCGCTATCACGACCTGGAGCCCACCTACGGTGGTGCCTACGTGGAGAGTGCCCTGCAGAACCTGCTGAAGATCGGCTGGGTCTACGCCGGTGAGGCGAAGATGCCGACGCAGAACGGCCTGGCGGGTGAACTCGACGCCTTCATGGATGGTCTGGCGCCACGAGGCTACCTGCGCGAAAGTCTCCGGGCGCATGAGAACAGCATCGGTACAGATCATTTCGAGAAGAGCTTCCTTCCTGCGCTGACGGAATTCACGCAGACGTTTGTCGACGCCATGCGGGCCCGTCTGTCACAGGACACGGACCTCACCGCGGCCGACGTGCAGCGTCTGTCCGGCCTGGACGACAACACGATCTTCGATGAATGGCGCAATCTTTCGCTCCTCGCGACCGCCCGGGTGGCAATCGACAATGAAGTTCGCTTCATCGGGATGGGCGGCGAACATGCCCAGTTCCTCCAGGATCAGGAGATCGACCGGAACGCTGAGGCCGAGATCTTCCGGATGGACGGCGCCCAGATGATCGCGTTCCGCGACCGCACCGAGATGATGACCCGGCACTCGGCGCCCGAGGACGACACCTTCTCGGACATCGATTTCGAGATGAGTTTCGCGGCCCCGGGCGGCGACAGCTCCGACGTCGGTACGGAGGATTCGTTCCCGGGTTACGCCGACCTTCCGGGTGGGAGCCGGGAAGCAGACGGCCGCAACGACACGCCGGCACCTCCGGACTGGTTCCTCGAACCGGTCAATCTGACTCCGGCCACCGGTGAACGGATGACGCCCACGCAGGCCACGGCGGCCCTGACCGAGCTCGGCTGGCCGGAGAGCGTTGTGGACTCGGCTCGGGAATGGGCCTCCCGGCTCTATCCCCGGGGATTCCGGACGAAGCTCACTCTTGACGGAAGCCCCTGGCTGGCATCCGGTCTCGATGCTGTAGTGCTGGCCCAGTACCGTCACGGTCCCCAGACCGCCCGGGACGAGGCGGCCCGGCAGGCCGAGCGGGTGGGACGCCAGGAGGAGGCGCTTCCCGGCGGGTACGTGGGGTACGAGCTGGAGACCCGCAACGGCTACCTGCAGCCGCCGGACGGTACCCCGACCCCCGATTTCAAGACCGTTCTCGTCCGCCATGACGACGTCGACCTGGTGGTCGATAAGTTCTCGCACCTCCCGGGTCAGGAGGGAACACAGCGGCCGATCATCGAGATCGTGTCGAAGCGGGTTCAGACCCTGCCCGGTGAGAACGGACGCGGCCAAGCGGCCAGCCTCGCCACCCTGGACCTGGTCCTGGACCGTCTCGCCCGGGCCGCGGACGGCACCCGGCTCGGCGACCTGTTCACTCCCCGGGAGGGCTTCATCGTTCCCGACCCGGCCATCAGATCCTGGAAATTCCGCCGTACCGCGGACGGGCTGGGAATCGGCCTGTATGCGCACTACTCGGTCGACACGCCTCTGTCATCGGTCTACCAGACCCTGGAAGATGCTGTGCAACGGGCAGACCCGAGCCGGTTGAGAGTTCCCCGGGCCTTGCACATCCAGCAACTGGGCTTCGACTTCTCCGCCTTCGTCACCGGTGCCTACCTGGGGCAGCGCAATCCGGGGAATGACCGGGAACAGGTCGAGCGGGAAGCGTTGCGTCGCGAAGACGTAGCCATGTTGAGGGGGTACCTCGCACTGGTGGTGCCTCATGTCGTGGCACCGGTCGTCGCGCTGCTGGAGGGAGTGTCGCTACCGAAGAATCTGCTGCTGGCTGCGTCCCGGCAGTCGCTGGCCGACATCGTCGCCGCGCTGCCGCGTGGGGTCCAGGACTTTTTGCAGAACAGTGCCCCGGCCTCCCGGGGGTACCTGCAGCATCTTCTGCACCGCTCCTTCCCCGAGCTAGAGGGCTGGTTGAGCGGAGAGCAGTACCGCAGTGTGCTCGACGTGGGCCTGAAGGATTTCAGCACCGGCGAGAGAAATCGTTTCACCGTGGGTCAGTACCTGGACAATGCCTTGACGGCTGTGCCTGCCGTGCGGATACGCCCGTCCCAGGCCATCGACGTCGGTACCGACCTGGCCTTCCTCGGCACCGAGTCCAGTCTCGCCACAGTGGTTCTGGAGCTGCGCTACGACGGGCCGAGGTACGTCGACCAACACGCCGCGCGTCTGGAGGTGTCCCGACTCTCCGGCCTGACCCGGTGGATGTGGCAGCACGGGATGGCGGTGAAGTCTGGTGCCGCGGCCCACGGCGAGGTCTCCACCACGCTGAGTTTCTCTCGGGGGGAGGAACAACCGGATCTCGATCTGCGTGACTTCGCCCGGGCCGCGGCCACCGAAGTACGGCGTCATGACGCTTCGGGGCGGGCCGTCACGGTGCTGATCGAGGCCGGGGGAGGGGCCGATCTGAGGCATCTTCGGGCGTCCGGAAGCCGTTCCGACGGGCTCAGGGCCGACCAGTTGCTGCGGCGCGCCGATCAGCGCTCAGACCAGGTGATGGCGGAGCTGGGGGCCTTGGTGCAGGACGACCTGGCTGCCACGCCGATGCTCGCCGGGCTGGTTCACTGGCAGGTCAGCGGCCCGCAAGATCTCGCGAACGACGTCGGGCACCGGCAGGTCCGGATCTCGGTGCTGCCGCATCCGGACGCTGCCGACCAGCCAGGGGTACAGGCCGTGCTACAGGTCCTGACCCGTCCTGATGGCGACGCCTTCCTGGCTCATCTGCGGGAGGAGATCAATCAGCAGCCTTATCGGCAAGATCCGGAGCCCCAGGTCTTGACCGCTCTCGGCCTGATCACCCAGCGTAGTCCGCGCGCACTGCCGGGAGTCCTGGCGGCGTTGGGCCTCGGCCCGGGCCCGGTCCACTCCGAGCACGTCGCAGTGCGCTCCGCGCTGCTCCTGGCTCTGGCGGGCCAGTATCCCCTGGCTCTGGACGTCCTCGGCCGGGCCCGCCCGATCCTTGATGCCGGGACCGGCGGGCGCTGGACCGACAGGCTCAGGGCCATGGCCGATGCCTATCCCGCATGGCGGCCGCAGATCGATTGGATACGGCAGCAGCTGTAGTGCCCCCGTGCACCTGCTCCCAGGTGTGCAGCCGGGCACGTGCGTAGAGTGAGAGCCGGTAGCAGGTCCACCATGTGAGAAGCTTCATGCCCATTCGGGCGAATTTCTGCGCCCGGACCCTTCCGGAACGTTCAGCGTTGAACCAAGGTTGCCCCGCAATGCTGATATGGACGGTGCCGTACGGTCCGTTCACCCAGGGTAGGAGAGAAGACCCATGGCCCAGGACACCCCGGGACCAGGCTCCGACGACACGGACGCCGGTCAGATTCCCCGGGGGGCCGCCCTACCCCGGCTGAGCGCCGACGACGTCCCCGAGGTCCGCCCCTCCGGTGTCGTCGCGCCCGACGCGTCCCCGGTGCTGGTGCTGGAAGACACGCCCACGACGCCACCCCCGGCGGAGTCGGAGACCACGGTCGTCCCGCGGTCGGAGCGGACGAAGAAGCCGCTGAACCGCCCGCTGATCGGCGGCGCGGTGGCCGTGGTCGTCGTGGTCGCCGCCCTCGGCCTGGTCGTTCCCCGCCTGATGAACAACGATGCCGACACCACCCTGTCCATGCCGGACGGCGGTTCGGACGTCGTCATCCCGCAGGACCCCAGCCCCACGCCGACCACGCCCGCTCCCTCACCCACGAAGACCAAGGGCGACAAGAGCGGGACGAAGGACGCGGAGAAGGCCCCCGTCAAGCACACCACCAGCACGACCGCGGCGACCACGTCCGCCGCCCCGGGCGGCTCGAGCGGCTCGGGCAAGGGTGACACCCAGGGGTCGGGAGCATCGGGTGGCACCGGCTCGACCCGGACCAGTTCCAGTACCACCACCACGACCACGAAGGCGGCCGAGATCGACTGGGGCACCTACGTGGTGCACGGTGGCGGCACGGTGGGCAAGGGCGAGTACTGGGAGACCAACCGGATCAAGTTCGGTCTCAGCTCCGGTGGCCGGCCCGTGCTCATCGACGAGAACGGCAAGACCGTCTGGTCGGCCGACGCCACGGGTGACTCGCTGGCCTTCCAGGGTGACGGCAACCTGGTGCTGTATTCCGGTAGCGACTATGTCTGGGCCACCGCCACCATGGACCAGCCGGGTGCGATCCTCACCCTCCAGGCCGACGGCAACGTGACCATCGCGCTGAACAACACGGCTCTCTGGTCGGCTCGCTGAGCCGGGCCCGAGCCGAATCAGAGAGGGCACGAGACGTATGGACGCGGAGCACGGCGGTTCCGTGGTGGTCCAGCACATCGGGTCGTGCTTCGTGCTGCGGGACGCGCAGGAACTGACCGATGACCAGGCCGCCTGGGTCAGTTCGCTGCGAACGGACGCGGACATCACCGTCGCGCTGGTCATGGTGCCCGCGCACCTGGCCGGGTCGGTGGGGCCGGCCCTGTCCGGCGTGCTCGAGCAGATGCCCGGGAACCGGCTGATCCTGGCCATGTCGGGGGCCGGTCTGGCCCGGCGCGGACGCCCGGCGCTGGCCCGCCAGATCGCCGACGACTGGAACCTCACCGTCGTGGCGCCGGCCGGAGACGTGTTCCTGGCCCCCGGCGGCACCCTGTTCGTCTGGGGCGACGGGCCCTGGGACGGCGCCAGCCAGTGGTGGGCGTTCCGGCCCGGTGAGGACTCCTCCCCGATGGGCCCCCGCTGGCCCGTGCCCGACTGGGGCCCGGCCGCCGACGTGATCAGCCTCGGCGCTCTCGAACTGCGCCCGGTCCCGGCCGGAATGGTGTTGTGCCCGGCCGGTTCCCCGGCCCCGGGCCCTGCGGACGTGGCTTACGCCGTGCCCGCCCAGCGTGAGCGCCCGGCCGTGCTGTGCGCCGTGCCTGACGAGGCCCGCAGCAACATCCCGGGCGCGATCGCCCTGCTGTCGCTGCTGCTGAACCGCCATTCCTGGACCCGTCATCCCCTGCTGCTGGTCCCGGTCAGCGGTGTCGACCTGCTCCCGCTCGGACGTGCCCTGGTCCGTGAGATGTCCCTCGAGGTCGAGGTTCTCAGCGGTTTCCCGGTCTCCGGGCCGGGCGCCTGGGTGAACCGGGTCCTGCTGACCGACGCGTCCGGGCAGGTGACCTGGTCGCCGTTCATCGCCTCGGTGCTGTGCCGCACGAGTTCCCCCGACCCGGCCCCTCTGATCTGGCGCACTCCCGTCGAAGGCCTGACCGTCATCGATACGGTGCGCCCCGTCTACGGTCTCGGCCCCGACTGGCACCTGACCCTGACCCGCGGCGGTTTGTGGCTCCATCGTCCCCACGACGGCCCGTTGCCCGTGGATTCGGCCACGGTGCGGGCCGACAGCGTGCGTCTGGACGTGGGCACGGCCGGAATCCCCCTGCCGCAGGGCACCGCGGGCATCCTGGCCGGCCTGATCTCGGCTCTCAGCACCACGGTTCGCTCTCGCCTGCTCATCACGGTGCACTCCGGTCTGGATGCGGGTGCCCGCGCCGAGCTCGACGACGTCGCCGTCCGCCACCAGGCCCGCACCGAGTACCGCGACACGTCGTCGGCCTGGGCCCGACCGGATCGTGATGTCCGACCGGACAACCGAACTGAGGCCAGGTCCGGGGACCGGTCAGAACCCCGCCCCGAGATCCGCCCCGAACTCCGGCTCAAGGACGCGGCCCGCCCCGACAGCGCCCCGGTCGCCTTCCCGAGTGGTTCGGTGGAAAAACCGCCTGCCTCGACGGAAGGCGTCCGCCCCCGGGAAGGAGAAAGGCGCCGGGCCCGCAACCGCGCCGCAGCGCGCCCCGACGAACCCAACGGCGGCAGCTGGTCATCCCGCCATGAGGCCCCGGCCGCGCAACCCGACCTTGCCGGTCGGACCGGTCCTGCTGCACAGGCCACCTCGGCCACGTCTGACCCGGCCACTCGGACGCCTCCGTTCTCACCGTCCGCCGCTGCTGCACAGGTGAGCCCGGACGTCTCGACTAGCTCTGCCGCGAAGTCCCATCCGGCCGCCCCGACCTATCCATCGGCCCAGACGGGACCGGCTGACCCGTCCACCTCGGCCGAGCCGACGAAACCGGCCGTCCACACCAACCTTGCCGTACCCTCCACCCCGGCAGCCCCGCCCTATCCGGCCGCCTCGCCCTATCCGGCAGTGTCGTCGCACCCCGTCGTCCAGACACATCTGGCCGCCCACTCCAAGTCCGCCCCACACTCCAACCCTGCCCCACAGTCCAACCCCGCCCCACAGCCCAACCCGGACGCGCCGACCGTGCCGCCCACGACGTCCTCCATGGCACCCGTGCTCGCCCGCGCCACCCTGCCGACCGCCGAACCGGACACCCGTCGCAGCACCGCGGCCGAACGGGATCGCGTGCGCACGATCATCGCCAGCCGCTGGGACGCCCAGGCGCCGCTCGTACGTCGCGCGTTCACCGCTATCCCGGCCCTCAGCGCCGGTGACCTGGCCGCGGCCGCGGTGGATCTCGTTGCCCTGAGCCTGTTCCTGACGGCCCGGACCGACGACGAGTTCGGCCCGGCCGCGATGCGCGCAGCCTCGCAGACCCCGGCCCAGCGCGACTACCGGGCCTGTCTGACCTCAGCACTGAGCCTACTGCCCACTCACCGTGGTCCGGTGGTGAGAGGTGTCGACGCAGCCCGTCTCTGGCGTGAGGGCCCGCCGACACCGGGCACCGTCATCACCGAATCCGGGCCGATCGGCGCGACGGCCCTCACCGGCTCGGGCACCCCGCGCCCGGCGACCAGCGCGATGTATGTGATCTGGGCGCAGACGGTGCGCATCCTCACCCCACTGCTCGACGACGATCCCCGGGTGGGCGACGTGATGTTCGTCCCGGGCACCCGCCTGGTCGTGCTCGACACCCGCCTGGGTGGCCAGAACGGCCTGGACCTGGTCTTCCTGCAAGAACTTCCGGCCAACGCCCCGAACTCCGGCCCGGCCCGCGAGCGAACCCTGGAGAAGCTCCGCGACGCCGTCGACTCCGCGGCTCTCCGGCCGAGCGGCGGTCGTACGGTGTGGCCGCCCTACACCCTCGGCGTGCTCGGGGGAGGAGCCTCAGCGACCACCTAGTTCGTGAAGGTGGTCAGCTGGAGTGCACCGACAGGTCGGAGAGCTGGGCCGCGTGCCAGCCGTTGACGGCGGTGTATGTCAGCCGCAGGTAACGGATCTCGGACTGCGGCACGGTGATGGTCACCTGGTTGTCCGGGCTCTCGCTCTCGAAACGGTAGCTGGCCGAACCCTTCAACCGGGTGTAGGAACTGCCGTCGGCGCTGCCCTGCACGGAGAGGGTCTGGGTGCGCTCGTACCACCGTTCGGGGAGGGAGATCACGAGACGGCCGACGGTGGTGACCTCGCCGAGATCAACCGTCAGGGTCTGGGGGTAACTGGCGTAGCTCTCCCAGTAGGTGCCGATACTGCCGTCGGTGACGTTGGCGGCGGACAGGCCGGGAAGCTGGCTGCTCGCCCTCACCACGGCGGACGCGGCCAGGTCGACCCCGGGAGCCGCCACCTCGTCCTCTGCCGGTGTATCGGCAGGCTCGTCCGTCTCGTCCTCGGTGGGAGTGTCGTCGGGGGTGTCGCTCGTCGTCGTAGGCGCCCGGGGCGTGTCGGCCACCGGTGGCGCCGCCTGGCCGGTGCTGGGCCGTGACGACGACGGCCGGGTGGTCGCGGGGGCGGTCCCGGTCGGGACGGCCGTCGGGGTGCTGGAGGGGGTGGCCCTGGCCGATGCCGTGGGTTGGGACGAGGTGACGGACGCGGTGGGCGACTCCCGGTAGGGGATGGTCACCTCGATACCGGACAGGGCCGATTCCTGGCTGGGCGACTCCGAGGACCGGGTGGCCCACTGGACGACGACGACCCCGCCGACCGTGACCGCGAGCACGGCCAGCACCGACCAGAGGGTCAGGCTGATGCCGAAGGGCTTGCGGGCGGGGCCTTCGGAGCGCAGTACGGGGCTGCGGCCGGACGACATCACGTCGTCGGGTTCGGCCTGTTCCGGCGTCAGGTCGGTGGTGTCCACGTCTCCGCTCCTCGTCGAGTCGAGCGGGACCGGAAGATCACGCCGGGGGACATTCTGGCAGGCCGCGCGAGCCGCCGGGATCGCGCTCAGGAAAGTATCTTTGAGTCAGCGGACGGCTTCTTTCCGTGACGGGTCGCTCACTTCAGGCCCTGGGCGATGGCCTTCGTCAGCGACGCCTTGGCGGTGTCTCCGGAGTAGTCCCAGAAGAACGCGCCGCCGAGCTTCTGACTCTTGGCGTATTTCATTTTTCCGGCAATGGTTTTCGGGGTGTCGTAGCTCCACCACTGGCTGCCGCACCGGGCGTAGGCGGTGCCGCCGACGGTTCCGCTGGGCGGGCAGCTGCGGGCCAGGACCTGGTAGTTCTCGATGCCGGCCTCGCCGGTGGTGGTGCCCGTCGCCGGGCCGGTGGCCGTGCCGCCGGGCGTCGTCTGCGTCACGCCGGTCCAGCCACGGCCGTAGAACGGAATGCCCAGCAGCATCTTCCGGGCGGGCACGCCCTGACCGCGCAGCTTGGCGATGACCGTCTTGGAGTCCAGGCCCTTGACCGGGGCGCCCACGAAGTTGCCCAGCGGGGAGTTCGGCGCGGTCGGTCCCTGCGGTTCCCAGGTGCCGTAGTAGTCGTACGTCATCGGCATCAGCCAGTCGAGGTACTTGACCCCACCGGCGTAGTCGGCCTGATCCAGTGTGCCGCCGGCCAGGCCGTTCCCGGTGATCGCCGACGTCACCAGGTCGTGGCGGAACTGCGCGCGCACGGCCTTCAGCAGCTTCGGGTACGCGGTACGCCCGCTCGCGTCGCAGGTCACCCCGCAGGCGTTCGGGTACTCCCAGTCGATGTCGATACCGTCGAACACATCGGCCCAGCGCTTGTTCTCGACCAGCGCGCGGCACGACTTCGCGAACGTGACGGGGTGCTTCGCTGCCTGGGTGAACCCGCCGGAGCCGGAACCCCCGCCGAACGACCAGAGCACCTTGAGTTTCGGGTACTTCGTCTTCAGCTGGCGCAGTTGGTTGAAGTTCCCGGCGACCTTCTGGGTGCTCGTGTCGGCCTTGCCACTGACCGACGCCTTCGCCGTGAACTTCTGCTGGTAGTCGGCGTAGGCGTCCCCGACCGCGCACTTGCCGTTCTTCACGGCCCCGAACGCGTACACGATGTGCGTGAGCCGGCTCGCCGCCCCGCTGGTCCCGATCTGCTTCACCTGCACGGCATCGTCGCCGTAGGTCGACCAGTTCGTGTAGTAACCGACGACCTTCGGCTTCGCGACGGCAGCGGTCACCGTGGCGGCGACGGGGTTCGCCGCGTTCGCGCCGAACGGCTGCAGCGCGGCCACCAGAGCGACGGCGGCGACACCAACTGCCAGCCCCGCGGCCACGACCCGTGTGCGTCTCACCGAAAATCCCCTCCAGCTGTACAGATGCCCGCTGGACGCTAGCAGGGACCGAGCGCGATTCCAGGCCGCCGGGACCTCTTTAGGGAGGATTTAGCCGGGCCGAAAGAGCCACGAGACGATTCGGCCCGTTCTGCACCCGGTTGCCGGACGCGATGGCCCATCAGATTGCTGACCTGCGACGACGCCGGTAGAACCGGCTGGTGGACATCTGGAACCGGTTCCTGGCCGTGACGGGCAGCAACGACATGTCGAGCGCCTGGTAATGGCGGACGATCCGGCCCGCGACGCCGGCCTCGCCGTGCACTCCGGTGATCTACCGGCGCTGCGACGGCTGCTCGGCGAGTATCCGGAGCTGACCGGTGCTCGGCTGGGCCCGTACGGGGGCCGCACCCTGCTGGGCGTCGCCACCGACTGGCCCGGCCACTTCCCGGCTGTCGCGGACGTCATCGCACTCGTCGTCGCGGCCGGTGCCTCGCCCGACCAGCCGTGCCTGCCCGAGGGCGGGGAGAGGCCGCTGCACTGGGCCGCCAGCAGTGGTGACCTGGCCGCCCTCGACGCCCTGCTGGACGCCGGAGCCGACGTGCACGCCGAAGGAGCGGTCATCGCCGGAGGCACCGCGATGGCCGACGCCACCGCCTTCGGGCAATGGGCCGCGGCCCGGCGCTTACTCGAACGAGGCTCGCGAACCAACCTTTTCGAGGCGGCCTCGCTCGGTCTGGTCCCGGTGGTGAAGGCGTTCCTGGCCGGTGGCGCGGAACCCGGCGAGATCACCAGCGGCCTGTGGGGCGCCTGCCACGGCGGTCAGCGAGCCACCGCCGAACTCCTCCTCGAGCGCGGCGGCGACCTGAACTGGATCGGCTACGACCAGCTGACCCCGCTGGACGTGGCCCGGCGGGCCTGCGCCACCGACCTCGTCCAGTGGCTGGAGTCGCGCGGCCGCTGAGCCGAGGGGAACGTCCACCGCGTCAGGAACCTCGGAATAACGGGACTCCTGATCAATCGCGCGGGGCGATCACCGTGATCCCGGCATCGGTGGCCGCAGTCGCCAGACGATCGTCGTAGGTAACCAGTCCGTCGAGTTCCTCTCCGAGCAGCCGTGCAGAAGCCAGGTGGATGGAGTCCAGCGAGCGCAGCATCCTGTCGGGCTCGTTCATGGCGCCGTCGACGACCTCGTCATCCATGCTGAGGTAGTTGAAGGCATGCAGCAGCGTCCGCGCTTCGGGCAGAGATCCGGCCATAACTCGTCCGACAGCCCGGATCAGTTCGATCCGGAGAAGCGCCGAACTCACCCATGATGCTCCCGGATTGCTGTCGTAGAACGATGCGAGCGCCTTCGAATGTGGTTCTTCGGCCAGGAACTTCAGCGCTGCGGAGGTGTCGATGTAGTAGAGGCTCACCAGCGTTCCTCGGAGCGGAGTTCGGCGAGTGCGTCGCTCAGGGGTGCTGCGCCGTCGGCAGGTCGCATTTTCGGCCGAAAGCCCGGCCGTAGGGCAAGGGTTGCGCGGCCGTCGGCGACAAGGCGATCCAGGACCGGTGTCGGCTCGTGCTGGTCGACCGGTACGATACGGGCCACCAGTCTGCCGTATTCGGTGATGGCTACCGTTTCACCATGGCGGACCCGGGCGAGCACATCACTGGTGTGATGACGTAGTTCCCGCAGTCCCACCGAATGTTCGTCGTGACTGGTCACATCGCCAATGTATAACAAATTTGTGTACACCTCCAGGGTAGAGATGGACCGTAGAGGAAGATGGCGATGTCCGATGTCGGATCGGATATTCCGTTTCTTCATGGAGGTCAGTATGCCTGACTTCGGGCATGATCATGCCTTCCGTGACCAGCCCTGCTCGTAGGCGGCCCAGTCGGCGTGGGTGGCGTCGAAGTCGACGTACAGGGCCAGGCCGATGCGGCGGGAGGTGCCGGCCAGGGCGAGCTGGACGCCGGTGATCGAGGCGGAGATGGTCTCGGCGCCGTCGTACCGGTTGATCTTCTTGTCGTGGTAGGCCGGGGCGCCGATGAGCAGGGTGACGTCGTCGGGGACGGCGGTGAGGGCGACCTCGGTCTGGCGGCGCACGTAGCCGGTGTAGGCCCTCTCGCTGGGCAGGCCGGAGTCGTAGGCCATGATCGCGATCTGGTCGACGTGACCGGCGACCTGGCGCATGTAGTCCGGTGTCCACTGCAGGTAGACCGGAGACAGGCCGGTCGCGAGGCCGAGGCCGGGCAGGAGTTCCACGCGGGGCGTGGCCACCGACAGCAGGGCCTGATGGGCCTGGGTCTTGATACGGGTTGCGGCGAGCAGGTCGACGAAGTTCTGGTCGTCGTTCGCCGAGGGCTCGAAGTCGTAGTGCACGCCGTCGAAACCGTCGGCCAGGATGCCGTCCACGCCGGTCAGTACGCGGGCGCGGGTCGATGCGGATGACATGTCCATCCGGTCGTCGGCGAGCACGTTGCCCAGCCAGGCCTGCACGCGCACCTCCGGCAGGGCGGTGTGCAGGGCCTTCACCAGCCACGCGGCGCGGGGGCGCAGGGCCGGATCGAGGGTGCCGTCGTCGGCGTACGGCCCGGCGTGCACGAACAGGTCGCGCATGCCGGTACCGGTCAGCTGGGTGGCGAGCGCATCGACGTCGGCCTGGGTCTTCCGGCCGTCCACCCACGCGTGCCCGAGCCAGTAGGCGTCCTGCCCCGAACTGCGGATCGATCGGTCCGGACTGCCGGAACCCCGCACCACGAGAGTGCCGACACCGGCACCGGCCGTGAGTGCCACCAGGGTGAGCAGCGCAGCCAAGATCCACAGGCCCCGGCGGACCGCCCGGCGCCACCGCGCAACCTTCTTCTTCTGAGCCGGTTCGGCAGTGGCGCCGGTCAATTCGTCGTCCATGTCCGGAATCATGGCGTATGGAGATCAATCCCGGGGCGGAAAGGCCCTCACACGGCACCCAACTGCTGGCGTGCCTCCTCGAGAATCCCTACCACGGAGACCACTTCGTCCAACGGATGAATCGGCGACTCGGTCAGGCCCTCACTCAGGTAGCGGGCCATCGCGTCGGCCTCGTAGCTCAGGGCCGCGGACCCCTGCGGACCCTGCGACCCCGACCAGTGCGCGGTCTGCGCGGACGACGGGAAACCGGCACCCATCGTCACCCCGAGGCCACTGGGAGCCAGGAACGGGCCGTCGATGTCGATGCGACCTTCCGTCCCGATCACGCTGGCACGGGTCGGCGCCGCGGTGCGCAGCGACGTGAACGCGACACCTTGTGCCTTTTCGTAGGCGAGCGTCACCGTGGCCTGCTCGTCCACCCCGGTCGGGGCGAGCGTGCCGACCGTGTGCACCGCCGACGGCGACCCCAGAACGGACGAGACGAACGAGACCGGGTAGACACCCGCGTCCAGAAGCGCCCCGCCGGCCTGACCCGGGGCCCACAGCCGCGATGCCGGGTCGTACTGCGCCGGGAACCCGAAATCGGCCGTGACCAGCCGCACCTCACCGATGTCACCGCGCTCCAGCAACTGCCGCAGCACATCGGACTGCGGCAGATAACGCGTCCACATGGCCTCCATCGCGAACAGCCCGGCCGCCCGGGCCGCGTCCACGACCTTCTGCGCGTCCGCCCGCGTGGTGGTCAGCGGCTTCTCGACCATCACGTGCTTGCCCGCCGCGATCGCCAGCAGTGCCAGCTGCGCGTGACTGTCGTGGGTGGTGGCGATGTAGACCGCGTCGACCTCCGGGTCGGCCAGCACCTGCTCGTAGGTGTCGGACGAGCGCGTCACCCCGTGGGCCTGCGCGAACGCCGTCGCCCGCTGCGGGCTGCTGCCCGAGGCGACGTTGACGAAACGCTGCTGCGAGTGGCGGTGCGCGGCATCGACGAAGCTCGCGGCAATGCCGCCGGGGCCGAGCAGGCCCCAGCGCAGTGACGGGGCGGTGGGCAGTTCACGGGGATTCGGCAAGAACGTCATGACGAAGAAACTACGGGTGGACGTTCACCACGGCACACGCGGGGATCACGAGGACGGCGGGGTGCCGCCCTCATGGCTCCACTCCGGCTTGCCACCGGCGGCCGTGGAGGTGACGTCCGGGCCGACCAGCAGGAACCGGGCCTCCTCGCGGGCCAGGGGGCAGTGCTCGACACCACGGGGGATGACGAAGAGGTCGCCGGCCCCGAGTTCGACATCGCCCGTGCGCAGCTGGATGGTGATGGACCCTTCCAGCACCAGGAAGGTCTCGTCCTGGTCGGCGTGACGGTGCCAGGTGGTGGATCCGATGCCCTTGGCCACCTTGAACAGGTTGCCGTTGGCACTGGCCAGCACTCGCTGTGACCAGAACTCTTCCAGCCCGGCGGCTTCCGTGGCGAGGTTGATCTTGTTCATCATGGCTTTCCCTTCGACGGTCCGAACAGGTTTTCACCCGCCTGATCAAACCGGTGAGTGGTAGGAATGCCAGGTGTCGCAAGAATCCCACCAGCCTCCGATCCCGGTCGCCCTGCTGGTCGACGAGAACTCCAACCCGTTCGAGGTCGGCTGTGCGTGCGAGGTGTTCGGCGCCCGCCGCCGCGCCGAGCTGGGCCGGGAGCTGTACGACCTGCGCGTCGTCGCCCCCGGCGGCCGGGCCACGGCCCGCGACGCCCTGTTCACCTTCGCCGACACCGGTGACCTGGACGAACTCGAGCAGGCCCACACCGTGGTGGTGCCGAACCGGCCGGACGTCGACTCACTCCAGCATCCGCAGGTGCTGGACGCCGTGCGCCGCGCCCACACGCGGGGAGCCCGGCTGATCGGGCTGTGCACCGGTGCATTCACCCTGGCTGAGGCCGGCCTGCTCGACGGCCGTCCGGCCACGGTGCACTGGCAGCTGGCCGACGAGTTCCGCCGCCGCTTCCCGTTCGTCCAGCTCCAGCCCGACGTGCTGTTCGTCGACGACGGCGACGTGCTGACCTCGGCGGGCAGTGCGGCGGCCCTCGACCTGGCCCTGCACGTCGTGCGGCAGGATCACGGCGCCGAGGTGGCGAACCTGGTGAGCCGCCGGCTGGTGTTCGCCGCCTTCCGGGACGGCGGCCAGCGGCAGTTCGTCGAGCGCCCGGTGCCGGGCATCCCCGAGCAGCCGCTGACCTCGACCCTGGCCTGGGCCCAGGAGCGTCTGGACGGCCCCCTGCCGGTCGCGGCCCTGGCCCGGCACGCCCACCTGAGCGTCACCAGCCTGCACCGTCGTTTCCGGGTCGAGCTGGGCACCACCCCGCTGGCCTGGCTGACCGCTGAAAGGGTCGAGCTGGCAAGGCGTCTGCTGGAACAGGGCACCGCCAGCATGACCGCCGTGGCGGTCGGTAGTGGTCTGGGCACGACGGCCAACCTGCGGGCCCAGCTGCACCGGCACACCGGGCTGAGTCCGACGGAGTACCGGGCCCGGTTCGGCGGGGTCACAGCGAACTGAGGCCGGTCATGTCCAGGTGCCCCAGGTCGGTAACTGGCTGCTCGTCATCAGCCACGGCAGTGCCACGTCGTTGACCAGGTCGGCAGCGACAGCTTTCGAGGAAGACCACCAGGACCAGGTCGTCCGCTGCGTTCAGGGAACCGCTGCCACGAGCGCAGTAGGCGCGCACGGTGTCTTGGTGGCGGTAGCGGATCGCCCATCTGTTCGTCCATCCGGAGAATTACCCGGACATGGTATCAACGGAACATGATGGCTTTTCGGGACAGGCTGCGTGCACGTCGCGCGAGGAAGGCGTCACGATCCGTCGAGGACGAGACGCCTCGAACCCCGGAACCGGCCGATCAGCGCCGTTTCGCCGTCCTCAACCTCGGACGGGCCGGTTCCGGTCCCGACGTCGTCGTGGAGATGGTGGTCATCACCACCGATCCTTGCGGCCTGATCCTCGACGAGTGGCAGGCCGGGCTGGTGCCCGGTGTCATCCATCAGCTGAACGAGCGCCTGGCCGGAGCCGTGGTGGTCGCCCACAACGTCGAGTTCGACCTGGCCTGGCTGAGCGCGCAGTACGCTCGCTTCGGCTGGCGGTTGCCGCAGCTTCCCACGCTGAGCTTGGTAGAGGCAGCAGGCCGGCAGCGACCGGGACTGTCCCGGCGGCGTCCGGCCGATCTGTGCTCGGCCTTCGGAGTCGCACCAGCTTCGTCCACCTCGGTGCTCGACCAGGCTCGCGCGTCGGCTGCCGTGCTGGCCCAGATCATCACGTCTGAGGTCGGGAAGTCTGAAATACCAAGCCTGATGGACGCATTGCACGAGCGGGCGCGGGAAGTCACCTGGCCGACCGGGCCCACGGCGGAACCGTCCGGGGCCATGCCCGAGTCCGACGCCGCAGACCCGGGGGTCGCGGTTTCACCCGCGCTCCTCGAACGCTTCTCGATCCTCGACGCGCTGGACGAAGGTGCCGGCATCGGCACGGTCTTCTATCTGGAGAAGCTCGTCGAGACCCTCGAGAACGCGCCGGTCACCGCCCGGCAGATCTCGCGCCTGGCTCGCACCGCCTTCGCCGAAGAGCAGACCTCTCTCGAGATCGACCGTGCCCATGAGGCCTTGGTGCGAACGCTGACGTATGCCGCGCTCGACGCCGAGGGAGCCGTGGCCCTCGAAGAACGCGCCGGACTCTTCGACGTGGCCAGGCTTCTCGGGGTCGGTTCACAGGTTGTCCTGGGTATCGACGACACGTTCGGGAAAGCTTACGAAGCACGTCTTTCCGCCCGCTCCAAGGGTTTACCGGTGAAGTGGAGCAAAGGTGAACCACTGCGGGTGGGCGACAAGGTCGTGTTCACCGGGTGTGACCCCGAAGTTCGTGAACAGCTCGAGATCCGTTCGCTGAGGCTGGGAGTTCGCGTGCTCGGGACGGTTTCGGAGACGACCACGCTGCTGGTGTCGGACGGATCCGCCCACGGAAGCAGGGCCGTCCGCGCTCGTGAGCTCGGCACGCGCACGGTCACACCGGCCGATTACGCCTACCTACTGAAGTATCTGCAGCCGTCGGCCCGGTGGGCGCATCTGGAGAAGGAGAAGGAGACCGAGCCGCGGGAACCGGAGACCGGGGAGTCGTCGTCCACCACGACGCCCGAGCCGGAACCCGAACCTGCGCCGAAGCCCCGAACCGCCGACGTACGTGCCTGGGCGCGGGCCAACGGGCACACCGTGTCGGTGCGAGGCGCGCTGCCCCGGCAGGTGATCGCCGCCTACGTCGCAGCCCAGGCGGCGCCCGGTCAAGGGCCTGTGCTCTGAGCGTGACCCGTCAATTGTCCCTCAACACCAGTTCCGTGATGGCGCTGTAGTCGTCCGCCCCGAAACCCGGAGTGGTCTGCTCATTGATCCGCAGTTGCACCGTCTGGGCCTGCACCGGCTCGATCGTCTTGAGCTGGATGCTCCGATCGCCGTCTTCCAGCTCCTGGTTCACGCTGACGCCGTTGTCGAAGATCCAGGTGACCGACAGGATGCGCCGGCCCTCCTCGTAACGGTCGGCTCCTGATTCGGTGTCTTTCTTGGTGTAGCCGTTGGTCAGGCCGATCACCGAGATCTGCGAGCGGGTGGGTAGTTTGATGGTGATCAGTTCGTCGTGGTAGAAGCCGGTCGCCCGCCAGGCGGTGGTGAGGTCACCGTCCACCAGGTTCTCGGTGTCGTAGCTGACGGGGTTTCCGGCGTCGTCCGTGGCCGGTTCGGCGGTGCGGTCGGCGGTGATGGTGGCGTCGGCGGCGAGGTTCACGCCCGTTGGTACGTCTGATCCCGTGCTGGGTGAGGCTGTCGAGGGGAGATCCGCCGGTCGCCAGGTCGTGGCCGGCGGTGCCTCGCCGGGGCCGATGAAGTGCAGCACCAGGAAAGCCCCGAGCAGGCCCGCGACGACGGACACGCCCCGGATGACCCAGTGGCGTTCGGATGCGCGGGTCGTGCGGACCGTCGCCGGCTGCGGGGGAGGAGCGACGGCGTCCGGTAACGGGAGGCCGCACCGCGGGCACTCGGGATCGGCCGGCAGGAAGGCGGTGTCGCAGCGGGGGCAGGTCATGGGGTGGGTCCGTCGAGAATGGTCTGTGTCCTTCGCCGGAACTCGTCGGTGCTGAATCCGGCCTGCTCCATCGAGGCGGTGATGGTCTCGAGGATCTGCTGCTCGATCATCCGCACGTGCCGCTGGATCGCCAGGCCGGCCTGGAAGTCCGGCGACTCCAGATCGGTTCCCAGCTCACGCACCCCGGTGCGGGCACCGCGATCGGTGGACGACGCGTCCGCCATGCGTCGAAGGTGGGTGCGCAGGTTCCCGGCACCCTGGTCCTGCCGGGTGGCGGTGAGCAGGAGCCTCAGCGGCGCGCGCAGCAGCAGCCCGAGCAGCCCGGGCAGCGTGGCGAGGGCGGTGTGCAGCACGACGTCGAGGCCAGGAGCGGTGTACTGGTCGATCTCGCGGTACCGGGCCCGGATCGGCGGGGTGCTGCACCCGATCAGGTCCAGGTGCAGCGTCTGGCCCTGTACCTGGCAGCGCACGAAGACCCAGATCTCGTAGTCGCCCTGACCCGGGGCCGCGCGGACACAGAGGTAGCGGTGGGTGCCGGTCGCGTCCGCGCTCTCCAGCAGTTCCATCTCGGCCGGGGACATCCGGTGCCGGGGGAGGCCGGTCGCCGGGTCGGTCCTCGGGTCGCCGGAACGTTGGGACGTCTGTGTCACCAGACGCTCCTGCACCGACACCTCGCCGACGCCCTCCATCCGGGCGAGGGCGAGCGAGAGCGCGTCCTGGATGCTCCCCGTCGTGAGCGCCGGCGCCCCGACATCGTCCGCCATCACCAGCGGGACCGCCCGCGTCCAGGTGTGCAGGGGAGTGCCTGACCCGATGAACGGTTTCTCGGACGCGTCGTGCGGGTAATAGGTGACGTTGCCGGTCTGCGCCTCGTCGATGTAGCGCAGCCGCGCCTGGTGCCGCTTCGGCCCGGTGGGACTCCCGGCGGGGGAGAAGGTCTGCGGCAGCAGATGGTCGACGATCGTCTGGTGGTTGACGAGCCGCTCGACGGCGACGGCGGTCCAGGCCGCGCCCAGCACGACCACCATGACCCCGATCACCCGGGCCACGAACGTCGTGAAGGTGGGTGGGGCGGCGTAGGGATCCGAGCCCCCGAAGGAGAACAGGCCCTGGGAGCTGGACTCGAACAACAGCGCCGCTACGACCAGGGTGATCAGCGTCGGTACCAGAAGAGCCAGCGCACCGACCACGTGCAGGCGCAGGAGAGCCCGCAGGGACCGGTAGGCCAGCAGTACCGCGCCCAGCAGTGCCGCGACGGCCAGCAGCAGCTTGCCCTCGACGATCAGGAAGATCAGCAGGATCCCGGTGAGGACGAGGTCACGGACGATCTGATGTCGTCGTGCGTTCAGTGCGTGCCGGACCACCGGTACGGCGTCGGCGCTGAACGACGGCGCGACGGCCCGGTTCTTACGGTCCAGGAGCTCGTGCAGAACGGCGTTGCGGAAATCGGGATCCAGGTAGGCCCCGGCCGACAGGTATCGCGTCGAACTGCTGCGCAGCATGCGCTGGTGCGCCGACGTCGGTGCTGGACCGAGCGGCGCGTCAGTTGTCTCTGCCGACCTGCCCACTGCAGCCCCCGGTGATTCCTCGACTACCCAAAACGGAGCATACCAAGCAGGTGCTCCAGGGCTGGAGAGGCCCAGATGGTGGACGAGGATCGCAAGTGCGCTGGTCAGGTGGCCGAAGGGGCGGGCCCGCCGTGCAGGCCCGCCCCCGCTGCGCCCCGCTGCCCCTTCGGGGCCCCATGTCTCCGCTGGGCGTCCGGCATCGGTTCCGTGCCGGGGGCGGATGGGGATTGTGATGGTGGGGGAAGGCAGGGACGGACACGAGTCCTTCCCCACTGGTCCGTCCCTGCTCTCCCCGGTGCCGCGCGCCCTTCTTCTGCGGCACCCTTCGTACCCGCGATGCACTGGCCGGCTTGCTGCATCTGAGGGTGGTGGACCTTGCGGTCCTCGATAACGGTGTGTAGTCAGAGTCGTCGGGTCGACACGGCTCCCGGATCTCCTTCGCGGCGTTCGGCGAGACCACCCGTCGACAGCCATCCGGTCACGTAGACGCGCACGGCTGCGGCGGCCGGACAGGCCTGCCACCACCGGCAGCGTCGGCAACGTCCATCCGGACCGGTCGGGTGCTCGTCGAGCAACTGTTCAAAAGCATTGACGACATGTCGTGTTCGCCGGAGTGCGACCACCTGGTCGTTGTTCTCGCCCGGCGGACTAGGTGTTTCCACCTGGTGTTGAAGATTCTGCTGGAGGTCGGCGAGTTCGGACCGCATCTGATCCCGCGGAAAGGTGGCGCCGGAGAACTCGGGTCTGGCCACCGGCGTCATGATTCGGGAAACATCGTCGTGTTCCCATCTGCACTTCCACTGCTGGCTGTAGTCATCCCCGTTGCTCCCTCGCAGGCCGTATGGTGCTCGCTACAAGAGTGACGACCGACTTGGCCTCAAAACAACCTAGCGTTTTGCTAGCTAAGTACGTCACCCTGAAAGCGGTTGCGGAGCGGTCAGTAAGGGGACAACGGGGTGAAGTTGGCACAGGGGAAAACACCTAGTCGGCGGCGATCGATACCGCAGCAACAGCTAGGTGTCAGGCTGCAGGCGCTGCGCGAAGAGGCTGGTTACACGCAGGAGACCGTGGCGAAGTTGTTGCGGTGCCACGTCGTGACCCTGTCGAAGATGGAGAACGGCCGCACCAGTCTTCGCCCTGCGGTAGTTCGCGAGCTGGCACGAATTTATGAGGCGTCGGCGGAAGAGGCGGAGAGGCTGGTCGGCCTCTGCGACGACGGTGACGGCGCGGGCTGGACGGTTCCCTATCGAGACGCCATTGCCGAACCGGTTTCGGCGCTGGCCGACATCGAGGCCCGGGCCGGGGCCATCTTCGACTATGCCCCCGAGCTCGTCCCGGCGGCGCTCCAGACCAGCTCCTACGCCGAATACCTGGTCAATCTCGCGACGGAGATCCGGGCCGAGAGGCGGCGTCAGATCCTCGGGTTCAAGATGGAACGGCAGCAGCGACTCTTTACCCGAAACCCGCGTCCGTCCATGAAGTTCGTGATTCATGAGGCCGCTTTACGGGCCCGGGTGCGTAGTGAGCGAGTGATGGCCGACCAAATTTCCCATCTGGTGGAGCTGTCGAACCAGAAGGATATCGAAGTCCGGGTGTGGCCTTTCGAGGCCGGACCGCACCGGTGGATGAGCGGCGCATTCACCCTGTTGCAGTCCGGCGACAACAGGTATCCGCACGTGGTCTACACCGAAACCCAAGTGGATGAGAGGTATGTGGAGAAGCAGGAGCACGTCGAACAGTACGCCCGTCTGTTCGCTCAGATACGCCGTAAAGCTGTCCCGATCAAGGAGTTTCCGCTGTGACGGAAAACGTCAAGAACCCCTCTGAATGGGTGAAGGCTCGAAGGAGTACCAACTCGAACGCCTGCGTCGAAATGCGCCGTCTCGAGCACGTCGAAGTGCGCGACACGAAGCAGCGCGGGCACGGTCCCACGTTGCAGCTCGGCCAGGCCGCCTACGCGACCTGGCTCGCCGGCGCGAAGTCCGGCGAGCTCGACCACCTGGCCGGGCTCTAGCCCTGTCCACCGAGAACGCCCCCGGTCACACCCAGCTCGGCCGGGGGCGCTCTGGGCAAAAGGTTCCAATTGTCCGTAATGGTACCCGGAAACGCGGCCTAGGGTGGCCGGATGAAGAACATCCCTGGTGGTGACCGGCGGAGGCCGTAGCGCCTTCCTCTGCTCGAAAGAGGCTGTGCTGCGGATGTCCACCGCACACGGCGGTACCGGAGGGACAATCGTCAACGTGTCCTCCGCGGCCTCCCGTCTGGGGGCGCCGGGGGAGTACGTGGACTACGCTGCGTCGAAGGGAGCGATGGACTCCCTCACTACCGGCCTCTCGCTGGAGGTGGCGGCGGAGGGGATCCGCGTCAACGGCGTACGGCCGGGCTTCATCCGCACGGGCATGCACGCCGACGGCGGCGACCCGGGCCGCGTCGACCGGCTCCAGCACCTCCTGCCGATGAGCCGCGGTGGCGAACCGGAAGAGGTGGCCGAGGCCGTCGTCTGGTTGTTGTCCCCGGCCTCCTCGTTCGTCACCGGCACCTTCATCGATCTGGCCGGCGGGAACTAGCCGCCGGCTAGCCCTCGATGATCGCCATCAGTGCCGCGGCGTACGGCGCGGAGTCGACGTCACCGCGCACCGCGAGCTGGTGGCTGTAGCTGGAACAGAGCGCGACGAAGGCTTCGGCGATCGGCTCGGCCTGCTCACGCCGACGCGGCGGCACCATCTCGGCGATCGTCGCCCGCAGAGCGGTGAGCTGTCCCTGAACGACGACCGCCAGCGCCGGTGACACCGTCGCCTCGGCGTAGATCTGGACCACCAGCCGGGCGTGATCGGTATCCCGGGCCCGTGCGCGCACGTGCTCGAGGAAGGCGGCGACGGACTCGGCGGTCAGTGCTGTCGGAAGAGCCTCGGTGCCCTGCTCACAGACCGCGATGACGATCTCGTCCTTGCTCTTGAAGTACCGGTAGATGGCCCCGTTCGAGAGTCCGGACCCGTCCACGATGTCGGCCATCGACGTGCGGGCGAACCCGTGACTGGCGAACCGGGCGCGAGCCGCGTCCACAATCTGCTGACGTCGGGCGTCAAGGTGTTCCTGGCTGACCTTCGGCATAAAAAGAGTGACCCCTCGTTTTATTTGCTACTGTCGGGAGCTTACCCCAGAACATCGACCCCCAGGAGCTGTCATGCGCTACCAGACCTTCGGCCGCCTGACCGGACTGTGCGTGTCGGAGTACGCGCTGGGCACGGCGAACTTCGGAACCTCCGACGGCAGTGCCGGTCTCGAGGCCTCCCGGGAGATCTTCGAGGCCTTCGTGGCGTCCGGCGGCACCACGATCGACACGTCCAACATCTACCGGGGCGGCGAGGCCGAGACCGTGCTCGGTGGGCTCCTCGGCGACCGGCGGGACGATCTGGTGGTGATCACCAAGTACAGCGGCACGAGACAGGCCGAACCTCGTCCGGGCACGACCGGCAACAGCCGCAAGGTGATGATCCGTTCCCTGGAAGACAGCCTGCGGCGGCTGAAAACCGACTACGTGGATGTCTTCATGCCGCATTTCCCCGACGGCACCACCCCGATCGAGGAGATCCTGGCCGGTTTCGACGACCTGATCCGGTCGGGCAAGATCCTGCACGGCGGACTCTCCAACTTCCCCGCCTGGCGGGTCGCCGGGGCCACGCTCCGCGCGGACCTCCAGGGCCTGGCCCCTCTGGTCGGCATCCAGTTCGAGTACAGCCTGGCCGAGCGATCCGCCGAACGGGAAATGCTGCCGATGGCGGAAGCTCACGGTCTGGGCGTCGTGCTGTACTCCCCCCTGGCCGGAGGGCTGCTCACCGGCAAGTACCGACGGGGCGAACAGGGCCGGCTGAGCGCACGGGGCGACGACCTGGAAGGCACGGCCCAGCGCACGGCGATCGTCGACGCGGTCCTGGAGATTGCGGACGAGGTGGGCACCAGTGCGGTCCAGGTCTCGTTGGCCTGGCTACGCCACCGCGCAGCCGTGGCCTCCACGGCCCTGGTCCCGATCGTCGGCCCTCGCACCGTGTCCCAGCTGGAGGAGTACCTGAAGGCACTCGACCTCGAACTCGGTGCCGAGCACTACCGGCTTTTGGACGAGGTGAGCGCGGTCCGCCTCGGAACTCCGCACGAAGATGTCGCCGCCGCACTGAAGAACGGGTTCGACGGCAACCGGTCGCTGCTCCAGGCCCTTCCCGTTCCGGTCATCTGACTGCCCGTCCGGCGTGACCGACCCTCGCCCCGGTGGCTCATCGGGAGTCGATGCTCTCCGGGAAAACCTCTTCGATCTGGAAGTACCGCCGTCGAGAAGCGGTATTTTTGTCACCATTGGGTGGCTCGTGTGGAACGCGGGGAAATGCTGTCGCCGAGGGAGACCTGTGTTCGGTCGTAAGCGCAGAACCGGCCCACGTCAGGCAGCCGTCAGCGAATCGGAGTCGGAGTTCGCCGAGTTCCTGGCCCTGGGCCGAGCGTGTCTGGAGGCGGGTGAACCGTGGGAGGCGCAGCAGTGGTTCATCGCCGCGAGCGACACGACCGACCCCGCGCTGCTGTTCGGTCTCGGGCACTCCTTCGCCGAGATCGGTGCGACGACGTCGGCGATCGGCGTGTACGAGCGGGCCGCGCGGGCCGGTCACGTCGACGCGATGAACAATCTCGGTGTTCTGCTCAAGCAGGCAGACCGCTGGGAAGAGGCCGAGACATGGCTGCGGGCAGCCGCATCCACCGGTGACCGGGACGCTCTGAACAATCTCGGGAATCTCCTGAGAGTGCTCGGGCGCACCGGCGAGGCCATCGACAGTTACCTCGGGTCGGCCCGGGCGGGGCACGTCGAGGCAATGCTCAGCCTGGGCCAGATCCTGCTGCACCGGGGCGATGTCAGCACGGCGAAGGACTGGTTCCAGCGGGCGGCGCGAGCCGGGCACGCGGCCGGGGAACTGATGCTTGAGGTCGCCGCCCGGTCCGAACCCGGTTCGGCCCCACCCGCCCGGGCCGAACCGTCCGGCCATCAGCCCCCGATCACCCTTCCCGCCGATGACCTGCCCGCCGCTGCCGATGCTCTTCGGCGGCGGGCCCAGGCCACCGGCGACCCGGCCCTGCTCGACGCCGCCATCGAGCTCGCCGCCCAGGCTGCCTCCGAATCCGCGGCAGACTCCCCTGAACGTGCGCTGTCGACCGCCACCCTCTGCGTCTCTCTGCGCACCCGTGCCGCCCGCACGGGGCAGAAAGACGACCTGACCGCCGCCATTGCCGCCGGCCGGTACAGCGTTGCCGCCGCCGACGCCTGCGGGCGGCACGGGCCCCGTTCCCGCACCGCGCTGGCCACCGCGCTGCTGGATGCCCACCAGGCCGGTGAGCAGGGATGTCTGGGCGAGGCCGTCGGCCTGAACCGGGACATCGTCGCGACCCTCGACCTCGACGACATCGAATACCCCTCTGCCCTGACGAATCTCAGCAACGCCCTGCTCCTGCTGGGTGCCGCGGACCAGGATCAGGACGTGCTCGGCGAAGCGGTCGTGACCGGGCGGGAGGCTCTGCGTCTGAGGCCGGGGCCGAGCGCTGACCGGGCCCGGGCGGCCATGTCCCTCAGCCAGGCGCTCCTGCAGCTGGGCCTGCTCACCCGGTCGCTGTCGTGGGTGCGTGAAGCCGGTCAGTACGCACACCAAGCCTTGGCCGATCTGCCGGAACACGATCCCAGCCGGCCCGCCTTCGAGCACTTCACCTCCCTGCTGGACACCGCCCGGGACACCGATGGCGAAGCGTGACCCCGGTGCTCTCAACGACGATGCCGTCGCGCTCTGGGACCGCTACGACCTGCTCGGCGACGTGGCCCTCCTGGAGACCGCCATCACCCGGCTTCGTACCGCACTGAGCCTGCGCCACGTCGAGCCCACCACCAGGCTCAGCCTTCAGGCCAACCTCTCGGGAACACTGACCGCCCGGGCCCTGCGCACCGGGTCACCGGACGACCTGCTGGAGGCCGCGAACCTGGCGCGGGACGTGGTGGCGGCCACCCCGCCGCACGACCCGCGTCACCTCGGGCGGCAGACCGGCGCCGGGGTGACGCTCCTGCACTACTTCGTCCGCTCGCGTGACACATCGGTCCTGGACGAGGCCACCGGTGTCTTCGAGGCGGTGCTCGCCCGGGACCCGTCCGCGTCGGCGCAGAGCAATCTGGCCGAATGCCTGCGACAGCAGTACGGGGTTCGCCGAGACCCGGCGATGCTCGAGAGGGCCCTCGAACTGGCCCGTTCGGCCGTCGCTGATCCCGCCGACCCCCAGCAGGCCCGGTTCCAGTCCAATCTGGCCCTGACCCTGATGAGTCTGCCCACGGCGGGCGGTGACCCGGTGGTTCTGGCCCAGGCCCGGCGGGCGATGTGGGCCGCCCTGGCCGCCACCCCGGCCGGTCACCCGAACGAGGCCGAGCGAAAATGCACCCACGCGATGGTCTTACAGATGATCTATCGGTACGAACCCCAGGCGTTCACCCTGTCCGACTTCCTGCGGGCCGGCCGGCAGGCCGAACAGGTCACGCCCGAGGGGCATCCGCTCCGGGCCACCGCCCTGCGTCTGCGGGCAGCCGGCGATTACCTCCGGGCCCACGCCACCGGGAACCAGGCCGCCCGGTCCACCTCCCGGCGGTGGTTCCGCCAACTCATCGACAACCCGGCCCTCCCCGTCGCCGAACGAGTCCGGGCCGCGATGGTCTGGGCGGACGTGACGCTGGTGGCCGGCGGCGACCTGCACGAGGCCCGGTGGGCCTTCGGGCGCACCGTGGAACTTCTGCCGCTGGTGCCCGGGCGTCATCTGCGCTCCACGGACCAGCAGCAGCAGATCGCCCAGTTCCCCGGCCTGGCCTCGGACGCGGCCGCGTGCGCCGTGGCCACCCACGACCCGGCCGCGGCCCTGCTCCTGCTGGAACAGGGCCGCGGCGTGCTGCTCGCCCAGGCCATCGAGACGGTGCCGGAACTGGGTCCCCTCGAAAGGGCGCGCCCCGACCTCGCCGCGACCTTCCGCCGGTTGCGGCGGCAGTTCGGGCCCAGCGACCGGTCCGAAGAGGGTGACACCTTCGGCCCGATAGCTGCGGCCGAGGAACGCCGACGGGCGGCCCAGGAGTGGGAAACCCTGCTGACCCAGATCCGGGCCGAGCGCGGTTTCACCGACTTCCTGCGCCCACCCGCGATCGGCGAACTGATCGCGGCCGGGCACGACGGCCCCGTCGTGATCGTCAACATCAGCCGCCTGCGCTGCGACGCGATCATTCTCGACCGCACCCAACCGACCGGACCGACCGGACCTCAGGTCCTGCCGATGCCCCACCTCACGGCCGACGAAGCACTCGGCCAGGCCCGGGCCTTCGGCGAGGCCATCCGGGCCGGACGGGACCCGGAACGGTCCCTGGCCGAGCGCGCCGCCGCGGAAGACACCTCCCGTGCCGTCCTGCGCTGGCTGTGGCACGCCGTGACCAGGCCCGTCCTGGCCGCGCTCGGGCTCGATCGCCCACCGGCCGAGGCGGTCACGCCGCTTCCCCGGATCTGGTGGGTGCCCACCGGCCCGCTCGCGTTCCTGCCCCTGCACGCGGCCGGGGAGTATCCCGATCCTCTGGACCCAACGACCTCCGGACCGTGCGCCCTCGATCTGGTGGTCTCCTCCTACGTCCCGACCGTGCGGACCCTGCTGCACCACCGCGCCCGCCTCGACCGCGGGCCCACCGGCACCCCGTGGACCTCGCTCATCGTCTCCATGCCCACCACCCCCGGCGCCCAGCCGCTGCCCGGCGCCCACGCCGAGGCCACCCGGATACATCACGAGATCTGGCCCGAGGCAGACGTTCTCGAGGGTCCGGCCGCCAACCGCCGGAGCGTGCTGGCGGCGCTGCCCACGTGCAGCCGAGCACATTTCGCCTGTCACGCCCGCAGCAGCGACGATCCTGCCGGGGCCGCCTACCTGCTCCTGCACGACCACGACCACGCGCCCCTCACCGTGTCCGACATCGCGGCCCTGCGCCTGACCGGCGCCGAGTTCGCCTATCTGTCGGCCTGCGAGACCAACCGGGCCGCGTACGCGCTCGCCGACGAGGGCATGCACCTGACCAGCGCCTTTCACGTCGCCGGGTTCCGGCACGTGATCGGCACGCTCTGGCGCACGGCGGACGACGTCGCTGCGCGGCTGGCCGAGAACTGCCATCGTGCCGTGACGACCGCCGGCGTGGCCCACGCCGCGCGGGCCCTGCACGCCGCTGTGCAGGACGAGCGCCACGCCGCCCCGTCCGTCCCGACCCTGTGGGCGGCTCACATCCATGTCGGCCTGTAACGTGAAAGAGACTCTCTGATGGGCACTGACAATCAGCTGGGCCGGTTCTGCCAAGACCTCGGGTTCCTGAGAGCCCGGGCTTCAGCCGCCGGCGTTGCGCTGCTGGAGGCTCTTGAGCGCCTCTCGGGCGAGGCCGCCGACGGACGGATCGACAGCGCCTGGAGCGCCCGGCTGGTGCACCTGTGCCGACAGCTGGGCATTCCGGAAGCCACCGCCGAACGCGCTTGGCAGCCCACCGTCGGAGGCCCCGGGGCGCTCTTGCCGACCGGGTCCGGCATCCCCTCGGCCGATCGGTACCGCTGCCCACGGGCCGTGTGCTCCCGGTACGAGCTCCGGCAACCCGGTGGACCAGAACCCGTGTGCGGGCTACGGGGCGAGACCTTGTCTCTCGTGGACCCGGCGTGACGCCGTTGCTGGGCCAGGTCGGCAGTCGGCTGCTCGACCGCTGGACCACGCTGATTGCGCTTCCCGGAGTCATTTTCGTGGCGGTCGGAGTTCTCGGTGTGGATCTCGGTCACCGGCATGCCCTGGACCTGGCCATGCTGGGCGACCGGGCGCAGGCCGCCGCCGAGAGCGCGACCGGCGTCGTCGTGCTGGTCGCGTTGGCCGCACTCGCGGCGACCGGGGCCGGGCTGGGCGCCCAGCTCCTGGGCGCCGGCCAGCTGCTGTGGTGGCTCGGGTCGTGGCCGGTTCCGCTGCGGTCCTACGCGGGCCGGCGGACGGTTCGCCGGCGGGAACGGTGGGTGCAGGCCCAGGCGGAGTTCACGAAGGCTCTCGAAAGCGCAGATCCGCAGTCGGCCGATGCCGCCGGGCACGGTACCCGGCGGAACGCTCAGGCCTGGGCCGAGCCGAGTCGCCCGACCTGGATCGGCGATCGCGTCGCGGCCGTGGAGACCCGGGTGCGCAACGCCTACGGTCTCGACCTGCCTGCGGTCTGGCCCGGCCTGTGGCTGGTCCTTCCCGACCCGCCCCGCATCGAGATCCGTTCCGCGCGCACCCGGGTCGACGAGGCCGCGGTACTGTCGGCCTGGGGCCTGATGTACGTCGTGCTGGGCGCGTTCTGGTGGCCTGCCGCGCTGATCGGGGCGGTGACCTGGACCGTGGGCTGGCTCACGGCCCGGCAGGCGGTCGACGGGTACGCCGCATTGGTCGAGTCCACCGTCGACCTCTACGGGGCGTCGCTGGCGACCACACTGGGAATCCCGCTCACCGGTGCACTCACCACCGACGTCGGCCGGGCCATCACCCGGCGGGTTCGCAAGGGCGCCTGACCCCTCCGGCGGGCGACCCCGGGAACGGGTCGCCCGCCCGTCCCACGAAGTCGATGCCGGCCGACGTACGGACGATGCTGCGGGAACCGTCGCAGCCCACCACGAAGGTGGCCCGGCGGATGCGCTCGTTCCCGCCCGGCGTCCTCACCACGACGGTGACGCCATCGTCGTCCTGCGTCACTCCGGTCACGGCGTGCCCGCGCAGCACGTTCGCGCCCAGGTCCCGGGCCCGCCGCTCGAGTTTCTCCTCGGTCTGCACCTGGGAGTGCGCCAGGACGAAGGGGAACGGACTGTCCAGCGTGGCCAGGGGCAGCCGCTGTTCCAGCATGCCGAAGTGGTAGGTGGGCAGATGGACGCCGCTGTTCACGAACTCGTCGGCCAGGCCGCGCATGGCCAGCACCTCGAGCGTGCGGGCGTGCAGGGTCATTGCCCGGGAATGCGGAAAGCGCCGCTCCCGCCCCTCCAGTACGTCGACCGTGACGCCGGCCAGGCGCAGTTCGGCCGCGAGCCACAGTCTCGTCGGGCCGCCCCCGACCACGATCACCTCGGGCATGGCGTAATCCTTCCGACGTTACGAAATGCGGAGAATCACCGCATTTCACCTTAGCCGCCGGACGGTCGCGACCGGGCCTGATCGATCAGGTTCCGAGCGAGGTCTGCTGCGCCGCCCGGGCCCGGGCCGCCAGCCAGGCGTCGAGGGCGGGGGCCGCCAGCGGTCGGGAGATGAAATATCCCTGGGCCTGGTCACAACCGTTGTCGGTGAGGGCCTTCAGTGAGATCTCGTCCTCCACGCCCTCGGCGATCATGGTCAGGCCGAGGCTGTGGGCCAGCTCGATGGTCGAGAACACCAGCGCCGCGGCGCGGGGGTCCTCAGCCATCGGGAACACGAAGGAGCGATCCAGTTTCAGGTCGTCCACGGGTAGTTCGCGCAAATAGGCGAGCGAACTGTATCCGGTGCCGAAATCGTCCACCGCTATCCGGATCCCGAGGTCACGCAGGCGGGCCAGGATGTGCCGGGTGCGGTCCCGGTCGGCCATCAGGAATTCCTCGGTGACCTCGATCTCCAGCACCTCGGGAGGCAGGCCGCGGATCGCGAGCATGCTCGCGATCTCGTGCGGGAGCTCGGCGTCGACGAGGGAGCTGGCCGACAGGTTCACCGCGATCGTCAGGGGGTGCTCGCTCCGGCGCCAGAGCACGGCCTGGTCGAGAGCCTCGGTGAGGACGACCTGGTTGAGGCGGCGCATCATGCCGGCGTCCTCGGCCAGGCCGAGGAAGGCGTCGGGGTAGAGCAGGCCGCGCTCGGGGTGCATCCAGCGCACCAGGGCCTCCACGTGGTGCACCTGGCCGGTGCCCAGGTCGAGCTTGGGCTGATAGTGCATGGTCAGCTGGCCCTGGTCGAGGGCGGTGTGGAGTTCCTGCAGCACGCGCAGCCGCATCGGGCCGGTGTCGTCGCTGTCGCCGGAGTAGATCTGGTGCCCGCGCCGCGCCTGCTTGGCCTGGTACATGGCGATGTCGGCGCGGCGCAGCAGGAGGCTGAGGGTGTCGCCGTGTTCCGGGGCCAGCACCAGACCGATGCTCGCGTCGGTGCGCAGCGCGATGCCCTCCAGGGTGCAGGGACGGGCGATGTCGGCGCGCAGCGTCTCGGCCAGCTGCCCTGCTCCGGAAGCGTCCAGGCCCTCGACCAGCATCGCGAACTCGTCCCCACCGAGGCGGGCGAGCAGGTCGCCCGGGCGGGTGAGGACGGACAGGCGCCGGCTGATCTCGATCAGGAGCTGATCGCCCACGTGGTGCCCGAGACTGTCGTTGACCTCCTTGAACCGGTCCAGGTCGAGCAGGAAGAGGGCACCGCGGGCCTGGCGGCGCAGCCGGGTCTCGGCGTCGGCGTAGAAGGCCCGGCGGTTGGCCAGGCCGGTGAGGTCGTCCGTGGTGGCCTGGCGCCGCAGATCGGCCAGACGGCGTAGTTGCCGGAAGGCGTAGAGCGTACGGACGCCGGCGGCCACCTGGGTGAGCACGGCGAGGGTGAGGGCCAGGGGGGAGACCTGGTCGTCCGTGACCGAGGCGGCCACCAGCACCCCCAGCCCGGCCACCGTGGCCAGTCCGGGCAGGAGCAGCGCGGGCCGGTGCTCGATCTCCTCGGCCTCCCGGTGCCGGGCGCCGGTCCAGGTGGCCATCAGGGCCAGGCCGACCGCCCAGAGGGCGTCGGTGAACCCGCCGGGCGCGTACGAGTTGGTGAGCAGCGAGACCGCGGACATCACGTCGATCACGATGAACGCAGCCAGTCCGGCGAGCAGGAAGAGCCAGAAGGGCTGCGGACGGCGGCCCTGGATCGTCATCACCCCGACGACGAGCGCGGCCAGGAACAGGTCGGAGACGGGGTAGAAGAGCGCGAAGCTGGCGCCCAGGGGGTTGCCCGAGGCACTGACGAAGACGCTGTCCAGCAGCACGGCGAGCACGGCGCCGGATCCCAGGGCTCCCAGTGCGCTGTCCAGCCAGACGTCCGGCCCCGACCGGCTGTTCAGCTCCCGGCGGGCGGCCAGGCCGACCGCCAGCACGGTGACCGGGTAGAACGCGGCGAACCCGAAGTCCGGTGGGCCCGGGAAGTCGTATTCGACACCGCGTGCGTAGAGAGTGAGGTAGAGCAGGTTGCTGAGGGTGAAGACGGTCAGGGCGGAGGCCAGGGCGGCGATCTCGGGCCGCCGGGGGCCCGCACGGCGCAGGTTCCCCCAGGCCAGGGCGGCGGCCACGAGCGGGCAGGCGCCGCCGACGATGCCGTCGATCACCAGGCTGAAGTCGTGGCTGCCGCGCAGGGTCAGCATCGCCGTGTAGATCGCGACCAGCAGCCAGGTCGCAGCCAGCAACAGGCGGTTCACGACCCTCCCCGAATCTCGGCAGGCACGGTGCCGTACACGCTTCCCCAGAGTGATCGGATCGTTCGGGGCAGATCTTCAGGCCCGGTCCTGGTCAGGGACTCAAACCGTCACTCAAGCCGGTGGATCGGATCGATGATCATCGACGATCACGGTACGAGGGCGGCGATCCGGCTCACGGCCTCGACGATCGTGCCCGGCGCGCAGGCCAGGTTCATCCGGGCGAACCCGGCACCCTGCGGCCCGAAGTCGGTGCCGCGCGTCAACGCCACGCGGCCCTCGCGAAACACCGTGCGGGACGGGTCGGCGCCCCAGCCCAGCGCCGACATGTCCAGCCAGGCCAGGTAACTCGCCCGGGCCCGGCGCACGGTCACCGACGGCAGATGGGCGGCGAGCTCCTGGTCGAGCACATCGAAGTTGGACTCGACGGCCGTGATCGTGTCGTCGAGCCACCCCCGGCAGTGGGTGAAACCTTCCCGGGTGGCGATCAGCCCGAAGAGTCCGGTCCGGGCGGTGACCTCCTCGGGCAGTGACCTGAGCAGGTAGTCCATCCGGTCGGACTCCACCACGAAGAAGGCGCACTTGAGGCCGGCCAGGTTGAACGCCTTGCTGCCCGACACCGCGGCCACACCGTGCTCTCGGGCCTCGTCCGACACCGCCAGGTACGGCGTGAACTGCTGCCCGTGGTGGGTGAGGGGTGCGTGAATCTCGTCGCTGACCACGAAACCGTTGTGCCGCGCCACGATCTGCGACAGTTCGGCGAGCTGTTCGAAACTGTGGACGAGGCCGGTCGGGTTGTGCGGGTTGCACAGCAGAACACCCCCGGCCCCGGCGGCCAGGGCCCGGTCCACCGCCTCCAGATCCATCCCGTCCTCGAGCATCGCCACCTCGACCACGCTGCCCCCGGCCTCGGAGACCAGGTCGTAGAACGGCGGGTAGACCGGCGGCATGATCACCACGCCCTGGCCGGGGACGATCAGCCGGCGCAGCGACTCCACGACGACGACACTGACGTCGGTCGTCGGGCTCATCCGCTTCACCGACGGAAGCCAGCCCCACGCGTCCTGTGCGTAACTGGCGAACGCCCGGGACGCACTGCGATCGTGCGGGTTCACATAGCCGGTGTCGCCCCGCGAGACCGCGGCGACCAGCGCGTCCGCAATCGGTGGAGCGAGCGGAAAGTCCATCTCGGCCACGAACATCGGCAGCACGTCGTCGCCGTAGGTGGTCCATTTCTCACTGGTGCGCCGGCGGAGTTCGTCCAGGGGGTCGGCCGTGTTCATGCCCCCAACGTTAACCGTGCCGTTGCCGAACCGCGCACGACGAGGACCTGTGCGCGGTTCGGCCCGAGCGTTCAGAGCATCAGCGAGGATCAGCCGGCGGCGTGCTTCAGGGCCCACTCCAGGGCGTGGTCGGCCACGCCCTCCCAGCCCGGTGCGGCACAGGTCCAGTGGTCACGGCCGGGGAACTCCACATACTCGGTGAGCGCGGGAGACTTCTTGTAGTGGTCGGCGTTCGACCGGTTCACCGACGGCGGCATGATGTGGTCCTGCTCGCCGGCGATGAACAGCAGGGGCGCTCGGTCGGCGGAGTAGTCGACCCAGGTGTCCTGGTGGCCCGGCTTGAAGTTCGCGAACAGGCCGTACTCGAACACCCAGTGGCCGGGGGCGCCGATCGCGTACCGGTCCCAGGCGGCCTTCGAGTCCTCCTCGCTGAGGGTGTTCGCGAAGGCGTAGTGCCACTGCTCCGGGGTGAAGGAGAAGGCGCGCTTGCGGTTGGCGGGGTTCTTCAGGGCGGGGAACAGGGAACGCGTCTGCGAGATCGGGGTGACGCGCACGCCCTCGGTGGGGGCCGAGTCGATGACGACACCGGCCGACCCGAGTCCGCGGGCCAGCAGCAGCTGGGTGAGCGTGCCACCGAACGAGTGGCCCATGATGATCGGTGGGGTGTCCACCGACCGGATCACCGACTCGAGGTGGTCCAGGGTCTGCGGCACGGTGAGATGCGCGATCACGTCCGGGTTCTCACGCAGCGCCTCGACCTCGATGTCGAATCCGGGATAGGCGGGCGTCAGGACCTTCAGGCCCTTGGCCTCGTAGTACGGCACCCACTGTTCCCAGCTGCGGGGCGTCACCCACAGGCCGTGGACGAGAACGACGGTGTCGGGGCGGGAGTCGCTCATGGGAGAGAGACCTTTCAGGAGTTGATGAAGGTGAGCAGATCGGTGTGCAGGCGTTCCCGGTCGGTGTCGGGCAGGGCGTGGCCGCTGCCTTCGTAGACCTTCAGCTCGGCGCCGGAAACCATCTCCGCAGAGCGCTTCCCGCCCACCTCGAAGGGTACGATCTGGTCGTCGTCGCCATGGATGACCAGGGTGGGGACGTCGATCTTGGCCAGGTCGGGCCGGAAGTCGGTCGCGGAGAACGCGGCGATGCACTCGTAGGCGGCCCGGTGCCCGCAGGCCATGCTCTGCAGCCAGAACGCGTCCCGGAAACCCTGAGCCACCTCGTGGCGGTTGTGCCCGAAGAACGGGCCGTCGGCCAGGTCGCGGTACAGCTGGGAGCGGTTGCCGGCCTCCCCGGCGCGCAGGCCGTCGAAGACCTCGACCGGCACGCCCCCCGGATTGTCGGCGCCCTGCTGCATGAGCGGCGGGACGGCCGACACCAGAACGATTCTGGCGATCCGGGCGGTGCCGTGCCGGCCGGCGTAGTGCACCACCTCGCCGCCCCCGGTGGAGTGACCGACCAGGGTGACGTCGGTCAGGTCGAGCGTCTCCAGCAGGGCGGCCAGGTCGTCGGCGTACGTGTCCATCTCGTTGCCGTGCCAGGTCTGGCTGGACCGGCCGTGCCCGCGCCGGTCGTGGGCGATGACGCGGTGGCCGTGCTCGGCCAGGAAGCGGGCCGCGGCCTCCCAGGCGTCGGAGTTGAGGGGCCAGCCGTGGCTGAGCACCACGGGGGTGCCCCCGGTGTCTCCCGGGTCGTAGTCGCGGTAGAAGATCTGGGCTCCGTCGTCGGCGGTGACGAAGGGCATGGGCGCCTCCCCGGTCTGTGTGAGGGGTTTGCTGACCCCCCGAGACTCGCCGATCAGGCCGCCGGCCGGACCACGTGTTCCTCGTAGTCGATCACGGCTGCAGACGGTCGGACAGCTGTCGCCGCGAGGAGATGCCGAGCTTCGAGAACACCTTGCGCAGGTGGTAGTCGACGGTGTTGGTGCTGAGGAACATCGTGGCGCCGATCTCGGCGTTGGTGCGCCCGGCCGCCGCCAGCCGGGCGACGGTCGCCTCCTGGACGGTCAGCGCGGGTGTCGGCGCCGGGCCGTCCGCCGGGCCCGACGCGGCCGGGGGATCGCCCATCGCCTGCAGTTCACGGTGCGCCCGGTCGCGGAAGGCATCGGCGCCGAGCCGGGTGAACACCTGCGCGGCCTGCTGGAGGTGCTCCCGCGCGAGGCGACGGCGCCGGGCCCGTCGCAGCCATTCGCCGTACACCAGGTGTGTTCGGCCGAGCTCGGCATCGACCGTTGATTCGCCCAGCTGCTCGAGGGCCTCGCGGAAGTGTTTCTCGGCCGAAGGACCGGGGGCCAGCAGGGCCTGGCATCGCGCGGTCACACCGAGAACCCACGGTGTCGCACACGCGAGCGCGCGGCCCTGCAGCCGATCGAGCACCACCTGGGCCTGGTCGGTGTGCCCGCTGCGGACCGCGGCCTCGATGAAGTCGGGGTAGACGACGGGCGTGGTGTGGAAGAACGGTTCCTCGATGATCGGCAGCAGCAGGTCGTAGGCCTCCCGGAAGCGCGAGCCGGCCAGGTCGATCGAGGCCAGGGCCCCGATCGCACTGGAGTGCACGCCGCCGAAACCGGCTGAGCGGGTGGCCTCGGCCATGGCCAGCACCCGCTCGCGGGGCACGCCGGTCCAGGCGAGCAGGGCCACGTTGATCACGTGCTCCGCCTCGTAGCCGATGGCGCGGCGCAGCTCACGCACCTGCTCCATGTAACCGGTGGCGGCGCGGGGGTTGCCGAGACTGGTCTCGGTCAGCGAGAGCACCCACAGTGCGCTGTCGAGCTGTTGCAGGGATCCGGCGTCGCGCGCGGCCTGGGCCCAGCGTTCCAGGCATTTTCGCCGGACCTGCTCGTCCCACAGCGCCGTTCCGAGCGCGGCGCCGCTGTGCCCGAACCGCAGCAGTTCCTCGGCCGGCAGCTCGACGAGAAGGTTCGCCGCGTGCCGCATGACCGGCACGGCCTCCTCGAACGGCAACAGCAGGTGGGCGCTGACGGCCTCCAGCAGGACCGCCTGTATCCCGGGTTCCAGCCGGGCGGCCCGCTCCGCCCGGTGGCCCAGCTGCTCCCAGCTCAGGGCCGAGGTCAGACGCTCGGCCGGCAGGGACAGTTCCCAGGCCTGCAACAGCACCTTCTGCTCGTGCGCATCGTCGTGGCCGTGCAGCAGGTCTGCCGCTTCCATCAGGTCGGCACCGCACCGCACGAGAGCCGGGTCGGCGGTGAACAGGGCCCATTGAGCGCGTAACGACAGCAGCCGGGCGCGGGTCGGTTCGTCGACATCGTCCTCGTCC
Organism: Kineosporia sp. NBRC 101731; assembly: GCF_030269305.1. NCBI lineage: Bacteria > Bacillati > Actinomycetota > Actinomycetes > Kineosporiales > Kineosporiaceae > Kineosporia > Kineosporia sp. NBRC 101731. Next base: position 350,414 of record NZ_BSTC01000003.1, read on the forward strand.
ACGTCGTCCACCAGATCCTTGGCCAGCTGAGCGGTCCCGGCGGCCAGGGCGGCCTCGGCCGCGGTCACCAGCCGTCGGTAGCGCTCCGGCCCGGGCGGGGTGAGAGCCCCTGCCTGGGTGAGAACTCCAGCGCGAGAGGAAAATCCACCTCGTTCCCCGGCCCGGTCGGCCGTCTGCTCGAGCCTTCGGGCCACCGCCGGGTCGGTGCCGAGCGTGGCCTTGGCAGCATGCCAGGCACCCAGGTCGAGCAGCCCCATCGAGTCGGCGACCTCGGACAGGGCCCGGTGCACCTGGCGGCGCTCGCGGCCCACCGGGGCGTTGTAGGCGGCCGAACGCACCAGAGGGTGCCGGAATCGTACGGTGGAGCCGAGTTCCACCAGGCCGGCGGCCTCCGCCCCCTCGGCGGCACCGTCCGGAAGGCCGAGCTTGGCGGCTGCCTCCGAGATCAGGTCGTGGTCGCCGGTGGCATCGGTGGCGGCCACGAGCAGCCACTTCTGCAGACCTGGTTCCAGCGCCCGCACCTGCCGCAGATAGAACGACTCCAGCCGCCGCCCGACCGGGAACGGCTCGTCGCCCAGGCTCGACTCGGTCAGCTGGCGCACGGTCAGTTCCTGCGCCAGATCGGTCAGCGCCAGCGGGTTCCCACCGGTCGCCACCGCGATCTGGGCCGCCACCGCCGGGTCGATCGGCTCGGGCAGCGTGGTGCCCAGCAGCCGTACAGCGTGCTCGAGGGACAGCCCACCCAGCCGCAGCCGCGGCACCCCGGCCAGGTGTGCCTCGACGGCCGGGCTGTCCCTCGCAGCGAGCACCAGCGCCGCCGACTCGACCTCGAGGCGCCGGGCCACGAAGGCCAGGGCGTCCAGCGACTCCGGGTCGAGCAGGTGCGCGTCGTCCACGGAGCACAGCACCGGCTCCTGCGCCCCGGCCGCCGCCAGCAGACTCAGCACGCTCAGCCCGATCAGGAACCGGTCCGGTGGGGGACCGGCCGCCGTGCCCGACGCCACCTCCAGAGCGCGCAGATGCCGTTCGGGCAGTGCCGGCAGGTACCCCCGCAGGGGGATGACCAGCCGTTGCACCGCCGCGAACGGCATCTGTGACTCCGCCTCGAACCCGTGGACCCGGACCAGCCGCATACCGGTCGGCTCGGCCGTCTCACCGGTCGTGGCCTGCAACAGCGTGGTCTTGCCGATACCGGGATCCCCGACGATCAGCAGCGCTCCGCCCCGGCCGTGCCGGGCCTCGCGCACCAGCCTCGTGACCAGGCCGGACTCTTCCTGTCGGCCGAGGAGACCGGCGCTATGCCCCATCCGGGCATTTTATGGCTTTTGGTCATTCTCCGGGGCCGGCTCCGGCACCGCCTCCGGGCAGGCCACCGGACCGAGCTGCGACGTGTGCCACCAGCGGCCGAGCACCCGCCGCAGCCGGACTCCGCAGTTGCGGCAGTAGACGTCGCTCACCCCTCCATGGTGTCAGACGATGCTCAGGCGAGGCTCAGCACGATCTTTCCCCGGGTGTGACCACTCTGCGCCGCGTCGTGCGCCTTCGCTGCGTCTTCCAGAGGCAGCACCTGCTCCACCTCGACGTGGATGCTCCCGTCGTCGATCAGGGTGCCGATCCGGCGTAGTGCTTCACCGTCGGGCTCGACCAGGATGCCGGTCACCCGCACACCCTGCTGCTGGCCGGCCTCTGCCAACCCGGGGGAGACGCCACCGGGAACCGAGACCAGAAGTCCGCCCGGTCGCAGCGTTTTCAATGACCTCGTACTGGTGCGGTCCTGCGCTTCACCGGCCAGGTCGATGACCACGTCGAGGTCTGCGACCTCGTCCTCGAAGCGCACGGCGTTGTAGTCGATCACGGTCGTGGCGCCGAGTTCCTTCAGCCAGGCGTGGTTGCGCTCGCTGGCCGTGGTGATCACCTCGGCGCCCAGGCTCCGGGCGATCTGCACGGCCAGGTGGCCCACACCGCCGGCGCCGGCGGTGATGAGGACCCGCTGGCCGTGCCGCACCCGGGCGGTGTCGACGATGGCCTGCCAGGCGGTGAGGGCGGCCAGGGGCACGGCCGCAGCCTGCTCGAAGCTGATCGAGACCGGTTTGGGAGCGAACTGGCGCGAGGGGGCGGTCACGTACTCGCCGTAGCCACCGGCGGCGCGTGGGAACCACGGCATCCCGTAGACCTCGTCGCCGACCTGGAAAGTGGTAACGCCGAAACCGATCTCCTCGACCACGCCGGCCACGTCCCAGCCCAGCACGAACGGCGGCGAGCCGAGCACACCCGCCATGCCGGTGCCCTCGCGGGTCTTGTAGTCGACGGGGTTGGTGCCGGCCGCGCGTACCTTCACGAGGATCTCGGTCGGCTTCGGGGAGGGCTTGGGGACGTCCACCACGCGCAGGACGCTCGAGTCACCGAAAGTGTCCTGGGAGACGACGCGCATGGTCGGGTTGCTGCTGGCTGGGGTTGCTGAAGTCATGGAGCCATCGTGTGGGCCGCGGGAAACCACCACGAGTGGCCCGATGGACATGGTGCGTAAAATTCCGGCCATGGTTCATCGCGTGGTGGTTCTCGTCCTCGACGACGTCGTCCCCTTCGACCTGGGCATCCCCTCCCGGGTGTTCAAGGAGGCGCTGGACGCCGACGGCGAGCGCCTCTACGAGGTCGTCACCTGCTCGATCGGGGGTGGGCCGGTGCGCACGAACGCGGACTTCTCGGTCGTGGTCGACCAGGACGAGCAGGTGCTGGCCACGGCCGGCACGGTCGTGATCGCCACCCAGGAGCCCACCGAGCGGATCCTGCGCGAGGGCACCCTGCCGTCGCCGGTGCTGACCGCGCTGTCCCTGATCCCCGACGACGCGCGCATCGTCAGTCTGTGCACGTCAGCCTTCGTGCTCGCGGCGGCCGGTCTGCTGGAGGGGCTGGCTGCCACCACCCACTGGGCGCTGGCGGACGAGTTCCGGCGCCTGTTCCCGCACGTGCGCCTCGACCCCGACGTCCTGTTCGTCGACAACGGCCGCATCATCACCAGTGCCGGTGCGGCGGCGGGTGTGGACCTGTGCCTGCACCTGGTGCGCAAGGACCACGGCTCGGGAGTGGCGAATGCCGCCGCGCGGCGCTGCGTGGTCGCGCCCTGGCGGGAGGGCGGTCAGGCCCAGTTCATCGAGCGCCCGGTGCCGCAACACCAGGACAGCTCCACCGCGCGGACCCGCCAGTGGGCCCTGACCCGGCTCGAGGAGCCCCTGACCCTCCTGGATCTGGCCGCCCACGCCACCATGAGCGTGCGCACGTTCAGCCGCCGGTTCCGCGAGGAGACGGGCGTCAGTCCCAACCAGTGGCTGATCCAGCGCCGCGTCGACCTGGCCCGTCACCTGCTGGAGGTCAGCGACCTGCCCGTGGACCGGATCGCCACCGAGGTCGGGTTCGGCAGCGGAACGTTGCTGCGCAAGCATCTTCAGACCACGCTGGGTGTCACGCCGACGCACTACCGGCGCACGTTCCAGGTGCCGGCCGGGGTCTGAAAAAATCTAGGCGAACGCGGGCACAGCGATGTTGACCTCTTCGCCGTTGTCCGTGGTCTCCAGTTGCTCGGTGACCAGGTAGATGCCCTCGGTCGACCAGGCGTCCTGATCGCCGCAGAACACCCGGTTGCCGACTGCAACCACTCCCGTCCAGATCTTGCCGTCGTGAACTCCACCGCGCAGAAGTAGCTTTCGGTCGTCCATCTGATAACCGGACGTTCTGCGGTACTGGTTCCTGGTGGATGCGTCCTGGTTGTTGTTCGCCACCGGCGTCGCCCCTGCCTGGGGCGCGGCGCCGGTCCGGTGGATCCGAATCCGTCACGCGCCACGCCTAATACCTTGACGGTACGCCATGTCGGCACATCCGGCTTCTGCCACAGCCCGTTCCAGGTCTTCGGTCGTGTGCTGCGGTGCGAGGCCGAGCAGATCACCGGTCGCGGGCTCGAAGATCTCCCGCCCCTGCGCACCACTGACCGGGCCAGAAGTTCACTCTCGGACATCGTCGTCCTCCTTCGTCAGAGCTGGTGGCCCAGCTTGAAACCCTGATCGGTGTCGCCGTCGCGCGTGTACGAGAACCCGTCGGCCCCCACCGTCACGGCCATCTCGCTGGTGTCGGTGCGGGTGGTCAGGGGCACCGGGTTCCCGTCCAGGTCGAGCACGGGGGAGGCCTCGGTGTACCAACGGGGGACTACCGGGTTGCCCCACCAGTCCCGGCGCTGGTTGTCGTGGACGTCCCAGGTCACCAGCGGATTGTCCGGGTCACCGGTCCAGTAGTCCTGGGTGTAGATCTCCACCCGGTGACCGTCCGGGTCGAGGAGGTAGAGGTAGAACGCGTTCGACACCCCGTGCCGGCCCGGGCCCCGCTCGATGCGGTCGGAGATCCGCAGCGCACCCATCGTGTCGCAGATGGCGATGATGTTGTGCTTCTCATGGGTGGCGAACGCCAGATGGTGCAGTCGCGGCCCGTCGCCGCCGGTCATCGCGGTGTCGTGAACGGTCGGTTTGCGCCGCATCCAGGCCGCGTACACCGTCCCGTCCGCGTCCTCGATGTCTTCGGTGACGCGGAACCCGAGATCCTCCAGATGCGCCGCGGCCCGCGGGACGTCCGGCGTCACCTGGTTGAAGTGGTCCAGGCGCACCAGGGCCCCCGGGGTGTGCAGGTGGTAGCTCCAGGACAGGCGCTCCACGTGCTCGACCTCGTAGAAGTACTCGATCGGGAACCCCAGCGGGTCCTGCACCCGCACCGCGTCCCCGATGCCGTCGACGAAACCCGTTGACCTCCGCTCGACCCGGCAGCCGAGCTCGGTGTAGAAGGCCACCGCGCGATCGAGGTCGCCCAGGGAGCGCACCCGGTAGGCCAGGGCCGCCACCGCCGCGACCGGCCCCGGCCGCAGCACCAGGTTGTGGTGGATGAACTCGTCGAACGTCCTCAGGTAGATCGCGTCCGCGCTCTCCCGCGTCACGACCAGCCCGAGCAGATCCACGTAGAACGCCCGCGAGGCCGCCAGATCGGTGACCACGAGATCCAGATAGGCACAACGGACGATGTCGGGTGCCGGCGCGGTCGGGGTGGGGATGCGGTCGGTCATCGGTGATCCGTCCTCCGGGAGTCGCCCTGGCCGAAACGCGGCGAAGGGGTGTCGTGCAGGGCGATGTGCACGGCCTGCTGATCGGTGTAGAAGTCGATGGAGCGGTACCCGCCCTCGTGGCCCAGCCCGGACGCCTTCACCCCGCCGAACGGGGTGCGCAGGTCGCGGACGTTATTGGAGTTCAGCCACACCATGCCCACCTCGAGGCTCTGGGCGAAGGCGTGCGCGCGTTTCAGGTCGTTGGTCCAGACGTACGCGGCCAGGCCGTACGTCACGCCGTTGGCCAGCGCGAGCGCCTCCTCCTCGCTGTCGAACGGGGTGATCGCCACGACCGGCCCGAAGATCTCCTCCTGGAAGATCCTGGCCTCCGGCTTCACGTCGGCGAAAACCGTTGGATTGATGTAATTCCCGTCCGGAAGGCTCTCCGGCCGATCGCCCCCGGCCACCAGCCGGGCCTCACCCCGGCCGACCTCGACGTATCCGAAGACCTTCTCGCCATGCTCCGGATGCACCAGCGCACCCACCTCGGTCGCCGGGTCGTGCGGATCACCCACGATCACGCGGCGCGCCCGCCCGGCGAACCGCTCCACGAAATCGTCGTAGACCGCGCGCTCCACCAGCACCCGGCTACCGGCGGTACAGCGCTCGCCGTTCAGTGAGAACACCCCGAAGACCGTGGCGTCGAGGGCCGCGTCGAGATCGGCGTCGGCGAACACCACGGCCGGTGACTTGCCACCCAGCTCCATCGAGAGGCCCTTGAGATACGGGGCGGCGTTGGCGAAAATGAGCTTCCCGGTGCGGCTCTCCCCGGTGAAGGAGATCAGCGGCACGTCCGGGTGCTTCACCAGCGCGTCCCCGGCGGTCTCCCCGAACCCGTTGACCAGGTTGAACACCCCGTCGGGAATGCCCGCCTCCCGGAAGATCTCCGCCCACAGCGAAGCCGACAGCGGGGTGAACTCGGCCGGTTTGAGCACCACGGTGTTGCCGGTGGCCAGGGCCGGTGCGAGTTTCCACGACTCCAGCATGAACGGGGTGTTCCACGGCGTGATCAGGCCGGCGACCCCCTTGGGCTTGCGGTTGACGTAGCTCACCTGACGTCCGGGCACCTTGTAGGTGTCATCGCGCTGGGCCACGACGAGATCGGCGAAGAACCGGAAGTTCTCGGCCGCCCGCCGGGCCTGCCCGAGGGCCTGGGTGATCGGCAGGCCGGTGTCCCAGGTCTCCAGTTCGGCCAGGCGCCGGTCCTGGCCCTCGATCAGATCGGCGACCCGGTGCAGCACGCGCGAACGCGCCCGGGCCGTCATCGTCGGCCACGGCCCTCCGAACGCGCGCCGGGCGGCATCGACGGCTAGGTCGACGTCGGCCTTCTGCCCGGAGGCGGCCCGGATGTACGAGGCGTTGGTGGCCGGATTGATGACGTCGAAGGTCTCACCGCCGACGCTGTCGGTGAAGACCCCGTCGATGAAGTGCCGGAGCTGGTCGGGCAAGTTGTCGGGCAAGTTGTCGGGCAAGGGATCTCCTGGGATGGGGGGACTGGCTCGTCACTCCCTTTTTTCGTGATCATGCAAAACCTCCCCGGGGAGGTTTTGCATGATCACGAACGAGGTGGGGAGTCTTGGGTGCGGGAGGCGCGGTATTGCTCGAGCCAGGCGGCGTTCGGGGGGAACAGACCCTCGACCGGGTGTCCCTCGGCGATCCGGGCCGCGACCCAGGCGTCCTGGGCCTCCTGTTCCACGGCCGCCCGGGCCACCTCGTCCAGAAGGTGCCCCGGGACGACCACGACGCCGTCGTCGTCCCCGATCACCACGTCGCCGGGTACGACCGCAGCCCCTCCGCAGGTGACGGCGACGTCGATCTCCCAGGGCACGTGCCGGCGCCCGAGCACCGAGGGGTGCGAGCCCGCCGCGAACGTGGGCAGGCCGATCCCGGCGACCGCGGCGCTGTCGCGGACGGCCCCGTCGGTGACGATCCCGGCGGCTGCGAGGGTCTGGGCCCGCAGCGCGAGGATGTCACCCACCGTACCGGCGGTGGCCTCTCCGCGGGCCTCGATCACCAGCACCTCGCCCGGTTTGAGCGAGTCGAAAGCTCTTTTCTGGGCGTTGTACCCACCACCGCTCTCCTGGAACAGATCGGGCCGGTGGGCGATGAACCGCAGGGTGCGGGCCGGGCCGATCATCCGGGTACCGGGCACGAGCGGGTGCACCCCGTCGATGCTGGCGTGCGGATACCCGCGCCCGCGCAACTGCGAACTCAGGGTGGCCACGGCCACCCCGCCCAGAAGCGTCCGCAATTCCTCGGTGAGCATCGGTTCCGGCGGGGTGCCCCAGGCCTGCGCGCGCTGCCGGTCGTCCACCGACGGCCCGGCCCCGTATCCGGCGAACGGCACCGTGCCCTCGACCACGTGCGTCACCAGGCGACCGCTGGAAGGTCCACCGGGCACGTCCACCTCGACCTCGACCGTTTCGCCGGGCACCGCGACGGACGACCCGGCGGGGGTGCCGGTGAGGATCACGTCACCGGGCTCCAGCGTGATCAGCTGGGACAGGTCGGCGACGAGAAGGCCGAAGGGAAAGAGGAGTTCGGCCGTGGTGTCGTTCTGGACGAGTTGGCCGTCGACCCACGTCCGGACCCGTAGGGCCGCCGGGTCGATGTCCTGGGCCGGGATGACGCCGGGCCCGAGCGGGGTGAATCCGTCACCGCCCTTGTTGCGCAGGTTCGACCCCGCATCGACGGTGCGCAGATCGTAGACGCCCCAGTCGTTCGCGGCCGTGACCCCGGATACCGCGGCCCAGCCCTGCTCCGGGGTGACCCGGCGGGCGGATCGGCCGATGACGAGCGCGATCTCGCCCTCGTAGGCGAGCAGTTCGGTGCCGGCCGGGCGCTCGATCACGTCGCCGCTCGCCGCCAGCGAGGTGGTGGGTTTGAGGAAGTACGACGGGTGCGCGGGTCGGCGGCCGCGTTGCGCGACCCGTGACGGATAGTTCAGATGGACGGCGAGGATCTTGCCCGGACGGGGCAGCCCGTCTACTCGAAGCGGCACGTGATCGCCCCCAGGTCGGCGTAGTCGGCGTGGATCGTGTCGCCCCGCTCGACCCACAGAGGTCGGGTGAACGATCCCGACAGCACGACCTCGCCTGCTGCGAGGGAAGTTCCGTGCTGGTGGAGCTTGTTGGCGAGCCACGCCACCCCGGTCGCCGGATGATCGAGGACGCCCGCGGAGACACCGGTCTCCTCGACGGTCTGGTTGCGGTACAGCAGGGCGGCGACCCAGCGCAGGTCGACGGTGTCGACGGCGACGGGCCGGCCACCCAGCACGACGGCTCCCAGGGCGGCGTTGTCGCTTATCGTGTCGACGATCGTGCGGCCCTCGAGGGCGATGTGCGAGTTCAGGATCTCCAGGGCGGGCACCACGTAGCGGGTCGCGTCGAGCACGTCGAACAGCGTGCAACCCGGTCCGGTCAGGGGTCCGGCGAGCACGAAGGCCAGCTCCACCTCGATGCGCACGTTCGAGTAGTCCGAGAACGGGACGGTGGCGCCGTTCTCCAGCACCTGGTCGTCGAAGATGACGCCGTAGTCGGGTTCGGTGATGCCGGTCGCCGCCTGCATGGCCGCCGACGTCAGGCCGATCTTGTGACCGACCACGCGATGCCCCTGCTCGGTGCGGCGCCGGGCCCAGAGGGCCTGCACCGCATAGGCGTCCGCGATCTCCATCCCGGGATGGCGGGCCGTCAGCAGGGGAACGGTGGTGCGGTCGCGGCCGGCCTGCACGAGTTCGTCGGCGATCGCCTCGATGTCCTGGGCGTCGAGCAAGCGGAACTCCTTGGATCAGAGGAAGATACCGGCGAAGAAGCGGCGCAGTTCGTCATGGGCGGTCAGGGGCAGTACGTGCGCCACGTACTGGTCGGGGCGCACCACGACCACCGCACCGTCGCGACTGATCTCCCGCTCGGCGAAGATGTCGTGCTCGGGGCCGGTGGCGTGGACCTTCTCCCAGTCCGTCAGTCCGAACGGTCCGCCCCGCGGCCGGAACATCGCGGGCACGCGGGTCAGGTCGACCTCGCCGAAGGGCTGCTGGTAAATGACTTTGAGGTCGAAGGAGGCCCCGTGGCGGAGGGGTTCCGGCGAGCCCACCTCGCCGTGCGAACCGGCGAAGACGTAGATGCGCCATCGTCCGTCGGCCCGCGCGTGGTGCCCGAGATGGACCGGGGTGGTGTCGCTGACCCGGTGCACCCACGCCGATCGGAAGCGCTTGCCGATCGGGAAGCCGGGTGCCAGGGCTTGGTACACCGGCTGTGCGATCAGCATCGACGGTTCGTACCGGGTCATGAAACCGGCCGGGAACTCGAAGGTCCGCACGTAGAAGTCCTCCAGGTACGTGGGACCGGGAAGGTGCTGCGCCGGGGTGGCCATGAGCGCCGACCACTCCCGGTCGAAGGTGATGAGGTCTTGCGCCACTACCTGACGCTCGGCCGAATAGGTCGCCAGCAGGCTCTCCCGGGCCCGGCGATCCAGCACGTGCCCGAGCTTCCAGGCGATGTTCCAGCCGTCCTGGATCGAGACGTTCATGCCCTGGCCGGCCTTGGCGCTGTGCGTGTGACAGGCGTCCCCGGCGATGAAGACCCGCGGTTCCCTTCCACTTTCGTACACGTCGTCGAACCGGTCGGTGAGCCGGTGCCCGACCTCGTACACGCTCCACCAGGGCACGTCGCGCACGTCGAGGGAGTACGGGTGCAGGATCCGGCCGGCCCGGGCGACGATGGTCTCCAGCGAGGTCGAACGGACGTCGTGGTCGCCGTTCTCGGGCACCTCACCGAGGTCGACGTAGAACCGGGTGAGGTAACCGCCCTCGCGGGGGATCAGCAGGATGTTGCCGCCGTCGTGCGACTGGATCGCGCACTTGGTGCGGAAGTCGGGGAAGTCGGTCTCGGCCAGCACATCCATGACGCCCCACGCGTGCAGGGCGTCCTGGCCTACCAGCCGGCGCCCGATCGCCGCACGCACCTGGCTGCGGGCGCCGTCGCAGCCGAGGACGTACTTGGCCCGGATGCGGCGCCGCTCACCCCGCCGCGGACCGGTCCGGTGGAGAACGTCCACGCACACCGGGTAATCGGCGGCGTCGGTCACCTCGAGCCCGAGGAACTCCACGCCGTAGTCGGGTGCGGCCCGGCCGGGGGAGTTCGCGGCGAACTCGGCGAAGTAGTCGAGAACCCTGGCCTGATTCAGGATCAGGTGCGGGAACTCGCTGATGCCCGAGGGGTCGTCGGGCACCAGACCGGTGCGGACGATGTGGGCCGGATCCTGCGGGCCGGGGCGCCAGAAGGCCATCGAGTAGATGCGGTACGCCTCTTCGATCAGGCGTTGTGCGAAGCCGAACGCCTGGAACGACTCGATGCTGCGAGCCTGTAACCCGTCGGCCTGCCCGATCTCCAGTCGACCCGGCCGGCGTTCGATGAGACGCGTGCTCACCTGGGGGAACTGGGAGAGCTGGGCGAAGGCCGCCATCCCGGCCGGCCCGGCTCCCACGATCAGCGCGTCGACCTCCTCGGGCAGTTCGACGGGCCGGGCCGGTTCCGCGGCGGGCTGCACGCGGGGGTCACCCGACACATAGCCACGGTCATGGAACTGCACCAGAACCCCCTGCCGTCATTGGCATGTTCTATAATCGAACACATAGACCGATTATCGGGTTGATGCGGGAACGGTATGTTTCGCGCGGACGTGGCGCAAGGGTTATGGGGAGTTCTGGTGACGGACGGCAGTGCGGCAGTCCCGCTGCAGACGCTCTCGCGGGGCATCACGGCGCTCGAGGTGCTGGCCGGGGCCGACACCGCACTGTCCATCGGCGAACTGGCCGCCCGGCTCGGGCTGCACCGCTCGATCGTCTACCGGATCGTGCGCACCCTCGAAGGTCACGGCCTGGTGAGTCGCGACCCGGCCGGTGACCTGAAACTCGGCGCCGGGCTGGCCACCCTGGCCCGTAACGTCTCGCGCGACCTGCAGACGGCGGCGCTGCCCGAGCTCACCACCCTGGCCCACGACCTGGGCATGACCGCCTTCCTCGTCGTCCTTGACCATCACGAGGCGGTGACCCTGGTCAGCGTGGAGCCGCGGGCCGCGTTCGCGGCCGTCGCCCAGCGGCCCGGCACGCGTCATTCCCTCGACCAGGGCGCCCCGGGGCGTGCGGTGCGCCGGCTGGTGACGCGGGAACCGGGCGAGTCGTCCTACGAGACCAGCCACGGCGAGGTGATCCCGGGGCTTTCCTGCGTCGCTGTTCCCCTCGAGGTCCCGGGCCAGCCGCCGGCCGCCCTGGCCGTCGTCTACCTGGGGGGCGCCGACGTGGATGTGGAAGCGATCGGCGATCGTCTCGCCCAGTCTGCTCACCGGACTCGCGCCGGGGGCTTCTGAGCGAGGCCTGGGTGCAGCCGGGCACTCTGACCGCTCGGCGCCACGCCGGAGCCGGCCGGGGCCCGGACCCCGGCCGCGCAGCAGCGGTGACGCAAATGGCTTGCACCCACTTCCCGGGACTTTCGTAAAACCGACGCTCGCCGACGTCCACAATGCGGCCTCCCCGGACACAAGTGCCGCTGGGCGCCCGAAACCACCCCTCCGGGCCGCCGATCACCCGGCGGGGCACGAAAGGCCGAGCGTCTGATTGCTCAATTTCTTTCACCGCAAGACTTCTTGTGACCGATTCGCGCCGATCTGTACGGTCGGCCTACCGGTGACTGCGGACCGCGCCTCCGCTCCCCTGAAGTCCCGAAGTGAAGGAAGTTCAGCCATGAAGAGAACGAATCGACTTCTTACGGCCGCAGTTTCAGCCGCGCTCCTGCTCACTGCGGGAGTGGCGACCGTGGCCGCGACGGCCGCGGAGGGAAAGTCGGTGAGCGCCTCGGGGCTCTCGCCGATCGGTGTCCCGGGCCGCGGGGCGAGCGTTCCGTTCAAGGAGATCGAGGCGGAGGACGCGGCGACGAACGGCACGGTCATCGGTCCCGATCGCGTCTACGGTCAGTTGCCCTCGGAGGCCTCGGGCCGCCGGGCGGTCACGCTCGACGCGGTGGGGGAGTACGTCGACTTCACCCTGCCCGCGGCCGCGAACTCGATGGTGTTGCGGTACAGCCTGCCCGACAACGCCGCCGGCACCGGCCGGGACGCCACCGTCGCGATCGAGAGCGGCGGCCAGAAGCTCACCGACCTGGCTGTGACTTCGCGCTACGGCTGGTATTACGGCGGATACCCGTTCAGTAACTCACCGGGCAGCAATCCGCACCACTTCTACGACGAGGCCCGCACGAAGTTCTCCACCACGCTGGCGGCAGGCACCACTGTGCGGGTACGTGTCACCTCGGTCAGCGCGTCACCGACGTTCACCATCGATCTGGCCGACTTCGAGCAGGTGGGCGCGGCGGGCACGGCCCCGGCCGGTTCGCTGAACGTGGCCACGGCCTACGGCGCCGACCCGACCGGTGCCGCCGACGCCACCAGCGCCATCCAGCAGGCGGTGAATGACGGTGCTTCGCAGGGCAAGACGGTGTGGATCCCGGAGGGCCGGTTCAAGGTCACCGGGCACATCGTGGTGAACAACGTGACGGTGACCGGGGCCGGTCCCTGGTACAGCGTGCTGACGGGTGCCGGGGTCGGGTTGTACGGGAAGTACGTCGCCGACGGCGGGCCGAGCACGGGCGTCACGCTGAAGAACTTCGCCATCCTCGGCGAGGTCAAGGAGCGTAACGACAACGACCAGGTGAACGCGATCGGCGGGGCCATGAGCAACTCCACCGTCGACAACGTCTGGATGCAGCACAACAAGGTCGGGGCCTGGATGGACGGCCCGATGACGAACTTCGTGATCAAGAACAGCCGCATCCTCGACCAGACCGCCGACGGCGTGAACTTCCACCAAGGCGTGACCAGCTCGTCCGTGCAGAACACGTTCGTACGCAACACCGGCGACGACGGCCTGGCGATGTGGGCCGAGACGAACGACAACCAGAACAACGACTTCACCAGCAATACGGTCGTGGCGCCGATCCTGGCCAACAACATCGCGATCTACGGCGGTGAGAACATCTCGGTGACGAAGAACGTGGTCTCCGACACCGTCACGAACGGCGGCGGTATCCACGTCGGCAACCGGTACCCGGGCGTGCAGGGTGCCACCGCCGTGCAGGGCACGTTCGACATCGGCGAGAACACCCTGATCCGCGCCGGGAACTCGGACTACAACTGGAACTTCGGGGTCGGGGCGGTCTGGTTCAACGGCTTGAACGAGCCGATCAACGCCACGATCAACGTCCACGACACCGACATCCTCGACTCCTCCTACGAGGCGATCCAGTTCATCGAGGGCAGCACTTCCGGCGTGCACTTCACCGATGTGAAGATCGACGGCGCCGGAACGTTCGCCCTGCAGATCCAGAGTCCGGGGTCGGCGTCGTTCAAGAACGTCACCGCCACCGGGATCGGCGCTCCGAACCCGGTGTACAGCTGCACCGGAGCCAATTTCACCGTCACCGACCAGGGTGGCAACGGGAACTGGCTGACCAGCACGCCGTTCTGCGGCCCGTGGCCCACTCCGGTGTACGGGGGCGGCGGCAGCACCCCGACACCCACCACGCCCACCCCGAGCGCGACGCCGACCACGCCAACCCCGACCCTGACCACACCGCCTCCGGCCAACAGCAACCTGGCGGCCGGGAAGAGCATCACCGCCAGCAGCTACACGGACGTCTACCCGGCCCCGAACGCGGTGGACAGCAATGCGTCCACCTACTGGGAGAGCGCGAACAACGCCTGGCCGCAGACCCTGACCGTCGACCTGGGCGCGACCGTCCAGGTCTCCCGGCTGGTGCTGAAACTGCCCCCGCCCACCGCCTGGGGCACCCGCACCCAGACGATCGCCGTGGCCGGGAGCACCAACGGCACCTCGTTCTCGAGCATCAAGGCCGCCACCGGTTACACGTTCAACCCGGCCGGCGGCAACACCGTGACCGTCCCCGTCACCGCCACCCAGACCCGATACCTGCGGCTGACGTTCACGGCGAACACCGCCTGGCCGGCCGGTCAGGTCTCGGAACTGGAGGTCTACAGCTCCTGACCGGCAAGCGGCAACAGGTCCGGCCGGGTGCCTCACCCGGCCGGACCGGTCGGGTCCAGCCTCTCCAGGGACAAGAACGTAGCCGTCAACGGCGAACGTGGAGACCGTTCTATCCACCGGCGCGGCGCGGGCCTCGTTCCGGGAAAGTTCAGCCGAGGTCGAAATCTGGTAGCACGATGGCTGAATGGGCCGGGTTGGGGCCGTCGTCGGGGAGTTCGGTCAGGCTCGTGAGCATCTGGTTGCGGCGGGCCAGGGTCTGCTCGGTGCGGGGATGCATGGTCGAACCGCCGGCCGTGACCAGGGCCTGGTTGGCGTCGACGTAGCCCCGGGTGTTCTGCTCGTAGGCCTTCAGGGCCGTGAGAGGGTCAGGGTTCGTGGCCAGTTCGCCGGCGAGCAGGTAGGCGCCGACCAGGGACAGGCTCGTGCCCTGCCCGGTGAGGAACGACGGGGCGTAGGCGGCGTCGCCGACCAGGGCCACGCGTCCGGACGACCAGTGAGGCATCCGGATCTGGCTGACGACGTCGAAGAACAGGTCGTCGGCCTGGCGCATGGCGGCGACCATCGCCGGCACCTGCCAGTCCTGGTGCGGGAACAGCGAGGCGACGAGGTCGCGCTGCGCCTGCGGATCGCGGAAGGCCTCGAACGGGGGATCGGGCCGGTAGAAGGAGAGGAAACCGTGCACCGTCTCCTGGGCGCCGATGGCGTAGAGGGCGGCGGTGCGGCCCGGGGCGTTCCACAGCACGGCCTCGTGAGACAGGCTCAGGTCGTTCGGCAGGGTGAAACCGGCGAAGCAGTGGCCCAGGTAGTGGTGGAACTGCTCCTCCGGGCCGAAGGCCAGCCCGCGGGTGAAGGAGTGCAGGCCGTCGGCCCCGACGACCAGGTCGAACGTGCGCTGGTCCCCGCTCCGGAACGTCACGTCCACGTGGTCGGGGTGCTGCTCCAGGGTGTCGATGCTGTCGTTGAACCGGAACTCGACGTGGTCGCGCACGGTGCCGTAGAGCACCTCGGTCAGGTCGCCGCGCCGTACCTCGAGGTCACCGGCCGTGCCGCCGCCACTCGTGGCGGTCGGGCTCAGGGCCGTGATGGGGCTGCCGTCCTGGTGCAGGAAGGTGATCCGGCGGGTGTCGACGTGGGCGTCCTGGAGAGCGGGGAGTACGCCCATCCGCCGCACGACCTCGACCGCCGTGCCGCGGATGTCGATCGGGTAGCCGCCGGCCCGTACGGCTGCAGCCTTCTCGACCACCGTCACCTCGAAGCCGTATCGGTGCAGCCAGTAGGCCAGGGCCGGTCCCGCGATGCTCGCCCCGGAAACCAGTACCCTGCGATTCGGCCTGGTGCTCATGATTGCCTCCTAGTGAATAGCTACCTTAGGTATCCATTTCTGGGATCGGTGAATCCGTGAGCCCGAGGAGTACCTGGGTCAAACATATACCTAAGTTAGGTATCTAACGAGAGCTGGGACGGAAGACGACGTGACCACTGACGACGGCGGACTCGACCTGATGGCCCTACTGCCGCGATTGGCGCAGGTCAGTGGCGTGCTGAATCGCGGTCGGCTGATCGAGCGGGCCATGGCCGCGTCGGGCATCACGGTTGACCGCCCCGCGATGGGCGTACTACTCACGCTGCACATGGCCGGTGAACCGCTGCGCGTGGGGGAGGTTGCCCACCGCATGCAGGTCGTCGGCCCCCATATCACCCGGCAGCTGAACGAGCTGGAACGGCGCGACCTGGCCCGGCGCGTACCCGACCCGGACGACCAGCGCGCCCGCCTGATCGAGCTCACCCCCGAGGGCTCGGCCGCCACCACCCGCTACATGGAGACGATCCTGGGCTGGCTGGCCGGCTCCCTCGACGACTGGACGCCCGAGGACCGCGCCACCTTCGGCCGCCTGCTCGAGCGCTTCGTCAACGACTTCACCGCCCGGATCGACGCCCTCGGCACGTGATGTCCGGACGGTTCAGAGGGGCCAGGTGGTGATCAGGTCGCTCGGCGTGAGGGTGGTCAGATCGGACAGGCTGGTGCCGGTTCGGCTGACGACAAAGTTGGTCATGGATGTCTCCGGCCTTCACTTCCGAAGGCTCCATCATGGACACCGCTATCGGCCTCGTCAGTGGGACTACCTGACGTGGGACTCCCAGATGTGGGACTTCACCAACAGGAACGATTTCTGTCAATCTTTGTAGCCAGTCGATGGCCAGGCAGGGCGGATTGGCTATCGGCAGTGAGGCCAATTGTCGTCAGCATGGTGGGGTGCCTTCCTCCCGTGCCCACGTTTACCGCCTGATCCAGCTGTTGATCGGGGTGTTCCTCTACGGCATCGCCACTGCCCTGATCGTGCGGGCGTCCGTGGGCGTGACGTCGTGGTCGGTGCTGACGCAGGGCCTGGAGAACCTGGTGCCGCTCTCGTTCGGGACGCTGACGATTCTCGTCAGCTTCGTGGTGCTGCTGCTCTGGTTCCCGCTGCGGCAGAAGCCGGGGCTCGGGACCGTGCTCAACGTGCTCACCATCGGCCCGTTCGCCGACCTCACGCTCGCGGTCGTCCCCGTGCCACCCACGCTGCCGGGCAAGATCTTCCTCTTCGCCGTCGGGTTGGTGCTGCTCGCCGTCGCGACCGCGTGCTACATCGGCCCGCAGTACGGCACCGGCCCCCGGGACGGGCTCATGGTCGGCCTGCACGAGCGTTTCGGCCTGCCGATCTGGAAGGCCCGCACCGTCGTCGAGGTCACCGTCGTGCTGGCCGGGGCGCTGCTCGGTGGTGACCTGGGCATCGGGACCGTGGTCAACACCCTGGCGATCGGGCCGATGGTGCACCCGCTCATGCCGATCTTCGTCCGGTTCCCCTGGGCGCCCCGGCGCGAGGAGCCGGCGGTCGAGGACGAACCTCAGGTGCTCGCGATCCGCTGGTGACCGTCCGCACCGAACTCCAGGCCGAACGGGTCGGCCGGCTTCTACTCCAGAGGCAGGCCGAAGTGCAGCGGGAAGAGCGGGTTCTCGGTGTCGCCGGGTACGTCTTCCCGGGAGGCGCGCACCGCGTCCATGGATCGCGGGATCTCGATCGGGAGCTTTCCGCGCGGGGGGATCTTCCCGGTCAGGGCGGCCAGCACGGCGGCGTCGGAGCTGCCGAAGTCGGCCACCAGCGCGGACACGAACGGCACGAGCGGGGTGAGCACGGCCGGCCGGTCGAGGGTTACGACGACCACCAGGGGGCAGTGGTCGGCGATCCGGGCCAGGCGGTGGATCAGGCCCGGGGGGAAGTCGAGTGAGCCCTGGTGGAACCAGGCTTCGAGGAACAGGTCATTGCGCGGCTCGAAGGGAGCCATCAGTCGCACCAGGGCGACGTCGGCCTGCTCCGGGGCGGCGACGGCCTCGAAGTCGTCGGTCAGCCGGATGTTCTCGCTGTACACCTTCAGGCCGGGGGACAGGGGGAGCCGGCCGGAGTTGACGAGCACCGTGGTGGAGGCCGCCTGGGCCGCGAAGCCCTGCTCCCGGAAGTCGGCCCGACCGACGATCTGCTCGGCGGCGTCCTCGTCCACGAACGGGTCGTCGAAGAGCCCGAGGCGGAACTTCACCAGCAGCAGCCGGCGCACGGATTCATCGATGCGGGATTCGGTGACCACGCCACGGTTCACGAGATCGATGAGCAGGTCGACGCATTCCTCCCCACCGAACTGGTCGCAGCCCGCGTCCACAATTTTGGCCATCCGCTCCGACGGCGAGAGCGACTCGACGCCCCAGGCGCGCGCGGGCAGCACCTGGTCGCCCACGTGGTTGTCGTTGACCAGTTCCCAGTCGGTGACCACGACGCCGTCGTAGCCGAGTTCCTCGCGCAGCAGGCCGGTCACGATCTGGCGGTTGTAGCCGAAGCCGACCTCCTCGATCGCCTCGCCGTTCACCTGCAGGCCGATCGGCATACCGTAGTAGGGCATCATCGCGGCCGTGCCCCGGCGGATGGCCTCGCGGAACGGTTTCAGGTGGTAGTCGAACATCCCACCCGGGTAGACCTGCTCGCGCCCGTACGGGAAATGCGCGTCCTCTCCGTCCTTCTGCGGTCCGCCACCGGGAAAGTGCTTGGTGGTGCAGGCCACGCCGGCCGGGCCGAGTGAGGTGCCCTGAAATCCCTCCAGATAGGCCGCGGTGAACTGGGCCACCCGGTCGGCGTCGTGCCCGAGGGTCTGTGCCTGGCGTGCCCAGCGGGGCTCGGTGGCCAGGTCGACCTGCGGGTGCAGTGCAGCCCGGATACCCACGGCCACATACTCCTGGCGGGCGACGTCGGCGAAACGGCGCACCGCGTCGAGGTCGTCGAGCGCGGCCAGGCCCAGGCCCTCGGGCCACTGGGAGAACGGGCCGGCCGAGAAGGCGACCCCGGCGTTCTCCACGAAGGCGTGGCGCGGGTCGGTGCTGATGGTGACCGGGATGCCGTGCGGCGTGGTCTCGGCCAGTGCCTGGAGCCGGTTGCTCCAGGAGGCGGCCTGTCGGGCCGTGCGGATCTCGTGCACGTTGAAGTGGTTCAGGTGCTTGCCGATCACCACGTCCGAGGTGGCCGACTTGCTGATCTTGCCGGGGGCCTCGACGAGTTCACCGTCCGCTCCGACCTCGATCACGGTCTGGAACATGAGACCGGCCTTCTCGGCCAGGCTGAGCCGGCCCAGGAGGTCTGCGGTGCGCTCCTGCGGGCTCAGCCGGGTGTCCTCGTAGGGGTCGAGAACGCCGTTGCCGTTGAGGTCACGGAACGCGAAGCCGTCGGGGGTCGTGGATGTCGGGATAGGCATGCAATGTCCTCGAAAGTAGTTACTTCAGGCCTGTGGTCGCGACGCCCTGGATGAAGTAGCGCTGCAGGGCGACGAACAGCAGCAGGATCGGCACGATGATCAGCACCGAACCGGCCAGCAGCAGGCCGTAGTTCGTGGCGTTCTGGCCGGTGGAGTACAGCGACAGGGCGACCGGCAGGGTGTACCGGTCCTCGCTCTGGGCCGCTACGAGGGGCCAGAGGAAGTTGTTCCACGACGAGAGGAATGTCAGGATGCCCAGCGTGGCCAGGGGCGGCCCGCACAGCGGCATCACGATCCGGGCGAAGATGCGCAGTTCCCCGACGCCGTCGATGCGGGCGGCCTCGAGCAGGGCCTCGGGGATGCCGAGCATGAACTGCCGCATCAGGAACACCCCGATCGGTGCGGTCAGGAACGGCAGCACCAGAGCGGCGTAGGAGTTCAGCAGGCCCATCTTGGAGACCATGACGAACAGCGGCACGAAAGTGACCACACCGGGCACCATCAGCGTGACCATGACGGTACCGAAGAGCAGCTTCTTGCCCGGGAACTCCATCTTGGCCAGGGCGTAACCGACCATCGAGCAGAACACCAGGTTGCCCACCACGGTGAGTACGGCCACGATCAGGCTGTTCGTGAAGAAGGTGCTGAAGTGCAGGTGCCCGAACCACTGGCTGTAGTTCTCGCCGGTGGGCTTCTGCGGCCACCAGGTGGGCGGCCGGCGCAGGATTTCGCCCTGGTTCTTGACCGAGCCCAGCGCCATCCAGGCGAAGGGCAGCAGCCAGGCCAGCAGACCCACGGTCAGCACGATGTAGGTGACCGTGCGGCCCTTGAAACGGAAAGACATGATGCCCCCTCAGTCCTGTGACCGCAGCAGCCGGAACTGCACCAGGCTGACCAGCGCGATGACCAGGAACAGCACGTAGCTGGCGGCCGAGGCGAGTCCGTACTCACCGAAACCGAACTGCTGGTAGGTGTAATAGGCGACCGACAGGGTGGCGTCGAGCGGCCCGCCCTTGGTCATGACGAAGGCCTCCTCGAAGAACTGGAGGTAGCCCACGGAGATCAGCACGGCACCGAGCAGCAGCGTCGGGCGCAGCAGGGGCAGCGTGACGGAGATCAGCCGGCGGAAACCTCCGGCGCCGTCCATCATCGCGGCCTCGTGCACGTCGTGCGGCACCGCCTGGAGACCGGCCAGGAAAATGATCATCAGCGTGCCGACGTTACGCCAGACCGCCATCAGGATCAGCGACGGCAGGGCCCAGGTGGAGTCGTTGAGCCAGTCCGGACCCTGGATACCGATCAGCGAGAGCGCCTGGTTGGCCAGGCCTTCCGGCTGCAGAATGTACCGCCAGACCACCGAGACGGCCACGATGCTCGTCACCACCGGGGCGTAGAAACCGACCCGGAACAGCGAGACGACGCGCCCGGAGCCGGAGTTCAGTGCCAGGGCGAGACCGAGCGCCACCGTCATGGTCAGCGGGATGCCGACCACCACGAACAGGCCGGTCACGAGCATCGCCTGACGGAACCGCGGATCGCTGAACAGGGCCGTGTACTGGTCGATCCCGACGAAATTCACGGCGAACGGCGAGCGGATGTCCCGGGCGGTGAAGTCGGTGAACGACATGCCGAACGACCCGAGTAACGGGACGAGCATGAAGATGCCGAACACCAGCACGAAGGGCAGGCAGAAACCCCAGGCGATGTAGGCCTGCTTGCGGCGGAGGCGGGAGCCCACCGTCGAGTTGACGACGGTGGGCGTCCGGGGAGAGGTCACGACAGATCAGTCCAGACCGATCGAGTCAGCCTTGGACTGAAGGTCCTTCAGGGCGTCCGCGGCCGGGGTGCCACCCCGTCGCATCTGCTCCAGCGCCTGGTCGGCCGCGGCCCCGACCTTGACCCAGGAGGTGCTCACCGGCTGGGACTTGGCGGTCTCCAGCTGCCGGCCGAACACCTGGAGGTCTTCGTCGGAGGCGAGCTCGTCCTCCTTCCAGGCGGACTGGGCCGAAGGGAGGTCGCCGGAAGCCTTGAACCAGGCGGCCTGCACGTCCGGCTTTCCCAGCCACTGCGCGAGCTTCCACGCCGCGGAGGCGTTGTCGCTGTCGTTGAACACCACCAGGTTGGCGCCACCACTGAACGAGGCCGAGCTCTTCTTCGTGGGAAGCGTTGCCACCGAGTACTTCTTGTCGAAGTCCGGGCCGCCCAGCGTGGCCAGCGAGCTGCGCATGAACGGCCCGTCGATCAGCATCGGGGTAGAGCCGTCGACGAATTCGGCCTCCTGGGCGCCGGAGGACACGTCGGCGTTGGCGTCGGCGATCTTGTCGGTGTAGAAGCTCTGATAGTACTCGTAGGCCTCGACCATCTCGGGGGTGTCGAGCGTCCACTGGTCGCCGCTGGTGAGCTCCGCGCCGTTGCTCCACGGCATCCACAGGGTGCCCTGGAACGAGTCGTTGCCCGCGGGCAGGCGGATGCCGTAGTCGGCGCCGGCCTTGGACTGCATGTCCTTGGCCATCTGCTGGAGCTCTTCCCAGGTGGTGGGCGCCTTGTCCCAGCCGGCCTTCTCGGCCAGGTCGGTGCGGTAATAGAGGACGCGGGTGTCCACGTACCAGGGAACGCCGACCTTGCGGTCGTCGCTCTCGGTGGTGTTCAGGGCGCCCTCGAAGTAGTCGCTGGTGTCCAGATCGGTGGGCACCGTGGAGAAGGCGTCGGCGAAGTCGGCCATCCAGGTCGTGCCCATCATGGCCAGGTCGGGGGTGTTGCCACCGGCGACGGCCGTCTGGATCTTGTTGTGTGCGGCGTCCCAGGGAATCGCCGTGACCTCGATGTTCACGTCCGGGTTGGCCTTCTCGAACTCCTTGACGAAGTCCGGCAGCAGCTCGCCCTCGGTGCCCATGGCCCAGATGGTGATGTCACCGGTCGCGGGGTCGGAGCCGATGGTGGACGCGGCGGCGGAGGTGCCGGTACCGGCGTCCTCGGCGCGTCCACAGGCGGTCAGGCCCAGGGTGGCGGTGAGCGCGAGTGCCAGGGCACTGCGCGCGGTCGTCCTTCTCACAAGTTCCTCCTCGAACATGCAACGCGTCCCCGCTTCGCCAATCTATACGTTTAGATCGACGGCCCCATGCTGGCACGCAGGGCCCCTCCGCGCCAAGGGGCACACCGTCGCGGAATGGTCTCAGCGGTGCGAAAACCCTTGACGGATAGGGCAAAGGCGGATCAATCCGGACAGATCAGCAGCCGCAGCTGGCCCGGGTCTCCAAGCTGGTACCCAACTGCACCGTGCGTCCGGTGACCACGTCGTCCTCTGCTTCGAGCATGAGCAGCTGGGCGGCCACCCGCCCCATCGCCTCCATCGGCTGGCGCACGGTGGTCAGCGGCGGGTGCGACAGCAGCCCGGCCAGGATGCCGTCGAAGCCGGTGACGATCACGTCGCCCGGCACCGACACCCCCTCGCGCCGCAACAGGTCGAGCAGCTCCACGGCGAGCTGGTCGCTGGCGCACACCAGGGCCTGGGGAAGGCTGCCTGACCGCAGCCGCTGGAGTACCCCGGTGAAGGCCGGACCCCGGCCGAGATCGGCGTCGTCGCAGATCTTCTGGGGTGCCCGGACGCCGAGCTGGCGGAGGGTGTGCTGAAAACCCAGGAATCGTTCCAGGTAGTCGTGGGCCATGGTTCCCCCGACGAACTCCAGATCCTGCACCCCGTGCTCGCGCACCAGATGGGTGACGAGATCGCCCATTCCACCTTGGTTGTCGACGAGCACGTGGTGGTACTGGTCGTCGGTGGAGGGAAGGCTGAACAGCACGACCGGCATGTTCAGGGTGACCTCCTGCAGCGACGCCGCGGCGGAGAGGCCAGGGAAGATGGCCAGACCGTCCACCCGCCCGGCGGTCTCGGTGAGGGCCCCCGAGGAGGGGTCGCCCCGCCCGACCAGCACCGGCCGGCCGTGCCGGCGGGCCTCCAGCTCGAAACCCCGCTGCACCTCGTCGACATAGAGTGGGTAGGCGCGGATGTCGGCCCGCTGCCCGTCCGCGATGTCGGACCAGGGAATCACGGACCGGTCCAGGTCCAGCGGCCTCGCCGGTGACGCCCCGGAGGTCGCCACCTCGTGCAGCGGCCGCTCCAGCAGGAACTCGTACGAGTGCAGGCCCAGCGCGCCGGTCTTGCCCCGCACCAGCCCTCGCGCCGAGGCGCTGGGGATGTACCCGATCTCCTTGGCGGCCGCCAGCACCGTCTGCCGGGTCTCGGGGCGCACCTGGTCGGGGCGCCGGAACGAGAACGACACCGTGGCGATGGAGACGCCGGCCAGCTTGGCGACGTCATGAACCGTGGGACGGCGGCGTGCGGCCACTGAGCACCTCCGCTCGATCGGCATGGTTGTCCGGAACGGCAGGTTAATGGACGCCGGTGGTCACCGGGTCTCTCGGCCCGGCGGAGATCCACGGGATGATCAAGGAAGGAGCGGAGGTATACCCTTCTTTCCCGTGAGCCGCCGGCCATCAAGAAACGATGTAGCGGGTGGGGCGGGTGAAGGGGGCCCGATGGCCAACCACCGCATCGTTGTGCTCGTGCTCGAGGGGGCCAAGCCGCTGGACGTCGGTATTCCGGCGCAGGTGTTCGCGAACCGCCCGACCATGCCCTACGAGGTGCGGGTGTGCGGGGCCGCACCCGGGCTGGTGACCGGGGGCAACGGGCTGTCTTATCATGTGGCCGAGGGGTTGTCGGCGCTGGAACAGGCCGACACCATTTTCATCCCCGGCTATCGCGATCCGGTGAACACGCCGCCGCCGGCGTCGGTCGTGGGTGCCCTGCTGGAGGCCCGGGAGCGGGGGGCCCGGCTGGCCGCGATCTCGACCGGTGCCTTCGCCCTGGCGGCGACCGGCCTGCTCGACGGGCGGCGGGCCACGACCCACTGGCACTACACGAAGGCGCTGGCGCAGCGGCACCCGATGATCCAGGTCGACGAGAACGTGCTGTTCGTCGACGAGGGGCAGGTGCTCACCTCGGCCGGGGCGGCCTCGGGCATCGACCTGTGTCTGCACCTGGTGCGCCTCGACCACGGGGTGGCACTCTCGAACGAGGTCGCGCGCCGTGTGGTGGCCGCGCCCTTCCGCAGTGGTGGCCAGGCGCAGTACGTGCCCAGCGTGGTGCCCGAGACGGTGGGCCAGCTGTTCGCGGAGACCCGGCAGTGGGCGCTGGAACGCCTGGCCGAGCACCTCACCCTGGAAGACATGGCGCGCCACGCGGGCGTTTCGGTGCGGACGTTCTCCCGGCGGTTCGCCGAGGCCACCGGTCACACGCCGATGCGGTGGGTGCTGCGGGCCCGGATCGACGCCGCCCGGGAGCTCCTCGAACGGTCCGACCTCGGGATCGAGGAGATCGCCGTGCGCGTCGGCCTGGGCACCGGATCGAACCTGCGCCTGCACTTCCAGCGGATTCTCGGCACCTCGCCCAGCGAGTACCGGCACACTTTCTCGGCCTGATCGGTTCAGGGCCGGAGAAGGTCCTCCCCCCAGACACTCTCGCGCACGTACTTCAGGATTGGCACAGGGTCCTCCTGCTTCGGATCCTTCCTGCTTCGGCCCTGGTCGGCGCCATTTCTGGCGCGATCCTTGCGCTGAATGGCAAAACTACTGGCCATATCCTTGCGCATGATGGCTTTCAAGCCACTTTTGTGTCCGTGCGGGATTCCCCAAGATGAGATCAGGAACGAGAGGGGACACTTCGCATGACTCGCATCGCCGTCAACGGGTTCGGCCGGATCGGCCGAAACACCTTGCGCGCCATCCTGGAACGCGACAGCAAGCTCGAGGTGGTCGCCATCAACGACCTGACCGCGCCGTCGGTGCTGGCCCACCTGCTCACGTACGACAGTGCTTTGGGACGTCTGAACGCACCGGTGTCGCTCGAGGACGGTGATCTCGTGGTCGGTGAGCGGCGGATCAAGGTGCTCGCCGAGCGCGATCCGGCGGACCTGCCCTGGGCCGAGCTGGGGGTGGACATCGTGCTGGAGTCAACCGGCCGTTTCACCCAGGCCGAGGCCGCGCGCGCCCATGTCGCGGCCGGTGCGAAAAAGGTTCTGGTCAGCGCTCCTTCCGAAGGAGCAGACGTCACCCTCGCCTACGGCGTCAACACCGAGGCCTACGACCCGGCCCAGCACGTGATCGTCTCGAATGCCTCGTGCACGACGAACGCGCTGGCCCCCCTGGCTGCCGTGCTCGATGAACTGGCGCACATCGAGCACGGCTTCATGACCACCGTGCACGCCTACACACAGGAGCAGAACCTGCAGGACGGTCCGCACCGCGACCTGCGGCGAGCCCGGGCCGCGGGCGTCAACATCGTGCCCACCACCACGGGTGCGGCCAAAGCCATCGGTAAGGTGCTGCCCAACCTGGACGGCAAACTGGCCGGGGATTCGATCCGCGTCCCGGTGCCGGTAGGTTCACTCGTCGAGCTGAACACCTACGTCGAGCGCGAGGTCTCGCGCGAGGAGGTGCTGCTGGCCTACCGCACCGCTGCCGACGGCAGGCTGCGCGGCATTCTCGACTACTCCGACGAACCACTGGTGTCGAGCGACATCACCGGGCAACCCGCGTCCTCCATCTTCGATGCCGCCCTGACCCGCGTGGACGGCCGGCACATCAAGGTCGTGGCCTGGTACGACAACGAGTGGGGCTTCTCGCACCGGGTGGTCGACACGCTGGAGCTGATGGTGGCGTGACGAACATTCGACAGATCACCGGCCGGCAACCTGCTCGACTTCCAGGAATTCATGATCGCACCGCTCGGGCGAGACCGAGGACACCACCATCGCCGACCTGGCGGTCGGAACCGGGTGCGGTCAGATCAAGACCGGATCGCTGTCCCGGTCCGAGCGCACGGCGAAGTTCAACCAGCTGATCCGGATCGAGGAGGAACTCGGATCGTCGGCCGTGTACGCGGGGCGCCGGGCCCTGTTCGTGCGTTCCTGAGGGCCGGTGCGTCCCGGAGCCGTCAGCCCGGTGCGACCGAGGCCAGCATCTGGTCGGCCAGATCTGAGCGTCGGTAAAGCACCGAGCGGCCGTCCCGGACCGCGACCAGCAGCCCGGCCGAGCGCAGTGCCCGCAGGTGCTGGTTGACCGCGGTGGGTGTGACGCCCAGCTTGAGCGCCAGTTCGGTGGAGGACGCGGGGGCCGCCAGGCGTTGCAGGAGGGCGGCCCGGTGGGAACCGAGGACGCCGGCCAGGGCTGCGGAGGTCGGGGGCGGAGCGCTCTCCCAGAGGGTGGCGCTGCCCCGGGCCAGGTAGATGATCGTGGAGAGTTCGTCCGGGGAGACCGCGACGCAGACCGCGCTGGTCCACAGGGTCGGAACCAGGGTGAGACCCTGGTCGGCCCGACCGGACCAGACCGTTCCGGGTCCCGTGCGCACCTCGATGCCCTCGTCGTCCATCCGCACCCGGTCGGTCAGGTCGGCGAACATCGCGGCCAGGCCGTGCTGCGCGATCTGACGACCCCGATAGGTGACGTCCGCCTCCAGCACCGCTCGCATTCGCGGCCAGTCGGGGGCGAAACACAGCTCCCAATAGCCGTTCAGGGCGCTGACGACCCGCTGCAGCGCGTTGTCCCCGCGCAGGACCTCAGGGATCTGCGCATCGGTTTCGTAGGTCGCGAGCAGGCCTTGGGCGACGGTGGCGGCCGGGGTCGAGGACAGCCGGGCCAGTTCGTCCTCGAAGCGGGTCAGGGGTGAGGACGGTTGCGGGGTGAGGAAATCGGGCACCCAGTTGCGCGGCGAGACCAGCGCTCCCAGGGCCTCGGTGTCGAGCTGTTCGTGCAGTGGGCGGGTGCGGCGGAACCACGACAGATGGAGGGGATAGCGGCCCGGGTCGCGCCAGCTGCGCAGCGACAGCACCAGCTCGTTGAGGGGCGAGATGGCGAAGCGCACACCCGCCAGGGCGGAACCCGTCAATTCGTAACGCACCACCATGAAGCACAACGCTACAGGGATCGCGGGAGAGGCGGGATCGGTCTGCACTGAGCCCATGTCTACCGCGAGCGACCGGCGTGATCCGGTCCTTCACGCGCTGTTGCTCTCCTCGGCCGCCAGCGCCACGTCCCTCGGCCTGACCTTCAGCCTCACCGCGCTGTACCTGACCCGGGTGGCCGGGATCGGCACCCACGCGGTCGGAATCGGCCTGACCGCCGCCGGGATCTTCGCCATCGCCACGACGTTCGTGGCCGGCCACCTCAGCGACCGGTACGGGGCGCGGGCGGTGATGACCGCTGCCGCCGTGATCCGGGCGGCCGCGCTGATCGGGTACTGCCTGCTCGACGGGGATGTCGTGGCCTTCGGGCTGCTGGCGTGCGTGCTGCTGGGAGCCGGCGGTGTCCAGGGCACGGCCAAGGTCGCTCTCGTCGCGCAGGTCTTCGCCGGATCGGAGCGGACCTCGATGCGCGCCCGGATCCGGGTGATCACGAACATCTTCGTCGCCGTGGGTTCCGGCCTGGGCGCGATCACCCTGGCCGTCGGCACCGCCCCGGCCTACCGGGTTGCCCTGGTCGCGGCGGCGGTCCTGGTGCTGGGGTCGGTCGTGCCGTTGGCTCCGCTTCCCCTGCAGGGCGCCGTCACCACACACGCTCCGGGCGGATCCGCGCCGCTGCGGGATCGCCGCTATCTGGCCGTTGCGGCCCTGAACGGCGTCATCCACGTGCAGTTCGAGGTGCTGACCCTGGGCATGCCGCTGTGGGTGGCTGCCCGGACCCAGGCCCCGGAGGCGTTGATCGGGGTGCTGATCGTGCTCAACACCGGTGTGGTGACGGCGTTGCAGATCCCGGCCACCCGGATGGTCACCGATGTGCGCCGGGCCGGGCGCACGGTGTTCGCCGCCACCGGCCTGCTGGCCCTGGCCTGCGTCCTCTACCCGACCGCCGCCGCCTTCGGCGCCGTGGCCGCCACGGCTGTCCTGGTCACCGCGGTGGCGGTGCACTCCCTGGGCGAGGTGCTGTCCGAGGCCGGCGGCTGGGAGCTGGCTTTCGAGCTCGCCGACCCGGCGCGGCCCGGCGCCTACCAGGGTCTGAGCGCGACCGGCGCGGCGGTGGGCGCGGCCCTGGCGCCGGTGGTGATCACCTCCAGCGCGATCGCCCACGGGTTACCCGGCTGGTTGTTGCTCGGAGGCGTCTTCGTCTCGGCCGGGGCGGGCACCCGGACACTGAGCCGAAGGACGACGGAACCACCGGTGACTGCCGTGAACGAGCCTCTCGGAAAAGGAGTCTCAGGCGGTCTGGGAGCTCAGGTGGGCGGCGCGGCGGCGGGGGACGGTGGTCAGGAAGCCTAGGACGGGACCGGCCGCGAAACTGACGGCGCTGACCGAGGTCAGGATCACCGGCGGCTGTCCCAGGAGTTCCCAGCCGGCGACACCGGGCCAGCCACCGATGCGGAGGTAGGCCAGCGCCATCAGCAGGAGAACGGCGGCGCAGCTCAGGGTGGCCAGGCCGGTCTGCCACCCGTTCAGCGAGGTGCCGGCGACCGTGCATCCAGCGACCAGGAGGGCCCAGCCGGTTGCGACGACGAGCGCAGGACGCTCCGGGTTGCCCATCATGGGGACCTGGGCGGTCAGGCACACGCCGGCCACGATCACGAACAGGGAGGAGTCCGAGAGTGAACGCGGCGGACCTCCGGAGGTCTCGTGATCGCTGAGGACACCTGCGTGACCGAGGCGCCGGGACGTCCACCATGTGCCGGTTGCCAGAAGGCCCGCCAGGGCTGCGCCGACGACCAGATGCCAGGTGTAGGTGGTGTCGTACGAATCGTCGTCGCGCAGAAACGACTCGGAGAGCGGCGCGGCGACCAGGGTCATCGGGCCGGCCACCGCTCCGATCAGTGCCGCGACGGCCAGGGCGACGCGTCCGCGAGTGACCAGGAGAACGGCCGCGGCGATCGCGATCAGACCGGTGCCCGTCATCGCGGCCGTGTGCAGGGGGAGCGACTCCAGTTCCAGCCCATCAGCGATTCCCTGCGCCGCCCACCACGACCGGGCGGCATGCTGGCCCCGCCAGCTGATGCTGCCGACCAGGAGCGCGAGCGAGGCCGTCGCGACCAGCGCACCCGCCGCCACGTCGGACCTCGATCCGTCGACGTCGTCCATCCCACGCCCCTCGACCGGACCGGCGCATTCCTGAGGGAAGCCGCATGACCTGACCACGACGTCCTCACGCAGGAAACGGCCCGCCTCCCCCGGAAGGGGAGGCGGGCCGCTACCGGGACGATCAGAAGTCGAAGTCCGCGATGTTGTCCTTGTTGAACCCGGTCGGGTCGCCGAGCAGCACCGTGTTGTCGGCGCCGACGGTGTAGTCGCCGAGGTCACCGGCGGTGAACTTGTCACCCTCCTTGCCGGTGATCTCGCCGTTGGCCAGGGCGACCGCGGCGTAGGCGGCAAGGGTGCCGAGGTCGGTGGGGTTCCACAGGTAGAACTCGGTGACCGTGCCGTCCTCGACGAACTTGCGCATCTGGTTCGGGGTACCGAGACCGGTCAGCGCCACCTTGCCCTTGGACTTGGAGGTGGACAGGTACCGGGCCGCGGCGGCGATACCCACCGTGGTCGGGCTGATGATGCCCTTCAGGTTCGGGTGGTTCTTCAGCAGGGCGGCGGTCTTGTCGAACGACGTCTGGTCGTCGTCGTTGCCGTAGACCGTGTCGACGAGCTTGATGTTCGGGTGGTCGGCCTCGAGGTCCTTCTTCATCAGGTCGATCCAGGCGTTCTGGTTCGTCGCGTTGGCCGAGGCCGAGAGGATCGCGATCTCGCCGGAGTCACCGATCTGCTCGGCGAGGCCGTCGACCTGGGCCTTCGCGATGCCCTCGGGGGAGGCCTGGTTCACGAAGAGGTCGCGGTACTGGGCCTCGGTGTCGGAGTCGAACGTGACGATCTTCGTGCCGGACGACTTGGCCTGGGTCAGGGCCGAGCCGACGGCCTTGGGGTCGTTGGCCGAGAGCACGATGGCGCTGGCGTGCTGCTGGGCGGCGGTGTTGATGTACTGCACCTGCGCGTCGGGGCTGGCCGTCTGCGGGCCGACCTCGGAGAAGGTGCCGCCGAGGGCCTCGACGGCCTTCTTGCCGCCGGCGTCGCTGGCGTCGAAGTACGGGTTGCCCAGGTTCTTGGGCAGGAAGACGATGCTCAGCGCCTTGTCGCCGGAATCGCCGGACCCGCCGTCACCGGAGGAGCCGGTGTCGGCCTTGCCGCAGGCGGTCATGGTCAGGGCGAGGGACAGAGTTGCCACTCCGAGGAGGGCGGTGCGCCGATCTAGCAGCCGGGTGAGGGTCCGCATGACAGGTTGTCCTTTCACTTCACTGTGAACTGACGCTAGAAGGCGTCTGTGTGGGCCGCTGGACGCGGTGTCGCCTGGCCTGGGATCCGCGGATGTCGGAGATCCACGCCAGGAGACTGGTGGAGAGCACGGACAGCACGAGCAGCAGTCCGATGATGATGTTGATGACGTTCACGGTGACGCCCTCCAGCCGCAGGGCACTGGAGAGGGCACCGATGAGGAGCACGCCGGCGATGACGCCGGGCAGCTTGCCCCGGCCACCGAAGATCGACACACCGCCGAGCAGGACGGCTGCGATCACCTGGAGTTCGAGGCCGGTGGCGTTGTCGCCACGGGCACTGCCGAACCGCAGGGTGTAGAAGATGCCGGCCAGCGCGGAGAGCGTGCCGGTCAGGACGAACAGGATCATCTTGGTGCGCTGCACGTTGACGCCGGTGAACTCGGCCGCCTCGGGGCTCAGCCCGATGTCGTAGATGCCGCGGCCGAAGGGCGAGAAGTGCAGCAGCGCGATGAAGATCGCTGCGAGGACGACGAACACCATCATGAACGTCGGGATGCCGGTCGAACCCAGAACTTTGGACGTCAGTTCCGTCCAGTTCGCGGGGAAGTCGGTGACCGCCGTGGTGCCGAGCAGCCCGACCGCGATCCCACGGTAGAGGGCGAGCGTACCGATGGTCACTGCCAGCGAGGGTAGCCCCACGTAGGCCACCAGGAAACCGTTGACCACGCCGCAGGCCACGCCCACCACCAGCGCGGTGAGGCAGGCCAGCGGCATGCCCACGCCGTGCTGCACGAGCAGTCCCAGAACGGCACTGGAGAGACCGACGACGGACGCGACGGACAGGTCGATCTCGCCGGTCACGATCACGAGGGTCATCGGCAGGGCGATGAGCAGGACCGTCGTCATGTCGACGAGGATGTAGGTCAGGGTCAGGGTGTCACCGAAGTACGGGATGTTGCTGTAGCCGTACAGCCAGATGATGATCAGCAGGGCGATGACGCCGGCCTCCCGGCCGATGAGCAGTCGCCGCCACAGGGGGTGGGCGTACGAGGGATAGGTGCGTTCGCTCATGACTCGTCCCTCGCTTCGATCAGTTTGCGCGCCTGGCGGGCGGCGAGCACCCGGTCGAGCACGATGGCGGCGATGATCAGCGCACCCACCAGGGCCTGCTGCCAGAAGTCGGAGATCCCGACCATGGGCAGCGCGCTGTTGATCGTCATCAGTAGTCCCGCGCCGATGGCGGCGCCCCAGGCCGTGCCGGAGCCACCGAAGATGGCCACTCCACCGACCACGGCGGCCGCGACGGCCTGGAACTCGATCCCGGTACCGGCGCTGGAGTTGACCGTGCCGTAGCGGGCGGCGAACACCACCCCGGCCAGGCCGGCCAGGGCGCCGCTGAGGATGAAGGCGCCGACCACACGGCGGTTCACCGGCAGGCCGTAGAGCACGGCGGCCTCCGGGTCGGAGCCGACGGCGTAGAGCTCACGGCCCGATCGGGCGGTCTGCAGGTAGTAGCCGACAGCCACCACGATCACCAGGGCGATGATGAAAAGCACCGGGATGGTGAGAATCTGGGCGGTTCCGAGCTTGAGGAAACCGTCGGGCATCTGCGAGGCGCTGATCAGGCTGGAACCGGCCCAGGTGAGCACGATGCCGCGGAAGATGTACTGCGTGCCCAGGGTGATCACCAGGGCGGGCACCTTGCCGTAGGCCACCACCACACCGTTGATCAGGCCCAGCCCGGCGCCGGCCGCGCTGCCGATCACGAAGGCCAGCACCGGCGGCATACCCGGGTGGGTGATGAACAGTTCACCGGTCAGCCAGGCGCTCAGGCCGAGGATCGACCCGACCGACAGGTCGACGTTCCGGGTGATGATCACGACCGTCTGGCCGGCGGCCAGCAGCAGCAGGATCGTGGGGGTCAGCAGCAGGTCGCGCCAGCCGTCGGAGCTGAACACGAAGTCCGGGCTCTTGAGGGCCGCGGCCGCCACGACAATCAGCAGCACGATCGCGACGGACAGTTCCCGCGAGCGCAGAAGGGTTTTCAGCAGCCGGGTGCGGGTGGGCAGGGCGCTGGGCTCGAGCAGCAGGGCAGTGCCCTCATCAGTGGTCGTGTGGGTCATCGGGCCATCTCCTGGCTGCCTGAGCTGGATGTGGCGGCGTGCATGACGGTCTCCGGGGTGGCCTGGTCACGGGAAAGATCGGCGGTGAGCCGGCCCTCGCTGACGACCAGCACCCGGTCGGCCATACCCAGCACCTCGGGCAGTTCCGACGAGATCATCAAGATCGCCAGGCCCTGCCCCGCCAGCTCCGAGAGCAGCCGGTGCACTTCGGACTTGGTGCCGACGTCGATGCCGCGGGTGGGCTCGTCGATGATCAGCAGGTCGGGTTTCGTGGCCAGCCACTTGGCAATGACCACCTTCTGCTGGTTACCGCCGCTCATGGTCTTCGCCGGGGCGTCGAGCGAGCTGGTCTTGACCTCGAGGCGGGCGGCCCAGGGGGCCACGGCCTTGTTCTCCTGCCCGCGGGTGAGCAGGCCGCCCCGGGCCAGACCACGCCGGATCACCCCGGCGATGTTCTCGGCGACCGAGGCGTCGGTGACCAGACCCTGCTTGCGCCGGTCCTCGGGGATGAAGGCCATGCCCGAGCGGATGGCCGCGCGAGGGTTCTTGGCGGGCACGGGGGTGCCGTTCATGGTCACCGTGCCGCTGTCGTAGCGGTCGACACCGAACACGGCGCGGGCAATCTCGCTGCGCCCGGCCCCGACCAGTCCGGCCAGGCCGACGATCTCGCCACGGCGGACGGTGAAGGAGACGTCGTGGAAGACGCCGGCCGACTGCAGTCCCTCGACCTTCAGCACCACGTCACCGATCTGCGTGTCCTGCTTGGGGAAGAGCTCGGCGACCTCGCGACCGACCATCAGGTTGACCATCTCCGTGACGGTGGTCTCCGCGATCGGCCGGGTGCCGATGTACGAGCCGTCGCGCATCACGGTGACGGCGTCGCACAGGTCGAACACCTCGTCGAAGCGGTGGGAGATGAAGACCAGTGCCCGGCCCTCGTCGCGCAGCCGGCGGGCCACGGTGAACAGTCGCTCGACCTCGACGCCGGACAGGGCCGCGGTCGGCTCGTCCATGATGAGTACCCGGGCGTCCAGCGAGATGGCCTTGGCGATCTCGATGATCTGCTGATCGGCGATCGACAGGCCCAGGGCCGGGCGGCGCGGGTCGATGTGCACGCCGAGACCCTGGAAGAGCTTCTCGGCCTCGCGGTACATCGTGGCCTTGTCGATGCGCCGCAGGCGGCCGAGGATCTGGCGGCCCATGAAGATGTTCTCGGTGACCGACAGGTCGGGGAACAACGTCGGTTCCTGATAGATCACGGCGATGCCGGCGGCCTTGGACTCCGCGGTGGAACCGAAGTCGACGGCCTGACCGTCGAGGAGGAAGTCGCCGCCGTCGCGGCGGTGCACCCCCGCCACGATCTTGACGAGAGTTGACTTACCGGCGCCATTTTCGCCGACCAGCGCATGGATCGAGCCGGACTGGACGGTCAGGCTGCCCGAGCGCAGGGCGGCGACGGGGCCGAAGTTCTTCGACACGCCCGTTAACTGCAGGGCGGCCTGGGGTGGGCTGTCCATGAGCACCTTGCCTCGTTGAAAGGATTCAAATGCAGAACGTAGGGTTGCTGATTACCGGTGTCAAGCAACGGTTTGTATCGTTCGGTGGACGGGGGAACGTCCGCCGGTGGCACGGGTGCCGAGGGGTCGCACCTGTCCTCCGGCATCACTGATCGGCAGTTTCCGGGCATCGCCGTGAATGTCGAATGCCTTTCCGGGGCATCGGCTTTCCAGGTTTCGCCGGAACCGGTGCGGCGGAGGAAGGCGACTATCCGTGGGGGTGTGGGGCTGGGTTCGTCTCGGTGGCCGGGGTGAATGCCGACACAGGACGCGCCGGTCGGCGACGGTGGTCGGCCTGCCGGAGCGGGGTGGGCCGGCTGGAGTGGTCTGCC
The DNA here is from genome assembly GCF_030269305.1 of Kineosporia sp. NBRC 101731. Classification (NCBI taxonomy): domain Bacteria; kingdom Bacillati; phylum Actinomycetota; class Actinomycetes; order Kineosporiales; family Kineosporiaceae; genus Kineosporia; species Kineosporia sp. NBRC 101731. The sequence goes on from NZ_BSTC01000003.1 coordinate 384,686, forward strand.
GGTGATCGCGTCATGAAGCAGACCGGGGTCGGGTCGGCTCCGCGCTGTCCCACTGACCGGGTGCGGTCGAGGCGCTCGGCCCGCGGGGGGTCGGCTGAGTGCATGAGACTCTCCCTTGAGTCCTAGTCAGTGAAACGATTCATCCTGCCTTCAGGCAGCTTAGCCAGGGTCTGACGGCCCTGGCAACGGTTTGGTGAGTTCAAGCCGCCGACCGGTGGGCCGGCCGGGGGGACGCACGACGATTCAGGAGGAACGCGCTGGTCGTGCGGCTGGGGCGGACCGGATCGGACCAGGTCGGACCAGGTCAGGGTCGGGTCGGGCCGGTTCGCCGGAGAGCATGGGCCGGTCGGCCGGGGGCGCCCGGCGGTGTCGTCACCGCCACCGGGAGCATTCCTGGGCGTGATCGGGAAATCCCTCACCGTCGGGTGGGAGAGGCGATCGATCTCCTGGGGCCGGTCTGGGAAACGACCACCGTTTCACATCCCGGCTACCCGGGTATTGCGATGCAGCGAGCGCAGTTTCGTCGCCGACACCGGGAAACAAAGGTCCGGATCGGTCTGGCTGGTGCAAAAAGTACGACATGAAACGTTGCAAACGGGTCGTCCCGATCACCGGGATCAAGGAAACAGCGGCAGGGGTCCGGGGGTCAGTCACCCCGGGGCGTGATGTGCAGGACGTCGGCACTACGTGGCATCGGCGGCCGGACGGCCTCATGCACCCCGGGAAGCGCCCGGATGTTGTTGAGCAGAGCCTGGAACTGATGCGGTTCGATACCGGCCTGGAGGTAGACCTGGAAGCGGCCGTTGTCCAGCGAGGCCACGTACTGCACCGGGATCCGGTGGTCGAGCAGGTGGCGGCGAAATTCCTCGGCGGTGGGCACGGTCGGCACTCCTTCGTGTGACCTGGGATGATCACCCTTAGTTCACCGTGCTGACCCCTGCCGTGGAAAGGCCCCGCGCCGGGGAACGCAACCGGCTGGTGAGGGAGTTCTGCGACACGGCCCCGCTCACCCGGTCCGGCACCTGCATCTCGGCAGCACGAGGGCGTGCCATCCGCGGGGTTGGCCATTGATCGGGCCGGGGAGCGGTGTTCCCCTGCTGGGAAATACCCCGCCACGGAAGGTACGAGAAACGACATGACGTCGACTGTTGCCGGAACCGGTCTGACCGAGCGGGTCGCCCGCACCCGTCACCTGCTGATGTGCTCGCCCGAGCACTTCACCGTCGAGTACTCGATCAATCCCTGGATGGACCTGGCCGTTCCCGTCGACCACGCACTGGCCCAGCGTCAGTGGGAACGGCTCCGGGGCGTCTACGAGGACCTGGGGCACCAGGTCGAGATCATGCCGGGCACGCCCGGGTTGCCCGACCTGGTCTTCACGGCGAACGCCGCGGTGGTGCACAACGGCCGGGCCCTGATCGCCCGTTTCACCCACGCGCAGCGCCAGCCGGAGAGCGCGGAGTACCTGCGGTGGTTCCAGGAGGCCGGATACTCGCCCGCCGTGATCGCCGCAGAGCAGAACGAGGGGGAGGGCGACGTGCTCACTGTCGGCCGGTACATGCTGGCGGCCGTGGGTTCTCGCACATCGCTGGCGGCTCACGACGAGCTCCGGGCCTTTTTCGGGCTACCGGTCATCCCGCTCGAGCTGGCCGACCCGCGCTTCTATCACCTGGACACCGCGCTCGCGGTGCTGGACGAGAGCACGGTGGCCTACTACCCGGGCGCTTTCACGCAGGCCAGTGCCGGGATCATCGAGCAGTTGTTCGCCGGGGCGATCCGGGCCAGTGAGGACGACGCGGTCGCCTTCGGCCTGAACGCGATGTCCGACGGGCTGAACGTGGTGATGTCTTCCCGGGCCACTGATCTCATGAAGCAGTACGAGGCCCGCGGGTTCAATCCGATCGGTGTCGACATGTCCGAGCTGATCAAGAGCGGGGGCAGCGCCAAGTGCTGCACCCTGGAACTGCGCTGAGAGCAGCCACCGAGCCAGGAAAAGGGCCGGACGATGTCGTCCGGCCCTTTTTCGGCTCGCTGGTCGCTGGTTCGCGTCCGGCCGTTACCGGCGAACGGAACGCCGCGAGTAGTACGGCGTGACCGCGGCGATGAGGACGGCCGCGACCGCGATCTGCAGGATGTGGCGAATCCAGTCGATGCCGTTGGTGCTTTCCACGCCCAGGGCGGTGGCGGCCACGTTACCGACGATGGCGCCGACGATGCCCAGCAGGATGGTCAGCCAGATGGGAATGCTCTGCCGGCCCGGCAGAACGATTCGCGCGATCACACCGACGATGAGGCCGGCAATGATGGCCCAGATGAACGTCATGATGTTGGGGCCTTTCGCTGGAGGGAGGTCCGCCGTTCTGCGGATGTTCCGACCGTAAGGGTGGATCTCCGACTCCGCATCAGGAAAAGATCTTCGCCGGGTCGGGTGAGGTGGCTGCCCATCGCCAGCGCGGTCCGGCGGGCCGTCCCGCGCCGCTGACGTCAGGCCCCGCTGACGTGGTCCGGCAGAGGGCTGAGAACCTCACGATCCTCGAAGGGCTCTTCGGCCGGCTCGGCCCGGACCGCGGCGATACCGGCCAGAATCAGGATTCCACCAGCTATCTGGATGCCGGTGAGCGCTTCTCCCAGCAGGATCCAGGCGAACAGCGCGGCGAAGGCCACCTCCAGCAGGCCGGCGAACGACGCGAGCCGGGATCCGAGCGCCTCGGAGGCCGTGATGCCCGCCGCGTAGGCGATGGCCGTGCTGAGGAGGGCGAGCAGGAGGAGCGGGACCCACCAGGGGGCGTGTGAGCCGAACATCGGCAGACTCCCGAACGTGGCCGTGAACGGGAGCAGGCCCCCGGCGCCCACCAGGGCGAGCACCAGGCCGCCGGTCAGGAGACCGGACGCCGCCAGCGCCACCGGGGGTAGTCCGTCACCGCCCCGGGCGGCGACGAGGAAGTAGGCGGCGCATCCGATCGCCGCGGCGAAGGCGAAGGCCAGACCTACCGGATCGACGGGCTGGAGGGCACCGGGGCCGATCACGAGGGTCAGGCCCGCCAGTGCCAGGATCGAGCCGAGCAGCACGGTCGGGCGGGGCATCCGGCGGGTGCGGGCCCAGGCCAGGCCGACCAGCAGCAGGGGCGCCAGGAACTCGATGAGGAGCGCGGTCGAGACCGGGATGGTCTGGATCGCCGCGAAGTAGGCGAGCTGGGTGCAGGCCACCCCGGCCACTCCCATGACCATGACCCGCCACCGGGCCTGCCAGAGGATGTGCCACCGGCCGCGCAGCATCGTCAGGGCGATCGGCAGGAGCAGGACCCCGCCCGCCAGGGCCCGGGCCGTCACAGCAGCGGTCGGCGACCAGCCTTCTGCCAGTAGCGGTTTCACCAAGGTGCCGGAAGTCCCGAAGGAGGCCGCCGCGATCACGGCGGCGGACAGGCCCGTGGATGTCGACGAGAGCTGCATATTTCTCCTCGGGTGGAGCGACCGCTCCTGTAAGGATCTAATAGCTTTATGCCCATGACGGTAGGTCGCTCGTCTGTAAGGAGTCAACTTGCATTTTGCCCCTGACACGGAGGAGTCGCTCGGGTTCATCGTCGACCTGGGCAACACCGATCCCGGTGCGTCCCGCAGTGGCGTCGACGAGATCGCCACCGTCGACGCTCTTGCTGCGCTTCTGGCCCGCTACCCCTACACCGGGCGGATCGACCATGACGAGGAGGAACTGCGCGGTGTACGGCAGACCCGGGACCTGTTGCGGCGGGTGTGGAGCCTGGACCGCGACGACGCCGTGATCGAGGTCAACCGGATGTTGCGGGAGGCCGAGGTGCTGCCGCAGCTGGCCCGGCACGGTGCGTCGGACTGGCACCTGCACGGCACCACGTCCGACACCCCGCTGCCTCAGCGCATGCGGGTGGAGGCGGCGTTGGCGTTCGTGGACGTGATCCGCAACGACGAGACGGGCCGGCTGCGGGTCTGTGCGGCGACCGACTGCACGGGCCTCCTGCTGGACCTGTCGCGCAACGGCTCCAAGCGCTTCTGCAGCGTGCGGTGCGGGAACCGGATGAACATGATCGCCTTCCGCGGCCGGCTGACCGCGGAAGGGGAGTGAGTCACCGGGCCAGGGCGGCCAGCGCCTCCTGGCCGCCGGGGACGCGGGCCGGCGGGGTGCCGTCCAGGTCCGGGGCGGTGGTCGAGACGAAGACGTGTTTGGCCAGGTGGTCGGAGAGCCCGACGTCGTGGGTTCCACCGTTCACCAGGGTGACGCCCGAGGGGCGCTGTCCGACCACCGTGACGGCGGTGCCGGGGATCAGGCCCTGCTCGAGCAGTTCGCCCAGAGCGGCCGGGTCGGCCTGGAGGGGTTCGCCGATCCAGGCGATCCAGGCGGGCGTGCTGTCGTCCGGTCGCGTCGCCCGGCGGGTGAGGTTCTCGACCTTGATGTCGGGAGCCGGGCTGTTCTCGCGGGTGATGGGGTTGCCGTAGGGGGAGTGACGAGGGTGCCCGAGGAGCCGGTCGATGAGGCCCTCGGTGTGGTCGCTCACGACGTGCTCCCAGCGGCAGGCCTCCACGTGCAGCAACGGCCACTCCAGCCCGACCACCTGGTGCAGGAAGACCTCGGTGAGCCGGTGCTTGCGCATGATGCTGCCGGCCGACGCACGCCCGGCGTCGGTCAGGACGATCTGCCGGTCGCTGCCCAGTTCGAGCAGCTGGTCACGGCGCAGGCGGTCGACGGTCTGGCTGACCGTGGGGCCGGACTGGGCGAAGCGCTCCACCAGCCGGGCGCGCAACGGAACGACGCCCTCCTCCTCGAGCTCGAGGACGGCTTTGAGATACATCTCGCTGGTGTCGATGAGGTCGTGGTCGTCCATCGGGGCACCCTTCTTCCCGAGTCGGTCTCTACCCGCGGCCCTCGCGCTGCGCGGCCTGCGGCGTGCCCTGAACATAGTCTCCAGATTTGAATGAATCAAATTTAGATGTCACGTTGGCGCCTGGGCTTGAGTTGCGGTCGTAACGTTACGAATGTTCTTCAAGGCTTTTCGGTGACTTTCTCCCGGATGTGCCCTCGCCGGAGATGTGAGGCCCTGGACACACTCCGGAAGGGGGCGATGTCGGTGCAGTGCCGGTGGGCCGTGGCCCGGTGTTCCGCTGGTCGCGAACGACCCGTGCCTCAGGTGCGGTGCTGGCGCCGAACGGTCCGTGGGTCTGTCCGACGTGGCGTCGTTCTGGCCTGAAGGCGCTCTCGTTGGATGTCCAAACGTCCTCTTGTGAAGCGATTACGGGTTCATCGGCCGGATTGGTGCGACCAGGGAGCGGTGGTCTGGAAACTCCTGCGCCCGGATCGGGTGAACGGCTGAATCTGCGAATCTTTGCCCGTCCCGGCGGGTTGGGTGAATCTCAGGTTTTCGGGGCCGAGGGCGTGGAACTTGAGTCCGGACGGCGTCTCGACCTGCCCGCTTTGTTGCCAGAACATACGATTCTCACGGGTAATTAATGAGGCCGCTCCCGGCGTTCACCCGACCGCTGGGGCGGAGAGGACGTCTGTTCCTCTACTCTTACTCCGCCGGAGGCCCGAGTCTGAGAGCTCCGGCTGGGCTTCTGGACGCCCGCCGCACCGCGCGGCGGACGGCACTGAGTCCCTTGGAGGACGTATGGCAACCGGAACCGTCAAATGGTTCAACGCCGAGAAGGGCTTCGGCTTCATCGAGCAGGACGGTGGGGGCGCGGACGTTTTCGCGCACTACTCCAACATCGCTGCCCAGGGCTTCCGTGAGCTCCAGGAAGGGCAGAAGGTCAGCTTCGACGTCACGCAGGGCCAGAAGGGCCCGCAGGCCGAGAACATCCAGCCCGTCTAATGCCTGGGCGACAGTCAGTCGCCACGGTGGGACACAGCACTGAGCCGGTGGGAGGCAGAATATTTTGTCACCCACCGGCTCAGCCGTTGCTGGCACGAAAGTGACGTCAGCCTCGTGCTCGCGGAGCACGGGTTCTCCGACGGGTACGCCAGTACCCGGAACGAAGAACATTTCCGCCGGTTCCTCACGTGGTATTGGCTGAGGCCTTCACCAGAGGATCTGACCGGGCCGACCGGTGGGCCTTGCCTCGATACGGCCCCGCCGACGGCGGGGACTGGACCTTCCCCCTAGGGCAAGGCGCAGGATGGCTCCGTGACCGCGACCATGACGATCGGGGACTTCTCCCGGGCGACGCGGCTGAGCGCGAAGGCGTTGCGCCTGTACCACCAGGCCGGCCTCCTCGAACCGGCTCGTGTCGACCCCCACAACGGGTACCGGCTCTACTCGGCCGACCAGATCTGCGATGCCCGCCTGATCCGGCATCTGCGGTCCCTGGAGATGCCGGTCGACGTCGTCCGTGACGTGCTCGGGGCTCCCTCCCGGGCCGGGCGGAATGCGATCATCGCCGCCCATCTGAGCGAGATGGAGGCGCGGCTGGAGCAGGTGCGCATGACGGTGGCGTCGTTGCGGAGCCTGCTCACCGGGCCTGAGGCTCCGATCGAGGTGACGCGACGCCGGGTGGCCGCTGAGCCGGCCGTCGTCGTCCGCGAGATCATCGATCTGGCCGATCTCAGTGACTGGTACATCGCTGCCACGGGTGAGCTGGAACAGGCGATCGCTGCCGGGCGGGTGCGGGCCACCGGGCCGATGGGTGGTCTCTGGGACAGCGAGCTGTTCCTCGACGAGCGGGGCGAGGCCGTGCTCTTCGTCCCTGTCGCCACGCTGCCGGAGCCAGAGCTCCCGGGCCGGCTCCGGGCAGAACTGATGCCGGCCGTGGAGCTGGCCGTTGCGGTTCACCGGGGTCCGGACGAGACGATCGGCGAGGTCCACGCGGCCTTGGGCGAGTACGTCGCCCGGCACGGGATCGCTGCTGACGGTCCGGTGCGCGAGTGGTACCTGGACACCTCCGACGAGGGAGTTACCGAGATCGGCTGGCCGATCTCGCCGCCGGATTGACCTTGCCCCGAGGGCAAGGTCGAGGCTCGGGTCACTCCCGAGAGAAAAGGAACGAGCCATGGACGCGGTCAGCACCTACCTCGACGCGATCGACGCCGGGAACAAACAATCCGTCATCGACATCTTCACTGCAGACGCCGTGGTCACCGACGACGGCACGACCTACCGGGGCCACGAGGAGATTCTCGGCTGGCTCGGTGGTGCCGCCAGTGAATGGACCACCACGTCCACCCGGCTCGGGATCGACCGCCAGGCCCGCACGGTCGTCGCCCTCCTGCGGGTAGAAGGCAACTTCCCGGGCGGAAGGGTCGATCTGCGCAGTGAGTTCGCTCTGGCGGACGACGGCCGGATCACTGCCCTGACCATCCGGGCGGTTGACGCCTCGGACCCGTTCGACGCCCACCGCTGAGGTATCCCTTCCACGTCGGCCGGTGCTGGGGCGCCTTCATCCCGGGCCTGGCGATCCGGTACCGGGGGAGCCTTGGCCGAGCCGTTCTACCCTTCACCGGATGGCCCCTCTCCCAGCAGCAGACCGTTCGTTCGTGACCGCCGCCGTGGTCCAGGCGTCCGCACCCCTCTTCGACACCCCGGTGGCGCTGGCGCGCGCCCAGGAACTCATCCGTGAGGCCGTGACCGACCGTGGGGCCGACGTGGTCGTGCTTCCGGAAGCGTTCCTCGGCGGGTATCCCAAAGGGCTGGACTTCGGTGTCACGGTCGGCAGCCGGACCCCGTCCGGCCGCGACCTGTTCCGGCGCTACCACGCGTCTGCCATCGAGGTTCCCGGCCCGGAGGTCGATGCGCTGGCCGCCCTCACCCGGGAACTCGGATGCCATGTCGTGGTCGGTGCGGTCGAGCGCCGGGGTGGCACGCTGTACTGCGTCGCGCTGTTCCTCGGCCCCGGCGGATATCTGGGCCTGCACCGGAAACTCATGCCCACCGCGGCCGAGCGCTATCTGTGGGGTCAGGGCGACGGGTCCACCATGCCGGTCGTCGACACCGGCACCGCCCGTCTGGGGGCGGCGATCTGCTGGGAGAACTACATGCCGCTCTTCCGCACGGCGATGTATGCCAAGGGCGTCGACCTGTGGTGCGCCCCGACCGTCGACGACCGTGAGGTCTGGCAGGCCACCATGCGGCACGTGGCCCTGGAGGGTCGCTGCTTCGTGCTCAGTGCGGCCCAGTACCTGCGCCGCGACGACCTGCCGGCCGATCTCCATCCCGTTCAGGGCGAGGCGCCGGACACGGTCCTGATCGGTGGTGGTTCGGTGATCGTCTCCCCGCTCGGCGAGGTCCTGGCCGGGCCCCTGCGCGACGGCGAGGGCATCCTCACCGCCGCGCTGGATCTGGACGACATTGCCCGGTCCCGATTCGATTTCGACAGCATCGGCCACTACGCCCGGCCCGACGTCTTCTCGCTCCACGTCGACGAGTCTGCACGCCCGGCGGTCGTCAGGAAGTGACGAGGCCGGCCGGGTGAGGCCTCCGGCGAACCGCCTCGAGTGTGTACACCTGGTACATCCGGTACCGGATGTACCAGGTGTACACAACGCAGCCGCTCCGGTTCGGGGTAGACCGCACCGGCCGGATCCGTCCCGCTCACACCCTCTGCCGCCGGGTTCACCGACGGTCGGCCGGCTTACTGGTACACCCGCACGTAATCGACGAGCATCTGCTGAGGAAGGCGGGTGGTGCTGTCCGGCGCGCCGGGCCACTCACCGCCCACGGCGTTGTTGAGGATCAGGTAGAACGGGTGGTCGTAGACCCAGGGGCCGCGCGTCTTCTCGACGGTTTCCTTGTCTGCGGTGAAGAATTCGCGGCCGTCGACGGAGAAGGTCATCTTCGTTGCGTCCCAGTCGACCGCGTAGACGTGGAAGTCATCGGCGAAGTCGCTGCCGGTCACGGTGTACGGCTGCCCGTACCCACCACCCCCGTAGTAGGCGGTCGCGTGCAACGTCGAGTAGGTCGCGTCCGGCACCTTGCCGACGTGTTCCATCACGTCGATCTCGCCCGAGCGGGGCCAGCCGACCTCCGGGAAGTTCGCTCCCAGCATCCAGAACGCCGGCCACAGGCCCTGCGTCCCGGACACCTTGATCCGGGCCTCGGCCCGGCCGTAGGTGAAGGTGAACGTGTTCAGGGTGTTGATCCGGCCCGAGGTGTACCGGCAGCCGGTGCACTCGGGCGGGGTCTCCTCCCGGGCCTCGATGGCGAGATTTCCGGAGCCGTCCATGGTCGCGTTCTTGTTGTCCGTGTAGTACTGCTGCTCGCCGTTCTGCCCGGTGCCTGGGTCGGACGTCCACCTGGCCGGATCGGGGGTAGAACCGGCCGTGCCGTCGAACTCGTCGGAGAACACCAGGTCGGTGGCCGGAAGTTCGATATCGGCAACAGGTTCCGGTGGTTTCACGGGGTCGCCACCGGTTCCGTAGACCTGGAGGTCCCACAGGGAGTAACCGTACCCGTTGGACCGGGCGGTGCCGTACATCCGCAGGTAGCGGCCCGTACCGTCCAGGCCGGTCAGGTCTTCCTGGTGGCCGGGGGCGGAGGTGGCCGAGTAGATCGGCTTCCAGTTCTGTCCGTCGTCCGAGATCTGGATCTGATAGTCCTTGGCGTAGGCGGCATCCCACTGGAGCACGACGCGATGGACCGTGGCGCTCGCGCCCAGGTCGATGGTGACCCAGCCCGGGTCGACCCAGCCTTCCGTGGAGCTCGTCGCCCAGCGCGTGGTCACGTCCTGATCAGTGACCTTGTCGGCGGTGCAGGCCGGGCAGGCGCCGTCGTCCTGGAAGGTGGAGGCGGTGGCGGGTTTCCGGTAGGACAGCAACACGTCCGCTGCTTCCGCCGCCTGGGCCTGCACCACCCCGGCGCCGGTCAGGACGGCCGCGACGGCACCCGCCACCAGAAGGCCTCTGTGCCGACGGTTCTGGATCTTGGACGCGCGGATCATGGGCATCTCCTTCGATGTCAGGGAACATCTCGGGTCGAGAAGCCGGACCCCGGCCCGGTGGCCGAGTCTGGTCGCCGCGCTCGATGGGGGTCAATGGGACTTATTGCCCACGGCCATCGCTTCCCGCATCTCGTTGCCGTCGAGGAAAGGCCTCTGACCGCTGTTAAGGGCGCCATGTCGCTGCGGCAGCGCGGCCATAACACGACCGGGTCGAGCATCGCTCTGCTTCGCTGTCCGGCCTATGGCCCTTTCGATGGAGATCCCTGTGCTCCTGTCCACGTCCCGCCCCCGGCGGAGGCTGCTCCTCGGGGCCACCGCCGTTCTCGGTCTGCTGTTGTCCTTCGTCGTGTTCACGTCGCTGACCTCGACCTCGCCGGCCCGCGCGGCCGGGGGCACGTTCCGGAACCCGGTGGGTACCGGGCCGGACCCGTTCATGACGTATTTCAACGGTAACTACTACCTGGCCATGACCGAGGGCGACTCGATCAAGATCCGCCGGTCCCCGAGCGCGGCCGGGCTGCTGCGGGCCACGCCGATCGAGGTGTGGCGTGACAGCAACACCTCCCGCAACAAGGATGTCTGGGCGCCGGAGTTCCACCAGGTGGGTGACCGCTGGTACCTCTACTACACGGCCGACGACGGGGTGGACGAGAACCACCGGCTGTACGTACTGGAGTCCGATGCCAATGACCCGGCGGGCTCCTATCACTTCAAGGCGAAGCTGACGCCGCCGAACCGGGACGTGTTCGCCATCGACCCGTCGCTGATGAAGCACAACGGCAAGCTGTACCTGTCCTGGAGCGGCACGAACCAGTACCAGCACAACGGCATCAACCTCGCCCCGCTGTCGAATCCGTGGACGGTCTCCGGCAACGCGGTCGCCATCAATGCCGGCGGCGACTGTGCCGAGGTGCGGGAGGGCCCGGCTTTTCTCTACCGCAACGGCCGCACCTGGATGACGTACTCGGTCTGCGACACCGGAAAGCCGGATTACAAACTGTGGATGACGAGCATCGCCGCCACGGCCGACCCCCTGGCGACGGCCAACTGGCAGCAGCACGACGGTGCCGTGTTCTCCCGATCGGACGCCCGGGGCGTGTTCAGCCCGGGGCACCACAGTTTCTTCACCAGCCCGGACGGCACCCAGGACTGGATCGTTTACCTGGCCAAGACCACCAGCGTGAACACCTACTCCGACCGCACCAGCCGGATCCAGCGGATCAGCTGGAACAGCGACGGCAGCCCGAACCTCGGTGAGCCGCTGGCCATCGGCGCCTCCCAGGAGCTGCCCGCCGGAGATCCAGGACCGTCAACCGGGTGGATCAATGACGACGGACGGTCCAGCGGCGTCGGATCACTCGCCTACAGCGGCACGTGGAGTACCGGAACCACCTGTGCCGCGCAGTGTTTCTGGGGAGACGATCACTGGAGCGGCGCTGCCGGGGCCACGGCGACGTTCACCTTCACCGGCACTCAGCTGGCCCTGCTGTCGGTACGGGACGTCGGCAACGGCATCGCGGCCATCAGCATCGACGGTCAGGCCGAGAAGCGTGTCGACTTCTACCCGTCCAACCGGATCCGGGTCGGGGAGTGGATGAACTACCTCTCGCCGAAGCTGAGCAGCGGCACCCACACCGTGAAGGTGCGCGTGACCGGGGACAAGAACGCCGCCTCCGACGGGACGACGATCAGTATCGACCGGGCTGAGGTCTGGACGAATTGAGCCCGGGTCCGGACGAATTGAGCTCGGGTCTGGATGGGCTGGGTCGAGGCTCGACGAACTGGGCCGAGGCTCGACGAATTGAGCCGATGCCTGGATGGGTTGAGCTGATGCCTGAACGTGCTGAGGCCTGAACGTGCTGAGGCCTGAATGAGCTGGGCGGAGATGCCAGACCGGTCTTGCCGACCGGCCGGGCATCTCCGGCGTGGGAACAAGGGCTCTGGACTCTCATCGCACCGGTGCATTCGGTGGGGCGAGGGGATCAGGCGGTGGGGTGGAGCAGGTCTTCGAGGCCGATGCGGGTGAGGAACTGCGCGCGGATGTGGTCGGCAAGGACGCTGACGGTCTCGGAGCCGTCGTTCGAGGGGTCGACATGGACGCGGAACGGGCGCTCGCCGTGTTCGGCCGCGACCACGTCGACGATGGCGTCGGCGACCTGGGAGACATCGGCGTCGGCCGGGGCCAGGTCGGCCAGGCGCTGGGAGACCTGGTTCATCAGGCCTGCGTAGTGCTCTTCATAGGCAGGGACGACGCTCTGGTCGCCGGGGTGGCCACCAGTGGCGAAGTGGTTGGTGCCACTGGTGAAGGCTCCCGGGACGACGATCGATGTCTCGATGTTGAAGCGGGCCAGTTCGGCGGCGTAGGAGACGGCCAGGGCATCCATGGCTGCTTTGGCCGCGAAGTACGGGGCCAGGTAGGGCGGGGTACCGCCCCTGGTGGAGGTCGATCCCACCCACAGCACCAGGCCTTTGCGCTGAGAACGCAGGTGGGGCAGCGCGGCCCGGTTGACGCGCTGGGTGCCCAGCACGTTGGTGTCGTAGACCGCGATCATCTCGTCGGGGGTGAACGCCTCGGTGGGCCCGGTGACCATGTGGCCGGCGTTGTGAATGACCACGTCGAGCCGTCCGGCCTCGGACAGGACGGTGGCGATCGCGGCGTCTGCCGATTCCTGCGAGAGCACGTCGAGTTCGACCGTGCGCAGGTCGACGTTGTGCCCGGTGGCGTAGGCCCGGGCCTCGGTGACCCGCTCGGCGTTGCGCGTGGTGGTGTTGCGCATGGCCGCGTAGACGGTGTGGCCGGCGTCGGCCAGGGCCCGGGCGGTCAGCGCGCCGAAACCGGAACCCGCGCCGGTGATGAGGATGGTGCTGCTCATGGTGGGTCCTCCTGAGATCTGCGGAGGCGTGGAAAGGTGCACACCACGCCTGCCGTATCCACGTTACTGCCGTGGAGATTCGGTGATACGTGAACCGTAGCACGACCGCAATTCGTTGATATAGTTCTTGCGTATCGCCGATTCGGGAGGGGGCGGTGGGTCGTGGCATGGCCGGGAGAGGGCTTGCGGGGTGGCGACTACGCGCTGTTAACGGGGATATGTCGCTCCGGCAGCATGCCCATAACGCGGTTCGGTCGAGCATCGCGGTCCGGCCCACCGGATTCGGGCAGTGCCGACCACATCGCGAAAGGTGCGCGTCATCAGGGAAAAGAACGCCGCGTCCGGCAATGCCACGGATCGGTATCGCCGGCATCGAGGTCCGGGCGGGCCGAATCGGGCATACCCTGGCGTACCCGGGCGGGCGCCGGGGGCATGAGCAGGACAGGGACCAGGATGGCAACACGAGCAGCGGCAGGCCAGGCGGCAGGCCAGGCGGCGGCTGACCGGGCGGCGGCAGGCCAGGCGGCAGCGGCCCAGTCCGCATCAGACCAGGCAGCGGCGACCGAGTCAGCGGCGACCAGGGCAATGGCGACACGGGCGATGGTCACACCAGCGGCACGGGGCGATCGGGTCACGTCGGGTGAGGCTCCCGACCGGTCCATTGATCAGGAAGACGCGCAGAGTGGTGGCCGGGGGTGGCGTCCTTACAGGTGGACGCCGGCCGGCATCGCCGAGCGTCCGGAACTGATCCGGCGGTTGCGGATCTCGCGGGCCGCAGCACTCTGGACGGCACTGGCCGGGATTGTGCTGGTGGCCTTGCTCTGGCCGGAGATGCGTTCGCCGGTGCGGGGTTTTGTGAAGATCTACGGGTTGTTCATTGTCGGGTTCCTGATCGCTGTCACCCGCACGATGCGATGGATCACGGCAGCGCGCATGTTCGCGCTCGCGCTGCTCTGGTCGCTGGCGGCCGTGGTGGCGCTGCTCGTGCTGTTCCCGGACGGTCCGGCCACCTCGACGACCGCTCTGGCGGAGGAATCGCTGAAACTTGCGCCCGTGGCCGCGATGGCTCTCGCGGTGCCCCGGCGGGCGCGGCAGTTCTCGGTGAGCGACTGGCTGCTTCTGGGTTTTACCGCCGGGCTCGCGTTCCAGGCGGTGCGTGAGATGGCGCACGAGGTGTCCGGGGCGGACGGCCAGGGCACTCAGTTCGTGTCCACGGCGATCGTCACGGCCGCGGTCGGGACGGCGATCGTGGTGTGGCGCCGGGCCGCGGTCAGCTCCGGTGCGGGCGCGGTGGCGCTGCGCGGTATCGCGCTCGCCGCGCCGGTTCTGGTGGGGTGGTTGGCGGTATCCGGCCGCATGGTGGGCGTTCCGGCCGGCGCGACGGCGTCGGTTCCGCTCCCGCTGCGGTGGGGTCAGCAGGTGGTCGAGGCCCTGCCTCTGCACGAGAGTCTTCCGCCGGCGGCGCTGCTGGCCGCGGTACTGGTGCTCGTCCTGCTGGTCGACGCCCGGCATTTGCTGGCCGTTGACGCCCGGCGCGGCGACCTGACCATCCTGCCCGTGCCCTGGCTGGCCGTCTGGTGGACCCACGCGTGGTCGTCCCGTCTGGTCTTCGAGAGCCGCCCGGATTCCGCCGACCAGGATGCGGATGGTGCGGACGCGTCGAAGGGTGACGCCGATCCCGGGCGGAGTGGTGCCGGGGTGAGTGGTGCCGGGGTGAGCGGCGCTGGGGTGAGTGGTGCCGGGGGCGGCGAGTTCTGGGCCGGCGACTCCGGGGGGAATGGCGGAGGGCGCCGGATGTCCCGGGCTGCGTCTCGGAAGAGGGGCGTCTCGCGGAGTTCGGGAGGTGAGGTTCTGGGGGTGGCGGGCCGGGCGGTTGCCGAGGTCTGGCGCACGCTGGTGGTCGCCGCCTGTGCACTGGTGGCCTATGCGTCGCGGGACCGGGTGGTGGTCCTGGCCGCGCACGCCGGCGCGACGGGGGAGTCCCGGCTGACCCGACTGGTGCGGGGCCGGGCCGGGGCGGAGATGGTGCGTCACGCGCGCCGGGAGGCGTTCACCACCCAGGCCGGTCCCGGTGGATCGCGGGCCGTTCCCGGCTGGCGGGTGTGTGCTGCGGTACTGCTGATGATGCTGCTGGCCGGGGCGTGGCTGGCCGGAGGGTGGCCGCCCGGACCGGACGGCGGGGGGTCAGCAGGTGATCTCGGGGGCTGGTGGTCCGGGCTGACGGTGTGGCAGCAGCTGATGGTGATCGGCGGGTTGATCGCGCTGGCCGGGCTGTCGGCCGGGTCGCTCGGGCAGGCTTTCGGAGTGTCCGGGGCCGCGCCGTACCTGGCCTCGCACGGGCGCGGTGCTGCCACCTTCGTGCGCGATCCGCGGTCGGCGGTGCGGGCCTATCTGTCCCGGGTGACGCCGGGGGCGTTGCTCACCGACGGCGCCGAGCTCGCGCTGACGTTCGTCCCGGTCAATTTCGGCGGCGCTGTGCAGAACCGGGCGGTGCGCCTGACGGCCGAGGACTATCTGCACGCCTTCGATCTGGGCGGGGTCTCGGACTTCCTGGCCAAGGCCGAGGACTTCTCCGAGCTGGCCGCCCGGGCGATGCCCGAACACGGCTATCACGACGTGATCATCCAGGGCATGTCCACGGGGCTCGGGTTCAGCCACCGGGCCCTGGCCCGGCTGATCCTCAACGACGCGAACTACGGCGGCGGCCCGGTCCGGCTGGTCTCGGGCTCGGTCGGCGGGGTCGGGGCGGCCACGGCGCAGAACCTGGCGGACAAGCTCGGTGTCGAGGTGCTGGCACCTTCCGGCACGGTCTTCGCCTTCCGTTCGGGCCGGCTGGTGGTCGGGCCCTCACCGCTGACGATGTCGGGACGATGGATCCCCTTCCGGCCGGGAGCCTCACGATGAACATCAGCAGAGCCGGGTTCTTCCGGGAACTTCCGCACGGCGACCCGGACGGCGAGAGCCTGCGCGAGGCCGTGGAACGTGACACGGACCAGGACACCGCGAAGCTCCTGCGCTATCTGGAGGGAAACGTCGTCCTGGCGGCGACGGCGGCCCTGGTCGACGATGTGCTCGACCCCACCGCCCGGGCCGTGGCCCCGCTCGAACTGGTCACCGACGGAGCCTGGGTCTGGCCCCGCGACCTGGCCTACTACGTCGAGAAGTACGACGCCGCGGTGCCGGCTACGTTCATCCTGCACCTGGAGCTGCGCAACTGGGTCCAGCCGCACCTCGACGAGAACGAGCTGCGGCAGGTGGAGGAGGCCTTCCTGGGACCCGATCACTGAGGACGGCCGGAATCCGGTCGGCCTCGGCCGAATGAGATCAGAGCGTCCAGCAACGACGAGGACGCCGAACTCACCGTCGGAGGGCAGAGCGGGGACGCGGCGCTGGCGGCGGAGACGGTCGTGGAGGTTCCACCGTCACTCTTTCACCGACCCGAAAAAGCCAGTCAGATCGTCCGCAAGCAGTGCCGGCTCTTCGTGCGGGGCGAAGTGACCGCCGCGCGGCATGACCGTGTAACGGGTCAGGTGGTAGGTGCGCTCCACCCAGCTACGCGGCGGCGGGGCGCCGAGATCACCCGGGAAAACAGCCACCGCAGTAGGAACCTCAACACGTAGCGGATGTGCTCCGGAGACTTGGGCGCTCTCGTAGTAAGGCCGGAACGAGGTCGATATCGTGTCGGTGAACCAGTACAGCGAGGCCTGGGTGAGCAGGAAGTCGTCGCTGAACCGGCTGGAGATCTCACCGCCGCAGTCGCTCCAGGCCCGGTACTTCTCCAGGATCCAGGCGAGCAGGCCCGAGGGGGAATCGCCCAGCCCCTGGGCCAGGGTGAGCGGACGGGTGCGCTGCTGGTGGTTGTAGGCGCCCTCCTGCGCGTGCCAGGTCGCGATCGCCTCCAGGTAGGTCTGCTCTTCGGGAGTGAGGTTGTCGCGGGGAGTGGTGTCGACGCTCAGCAGGTGAATGCCGACCACCGCCTCGGGATGGGCCTGGCCGAGCCGGCCGGTGACGCCCGCGCCGAGGTCGCCGCCGTGCGCGCCGTACCGCTCGAAACCCAGCTCGTCATGCATGAGCCGGTGCCACAGCTCGTGCGTGGGCAGGCTCCCGCCCGGGCGCTGGGGCGAGAAGGTGAAACCGGGCAGCGACGGCACGATCACCGTGAAGGCGTCCTGAGGGCCGCCACCGAACCGTGAGGGCAACGAAAGTCGTTGTGCCAGTTCGATCATCTCGAAGAATGTGCTCGGCCAGCCGTTGGTGAGCACCAGCGGCAGGGTGCCCTCCCGCTCCGCGTCGAAACGCAGGTAGTGCACGGGGGTGCCGTCAATATCGGCGAACCGGTGCGGTAGCTCGTTGATGGAGGCCTCGTGCCGGCGCCAGTCGTAGCCGTCGGCCCAGTACTCCACCAGGCGCCGCACCTCGTCGACGTCGGTGCCCGCCTCCCACGCATCCACCGGGAGGGATGTGGCCCACCGGGTCTTCCGCAGGCGCGCTCGCAGGTCGTCGAGCTCCGAGGAGCTCACTGCGAGCACGGGACGGACATCGGTCGGGGTCTTCTTCGTCATCGACACCACTTAAACGTAAAGCCGGTGTCGTGAGCACGCAACACCGCTATGGACTTAAGCTGGTGTCGTGAATCTGGTAATGGTCGAGCAGTTCCTCAACACGCTCGACGAGAGAACCTTCAGCCGGCACGGCGAGAACCATTTCGCCGCCGATGAGCTCACCTCGGTCGATGCGCTCGCGGCCTGGCTGGAGGCGCACGGCCTACCCTCGCCGGAACTGAGCGATTCCAGCCTGGCCACAGCCCTCACGCTGAGGGCGGCCCTGCGGGAGGTGGTCGCCGGTGACGCCCCGACGGTCGGGCTCCTGGGATTTCCCCTGCGGATGGCCCCCGACGAGAGCGGAGAGTTGCGTCTCGTCGCGGACAGTGGCGTCGCTGGTCTCGACGTGATCATCGAGACCGTCGCGGTGGCGGTGGCCTCAGGGAGATGGAGCCGTCTGAAACTGTGCGCCTCGACAGACTGCCACTGGGCCTTCTACGACACCTCACGCAGTGGCGGCGGCCGCTGGTGCTCGATGGAAGTGTGCGGCAATCGGCACAAGACGAGGACATATCGCAGGCGCCGGGCGGAGTAGGCGCGCGGGGGTGTTGTGGTGTGTGATGATTTCCCGACGTTCGTGCAGAGATTCGCGAACGTCGATGACGACGATGATGACCTGCAGAGAGCTATCGATGCAGTCCCGTAGTAAGGGCGTGTGTTGACGATGAATTCAAGGCTCCCGGTCGTGTTGCTGGTCGAGGACGATCCCGGTGACGTTCTGATGGTGACCGAAGCGCTCGAGCGCAGTCAGCGCCCGCCGGTGCTCCACGTGGCCGGCGACGGGCAGGAAGCCCTGGACTTCCTGCGTCGCGGTGGTCCGGACGCCGACCGCCCCGACCTCATCCTGCTCGACCTGAACATGCCCCGTCTCGACGGACGTCAGGCCCTGGCCGCGATCAAGGGTGACGAGAGGTTCCGCGCGATTCCAGTCGTGGTGTTCACCACCTCCGACGCCGAGAGCGACGTGCTGGCCAGCTACCAGCGGCACGCCAACGCCTACGTCACCAAGCCGATGGACCTGGATGCCCTCGAGGCCGTGGTGGACCAGATCGGGCACTTCTACACCGGGGTGAGCGCACTCCTGCCGCCCCAGCGCAACGGCTGAGCTGGATCAGGCCAGCCGCTCGCGCAGGAACTCGACGGTGAGATCGAAAGCAGTGCGAGCAGTTTCCGGAGAACCCAGCCACAGGTGATCCGCGCCCTCGAGCAGACGCAGACGAACGTCCACCCGCTGGGCCCGAAGGGCGTCGGCCAGTCGCTCCGACTGCCGGTGCGGCACAAAACGGTCTGCCGTACCGTGGATCAGTAAGAACGGGGGCGCGTTCTCGTGCACCCGTGCCACCGGGGACGCCTGAGCTGCCAGCTCAGGCACCTCGGCGGCCCGACCACCCAGCAGGGAAGCCTCGCGGGAGTCGGCGGCCGACGGATCGGTGACCGAGATACCCAGTTCGGCCGCGTCGGTGGGCAACCGGGCCAGGTCGGAGGGACCGTACCAGTCGACCACCGCGGCGACTCCCTCGGCGGTGAGCCCGAGCAGGGCAGCCAGGTGCCCGCCCGCCGACTCACCCCACACCGCGATCCGCCGCGGATCGATGCCCAGCTCGTCAGTGCGATCGCGCACCCAGGCCGCAGCGGCAGTGACATCGTCGAGCTGTGCCGGGAAACGCGCCTCCCCGGTCAACCGGTAGTCGACCGAGATCACCGCAAAACCCTTGCCCGCCAGTTGCTCCAGAGGTGACGGCAACCAGTCGGCATAGGTCGGCCCGACCGACGCCCGGCTGCCCACGTGCCAGCCGCCACCGTGCACGAAGATGACCGCGGGAACGGCCGCGCGGGTGTCGGGGCGATACACATCCAGCAGGAGCGGCCGGAACCCGGGTACCGTCGCGTACTCGATGGCTCTCCAGAACCGCAGGTCGCCATTGCGGTGAGGGCGCATCAATGGTGGACGCCCACCTCCCCCCACCGGGGCCGCCTCAGTCATGGAGGTGGACGTCGTGGTGGAACTCGTTCCGGAACTGCTGCGCGGCGGCCCCGAGCTGTTCACGGGACGGGATCAGCGGGACCGCCGGGGGCACACGCTCCTGCGTGCGCTCGCCGGCGGCGGCGAAGAACCGCTCGAAACCGCCCGTGTTCACGCCGAGTGTGCGGGCCCGGTGCGACTCGACCCGGAAGGAATGTTTGCGCCCCGCCGGCACGTATCCGAAATCGCCGGTGGTCAGCACCTTGTCGTGCCGGGTGCCGTCCAGGTCCTCGATGACGACACGCACCTTCCCGTCCAGCACGTAGAAGATCTCGTGGACGTCTGCGTGGGAGTGCACGGGAATGGCCTCGCCCCGGGGTGCCTCCATGGTGAACACCCCGAACTGGCCCTCGGTCTCGTCACCCGACAGCAGCACCGTGAACAGCTGGTCGAAGAGGTGGGCGCGCTCGCCCTCACCGGCTTCGAGGAAGTACGGCACCGGGCTGCCGGGCAGGGTGAAGGGCGGGTCCCCGCCGGTCGCTCGCTGGGTGAACTCCAGGGTCATCGTTGTCCTCCCGATGGTGGCGTCAGTGCCGCACCCAGCTTGCCCCAGGCACCTGATGATGTCCTGTGAGGAATCAGTTCGGCTGCTCCCGGCAGCGAGCCGGGTTCGCGGGGGAGCAGTGGCCCGGCCAGGGCTGTGGTGAAGAGAGCCATGATCACCATCATGGTGAACAGCTTCCCGTCCAGGACTCCCAGGCTGAGCGCGGCGTTGAGGATGATGAGCTCGGTCAGTCCCCGGGTGTTCATCAGCAGGCCCAGGATGCGGGCCTCCCGCCAGGGCAGCCCGAGCAGGCGGGCCGGTACCGTGGCACCGATCATCTTGCCGGCCGTGGCCACGACGAGGATCGCGGCAAGTTCCAGACAGTCTGCGCCGCCGAGACTTCCGAGGTCGACGCTGAGGCCGGTGACGATGAAGAACACCGGCAGCAGAATGGTCGCGATGTGGTTCAGCGGGGTGGCCACGTGCTCGGCCAGGGCCCGGGCGGGCTCGCGGGGGGTGATGAAACCGAAGGCGAAGGCGCCGAAGATGGCGTGGATGCCGATCCAGGTGGTGGCGTACGCCGACAGCAGGGCCCCGGCGCACAGCACCACGAAAAGTGCCCTCCAGTAGCCGCGGTCGCTCATGTGGCCGACGAACCGGGCGAGCACGGGGCGCGCGACGGCAACCATGAACGCCACGTAGACGAACGACAGAACGGCGATCTGGATCAGATCGCCGGGCCGGCCCTCCACGCTCACCAGCGCCGAGACCCACGCCAGCAGACACCAGGCGAGCACGTCGTCCACTGCGGCCCCGGCCAGTGCCAGTGCCGCCACCCGGGTGTGCCCGAGGCGGTTGTCGCTGATGATGCAGGCTCGGCCCGAGGATGATGCCGGCGGCGATCTCCCCGATGACCGCCGGCTGCGGGAAGCACTGGACCAGCCGGCCCAGCACCACCCCGCTCAGGAGCACCACGGCGACGGCGGCCATCACGGTGGCGATGCGCAGATCGGCCGCGGTGGCGACACTGTTCATGCGCTCACTCCCCTTTCTGGAAGAGGCTTTCGGGCGATCAGCAGGGTTTCGGCGACGAGGTCGAGCATCCCCTCTAAACTCGTCGCGTGAATCCGGCGATGAGCGAAGACGACGCGAAGGTTCTCGCGCGCATCCGGCAGGGATCCCTGTACACCGAGTCAGAGGCCGCGTTTCTCGCTCCCCGGCGACGGGCCGACCTCATCTTCGACTACAACCAGACCAGGCCCGGTGATACCGACCGTCGCCGCAGCCTGCTCGAGCAGATCCTGGGTTCGGTCGGTGCCCGCACCGTTCTGCTGTCGCCCTTTCACGCCGGGTTCGGCAGCAACGTGCACATCGGCGACGACTTCTTCGGCAACGTCAACCTGACCTTCGTGGATGACGTGGAGATCCGCATCGGGAACGGCGTGATGATCGCCCCGGGCGTCACGCTGACCACCACCGGCCACCCCGTGCATCCCGGCCTGCGTGTCGTTTTCCGGCGCTTCTCCGAGCCGATCGTGCTCGAGGACAAGGTCTGGATCGGCAGCAACGCGGTGGTTCTGCCAGGGGTGCGGATCGGGTACGGATCGGTGATCGGTGCGGGCAGCGTGGTCACGCACGACATTCCACCCCTGAGCGTCGCGGTGGGGGTGCCGTGCCGGGTGATGCGAGCAATCACGGAGGACGACCTGCGAAGGGTTCCGGATTAGGCTCAGGGGCGTTCCGGCGCAGCAGTCATCAGGGAGAAACAGTGGATCTGACCGAGCAGTTCGCACAGATGGCGACCGGCGGGATGTACGACGACCTGACCCCGGAGCTGCTGGAGGCCCGCACCCGGGCGGTGCTGGCGACGAACGTTTACAACGCCTCGTACGGCCGGCCGTCGCCCGAGCGGGAGAGTCTGCTGAAGGAGGTTGTCGGGTCGGCGGGTGAGGGGGCGAACTTCGAGCCGACGTTCCGCTGCGAGTTCGGCCGCAACATCCACCTCGGGGCGCGGTTCTTCGCCAACTTCGACTGCGTGATGCTCGACGGCGCCCCCATCGTGATCGGTGACGACGTGCTGATCGGCCCGAAAGTGGGGCTCTACACCTCCAACCACGCGCTCGACCTGGGGGAGAGGATTGCGGGTGGATGCTGGGCCCGGCCGATCACGATCGGGAACGGGGTCTGGATCGCGGGTGGCGTCACCGTGCTACCGGGCGTGACGATCGGCGACGGCGCGGTCATCGGTGGCGGGTCGGTGGTCACGAAAGACGTTCCGGCAGGAGCGGTCTTCGCCGGCAACCCGGGTCGCGTGCTGCGGGAGATCACCGAGAATGACCGCACGGGGTACACATCGACCCGCTGAGACGAACTGCGAACGGGTGGCGAACAGCTAGCTCACCTTTGGTAAGCAGCTTTCCCGAGGTAATCTGCGGGGATGACAGGTGACGACGAGCTGGCTGTGGCCGGCACTCTGCTGGCCGCCGACACGCTGGATCGCACCTGCACGAGCCGGGCGATCATGGATCAGGTGACGACGCGGTGGGGAACCCTGATCATCGCGGCGCTGATCAAGGGTCCGCACCGGTTCTCGCAGCTGCATGTCCGGGTCGACGGGATCAGTCAGAAGATGCTGTCGCACAACCTGAAGACCCTCGTGCGGGCAGGACTGGTGAACCGTGACGTGGAGCCCACCGTCCCGCCCCAGGTGACCTACTCACTCACCCCGATGGGTATGAGTCTGGCCACCCCGCTCACGCAACTCATCCACTGGTTCGGGCAGAACGCGTCCGGCATTCTCGAGGCCCAGGCCGGACACGACCGCCAGGCGGACGAACTCAGCGCTGCCCGCCACTGACGTGGAGGTGGGCGCCGGTGATCCAGCGGGCGGCGTCCGATGCGAGGAAGACCACGACCTGGCCGTAGTCGTCCGGGGTGCCCAGGCGTCCCAGCGGGATCTGCGCGACGGCCTGGTCGGCCAGCGGGGAGCCGATGAAACCGCTGGAGCGGGTGCCGTCGGTGTCCGAGACGCTGGGGGCGACGGTGTTCACGCGAATGCCGCGCGGGCCGAGTTCCTTGGCGGCGATCACGCTCGCCGCGTCGAGCGCCGCCTTGGTGGCCACGTACAGGCTGGCGTAGGGCGGCAGAGTGGTGGTTCCGGCGGTCGAGATGTTGATGATGGACGCGGGCCCCAGGTCGGTCTGCCCGATCAGTTCCTGCATGGTCAGCATGGGACCCCAGAAGTTCGTGTCCGTGTGCCGGCGGTACTGCTCGTCGGTGTAGGCGCCCAGAGGCGCAAACTCGGAGATGGCAGCGTTGTTGACCAGCACGTCCACTGTTCCGAAAGTCTCTCGCGCAGTGGCGAACAGGGCCTTCACCTCGTCGCTGCGGCCGACGTCGGCGCGCACGGCCACGGCCCGGCCCCCGTTCTCGGTGATCTCCTTGACCACCCGGTCGGCGCCGGACTCGTCGGAGCGGTAGTTCACGATCACGGCGGCGCCGGCCGCGGCCAGCTCGGTGGCGATGCGCGCGCCGATGCCCTTCGAGGCGCCGGTGACGAGGGCGGTGCGGTTGCTCAGTGCGGTGGTGTTCATGAGTTCGACGGTACGAACGGTGGGAGGACCGCGGAAGAAGGCACTATTGGGTGAGGCGATTACCTCAAGGTGAGCCTGCTGCTCAGGACCGGTTCCGGGATCCGATCAGGGGAGAACTGTGAAACTCGATCATCAGCTGCACTGCATCGGGAACGACATCGTCGCGGCGTACCTCGTCGTGACGGATGGGGGCG
This sequence comes from Kineosporia sp. NBRC 101731, assembly GCF_030269305.1. Classification (NCBI taxonomy): domain Bacteria; kingdom Bacillati; phylum Actinomycetota; class Actinomycetes; order Kineosporiales; family Kineosporiaceae; genus Kineosporia; species Kineosporia sp. NBRC 101731. The sequence continues at coordinate 408,348 of NZ_BSTC01000003.1, forward strand.
TCACCCTCATCGACGCCGGCCTGTCGGGGCTCTGGTCCGACCTGATCGCCGAGCTCTCCGGACTGGGCCTCACCCCCGCGGACATCCGGGGCGTGATCCTGACCCACGGCGACTCCGACCACATCGGTTTCGCCGAGCGACTGCGCCGCGACCACGGTGTCCCCGTCTACATCCATGCCGCCGACGCCGCCCGGGCCCGGGGCGAGGAGAAGACCAGCCCCGGCCTGGGCCCGGTGAAGATCGCGGCACTGGCCCGCTTCATCTGGTACGCGGCCCGAAAAGGTGGACTGCGCAACACCTATCTGACCGAGGTACGAACGGTCGCCGACGGTGACGTGCTCGACCTGCCGGGCGCTCCGGTCATCATCGGTATGCCGGGACACTCGCCCGGCAGCATCGCCGTGCACGTGCCGGTGGTGGACGCGGTCTTCGTCGGCGACGCCCTGACCACGAAGCACGTGCTGACCGGCCGCCCCGGCCCGGCGCCCGCCCCCTTCACGGACGACGTACCGGAAGCCCTGGCCTCCCTCGACCGGCTGGCCGGGATCCAGGCGCGGTGGGTGCTGCCCGGTCATGGCACGCCGTGGGATGGGGGAGTGGAGGAGGCGGTGAGCCGGGTGCGGGCGGTGGCGGCGGAGCCGTAACTGAGCCGACCAGCGGTATGCCCCGCCTGGAACAGGCCGAGCCCGGCCGCCAGTCGCTCCTGGGGAGCCTACGAGGAATCACGCGGCGGCCGGCAGGTCATCGACTTCGACTGCGTCCCCACCACCGAACCGGTCACGCCGGCGGGCAGCCGGATCGAGGTCTACGACCGCCTGACATCACTGAACCAGCAGGTCCAGGCCGGCGGGGACACCCACGTCGAGCAGACCACCGGCGCCCACCTGGTCTACCTGTCGTGTGTTCTGGGCGAGCGTCCCGAGCTGGATGACTACATGCGCGCGATCCAGGGGGCGGGACGGCCGGCTGGTCCGAGGACTACGTCGTCGAACTGGGTGAGCGAGCCCGCAACGCCTACGCCGACTTGGGCGTGAGCTGGGGCCCCAAGACCGCCGACGAGGTCTTTGAGCTGGAGACCCCGATGACGCTGGAGAGGGTAGCGACCCCAGGTGCGGGTCCTGGCGGAATTCGCGATTGCGTTTCAACGAGCGCACGGCCGTGTTCACCGAGGACGGGCTGCGGTTCTTCGCCCAGCACGAGCTGTTGGGCCATGCGTTGCAGTGCAGAATCTCGAGGTCTGACTGAAAATCATCTGACATCCGGGCGTCCGCGACGATTTACGCCGAGTGGTCTCGCTGTGCGCCGTTCGGATCAACTCGCCCGAAGGGGTTCCTGGATCCTTCGGTCACCTACCGGGCGGGGCATGACCTCGTGCTGCCCTGGTCCCAAGTGCGGTTGGCGCAAGTCCGCCAGCCACTGGCACCGAAGCGACCCAATCCCTGTGTCCGTCGCCGTACCCTGTCGGAGGAGCTACTCGAGCCAGGTGAGGCTGAGCGTGATCACCCGTCGCTGATCCTCAAGGTCAGTTTCAGTTTCCACGGGTTCGGGACTCCAGGCGCCCGGTTCGACATACTCGGCACCAGTACGCCCGACGGTAGAATCGGACCAGAACCGTCCAAGCAGGAAGGTGGTAGAGCGATGAGCGCTTCAGCGGAGCAGTACCCGGTGCCGGCCCCACGCCCCCGCCGCACGGTCGAAGAGCTGTTGGCAGCGAAGGGCACTCCCCCGCTCGGCCCGGCCGAAGAACTATCAGCCAATTTCGGCGTTCCGGACCCGGAGCTGGACGAATTCTTGGAGGCCTACCGGGCAGAGCGTCAGCAGAACCAGGCCTGATCGATCCTGCTGCAGCCAGTCATCCTGGACACCGACGTTGCATCGCGTCTCCACAAGAACAGTCTTCCGCCGCAACTCGCGGCTCGTATCGCTGGCCGCCGCGCGCTCCTGACCTTCGTGACACTCGGCGAACTTACGAAGTGGGTCGAGGTTCGCCACTGGGGCAACACGCGCCGCCAGAACTTCTCCGACTGGGTTTCAGGGTTCGCCGTGTTGGAGGGGGACGAGAGCGTCGCCACCACCTGGGGGCGGATCGCCGCCCAAGCGCAGTTGCGAGGGCAGACCGGCCCGCAGAACGACAGCTGGATTGCGGCTGCTTGTCTCACCCACGATCTGCCGTTGGCGACGCTTAAAGTGAAGGACTTCCAGCGGTTCGTCGACCACAACGGCCTGCGGCTGATCACGGCCGAGTAGGTCTGTGCCCCAGAAAGAGGCCTTCGGACGTAGATCCCAGGTCAGGGATATAGCCGCATCGGTTTCCTCAACTGCTTGTCGGGGTGGCGTTGCTCGTGGCGCCGGTGTGCCGCCGAACGGATCAACGGGAGAATCGCTGGGCCGATCACCTCAGCCTGTTGGCTCGCCTTTCGCCACCGCGCCCTGACTCCCAGGGCGGGGTACTGCACCCCGCGGCGGAACCGGGAACATCACCGGTCCCGCCGCGAGAGCACTAGGGGAGGGCAAGATCATGAGCCGCCCACGCCCCGTACTTTCTGGACTCCGGCCCTCCTGCTATCGGATGCTCCCGGATAGATCACTCGCCGCCGACCGCTGGCACCCATCCGGTCCCGGCGACGGATTCACCAGACGACCCTGCGGGTCTTCGTCCAGCTCAAACTGGAGCTGGTCCGATCCGAGGGAAAGCATCGATTGGGGCTGGCTGGTCAACCTCGCGGTCTGTGCGCGGTCAGCAGGACTCGTAGTGGTAGGCGGAGTTTCCGGCCGGGACGACCTCGCGGTCGCGCAGGATGATGGAGATGGCGCTGCCGCGCGTCGAGCAGGAGTTCGTGTAGGCCGATTTCGCGTTGTCGGTGTACTCGATCTCGATCACGTTGTTGCCGTAGACGGCCTGGTAGTCGCCGCACTCGTTGTAGTCCGCGACGTTGCACTCCTCGGCGATGGCGAAGTCGAACTTGGCCGTGTCGCGCCCGAGAGAGCCCAGTTCGGCGGTGTTCTTCTGGGCGATCGCCAGGCCCTGGGCGTGGGCCCGGGAGGCCAGGGCAGTGGCCCAGGAGATGGCCTTGGCCTGGGTCAGGACGCCGTTCGAGCGGGTGTAGGAGTCGATGTTGTCGGGCTCGACCGCCTGGAAGCCAGAGGTCGCGCAGCCGTCGATCCACGGGCCGACGATCGCCATCAGGGCGTCGCGCTTGGCCGCGGTGGAGATGTCCATCAGGTATTCGTCGGGCCAGTCCGGGTCGACCAGCAGAGAGCCGTTCGACTTCTTCACCAGCAGGTCCGGGTGGTTCGTCGACCACCACGACTTGTCGTCGGGCTGGGTCTGGAACGCGTTGACGTAGCAGATGTTGTACTTGCCGCTGACCGGCTTCTGGGATCGGTCACGGTCGACAATCTTCACGCTGGCGGCGGGGGTGTACGCACCACCGATCTGGTAGTCGAACTGGCCGTTGACCGGCGGTTTGACGACAGCCGCGGAGGCTGAGCCGGCCGAGACGAAACTCAGGCCGCTGACCAGGACGACCACTCCGGCGGCACCGGCGAGCGCGAATCGGGAGCGCATGGACGAGAGAAGGCGCATGTTCGTTTCCCTGCTGTGGATACCCCGCCTCGAGCGATTCTCTGGCGACCGGGCCGGGTCGAAGCGATGGTCGGTGACGCATCCTTCGCCGGCTGGGCTCTCCACGAAACTGGGGAGAGCCTATGCACAGATGCACGCCAGGGATACCCAGAAACCGATGCCATACGTGCATTTGGGAATAATTTAAGCCCCGCTCCGACGAAGGTTCTCCAGCGCCGCCGGTGTCATCGGGTGCCCGGACAGCTGAGCGGCGTGCAGCACCGCCCCCAGCACCGGCGACAGGATCGGGGTCCGCAGCTCGCAGTCGACCGGCTCCAGTGCGTGTGCGAAGGCCTCGAACACCTCGTGCACCCCCAGGACGCCTCCGGAGTAGGACACCGGAAACTTCTCCCTGGCAGTGAATCCCAGTCGCCGGGCGGTCGTGGTGACCAGCCGGGCGAGTTCGGTGCCGGCCTCGGCGATCAGGGACTGCGCGGCCCGGTCGCCGGCCCGGGCGGCCTCCACCAGGGGTCGGGAGAGTGCCGCGATCCGGGTCCGGTCGGCGTTCCACTCGTTGATGACCAGCCCGACCAGATCCAGGTCGTCGTCCAGGTTCAGGTGCTCGCGCAGGATCGTCAGCAGCGGCCCGGGCTCGGCCCGGCCGTCGCTCATCTGCGAGAAGATTTGCAGGGCACGCACTCCGAGCCAGTAGCCGGATCCTTCGTCACCGAAGACCTCACCCCAGCCGCCGACCCGGACGCCTTGCCCACCGCGTCGTCCGTACGTGATCGAGCCGGTGCCACTGATCACGTTGATACCGTCGGCGCCGGCCAGTGAGCCGGCCCAACCGCACACCGTGTCGTTGTCGCACCGGTACCGGTCGTGCCCGAGTACCGAGCGGGGAAGGCCCTCGATGATCGGGACGTCGGCCTTGTCCTCGCCGAATCCGGGCAGGCCGAGGAACACGAAAGTAATGTCCTGCGGGGATACTTCGGCGGTGCGGCAGATGGCGGCCATGCCCTCGTGCAGCAGCGTGGCCAGGTGGGTCAGCCGGTCGGGGCCCACGCTGTACACGCTGCCGATCCGGCTGCCGGCCAGCACCGTGCCCTCGTCATCGGCCAGGCACAACGCGGTCTTGGTGCCGCCCCCGTCGATGCCGAGGAACAGTCGGCGGCTCATGCGGGGAGCGGGTGCAGGGTCACGCCCTTTACGACCCGGTTCACCTGGCCGCCGGGAAAGGGGTTGTCCGAGCCGATGCCGTGGGCCAGGGAGAAGCGCAGGGCCAGTTCCTGGGCGGCCACCACGAAGACCGCGGCGAGCACCGCGTCGTCCACTGCTGCCAGACCGTCCGGCACCAGGGTGAGCCCGGTGGTGTCGCGGGGAGCGGACGCTCCGATCACGAGTACCTGCGAACTGCCCAGCTGGGTACGCAGTTCGGTGACGATGTCCTCGTCGTACAGGCGGGTGTAGGGGTCGTTGGAGAGGTAGACCAGGGCCAGGGTGGAGCCGGTGAGCACGGCCTTGGGGCCGTGCCGGAACCCCAGGGCCGACTCGGCCCAGGTGGGCACCGCACCGGCGGTGAGTTCGGTGAGCTTGAGGGCGGATTCGCGGGCCAGACCGGTGAGGGCGCCGCTGCCGAGGTAGACCACGCGCTCGAACGTGCGCGCGGCCAGCTGGGCGGCCAGGCCGTCCGGACCGCTCATGACCGACAGCACCTGCTCGGCGGCCCGGGCGGCCTGTTCCATCCAGCCGGCATTCCCGCCCAGCACGATCCGGCAGGCCAGCAGCATGCTGGTGAAGCTGGAGGTCATCGCGAAGCCGCGGTCGTTGGTGCCCTCGGGCATGACCAGCACCAGCGAGCGGTCCGGCCGCTGCCGGGCCAGGGCGCCGTCCGGGTTGCACGTGAGGACGAGGTGGTGCACGTCCGAGAGCTGGCTGTCGGCGAACTGCACGGCGGCCAGGCTTTCCGGGCTGTCGCCGGAGCGGGCGAAGGAGACCAGGAGGGTGGGGACGTCCTCGGCGAAGATCTGCTGGGGATGGCTGACGATGTCGGTGGTCGGCACGGCGTCGACGCGACGGGACAGGGTGCGGCTCAGACCCGGCGCCAGGACCTGCCCGGCGTAGGCCGAGGTGCCCGCTCCGGTCAGCACGATCCGCAGATCGGCCCGGCTCAGCAGCGGTTCCAGGAAGGCGCGGACGGTGTCCGCCCGCTCCTCGAGGTCCTGGGCGAGGAGGCGCCAGACGGCCGGCTGGTGGGTGATCTCCTCGGCGGTCGACGCGGCGCCCAGGGCGCTCAGGTCTTCGGAACTCATCGGGAGTCCTTTCGGTGTGGTGAGGGCGAGGAGAGTGGCCGTGCGCGAAATGCGCAGGCGTCTGCGCGTTTGTGATCACGATGAACTAGGGTGGGCAGATGCGTCAGGAAGATCGGCTGGGCCTCATCCTGGAGCGCCTCAGCCGCCAGAACACCGTCGGGGTGCCGGAGCTGGCCCGGGAGCTGGAGGTCTCGCAGGCCTCCGTACGTCGTGACCTGGCCCGGCTGGAGGAGCAGAACCTGCTCACCCGCACCCACGGCGGCGCTGTCGCGAGTGGAGTGCTGTACGAGCTGCCGATGAAGTATCGCGGTGGGCGGCGTCAGGACGCCAAGCGCCTGATCGCCCTGCGGGCCGCGGAGCTGATCCCCGCGGGAGTCACCTCGGTGGCCCTGAACGGTGGCTCGACCACGACCGAGGTCGCCCGGGTGCTGGTGGCCCGGCCGCGGCTGCGCGTGGTGACGAACGCGCTGAACATCGCCTCGGAACTGGCCGTCCGCACGCACATCGACCTGGTCGTGTGCGGTGGTACCGCCCGGGCCGAGTCCTACGAGCTGATCGGTCCGATCGCGGAGACGACCCTGAACGGACTGAACCCGGACGTCGCCGTGATCGGCGTCGACGGCATCAGCGCCCGCACCGGCCTCACCACGCACCATGAGGTGGAGGCGCAGACCAACCGGGCCATGCTGCTCTCGGCCGAGACGGTGATCGTGGTCGCGGACGGCACCAAGATCGGCCGCCGCGGCTTCGCCCGGATCAGCGAGATCGCCGCCGTGTCCGACCTGGTCACCGATTCCACGGCCGACCCCGACGCGGTGGCCGAGCTGAGGAAGGCCGGTCTGCGGGTGCACCAGGTCTGAGCTGCTCACCAGACGCTTCAGGCCTGGAGCGAGGCCGGCAGCAGATCGGCGTGCGCCGCGAACATCGCCTCGGCCAGATCGGCGATCCGGCCGACGGGCAGCTGGGCGGAGGTGGCGGGGTCACACATCAGGGCCTGCACGACGTGGTCGCGGCGCCCTTCCACGGCTGCCCGCACGGTCAGGTCGGCGACGTTCAGCACCGAGCGGTTGAGCGCCGCGCACTGCGGCGGCAGTTCGCCGACATACAGCGGCCGGGCGCCCTGGGCGTCAATCACGCACGGGACCTCGACCGGCGCCCCGGCCGGCAGGTTGGTGATCAGCCCGGTGTTGACGGTGTTCACCTGGATCACCCGGGGCCGGCCGGTGACGATCGAGTGAATGACCTGCGGCGCGTACTCGGCAGCCTCTTCCTCGGGCTCGGTGTACTCGCCGGCGTCGATCGAGGCCTCCAGCTGCGCCACCTGGGCGGCGTTGCCGGCGCTGATCCCCACGTAGTCGCGCAGCGGGATGCGCAGCCGCTCGATCTCGGCCTCGTCGTGCAGGTACCAGGGCACGTACTCGCAGGAGTGCTCGCTGGTCTCGGTCGGGTAGAAGCCCAGGCGGCGGTACATGTCCACACGCACCCGGCGGCGCAGCTGCTCGTCGTTGGCGATCAGCGCGTCCAGCCGGGGGTACAGGTCTTCACCGTTGTGCTGCCACTCCAGCACCCAGGCCTGGTGGTTCACGCCGGCACTGCGGAAGGTCACCTCGTCCAGCGGCGCGCCCACCAGCGCGCTCAGGTCGTGGATGGTCCAGTAGACGGAGTGGCACAGCCCCAGCACCTTCAGGCCGGGAGCCACCGCGTTGAGGTAGGCGATGTTCATCGCCATCGGGTTGGTGTAGTTCAGCAGCCAGGCCTGCGGGCAGACATCGAGCATGTCCTGCGCGAGGGCGGCCAGGAAGGGAAAGGTGCGCAGGCCCCGGAAGATCCCGCCGACGCCGAGGGTGTCACCGATGGTCTGGCGGATCCCGAACGTCTCGGGCACGTCGAAGTCGGTGAGCGTCGCGGCGTGGCCACCGATATTGACCACATTGATGACGAAGTCCGCACCGGCCAGCGCCCGGCGGCGGTCGGTGGTGGCGGTCACCGTGGCCCGGGCGCCGTGGTGCCGGATCGTCACGTGGGCGATCTTCTCGGCCAGGTCGAGGCGGCGCTGGTCAATGTCGTGCAGAACGATCCGGCAGCCGGCAAGCTCCGGTTCGGACAGCAGGTCGCGCAGCAGTTGCCGGGTGAACTCCACTGAGCCCGCACCGACGAAACAAACCACGGGTTCCGGCTTTTCGTGTGACATCGACGTGTTCTCCTCTGAACCCGGGCGGGCACCGTCACAGCGGACGGGTGACGACGAGTGTCACAGGCCTGCTCGCGGCTCGATATTGATCGTTGTGAGCAACATACGATCAGAAATGCGCATCATCGTCAATCCTCCGGATCGACCTCCGTGACCCCTGGGCCGCCTCGCCGCACCCGCGTCCGCAGTCTCTTCGTCGTCCTCAATTATCCCTGCTCCGAACCGGTGTGAGCAGCCGTGGCGCGAGCGGCCCAGCAGATTTCCGGCAGGTAACCAGTCGTTGACGGCCGAGAAGAGCGTGTGCAAGATTGCGCACACTGAATGAGCAAATCAGCTCGATGGTGCCGGTGCGGACCGATGCGCGCGCTCTCCAGGACCGGATCTCCTGGTCGGTTCGAGCCTCTCCGGCACGGTGACTGCGTCCGTTCTCCCAGCGAAGAGAGTTCTCATGCGTCAACAGGGTCGTTTCGCAGTGTCCTGCGCCGGTGCACTGACGGTGGCGATCGCACTGGGCGCCTGTGGGGGGTCGGGAGACGTCGACGACGGTACGGCGAAGATCACCCTCTGGCACGGGTACACCGGTGCGCAGACCGACGCGATCAACGCGCTGGGCAAGCAATGGAACGCCGAGCACCCCGACCAGACGGTCACGCTCGTGTTCGACGGCGGGAACGACGACGTGCTCCAGAAGACGACCGCGGGTTTCGTGGCCGGGAACTACCCCGACGTGGCGTACGAGTACGGCTCGTCGGTCGGGCCCCTGAGCCGCCAGCCCCGGCTGGCCGACCTGACCGAGCGCTCCCAGGACCCGGCCGTGGACTGGGACGACTTCTTCCCCGCGGTGAAGGAGGCCTCGACGGTGAACGGCAAGGTCGTGGCCGTGCCGGCGCTCGTGGACAACCTGGCGCTCGTCTACAACAAAGACCTCTTCGCCCGGGCCGGTATCGCCGAGCCCACCCAGGACTGGACCTGGCAGGACTTCCGACAGGCGGCCTCCGCCCTGACCGACAAGGAGGCCGGTGTGTACGGCTGGTCGTACGTCAACGACGGCACCGAGGACACGGTCTGGCGCTACCTGGCGATGTTGTGGCAGGCCGGTGGCGAGCTGCTGACGGCCGACAACAAGAAGCCGGCGTTCAACTCCGCGGCCGGACTCGCCGCCCTGAACCAGTTGCGGGACATGGCGATCACCGACAAGTCGGTCTATCTCGACACCGGCAACCAGAATTACTCGAACCTGTTCGCCGACGGCAAGATCGGCATGCTGTGGACCGGCCCCTGGGACCTGAGCAGCTTCGACAAGGTTCACTACGGGGTCGTGCGGTTGCCGGGGTACAACGGCAACCACGAATCCATCTCCGGGCCCGACCTGTACATGATGTTCAACCGCTCGGACCGCAAGACCGACACGGCCTGGGCCTTCACCACCTGGCTCACCTCGCCGAAGGTGCACCTGGAGTACGCCATCCAGACCGGCGACCTACCGCTGCGCACGTCCGAGACCAAGCTGCCCGAGTACCGCAGCACGTATCTCAAGAAGTACCCGGGCGCTAAGGAATTCACCGACAATCTCGGCAACGTCCATCACGCCCGGCCCAACATTCCTGAGTACTCGCAGGTTTCGCAGGCGGTCGGGGAGATGGTGCAGTCCGTGCTGCTGGGCCAGGCCCAGCCGCAGGAGGCGCTCGACGCCGCCACCGAGACCGTCCAGTCCGTGCTGGCCGGTTCGTGATGATCACCGCCTGGGCCCGGCGCCGGAGCACGGCCGACCATCTGTCCGGCTGGATGCTCGTGGCCCCCAGCGTGCTGCTGATCGGCCTGTTCGGGCTCGTCCCGCTGGTCTGGTCGTTCGCGATGTCGTTCCAGCGCAACGACTTGCAGACCCCCGCGGAATGGGTCGGCCTGCACAACTACGACCAGATGCTCGGCGATCCGGTGCTGGTCGCGTCACTGCGGCACACCGTGATCTACACCGTGCTGTTCGTGCCGCTCACCCTGATCGGCTCCCTGATGGTGGCCGGGGCCCTGAATCGGAACATCCGCGGGATCTCGATCTACCGGCTGGCGGTATTCGTCCCGGTGATCACTTCGACGGTGGCGACCGGCGTCATCTTCAACTTTCTCCTCGATCCCGAGTACGGCCTGGCCAACGGGCTTCTGGAGAAGGTCGGCCTGCCGGCCCAGGGGTTCTTCTCCGATCCCGATCAGGCGTTGTACGCCATGGTGGCCATGACGGTCTGGGGCTGGATCGGATTCGGGGCCCTGATCTATCTGGCGGCGTTGCAGTCGGTTCCGAAAGACCTGCTGGAGGCCGCGGCCCTGGACGGGTGCGGGCCGGTGCGCACGTTCTGGCAGATCCAGGTGCCCCAGCTGCGTCCCGTCACCGCGTTCCTGACCACCTGGCTCATCATCAACGCCCTGCAGTTGTTCGACGAGGTTTACGTGACCACGAAAGGTGGCCCACTGCACGCGACCACGGTGGTCGTCTACTACCTCTACCAGCAGGCGTTCCAGTACTTCCACGCCGGCTACGCCAGTGCCCTGGCCTGCCTGCTGTTCGTCGTGATCGTGCTGGTCACGTTGATCCAGATGCGACTGACCCGAGCGAACGACGAGAGCGGTGCGGCATGAGTGAGTCTTCGGTGCGCGTCTGGCGCCGGCCCAGTCCCTGGCACCTGGTGCTGATCCCTCTGGCCCTGGTGATGGCGTCCCCCCTGATCTGGATGGTATTGACCAGTCTGTCGAGCGTGGCCGACACCCAGCGGTTCCCACCCGGCCTGCCTTCCGCCCTGCACTGGTCGAACTTCTCGAAAGCCTGGAACCAAGGACCTTTCGGTCGCTGGCTGTTCAACAGCGCCGTCGTGTCGATCGCCTGCGTCGTCAGCAACCTGGTGCTGTGCAGCCTCGCCGCCTACGCCTTCGCCCGGATCCGGTTCTTCGGCCGGGGCGTCGTCTTCGTGCTCCTGCTGGCCACGCTGATGGTGCCGTTCCAGGTGGTGATGATCCCGAGCCTCGTGATCATGCGGAACCTCGGGCTGATCGACAGCCTCCCCGCCCTGATCGCGCCGAACTTGGTGACTCCCTTCGGCATCTACATGCTGCGCCAGTTCTTCCTGTCCCTCCCGATCGAGCTGGAAGAAGCGGCCGTGCTCGACGGCGCGGGCCGCCTGAGGATCCTGCGCAGCATCCTGCTGCCGCTGATGGGCCCGCCCCTGTCCACCCTGGCGATCCTCACGTTCCTCACGTCCTGGAACGACTTCCTCTGGCCGCTCATCGTCAACACCTCGTCCGACGTCATGACGGTGCAGATCGGCCTGGCGTCCTTCCAGGGAGCCCACTTCACCAACTGGCCGGTGTTGATGGCCGGCACCCTGATCAGCCAGCTGCCGCTGATGGCGCTCTTCCTCGTCGGTCAACGCTGGTTCGTCGCCTCGCTCGCCACCACCGGCATCAAATAGCCTGCCTGGAGGTACCCACAGAGAGCGCTGTGAAGTGCGAGGCCTCGCAATCCCGACCGCCACATCGGAATAGCCATGATCGGTGGCTATTCCGACGTGCCGAGAACCTCGCCATCGGAACACCATCCGGCACCGGTAAGCCACACGTCGTCGAGGCCATCGCCGACAAAGTCATCGACACAGCTCCTGATCAGCTGAGGTGCCCGGCCACGGGGGCCGCCGACAGGCCAGGCCCTCCGCGCCTCGGAGCAGGTCGGGGCAGGCCCTACGGTCTCTTTCTTCGAGATAGCGAGAGAAGTTCTTGTCGCGAGCTGACCGGATGACCGGACGTCGAGGGCCGGAACATCGCTACCTTGGGTGCCTGGACCGCTCCCGACCTCGAGGAATGCCCGCATGCGCACTCTGATCAGCACCGCCTTCGTCTCACTGGACGGCGTCATGGAAGCTCCCGGCGGTGAGGCCGGGTACCGCAACGCCGGCTGGACCTTCAAGGACATCGAGTTCCTGCCCGAGGCCTACGCGATGAAGGGGCAGGAGCAGACCGAGGCCGGCGCGATGCTGCTGGGGCGGGTCAGCTATCAGGCGTTCAGCCCGGTGTGGCCGACGATGGACGACTTCGCCATCTACAACGCGATGCCCAAGTACGTCGTCTCCACCACCCTGGCCGAGGCCGACCTGGCCACGAACTGGGGGCAGACCACGATCCTGCGCTCCCTCGACGAGGTCGCGCAGCTGAAGCAGACCGACGGCGGCCCGATCCTGTTGCAGGGCAGCGCCGATCTGAACCACGCCCTGTCCGACGCGGGCCTGATCGATCGCTACCACCTGCTGGTCTTCCCGCTGTTGCTCGGCGCGGGCAAGCGCCTGTTCAGCGACACGGACAAGGACACCCAGCAGCTGAAGCTCGTCGAGCACGAGACCTACGGCAACGGGGTGCAGAAGAACATCTTCGACGTGGTGCGCTGACCGCAGGCTGCCGGACGGTGCGGTGTGAGCCCTTCTACCCGTGGAACACGGTGCTCGAGCGCCGCTCGTACCAGTGCACCAGGTGCTCGCCCACCTTGATCACGTGGGCGCGCATCTCCTGGGCGGCCGTCTCGCCGTCACCGGCGGCCAGGGCGGCGATGATGCGGTCGTGGGCTGCGAACGCCTGATCGCGCTGCCGGGGATTCTCGGACAGCAACTGCGCCGGTACATTCCGGGGAAAGCTCTGGTCGATGTCGCGCACGGCCCGCCGGAGGTGCCCGTTCGAGGCATTGTCCAGGATCAGCGTGTGGAAGGCATGGTCGGTCCAGGCGCTGCCGGCCTGGCCGGGGGTCAGGTCGTGGGCCTGCTGGTTCACCCGGCGCAGCCGGTCCAGGTCTGCCCTCCGCATCCGGCCGGCCGCGCGGGCGGTGGCCAGGCCCTCGAGCTGCGCCCGGATCTCGTAGGCCTCCCGGACCTCCCACGGAGCGGGCACACGCACCGAGGCGGCCCGGTTCGGCAGCATCTCGATCAGGCCGTCGCTCTGCAGGCGGCGCAGCGCCTCGCGGATCGGCGTGCGGCTGATGCCGAACTCCGTGGACAGCTCCGCCGGACGGATCGGCATACCCATCGGCAACGCGCCGGACATGATGCGATCGCGGATGTGCCCGGTGATCTCGTCGACGAGCAGGTGAGCCATGTACTCCTCCATCGCAACAGTATCCACATCGTGTCAGATTGGATCCACGGAGGCAAGCATGGTCCGGTCACCCACCGAGTCCAGCACCGGCAGGCTCAGTAGATCGGCGGTCGGCGCGGTGGCGGGCAGCTGTCGTCCTACCGGCCACCGGTCGGCGAATGGTGGACGCCGGGGCGCGAGTTCGTGGGTGTCCGGCAGGTCTCCGACGAGCTTCCAGACCCTCTCGCGTCTAAGCGTCGAGCAGCTGCGTCAGCATGTCGGCGACTAGACGGGCGACGTCGTCGGAGGAGGCCTGGTGGAGGGTCTGGAAGGTGCCGGAGGAGCGGCTGAGCACGACGCCCGCCAGCGCGGCGGTGGCGACCTCGGCCCGCAGCTGGGCCTGGTCGAGCCCGGTCTTGGCGGCGGTCTCCCGGCTCGGGGTGAGCAGCCGGTGCTCGAGCATCTCGACGGCGGCGTTCTGGAGTTCGTCGTCCTGATGAGGGTGTACGGCGGCGTACAGGCTCGGGCTGGCGCCCATCTCGCTGACCCGGTCGAGCAGGCGACGCAGGCGGGCGGGGTCGCGCAGGTCGATCGGGTCGATGCCGCCGGTCTGGCTCTCCAGCCGCAGGGCGGCCAGGTAGAGCTTCGCCTTGCTGCCGAAATACCTTGCGATCAGGGCCGGGTCGACACCGGCGCGGACCCCGATCTCGCGCAGCGTGGTCTTCTCGTAGCCGCGCTCGGCGAACAGCTCGCCGGCCGCTGTCAGCAGCAGCTCCCGGCTCTGGGCCGAGTTCCGTCGGCGGGTCTCGCTATCGGTGTTCATCGGCGGGCACTTCCGGTGGTCTCGGGAACGTCTTCCGGCTCAAAGCCAATCACGTTGGCGACCGCGGCGTCCGTAGCCTCCTCGACGAGGAGTTCCTGTTCCTGGTCGAGGTCGATCACGGAGCGGCTGGGCAGGATCAGGGCCGCCAGTGCCGCGACCAGGCACAGTCCGACCGCGGCCCAGGCGCCCACGGAGTAGCCACTGTTGCGCGGCAGCACATCGGGAGCGTGGGTGTGCGCAGCCAGGATGGTGGCGCCCACAGCGCTGCCGAGCGAGTAACCGATGGTCCGCAGCACCTGGTTCAGGGCCAGGGCGGCGCCGGTCTCCTCACCGGGCACGGCGCTGACGATCATCCGGGGCATCACGGCGAACAGGCAGCCGGTGCCCAGGCCGGTGATGCCCATGACCACGAAGATCTGCCAGAGATCGCTGCGGAGGGTGGCGAACATGACCAGGGCCAGGGCGAAGAAGACGGCGCCGATCGCGAGCATCCGGGAGGAACCGGTGCGGGAGGCCAGGCCCGGCACGAACCGGCTGGCCAGGAAGCTGGCGGCGGACATCGGCAGCAGCACCAGCCCACCGACCACCACCGAGGCGGCGAGCCCGTAGCCGGTGGACGCCGGGGTCTGCACGTAGCGGATCACCATCGACAGCAGCATGTAGAGGCCCATCCCGGCGAGCACCGCGGTGACGTCTGCGGTCAGCACCGCGCGGTGACGCACCAGCCGCAGGTCGACCAGCGGGTGGGAGACGCGCAGTTCGTGCCGGACCCAGATGGCCAGCACCACGACGGCGACGGCCAGCAGACCCCAGATCCGCGATGAGCCCCAGCCCCAGTCCTCACCCTGGCTGATCGCCAGGAGCACGCAGACCAGCCAGACGGCCATCAGCACCAGGCCGGGAAGGTCGAACGGCGATGAGTGCCGGTGCCGGCTCGGCGGCACCACCACGGCGCACAGCACCAGCGCGAGCAGGGCGAGTCCGGCCGCCACCCAGAAGGCCGCGTGGAACCCGAGGTGCTCGGCGATGACGCCGGTGAAGGGGTAGCCGAGCCCGAGCCCGACGACGGCGGTGACGGACAGCGTGGCCAGGGCGGGCCGGGCCTGCTCGGGAGCCAGGTGGTCACGGGCCACGCCCATCGCCAGCGGCAGCAGGGCCAGGCCGAGGCCCTGCAGGGCCCGCCCGGCCACCAGGAGGGCGAACACCGTGAAGGGTAGGGCCGCGAGCACGAGTCCGGCGATCAGCAGGCCCAGCGCGACGAGCAGCACCGGGAGCCGGCGGGGGCCGTCACCGAGCCGGCCGATCACGGGGGCGCTGACGGCTCCCACGAGCAGGGTGATCGTCAGTGACCACTGCGCCGTGCTCAGCGAGATGCCGTAGTCGGTGGCGATGGTCGGGATCAGCGGGGCCCCGAGGCTGCTGACCAGGGCCAGCAGCAGGCCGACGTAGGCCAGGACCGGCACGAGCAGCCGCCCCCGCCAGGACCGGGGATCGACGATCAGGGGAGCGGGCCGGGTGATCGATGGCGTGTTGACGAGTGCGCTGATGGGAGTGCCTCCTGCGGGTGCCGCGCCGAGCCCGGTGCGGGAAGTGCCGGATGTCCGAAGCGCCCCGGCGACATCGCCGATCAGGCTCCCATCCGTGTCAACAACCGATGTCATCACGCGATGACATTACTGTCCAGTGATCGTGCCCGGGTGTGGCCGGGCTCACCCGCTCGGCGCCGGATTTGCTCACAGCGAGTACAGTCAGCGTGTCTCTCGGCTCCCCGGTGCGCTGACACCGCCCGGATCTGTGCCGATGCTCGTCAGAGCCGTTCTCCACCGATGCCGGTGGGATTCGGAGCGACCACGTGGGGCCTCGTGCCCACCGCTGGTGCCGCCCGACCGAAAGGCTTCAGACAATGACGATTCGTATGGGCTTCGTGAGTTCTTACCCACCCACCGTGTGTGGGCTGGCCACCTTCACCTCTTCCCTGCGCCGCGAGCTGGTCGCGGCCGGGGGTGCTCGCGGCAGCGTGATCCAGGCCGTCGACGCCCCCTCCGCCCCCGCCGGCGACGAGGTGATCGGCAGTCTCGTGGCCGGTGAGCCGGGCAGCGGCCTCCGGGCGGCCGCGCAGCTCAACCAGGGTGACATCGCGATCGTGCAGCACGAGTACGGCATCTACGGCGGCATCGACGGCGACGAGATCCTGCCGCTGCTGGCCGCGCTGACCGTGCCGTCGATCGTCGTGCTGCACACCGTGCTGAGCGAACCCACGCCCGGTCAGCGGGCCGTGCTGGAGATGGTGGCCGGCCTGGCCGGGGCCGTCGTGACGATGGGGACCACCGCCCGCGACCGGCTCGCCACCGGGTACGCCGTCGACATGGCCAAGGTCAGCGTGATCCCGCACGGCGCCCCGGTGGTGAAAGCGGCGCCCGTGCGCCCCCGCGCCGACGCCACCACCCGTCCGACCGTGCTCACCTGGGGCCTGCTCGGCCCGGGCAAGGGCATCGAGTGGGGCGTCGAGGCGATGGCGTTGCTGAGAGATCTCAGCCCCGCGCCGCGGTACCTGGTCGCCGGTCGTACCCACCCGAAAGTGCTGGCGTACGAAGGTGATGTGTACCGGCAGCGGCTGATCGAGAGAACCCGGCAGCTGGGTCTGGACGACGCCGTGACCTTCGACAGCCGCTACCTCACCACCACCGAACTGAACGCCATGGTGGCCGCCGCGGACATCGTCCTCCTGCCCTACGACTCCACCGACCAGGTGACCTCCGGCGTGCTCAGCGAAGCCGTCGCCGCGTCCAAACCCGTGGTGGCGACCAGATTCCCGCACGCCGTGGAACTGCTCTCGGGCGGCGCCGGCCTGCTCGTGCCGCACCGCGACCCGACCGCCACGGCGACGGCCCTGCGCACCCTGCTGACCCGCCGCGACATCGCCGAGGACATGAGCCGCGCCGCGGTCACCACCACGCCCGGCGTGCTCTGGCCCGCGGTGGCCCAGCGCTACCTGGCCCTCGCCGACCAGTTGGTACGAGCCCGGGTGGGCGCATGACCACCACCAGTACCGCCCCCGGGCCGCTGTTCGACCATCTCCAGCGGCTCACCGTCGGGCCGGGCCTGTTCGAGCACGCCGACCACGCCGACCCGCGCCCCGAACACGGTTACTGCGTGGACGATGTCGCGCGGGCGCTGGTCGTGACCAGCCGTGAGCCCGACCCTTCCGCGCAGGTTCAGGCCCTGGCCCGCACCTACCTGGACTTCACCCTGGCCTCGCTGCGGCCCGACGGCTCCTGCCGCAACCGGATGAGTGTGGACGGCACCTGGTCCGAACCCGGCACCGGGGACTGGTGGGGCCGGGCCGTCTGGGGCCTGGGGGTCGCCAGCGCGCACGGGCCGACACCGGAGTTCCGCGCCGAGGCACTGCGGGGTTTCCGGCTGGCCGCCGGCGCCCGTCTGTCGCCCCACCTGCGTCCCCGCACGTTCGCCGCCCTCGGGGCCTGCGAGGTGCCCGGTGAGCACGACCTGCTGCGTGACGCGGTCCAGGCCGTCGGCGTACCGTCCCCGGCCATGGTGGACCCGTTCTGGCCCTGGCCCGAACGCTGGCTCACCTACGCCAACGCCTCGATCGCCGAGGCCCTGCTGGTGGCGGGGTCGGTGCTGGGTGACCAAGCCGCCCTCGGGCACGGCCTGCGGCTGCTGGAGTTCCTGTTACGCACCGAGACCCGCGACGGTCACCTGTCGGTGACGCCCGTCCGGGGGCGCGACCGGGCCGCCGAGGAGCCCGGCTTCGACCAGCAGCCGATCGAGGTGTCGACCCTGGCCGACGCCTGCGCCCGCGCCTACGACCTGACCGGTGAGGAACGCTGGCGCACCGCGGTCGGCGCCGCCTGGGACTGGTTCCTGGGCGCGAACGACTCCGGTGTGCCGATGTTCGATCCGGCCACCGGCGCCGGGTTCGACGGCCTGCTCAAGGATGGCCGAAACCTCAACCAGGGCGCGGAATCCACTCTGGCGGCGCTCTCCACCGCGCAGCAGGCGCGACGTCTGGGGGTGTGGGGGTGACGCTCTCGCACCCTGTGGCGGCGATGGTCCTGCCCGACCCGGCCCGGGTGATCGCCCAGCTCTTCGTGCCCGGTGAGGAACTCTCCCACGGCACCTCCCGGCGGGGCGCCGTGGTCGCCCGGGTGCTCGCCCTGCCCGAGGACGAGGTGGAGCGCCTGGTGGACGAGCTGCTCCGGGACTTCCGCGGACGGCACCGCGGGTACCACGACCTCCTGCTCGCCCACGCCGCGCTGGTCAGCCCGCACGTGCTGGGCGAGGCCCGGATGTCGGTCAGCCGGACCCTGCTGATGGGCGCCACCTTCACGAACGAGTACGCGCTGGAGGGAGCGGCGCTGTGCAACCCGAGCGCGGTCCCGCACCCCGACCAGAGCGGCCTGAAGGACGGGCAGTTACGGCTGGCGATCAGCCTGCGTGCCATCGGCGAGGGGCACCTCTCGTCCATCGGCTTCTGCACCGCCGTGGCCGGGCCCGGACCGGAGTGGTCGTTCGAGCCACGGCCGCTACCGGTGGTTCCCGGCACGAGTTCGCCGGCCCGCTGGCACCGTGAGCATCTGCGGGCGGTGCTGGCCGACCGGGGGCAGATCGACGGACTCGCCCACAGCGTGCTGGTCAGCCTGCCGGAGCTGTTCACCGAGGCGGACCTGGAGCTCGCCCTGGCCGGTGCGCACCACGACCGGCTCGGGCACATCGGCGGCCGGCCCACCACCGAACTGCTGCGTCATCTGGTCACCTCCGCCTACCAGGTGACCTTCCCCGACGACATCGACCTCGGTCAGCAGGTGCTCTGCCCGGTCTCCGAGGAGGAGAGCCACGGGCTTGAGGACGCCCGTTTCGTGCGGTTCACGGGGGACGACGGATCGGTCGGGTACCGGGCGACCTACACCGCCTACGACGGGCGGCAGATCGCCCCGCGCCTATTGATCAGCCCGGACCTGCGCACCTTCCACGCCCACCGGCTCGCCGGCCCGGCCGCGCGGAACAAGGGCATGGCGCTCTTCCCGCGCCAGGTGGGCGGCGAGCACCTGGCGCTGTGCCGCTCGGACGGGGAGAGCACCAGCCTGACCCGCTCGGCCGACGGATTCGTCTGGCAGGAGCCCACTGCGTTGCACACTCCCACCCTGCCGTGGGAGGTGCTCCAGGTGGGCAACTGCGGGTCGCCGATCGAGACCGACCGGGGCTGGCTCGTGCTGACCCACGGGGTCGGGCCGATGCGGGTCTACACGATCGGGGCGCTCCTGCTGGACCTCGACGATCCCCGGCGGGTGCTCGCGCACCTGGAAGAGCCCTTCCTGCGGGCGGCCCCGGCCGAACGGGAGGGGTACGTGCCGAACGTCGTGTACTCCTGCGGGGGAGTCGTGCACGACGGACGTCTGTGGCTTCCGTACGGGATCGGGGACGCGCGGATCGGGGTGGCGTGGGCCGACGTCGAGGAGCTGCTCGACGCCATGACGACGCACTGAACACGCTCAGAGGGCTCAGAGGGCTCAGAGGGTGGTGAAGAGCTGTTCGTAGGCGGCGACCATGCGCTGCGCGGTGAAGCGGGTCTCGACGTCTTCCCGGCAGGTGCGGCGGTTCAGGGTCGCGGCCTGCTCGACAGCCTTCACCGCCTGGTCCAGATCATCGGGGAGAAAACCGGTTTCCCCGGGCCGGACCAGCTCCGGCAGCGAACCCAGGGGATGGGCGATCACGGGTGTGCCGGTGGCGAGGGACTCCACCACCGACAGCCCGAACGGCTCGGCGAAGCTGATCAGGTGCAGCAGGGCCAGCGCACCCCCGAGCAGCCGGTCCCGCTCGGCCGGTCCGACCGGGCCCAGATAGGTGACGCCCGGGCCCAGGTGCGGTTCGACCTGCTCGGCGAAATAGTCCTGATCCTGGATGATTCCGGCCAGGATCAGGGGAACACCCGCGCGCCGGGCCACCTCGATCGCGCGGTGGGCGCCCTTGTGCGGGTGGATCCGGCCCAGGAACAACAGGTATTCACCGGCCTGCGCGTGGAACGTGAACTCCGCCAGGTCGATGCCGTGATGGATCGTCGCCCGGTAGGGCAGGTCCGGGTGCCGGTCGGCGTCACTGATCGAGACGTAGTGACCGACATCGGCGTAGGCCCGGTACACCGGCAGGATCGCGGGGGACGAGAAGCCGTGAATGGTGGTGACCACCGGCGTCCGCACCAGACGGCTGTAGGTCAGGGGCAGGAAGTCGAACTGGTTGGACAGCACGTCGAACTCGCCCGCCCGCTCGAAAGCGGCTGATATGTGCAGACTCTCGTAGACCTTCGCGTCGAGCGTGAGGTCTTCCTCGTAGCCGGCCGGGCTCTCGGAGTGCAGCCGGCCGGCGGTGAGCGAGTCGGCGGTCGCGAACAGCGTCACCTCGTGCCCGAGCGCGACCAGCCCTTCGGCCAGGGTCGACGCCACTTGTTCCCACGGCCCGTACGACCTCGGCGGCGTGCGATGCGCGACCGAGGCGATCACCCCGATACGCATGGCCCCAGCATAGTGCGGTGCCCACGAGATAGTGCGGTGCCTACTCCTCTGCGTTCGTGATCATGCAATCCCCCAGCCTCCGGCCGGGAGGTGCCCCCACTTCCCCGGGGGCACTTTGCATGATCACGAACAAAAAATGGGGAGGGGGGACGCCCGCACGCGTCCCTAGTGAGCGGCCTGGGGGGCCGGCTCCTTCGTGAGGTCGGCGGCCGGAGTGGTCGGGGTGGCCACCGGCTGGGCAGCCGGGATGAGCGCGGCCAGCACCGCGGCGAGCAGGGAGACGCCGGCGCCGAGCATCAGGGCCACGCGGAACCCGTCTTCGGAGGCCAGGGAGAATCCACCGAGGTCGATCGTCATCTGGGCCAGCACCACACCGATCACGGCCGAGCCGATCGTCGTGCCCAGCGAGCGCATCAGGGTGTTGAACCCGTTGGCGGCGGCCGTCTCCGAGATCGGGACCGCACCCATGATCAGGGCGGGCATGGAACCGTAGGCGAGGGCGACACCACCGCTGATGACGATGCCCGAGACCATGAGGCCCCACGCGTCCCCCATCAGGAACAGGGAGAGGCCGTAACCGGCGGCGATGATGATCGCGCCCAGGGACAGCACGGCCTTGGGGCCGCGGCTGTCGATGAGCTTCCCGCCGACCGGGGAGATGACCATCATGACCAGGCCGGCGGGGGCCATCCAGAGACCGGTCGCGAGCATCGACTGCCCGAGGCCGTGACCGGTGGCGGAGGGGAACTGCAGCAGCTGCGGGAAGACCAGCATCTGCGCGTACATGCCGATGCCGACGAACACCGAGGCGATGTTGGTGACGAGCACCCGCGGGCGGGCGGTGGTGCGCAGGTCGACCAGCGGGTCGGTGGTGCGGGTCTCCCAGAAGCCCCAGGAGAGCAGGGAGAGCACAGCCACGGCGAACAGGATCAGCGTGGTGGCCGAGGTCCAGCCCCAGTCGGCACCCTTGGAGATGGCCAGCAGGAGCGAGACCAGGCCGACGGCCAGGCCGAGGGCGCCGGGGTAGTCGAAGCGCTGGCCCTTCGCGGCGGCCGGGGTGGTCGGCACGAAGGTGTAGATCAGGGTGGCGACGATCAGGGCCAGTACGGCCGAGCCCCAGAACAGCACGCGCCAGCTGGCGTACTCGGCCACCGCGGCGGCGATCGGCAGGCCGAGGCCACCGCCGATACCCATGGAGGCGCTGACCAGGGCGATGGAGCTGCTCAGGCGGGCGGCGGGAACCACGTCGCGCAGCAGGGCGATGCCCAGCGGCACCATGCCCATGCCCAGCCCCTGCATGCCGCGCCCGACGATCATCGGCACGACGGAGGACGAGAGGGCGCAGACGATCGAGCCGGCGATCAGGGGGACGCTGCAGGCCAGCAGCATGGTGCGCTTGCCGAGCATGTCGCCGAGACGTCCGGCGATCGGCACGGCCACGCCGGCCACCAGAAGGGTCACGGTGATGACCCAGGCGGCGTTGCCGGAGGTGGTGTTCAGGATCTGGGGCAGCTCGGCGATGAGCGGCGTGACGAGGGTCTGCATGACGGCCGCGGTGGTGCCGGCGAAGGCCAGGGTGGCCACCACCGCACCGGGGCGGGTCGTGCTTTCGGGGGTGCTCAAAGCCGGTCTCCAGGGTGAGGGGTCTACGGCGTTCCATGTGTACGATACACATGACATGCACGATGCACACAACATGCGTCATGCACATGCCGGAGGCGCCGTTCGTAGGCATGGGAAGCTGACCGTGAACGGTCGCGGTCGATGGAGGATGCAGTGGTGAGCGGAGAGGCGAGCGGAACACGTCGGACCGCGGAGATCGAGTACGAGCAGATGCTGCTCTCGCGGCACTCGCTCGTCACTGCCAACCGTGCGCACATGATCGAGCGCAGCGCCTACATCCTGCTCAGCCGGATCCGGGTGCAGGGACCGATGTCGATCAGTGAGCTGAGTGAGGCTCTCGGGCTGGATGCCTCCACCCTGAACCGCCAGACGGCCGCGGCCATGCGGGCCGGCCTGCTCGAGCGCATCCCCGACCCGGACGGCGGTATCGCCCGCAAGTTCGTCATCACGCAGCAGGGGTCGCAGTTGCTCGATGCCCAGCGCGAGATGGTGACCAACGGCCTGGACAAGCTGATGGCCGACTGGTCGGACGAGGATCTGGCCACCTTCGGGGCGTTCCTCAAGCGGTTCAACATGGACATAGAGCGCCATACCGGCCGGATCTGGCCGCGCCCCTGACTTACATCAAGACCGAGGTCAGCAGCAAACTGGTCTCGGAGTTCACCACCCCCTCGACCGATCTGATCCGGCTCAGGACGCGGTCGAACTCGGCCAGGGAGGTGGTGCGGGTCTCGGCGACGAGGTCCCAGCCGCCGTTGGTGGTGTGCAGCGAAACAATCTCGGGAAGTCCCCGTAACTTGGCAATAACACGTTCTGTGGCGCGGCCTTCCAGCTCGATGAAGGAGACCGCCCGGACGTCGCCGCCGGCGTCTTCCCGCACGCGCGTGGTGAAACCGATGATGACGCCGGTGCGCTGCAGGCGCTCGATGCGCTGGGTGATCGTGCCGCGGCTCACCCCGAGCCGCCGGGCCAGCGCGGCGGCCGGCTCACGCGCATCAATCCGCAGAGCGGAGAGTAGCTTTCGGTCGAGATCGTCAAGATCGGGCACTCTCTCACTCTAGCGGTGGCGATGTGCTCGCCGGAACTGTGCAATCTGCTGGATACGGCCCCGCAGATCGATCGGTTGGCTGGTTGTCCGGTAGCGGGGCTGATTCCTACGCTCATGGCCATGCTGTTCGTCAACGTGCAGAACATGGCCCGATGGGTGACCGAAACCGGGCCTGAGGCAATCATCTCCAGCATGACCGGGGCTCTGGAGCGCAACTTCCGCCGGTGGCCGGAGTTCGACCGCACCCCGCGACTGGCCACTCACTCACCGGTGGGTGTCATCGAGCTGATGCCGACCACCGACGGTGAGGCGTACGCGTTCAAGTACGTGAACGGGCATCCGGGCAACCCGGCGCACGGGCTGCAGACCGTCACCGCGTTCGGGGTGATGGCCGACGTCTACACCGGCTACCCGACCTTCATCTCCGAGATGACCCTGCTGACCGCGCTGCGCACCGCCGCGACCTCGGCCCTGGCCGCCCGCTGGCTGGCCCCGCGGGACGTGGACACGATGGCGATGATCGGCACCGGTTCCCAGGCCGAGTTCCAGGCCCTGGGAATGCGCGCGCAGCTCGGTATCTCGAAGCTGCGGGTGTTCGACGTCGATCCCGCCGCCACCGCCAAGTTCGTGCGCAACCTGGGCGGGCGCGGCTTCACGATCGAGGTGGCCGCGAGCGCCGCCGACGCCGTCCGGGGCGCCCGGATCATCACGACCTGCACCGCCGACAAGGCCAACGCCGCCGTGCTCCGGTTCGACGACGTCACGCCCGGCGCCTACCTGAACGCGATCGGCGGCGACTGCCCGGGCAAGACCGAGCTCGACCCGCGCATCGTCGCC
This sequence comes from Kineosporia sp. NBRC 101731, assembly GCF_030269305.1. Classification (NCBI taxonomy): domain Bacteria; kingdom Bacillati; phylum Actinomycetota; class Actinomycetes; order Kineosporiales; family Kineosporiaceae; genus Kineosporia; species Kineosporia sp. NBRC 101731. Next base: position 432,377 of record NZ_BSTC01000003.1, read on the forward strand.
GAGGCCGACGTGTTCGTCGAGCACACCGAGCAGACCCGGATCGAGGGCGAGATCCAGCGTCAGGCAGCCGACTTCCCGGTGACCGAGCTGTGGCGGGTGATTCGCGGCGAGGCTCCGGCGGGTGCCGGGCGCACCGTGGTGTTCGACTCGGTCGGTTTCGCGATCGAGGACTTCACCGCTCTGGCCTACGTGCGCGAGGCCGTGACGGGTACCCGCTACGCCGAGCACATCGACCTGATCGCCGGCCCGGACGACCCCAAGGACCTGTTCGGGATGCTCGGTGCCCCCGTTCCCGCGTGAGGCCGGGCTGCACCAGGCGCCCTCCGCGGTCGTCATGGTGCGCCCGCACCTGTTCCGCTCTAACCCGGCAACGTTGGCGGACAACAGTTTCCAATGCGTGTCCGCGGTGTCGTCGGCTTTGGACGCCTGGCGCGAGACGACCGCGGTCGCGGACGCCCTGCGCGGTCACGGGGTGGAGGTTCACCTTTTCGAGGACCCGACCGACCGCACCCCCGACAGCGTCTTCCCCAACAACTGGTTCACCACGCACCCGGACGGGACGGTCGTCCTCTATCCGATGTACGTCGCGAACCGGCGGCTGGAACGTCGCGACGACGTGGTCGACCTGCTGCGGGAGCGGTACCGGGTGCGGCGCGTGGTCGATCTGGCCCACGGCGCCGCGCCGGGGGTGGCCCTGGAAGGCACGGGTGCCCTGGTGCTGGACCATGTCGCCCGCACGGCCTACGTCTGCCGCTCCCATCGCGCCGATGCGCGCCTGGTGGCCCGGTTCTGTGCCGAACTGGGTTACGAGGCAATAATTTTTGATGCGTCCGACCGGGGCGAGGCGGTCTATCACACCAACGTCATGATGGCGGTGGGCACCACCTTCGCCGTGATCGGGGCCGAGCTGATCGATCGGGCTGATCGGGCCGCCGTTCTGCAGGCGCTGGGGGAGAGCGGCCGGGACGTGATCGTGCTGTCCCGGCAGCAGATCCGCCGGTTCGCGGGCAACTGCCTGGAGTTGAGCGGCCGGGCCGGGTCGGTGCTGGCCCTGTCGGCCACCGCGGAGGCCGCCCTCACCGATCGGCAGCGGGCGCGCCTGGCCGAGCACACCACCCTGTTGCCCCTGGGCGTGCCGACGATCGAGACGGCCGGTGGATCGGTGCGCTGCATGCTGGCGGGGATCCATCTGGAGCCGGCCGTGGTCGTGTCACCTCGTCCCTTCACGGACGGGCATGATCGGGGCCCCGGCGCCGTTGAGGTGGCGTGACTTCAGGATCTTCCAGCCCTTCTTCCGAACGTGAGCCGAGCGACACCCACCGGCACGGCGAGTACAAGGTTCCCGGCGGCAAGCTGGTGGTCGCCGACCTCACGGTCCGCGACGGCCGATTGTCCGACGTGGTGCTCTCGGGTGATTTCTTCCTCGAGCCCGACGAGGCGCTGGGGCGTTTCTCGCAGGCGCTGGAGGGTCTGGCGGCCGACGCGACGCTGGCCACGCTCGAGCAGGCGGTGGAGACGGCCCGTCAGGACGCGGTCATGGTCGGGTTCGACCCGCGGGCGGTCGCCCTGACGGTGCTGCGGGCCCTGGGCCGCTCCAGCGCCTGGCACGACCACCGGTTCGAGGTGCTGGACAGCGGTCAGCAGCACCCGCACATGCAGATGGCCCTGGACGAGGTGCTCGCCCGTCAGGTCGGTGCGGGGGAGCGGGCCCCCACCCTGCGGGTGTGGGAGTGGGCGTCCAACTCGGTGATCATCGGGTCTTTCCAGTCGCTGTCCAACGAGGTCGACCTGGAGGCGGCGCAGCGCCACGGCGCCACGGTGGTGCGGCGCATCTCCGGTGGCGGGGCGATGTTCGTCGAGCCCGGCAACACGATCACCTACTCGCTCTACGTGCCCACCACCCTGGTCGAGGGCATGAGCTTCGCCGACTCGTACGCGTTCCTGGACGCCTGGGTGATCCGGGCCCTGCGCGAACTCGGCGTGGACGCCTCCTACGTGCCCCTCAATGACATCGCCTCCCCGTCGGGCAAGATCGGCGGCGCCGCGCAGAAGCGCCTCGCCTCGGGCGCGGTCCTTCACCACGTCACGATGTCGTACGACATCGACGCGCAGAAGATGCTCGACATCATCCGGATCGGCCGGGAGAAGCTGTCGGACAAGGGAATCAAGAGCGCGGTCAAGCGCGTCGACCCGATCCGCAGTCAGACCGGCCTGTCCCGCGAGAAGGTCATCGAGGCCATGATCGAGCACTTCCGGGCCAGCTACGGCCTCACCCCGGTGCAGCTCGACGACGCCACCCGGGCCGAGGCCGAGGAATTGGCGACGAGCAAGTACCGCGACCCGCAGTGGCTGGCCCGGGTGCCGTGAAACCGGGGCCACCGAGGGTGGTGCCTCCTCACCGAACCGAGTCGTGCATCGTGATGCAGGACGTGGCGGGTAACGAGTTCTGCCGGGCCTAGTTTTTCTGCTTCCTGACGCCGTCGAGCGCCATGCCCAGCACCCGGTCGCGCTGGGCGGGCTCGACGGCATCGGCTCCGCTGATGCCGCGGATCAGGAACAGGACGTCGTCGAAACTCACATCTCCCCGGGCGCTTCCGGCCTCCTGGGCGCGGGCGAGCAGGGGCTCGCCGGCGGTGTGGATCAGCTCGCGGGCCGCGACGAACATCGGGGCCTGGTGATTGAGCGCGTCGAAAATGGCCTTCTTGGTGGTGGCGTAGCTGACGAACTGCCGCAGCCACGTGGCCAGCGCCTCCCAGGGATCGAGATCCTCCAGCTCGGCGGCTTTCTCGGAGAGGGCCTCGACCTCGTCCAGGTAGACGGCCTCGAACAGGTGCTGCCGGGTGGGGAAGTTGCGGTAGAGCGTGGCGATGTTGACCCCGGCCCGCCGGGCGACCTCTTCCAGGGACGCCGCCGCCCCGTCGCGGGCGAACACCCCGCAGCAGGCGGCCGAGCAGGGCGACATCGTCGTGGTGGCGATTCCCCTGACCGCCTACGCGCAGGTGCCGGCCGGGCCCTTGCGCGGCAAGGTCGTCGTCGACACGGCCAACTACAAGCCCGCCGAGCATCCCGGCCACCTGCCCGCCGTGGACGCCGGTCTCACCACACCTCACGAGCTCATGCAGTTCCAGCTGCCGGACGCCCACGTGGTGAAGGCGTTCAGCAACATCTTCTTCCGGCACCTGGCCACGCTCGGCCGCCCCGCCGGGGCCCCCGATCGCAGCGCCCTGCCCATCGCCGGCGACGACACCGAGGCGAAGGCCACGGTCGCGGCGCTGATCGACACGCTCGGCTACGACACCGTGGACGCCGGAGACTTGCGGGAGTCACGACTTTTCGCCGTGTTCGGCACCCCGGCCAACGGCGCTCACCTCGATCCGGTCGGTGGTTTCGCCGCCCCCGGCCGGCCTGCCTCGGTCGCTGCCGTGGCCGAGCTTCTGGAGCAGAGCCGCCCGTGAAGGCCGCCGTCGTCACCGCCTGCGGTGGGGCGCCGCACTAGCTGGGCCTCCCGGATCCTTCTGCGGCGGCTCGCCCGTGCCACCGGTGCCCTCTATCACCAGGCGCAAGAGGTGGATCGGGTCCAGGCCCTGGCTCGCTTCGCCGACGATATCGGGGTTTCTCTGGGAATCGGCCGGGGGCAGCTGCACTTCGGTGATGGGGAGACGGCTCTACGGACAGCTCTGGCTTACCCCGGGCGTGGATCGTAAACGCTGCCCTCGCCGGGGGCCTCGGGGCCCGGGCGGATTATCGTCATCGACGAACTTCCGTATCTGCTGGCCCATTCGCCGGAGATTCAGAGCGTCCTTCAGGAGATCTACGGCGAGTCGCGCGACCAGGGGCACTATCCACCGGCAGCGGTCATCATCTGTGGGTTGGCGCTGTCCGCAATGTCCGAACTGCTCTCCGGTTCCAAGGCCATGCGGGGGCGAGCGCAACTGGACATGACGCTGCGTCCTTCCAACTACCGGCTGGCCCGCCGGTACTGGGGTGTCGAGGATCCGGCGGTTGCCTTTCAGCTCGACGCGGTTCTGGGCGGAACCGCCGGGTACAAGCCGCTGGTCGCCGCTGCCCCACCCGCACGATCCGATGAAATCCCCGGCTGGCTGGCTGCATCCGTACCGAACCCGGCGCACGCCCTGTTTCAGGAGACGGACTACCTACCCCCTGCAGGTACTCGAGTCCGCCGGGTTCCTGAACAAGGTAGAAGACCTTCTGACCCAGAAGAGGCCGCTGTACTACATCGCCGACCCGATCATCCGGTTCGGGGAGGGCGTGATCGAGCCCTATCGAGCCTTGTTGGAGGAAGGCGACGTCGACGCGGTCTGGAATCGGGCGGCCTCGGCATTCTCGTCCGGGGTTCTGGGGCCACACTTCGAGCAGCTTGCTCTGACCTGGACCGCCCGGTACTCCGGTGACCGACCCGGTACTCCGGTGACCGATGGGGCCAGGAGATCGGCCGGACCGGCCCCGCCGTGGTCAACGACGCCGCCGGTCGGTCCCAGCACCATCTCGATGTCATGGCTTTCGAACGCAACACTCAGAGGTTCGACGTCAAGGCCCGGATCGTCATGCTCGGGGAGGCGAATCGACGAACCGCAACCGCACATCTGCGGATCTTGACCGTCTCGAGCGGATCCGCGGCCTGCTGGTCACCCGGGGGTGGGACGCCGAGGCCGCCCACCTGGCCATCTTCAGCCGGGAAGGCTTCGATCAGCACCTGACGCAGATCGCGGCCGAACGACCCGACGTCCATCTCATCGGTCTGGACGATCTCTACGAGCCCGGGTGAGGATGGCCGCCTCACCCCTGGTGCACAGCGGCGTGGGCCAGCGACATTTCTTCCAGGACATGCCGGATCAGGTTCAGGGGGACCGGGATCAGGGGCATCTCGGAGGTTCCCGCCGGCCGGCCGAGATCGTGCAGGATGACCAGGGCCGCCTCGTCGGCCTTCAGCGGCAGGTATCCGCGTTTGTTGTCGGCCCGGATTGCCGTCATCATCCGCTCGATCTCGATCCCGGGCGGAATGGTCTGCGGGGCACCGAGTACCTGGGCCAACTCGGTGTGGACGGCCAGAGTCTCCGGTCGCATCAGGCCCATCTCCACCGAGATCCGGGCCGCGGCGATCATGCCGAACATGACCGACGCACCGTGGGAGAAACCCTCGGCGCCCCGCCGGCGCCGGTCACAGAGTTCGAGCGCGTGCCCGACGGTGTGCCCGTACTCGAGCACCAGACCGCGGCCCTGTTCGTGGGGGTCGTCGAAGGTCACGGCCGTCTTGACGGCCAGGCTCTCCTCCAGCAGCCAGAGCATCGACTCCGGTTCGTCCAGCCGCCCGGAGGAGGCCAGGGCCCGCAGCCGGTCGATGGACCCGGGCCGGACCGCCAGGCAGTTCTTCGTGGCTTCCCCCAGCCCGGAACGTAGTTCGCGGTCGGGCAGGCTCTGCAGCATCTGCACGTCGAGGTAGACGGCATTCGGGGTGAGGAAGGTGCCGAAGGTGTTCATGCCCCGGCTGCTGTTGATCGCCTGCTGCAGGGAAATCACCGAGTCCATGGCGGCGAGGGTGGTCGTCGGCACGTGCACGAGCCGGACCCCGCTGAAGAGCAGGGCGGCCACCAGACCGGCCAGATTGCCCGGGGCGCCCCCACCGAATCCGATGACCACGGACCGCCGGGTGGCCCCGTCCGTGATCGCCTGCTCCAGATGTTCCGACAGGCTGAGGATCGACTTCGCCGCATCCCCCGGGGGGACGCTGAGCAGGGTCACGGGGGCCAGCGAGCTCAGGCCGGGCAGGAACTGCGAGCCGTGCAGATTCAGCACGGTGCCATCGGTCACGACGATGAACCGGTCGGCGTCGAGGTGCTTCATCGACTCCAGAATCGCTGGTACACAGTTAATTCCGTAGTGATAGGGATAGCTGATGTCGCCCACGTGGATCAGCTTGGTGTTCAGGTTGTTCGTCACGACGTTCCTTCTCGACGTTCAGGTACGGCACCGCCCCCGCACCGCTGATGAATCCAGTAGCGGGGCGAAGGGGGCGATGTGAACCCGTCGTTGACAGGAAAACGACGACCGGAAGGCTCTTTCTGACGAAACTCTGACAGCCGCTCAGCTGTAGTCGGCGCTCACCGTCCGGGTCGTGCCGTCGAGGCGGATCGTGCCGCCGTGGGGCAGGATCCACTGCGGGCGGGTGTGGCCGAAGGGCACCCCGACACAGACCACGGCGTCGGGGTTGTACCGGGTCACCTGCTCGATGACGGTGTCTCGCTGTTCGGCGCGCAGTTTCGCGCGGTCGTCGGCCGAGGGCGCGTCCGTGCCCAGGGCACTCGTCGGCGGACGGGCCACCAGCACCCCGGCCACGGCCCCCAGCAGACCGCGTTCGCCGAGCCCCCGCACCCAGCGCTTCACCGTGTCTGCCGTCGGGATCTCCTCGCTGGTCTCCAGCAGCAGCACACCACCTTCGAGGTCGGCTACGTCGGGCAGGCGACCAGCCAGGGCGAGCTGGTCGATGACTTCCAGGCAGCCGCCCCAGCTGCGCCCCTCGGCCACCACCTCCGGCCCGGCCCAGGCCCACGGTTCGGTCGTCTCACGCTCGCCGAACTCGGTCAGCGCCCGGGGATCGGTCCAGGAGACGCCGAAGTCTTCCGCCTGGCCCGGATCGGTGATCTCCAGGATCCCGCCGTCGAGCAGGGCCGCGCGCAACGACATCAGGTGCACGTCGTCGAGGTGCGGGCCCGGCCCGAGGTGCACCTGGGTCGAACCGCCGTAGTAGCTGGGCACACCCAGGTTCCACAGGAAGGTGTGGAGGTTGGTGTTGTCGCTGTAGCCCAGGAACGGCTTGGGGTTCGCGGCCACCACCTGCGCGTCCAGGTGCGGGACGACCGTGATCTGGTCGTCACCACCGATCGTCGCGAGCACGGCCCGGATCGTCGGGTCGGCGAAGGCGGCCGTGACGTCGGCGGCCCGGTCCTGCGCGCTCGCCCCGAGCTGACGTGTCGTCGGGTACTCGACCGGGATCAGCCCGGTAGCCTCGGTAAGGCGCCGTAGCGCCTGCTCGTGGACGGCCTCGGACACTGCGGGGGCGGCGAACGCCGGCGACAGGATCGCCACCCGATCACCCGGTTGGGCCTTCGCAACCCCGGCAAAGCTGTGCTCACTCATCGGGTCATTCAACCAGCGGGACATCTTGGGACGCAGGTCAGTTTCGGTGACCATCCGCGTCCTCAGTGGGAGGTCTGGGTCTGGGGGGCCGACCAGCTGGCGAGCAGCCGCAGGCGCTCCTCGTCGGCGGAGCCGGGCTCGGCGGTGCAGACCGTCATCATCTCGGCCTCCTGCACGGAGATCGGCAGGTTCATCGAGTGGTAGGCCAGTGTCAGCGGGCCGGCGGTGGGGTGGCGGAAGAGCTTGGTACCGCGGTTGTGGATGACGACGTTGTGCGCGGCCCAGCGGGTGCGGAACTCCGGGCTGGCCTGCGACAGTTCGGTCACCAGGTCGGTGATACCGGTGTCGCAGTGGTCGCGGCCGGCTTCGGTGCGCAACAGCCCCACGAGTACGTCGGCCGTGATGTGCCAGTTGCCGTAGAAGTCCTGGGCGCCCGGGTCGGTGAAGTGGTAGCGGGCCAGGTTCGCCTGGCCGTGCTCGCGGGTGGTGGGGCTCTCGAGCATGGGGGAGTACAGGGCCCGGCCGAGCGGGTTGATGGCCAGGACGTCGAGGCGCTTGTTGCTGACCATCGCGCTGGAGAGGGCCATGCTGTCGAGCAGCCACTGCACGGTCGGCGGCAGGTCGGTGGCCTCGCGGGAACCGCAGGTGCGGTCGGGCTCGTCGGCGCGGGCGGCCCGGGCCAGGTCGAACAGATAGATCCGCTCCTCGTCGTCGAGCCTCAGAGCGCGGGCCACGGCGTCGAGCACGTCGTAGGAGACGTCGGCGATGTGGCCCTTCTCCAGACGGGCGTACCACTCGCTGCTGACCCCGGCGAGCACGGCGACCTCCTCGCGGCGCAGCCCCGGCACGCGGCGGTGACCCGAAACGGGCAGACCGGCCTGAGCCGGGGTGATGCGGGCCCGGCGGCTCATCAGGAAGTCACGGACGGCAGGTCGGTTGTTCACGTCGTCCACGGTACGTCGGGTTCCCGCCCTCAGGGAGGTGGTGTCTCTACCCCCTGTCATCTGAGCCTGTCGCCCTGATCGCATCGCGACTTGCATGGTGATCGGCCCGGTTCCGGGCCGTCATCGAATTCAGGAGACAAGAGCCATGCGTGCAACCCTGATGTACGGCGCCGGCGACGTGCGCATCGAGAACGTCCCCGACTCCGTGATCGCCCTGCCGACCGACGCCGTGGTCCGCGTGACCGCCGCCTGCATCTGCGGCTCGGACCTGTGGCCCTACGGCCAGATGCCCGCCGGGTCGGGCCCGGCCCGGATGGGCCACGAGTTCATCGGTGTCGTGGAGGAGACCGGGTCGGAGGTCACGTCGGTCCGTCGGGGCGACCTGGTCGTCTCGCCGTGGGTCTTCAGCGACGGCACCTGCGAGTACTGCCAGGAAGGGCTGACCACGTCGTGCGTGCACGGCGGACTGTGGGGCTACGGGCCGCACGAGGGGGCCCAGGCCGAGGCGATCCGGGTTCCCTACGCCGACGGCACGCTGGTCAAGCTGCCGGTCGCGGCCGACTCGGCCCTGATCCCGTCCCTGCTCACCCTGTCGGACGTGTTCGGCACCGGCCACCACGCCGCCGTGCGCGGCGGGGTCACGGCGGGCTCGAGCGTCACCGTGATCGGTGACGGCGCGGTCGGTCTGCTGGCCGTGCTCGCCGCCAAGCGTCTGGGCGCGCAGGAGATCCTGCTGATGGGCCGGCACCAGGCCCGCACCGACCTGGGCCGGGAGTTCGGTGCCACCGAGGTGATCGCCGCCCGCGGCGACGAAGGGGTCGAAGGGGTGCGGGAACTCACGGGTGGCCAGGGGACGTCGGTGGTCATCGAGGCGGTCGGCAGCCGGTCGGCCTACGACCAAGCGGTCGGGGCCGTGCGCAACGGCGGAACGATCAGCCGGGTCGGCGTGCCGCAGTACGAGGAGGCCCCGATCGGCCTGGGCAGCCTGTTCTTCCGCAACGTACGGCTCACCGGTGGGGCCGCGCCGACGCGGGCTTACATCAACGAGCTGATGCCGGCTGTTCTTGACGGGAGCATCAATCCGGGAAAGGTTTTCGACGTGAGCACCGACCTGGACGGGGTGGCCGCCGGATACCGGCAGATGGCCGACCGCACGAGCCTGAAGGTGCTCGTGCGGCCCTGATGCCCGGTGGGGATGCCGGGCTTGCGCGGCCCGGCATCTCGAATCTGCACGCCTCGCGGTCCCTGGCCGCGCTCGACGCGGTGCCCTCGCGCTCCTCGCAGGTGTCGTTCGGGTGACTCCAGAGGCTGCTTTCTCTTACACGTGTTAAATTTCTTACGTGTGTAAGACGGAGCGCGAGAACCCCATCGTGACCCGGTCGCGGGCTGCGCTGATCGGGGCGGCGACCGTGCTGCTGGATGAACGGGACGCCTCGGCGATCTCCGTCAAGGATGTCGTCGAGACCGCGGCGATGAGCCGCCCCACCTTCTACCAGCACTTCGCCGACCTGGGAGCGTTGTTCGCGGCTGCCGGTCTGGTGCGTCTGGAGCAGTCGATGGCCGGTATCGAGCCGGCCGTGCAGGCCCCGAGGGGTCTGCACGAGGCGTTCGCACCGGTGCTGATGGTCATCGTCGACCGGATGCAGCCGCACGCGGAGTTCTATTCCCGCGTTAACGGTAGCTCCGGTGGGCAGCTCTTCCACGCGGGTGTCGTGGCGTCCACGGCGATGCGTCTGCGGCGTGAGCCGTTGCTCCAGTCGTGGGCGCACCGTGACGACATCTTCTGGGAGTTCTTCGCGGCGGGGGTGGTGTGGGCGCTGACCCGTCATCTGAATGCCGTCTCCGCCGGTGAGTCGTCCCACGTGGCGGCCGATCTCGCGGGCATCTTCGACTTCGTCTTCACCCGCTGACCCGACCCGAAAGTGAGAGCTGAGAACATCATGCGCGCTGTCGTCCATCATGAGTTCGGTGACCCCTCCGAGGTACTCGTCGTCGAGGAGGTGCCCACGCCCGAGCCCGCCGAGGGCGAGGTGCGGGTGCGGACCGTCCTGTCCGCCGTGCACAACCACGATCTGTGGACCATTCGCGGCACCTACGGGTTCAAGCCCGAGCTGCCCGCCCGGGCCGGTACCGAGGCCGTCGGGGTCGTCGACGCGCTCGGCGCCGGTGTCGAGGGCCTGACCGTCGGTCAGAGGGTCGTCGCCAGCACCATTTTCGGTGTCTGGGCGGAGTACTTCGTGGCCAAGGCCAGCTCGCTGATCCCGGTACCCGATGCGCTGTCCGACGAGGTCGCCGCGCAGCTGGTCTCCATGCCGTTCTCCGCGCTGAGCCTGATCGACTCGCTCGGCCTGAAGGAGGGTGACTGGATCGTCGAGAACGCCGCCAACGGTGCGGTCGGCCGTCTGGTGGCCCAGCTGGCGGCCCCGCGCGGCATCAACGTGCTCGGGCTGGTGCGCCGGGCCGAGGGCGTCGAGGAACTGGCGAAGCACGGCATCGGCAACATCGTCGCCACCGACGCCGAGGATTGGCAGGACAAGGCCGGCGAGATCACCGGCGGCGCACCGGTCGTCGTGGGGGTGGACTCCGTGGGTGGTTCCTCGGCCGGTGACGTGCTGTCGCTGATCGCCGAGGACGGCACACTGGTGGTCTTCGGGGCGATGGCCTCGCCGACCATGGAGCTGAGCTCCGGCACCATCATCTTCAAGAACATCACGGTGAAGGGCTTCTGGGGCAGCACGGTGAGCCGGGCGATGGCCGCCGACCACCGTAAGAAGCTCCTGACCGAGCTCGTCACCCGGGCGATCGACGGTTCCCTGACCCTGCCGGTCGACGCGGTGTACTCGTTCGACGAGGTGCGCAAGGCCAGCACGGCGAACTTCACGGCCGGGCGCGACGGCAAGATTCTGCTGCGCCCGTGAGCATCGGGCCGCGCCCGTGATCCCAGGCCGGGCCCGGAGATTCGGGCCCGGTCGGTTCTGGCTGGTCTGTTCTGGCTGGTCCGGCGGGTCTGGTCAGGCTGCGTCGTCGACCGGGGCATCGGGTCGCGCGTCGGGCAGGTCGATCGTGAAAGACGTTCCCTGCCCGGGAGCAGAGTCCACGACGATGTTGCCGGCGTGCTTCTGGGCGATGACGGCGTAGGCCATGCTGAGCCCCTGCCCGGTACCCCGGCCGACCGGTTTGGTGGTGAAGAAGGGGTCGAACACGCGGCGCCTGACCTCCTCGTCCATCCCGGGGCCGTCGTCGCTCACCACGATGCGCACGCCTTCGGCCGTTCGGCGACTGGTGATCAGGATGTGGCCCAGATCGTCCCGGCCCACCTGGGCCCGCTGCTCGTCGATCGCCTGGGCCGCGTTCACCACGATGTTCAGCAGCACCTGCTTGAGTTCGCCCTCGTAGCAGGCGACCAGCCCGACCGCGTCCGACAGGTCGAGTTCGACATCGGCCACGTAGCGCCATTCGTTGCGGCAGACCTGGATGGTGGTGCGGACGGCCTGGTTCAGGTCGGCCTCGGCCCGGCCCTGCCCGGGATGCGAGAAGTCCTTCATCGCCCGGACGATCTGGGCAACCCGGGTGAGGCCCTCCTGGCTCTGGCTCAGGGCGCTGGGGATCTCCTCGGCCAGGAAGTCCAGGTCGATCGCGGCCAGCGCGCTCCGGGCGGCGTCCAGGTCGGAATCGTTCTCCAGCGTCTCGCGGGTGATCGTCAGGGCGTCCAGAATCTCGCGGAAACAGCTCACCAGGAAACCGGTGTTGTCGGAGACATACTGCACCGGCGTGTTGATCTCGTGGGCGATACCGGCGGCGAGCTGCCCGATCGACTCCAGTCGGCTGGCCTGGGCGAGTTGTTGTTCCAGGGCGGACAACTGGGTGACGTCGGCCGCCACACCGATGACGCCGCCGATCACGCCGTCGTCGTCGGTCTGCGGCAGCACACTCAGTAACAGACTCCGCCAGCCGGACCCTTCCTTGGCGGAATTGATGAGCACGCGCTGGTTCTCGCGCGGCTGCCCGCTGAGGAGCACGGCCGTCTCGGCGTCGAGCAGGACATCGGTCAGGTCGTCGGAGTGGTCCAGCTCGCCCTCGGTACGCTCCAGCACGTCTTCGGGGCGCGACAGGCCCCGCAGGGACAGGAACGCGGGATTCACACCCGCATAGCGCAGATCGGCGTCCTTCCAGTAGACCAGATGCGGAATGGCGCCCAGAACCTCCGCCAGCAGGTTCTTCTCGGCGTGCAGCTCCTCGGCGAGCAGCCGCGCGTGGCGGTTCGCGGCCCGTAGCTGCTCGTCGGCGCTGCGCTGATTGGTGATATCGCGTTCGATGCAGATGAAGAGGCCCGCCATGGATCCGTCTTCGGTAATGGGCCGGATCTCCATCTGCACCCAGTAGGTGCGGCCGCCCTTGCTCTGGTTCGGTACCTGGAGGTCGGCGCTGCTGCCCTCGCGCAGTGCCTGCTCGAACGCGGCGAAACCCTTGCTGCGGGCGAACGGGCCCGGCACCAGGTCGCTGCGGTGCCGGCCGACCACCTCCTCGACGGGATACTCGCTGATCCGGCTGAAGGCCTCGTTCACCCATTCGACCCGCCCCTGCGCGTCGAGGATCACCACCGCGCTGTCGGTGTGCCGCGCGACCAGCGCGATCATCTGGGCCTGGTCGGCGGTGCGGCGCTGCTCCTGCTGCACGTGCAAGGGGCCCGTGATGTCGACGATGGTGACGACGGCGGCAGCCTGCCGGTCGCCGTGAACCGGCCGCAGTCGCACCACCACCCGCTCCGTGCCCTGACCGGCCGGCAGTTCACCTTTCACCTCCATCGGAGGGCCCCCGGCCAGGACCAGGTCCAGAGCCGCCGCCAGGGGTCCGGCCAGATCGGAGGTCAGGGAGCGGGCCCGGCTGAGCAGGTTGCCCCCGTGCGGGCCGTGTACCGCCCAGCCGGTTCCGGCGGCCATCTGGTCCCACGCGCAGTTGGCCTCGAAAACCTCACCGTCGCGGGCGAGCACGCCGATCCGGCCGTCCAGGCTGTCGAAGACGTGGCGCATCAGGGCGTCGTCCGGCGTACCCGGGGCGGGCAGGTCGGAGTGCACGTCGGAAACGCTCATCAGGCGGTCACCTCCATGACGGGAAGGGCACGGGCGATCTCGTCCCAGTGCCGGAAACGGGCGGCCGTCACCTGGTCCGGTGGTGGGTCGGGCCAGATGACGTGTGCATCAGGCACATAGCGACTGCTGAAATCCATCACCTCCTCGGCCGGGGTCGGGCTGCTGCCGGCCGGTAGCGGAAGGTTCGCCACGGCATGGACGACCGAGGGGGCGAAAGCCCACAGGCCCAGGAGATAGGCGCTCGCCTGGGCCACCGTGCAGCCGAAGTGCTCCCGTTCCAGGGCGGCCATGTCCGGCGGAGTGACGGGAGAGCGCTCGGCCAGTACGGCCGCCAGGGCGTCGGCCTGTTCGGGTAGACCCTCGGTCAGCACGAGGCGTCCCACATCACGTAGCAGACAGGCGAGTGCGACGATGTCGCACTCGTACGCGGGCCATCCCTCGGCGTGGGCCACGGCCCGGGCGATGCCCGCCCGGGCCAGCGCCCTCGACTGCAACGCACGCACGTCGAGGTGGCTGCTCAGGTCGGCGCTGACCCGGAAGACGTGCCCGGTCAGGATCAGGGCCTGGATGTTGTCGAGGCCGAGCAGGGAGACCGCGGTGCGGACCGTGACGACGGTTCTCGGCAGGCCGAAGAAGGCCGAGTTGACCAGTTTGAGCAGGTCGGTGGTGGCGGCGATGTCCCGGCTGATGATCTCGGCGATCCGGTCCAGGCCGGTGTCCGCGGCGTTCATCGCCGAGACCAGCTCGTGGTAGACGACAGGCAGGGAAGGAACCGACTCGATCCCCCCGATCAGCGCCCGCAGGTACGGGTCGGTCAGTTGCCGCTGCACCTCGAGCGTGCGCTCCACGGCTTCTACGAGCACGTTCACCTCGCACGGTTTGGCCAGGAACTTCTGCGCCGAGCGCACGACGGCGAGGACGGCGTCGATGTCGGCCTGGCCGGAGAGCACGATGCGGGCGGTTCCCGGTGACCGGCGCTGTACTTCGGTGAGTAGGCGGGCACCGTCCATCCCGGGCATCCGCATGTCCGAGACCACGGCGTCGATACCGCCCGCGTCGATCATCTCCAGAGCCTCTGGGCCGGAGCCGGCGAAGCGGGTCTGCCAGGTCGGCCGGTGGCCGTGCAGCGATCGCCTCAATCCGGCCAGAAGGTGTGGCTCGTCGTCCACGAAGAGGACGCAGGGCGCCTTTTCGCCACAGTTCGGGTCTTGGTGTGCCATCGAGCTCCCCTGGTCCTCGCCGACCGACTACTACGCTAAGTAAGGGGCGGATACGTTGAGTTTTCAAGGGGCGTGGCCCACACTGGCGGCGACACGCACCCGACAATGAGGCCGAGGCGACGATGAGCGTCAATGAGCTGACTCCCGTCCTGATGGTGGACGACGAACCGAACGTCCTCGACGGCTACCGCCGGTCTCTGCACGGGCGCTTCCGGGTGGTCACGGCCAAGTCGGGTGCAGAAGGGCTGGCCGCCGTCGAACGTGCGGTCAAGGCGGGCAAACCGTTTCCGGTGATCGTCTCGGACATGAAGATGCCGGCCATGAACGGCGCCGAATTCCTGGGCAAGGCAAGGGCGATCGACTCCGACGCGGTGCAGATGCTGCTCAGCGGCCAGGCCGATCTGGAGTCGACGATCGCCGCTGTGAACAACGGCAACCTCTTCCGGTTCCTGTCCAAGCCCTGTTCCGGCGACGACATGGAGGCCGCGCTCACCGACGCGGCACGCCACCACCAGCTGGTGCGCGCCGAGCGGGAACTGCTCGAGAGCACCCTGGCCGGAGCCGTCGACGTGCTCACCGAGGTCCTCGCGAGCGCCAGCCCGGAGGCCTTCGCCCGCACCCGGCGGGTGCACGACCTGGTGACGTCGGCGGCCAAGAGCCTGAAGCTCTCGGACTGGCGCCTGCCTCTGGCCGCCATGCTCAGCCAGGTCGGTGCCGTGGCCGTGCCTCCGGACGTGCTCCAGCGGGCGCTCACCGGAAAAGCCCTGGCTCCTGAGGAGATCGAGGTCTACCGGCGCCATCCGGAGGTGGGCCGGCGGATGCTGGAGAAGATCCCCCGCCTGGAGGACATCGCCCGGTGGATCGGCGACCAGCCGGTCCGCCCGCCGGCCTCGACCGAGACCGGTATGCCGTCGGACGACCTCGACTGGGACCGGCCGGCACCCGAGGGCGCGGAGCCGGCCGAGGTGCTGCTGCACGCGGCTCTGGTGCAGGTCATCCTGGTGGATGCGGGTGTCCCGGTGCGTGAGGTGTCGGTGCTGCTGGCCGAGTCGGGACGTCATCCGAAGAACGTGCTCGACGCCCTGGCCCGGGCGTCGTCGTCGCTGGCCCCCCAGGGAGTGCGCCGCGAGATCACCGTCGACTTCGTCGCGCCCGGGATGGTGCTCCTCGAAGACGTCGTCACCCGCACGGGAATCGCCCTGATGCGCAAGGGTGAACGCATCACCGAGGCGACCGCGATGCGGCTGGACAACTTCGCCCGCACGGTGGGGATCTGTGAGCCCGTCGTCGTGCAGGACCGCGCTTGATCGCGCCTGATCGCGCCTGATCACTGCGACGTGGCGTCTGCCTCAGACGTAGAAGGGCTGAGGCTGGGTCGGGTCGGCCTTGACGATGTCGAGTTCGGGGATGGCCCGGAGGTCTTCCAGGGCGGCTTCGGAGGCGCCGATGCCGGCCCAGTGCTGGTCGACGTCTTTGGCGATGCACCAGGTACGGTCGGCGGGCCAGATGAAGGCGGGAAGGGGCGGGTCTTCGTCGGACGGGGTGCCCCAGTCACCGAGGTCGGTGAGGGCTCCCTCGAAGAGGTGGTAAGTGCGGTGGGGGACCCGCACCAAGGACGCGGTATCCGGGATCGGGGTGCCCCAGCCGTCCCAGAGGCAGAAGTAGGCCAGTTCCGGGGTGGTGGTGTGGCGGCTGAGGACCTTGAGGGCCAGCCGCAGCCGGTCGTTCCCGGACAGGGCGCTGGGGAGGTCCGGTGCGTCGGCCTCGCTCTGCCAGGTGCCCTCGGGATCGGGCAGGAAGAGCAGACGGGCGTGGGCGGACAGACTGCTGGGGCCGAAATCGGCGATCTGGGGCCAGTCTTCCTCGCTGCCGGTGATCCAGGAAGCCGCAGTTCGTTTGGGTGAGGGCGTCAAAGGCACCGGGGCATCTTCTCAGGTACATTCCGGCCGCCGAAGTGAGAGGTCACCAGCTATAGTGACTGGCGGTGCGCCGGGAAGTCTGGTCGGCAAGGTCTTTGTCGATCCTTCCTGAGGAGTAGCGCCCATGTCTTCACCCCGTTCTGGCCCTCGCTTGTTCGGCCGCGGTACCTGGCCCGAGTCCCGGCGGATCGCCGACGTGCTGCGCAAGGAGACCGTCGGGGGTGCGCTGCTCCTGGTCGCAACCGTGCTGGCGCTGGTCTGGGCCAACTCGGCCTGGTCCGGCGGGTACACGTCACTGCGCGACACCACGGTCGGGCCGCACAGCCTTCATCTCGACCTGACGCTCGGGCAGTGGGCTGCCGACGGTCTGCTGGCGATCTTCTTCTTCGTGGCCGGGCTGGAACTCAAGCGCGAGTTCGTCGCCGGTGACCTGCGCGATCCCCGCCGGGCCGCGCTCCCGGTCACCGCTGCGATCGGCGGCATGATCGCGCCCGCCGTGATCTTCGTGCTGGTCAACCGGGGCACCGGAGACGGCGCGCTCCAGGGCTGGGCCATCCCGACCGCCACCGACATCGCCTTCGCCCTGGCGGTGCTGGCCGTGATCAGCAGTCACCTGCCGGTGGCCCTGCGCACGTTCCTGCTGACCCTGGCCGTGGTCGACGACCTCCTGGCCATCGTCATCATCGCCGTTTTCTTCACCTCCGACCTGAGCCTCGTACCGCTGCTGCTCGCCGCGCTCACCCTCGGCGCCTTCACCGTCCTGGTCCAGCGCCGCGTGCGTTCCTGGTGGCTCCTGCTGCCGCTGGCCGTGATCACCTGGGCCCTGGTGCACGCTTCCGGTATCCACGCCACGGTCGCCGGGGTCCTGCTCGGGTTCGCCGTGCCGGTCATCCGCAGCCAGGCCGCGGGTGGCCCCGACGCCGGCCCGGGACTGGCCGAGCACTTCGAGCACCGGTTCCGGCCGATCTCGACCGGGTTCGCGGTGCCGGTCTTCGCCTTCTTCTCCGCCGGTGTCGCCGTGGGTGGCCTCAGCGGTCTCGGCGATGCGCTGCGTGACCCGATCGCCCTCGGGATCATCGCCGGGCTGGTCGGCGGCAAGACCATCGGCATCTTCACCGCGACCTTCGCCATGTCCCGTTTCACCAACGCGAAGCTCGACGAAAGCCTCAGCTGGATCGACGTCTTCGGCCTGGCCCTGCTGGCCGGGATCGGGTTCACCGTGTCCCTGCTGATCGGCGAGCTGGCCTTCGGGGCCGGAAGCCTGCGGGACGAGCACGTCAAGGTCGGCGTGCTCGCCGGCAGTCTGCTCGCGGCGGTGCTGGCCACCGTCGTGCTGCGGCTGCGCAACCGCACGTACCGTCGTCTGCACGAGGCCGAGAGCGCCGACCGCGACGGTGACGGGATTCCCGACGTCTACCAGGGAGATCCCACGGGATGATCCGTGCCTACGAACCGTAGGTGCTCGGCTGCCCAGCTGATGGGGGCCGTTCAGCCCGTCGAAGCGGGCCCGGTGTCCTGGCTCGGTGCGCCTGGGCTCTCACGGTTGTGTGGGTAGGGGCGAGTGAGCTTCGGGCCGGGTGCATCTCGTGGCCGTCCACGGAGAGCTTCGTCCACGGAGGGTTCTGAGTGTCGCCACCGGCACCACGAGTCCTGGGGCAAGGGCCTCAGCGTTGTGTACACCTGGTACATCCGGTACCGGATGTACCAGGTGTACACAACGCACAGGCCTCGCTCCTGGCATCGAGTCCTCTCGGCGAGCCCGGGTTTCGGGAGGCATGCCGACACCCGGGCTTATCGCACGACCACTGCGGCCGACGGGGTCTGCCGATCAGGGCTGGTCCGGTGCCGGCGGAACCGAGGTGAGCAACCGCGTCCTCAATGATCGGCAGTCGCAAGCTTTCGGGGTCGGTCAAGGAAAGCCGGTGCGTCCGGACAGAGGACGCACCCCGTCAGAAATAGTGGGGTTGTTCCTGGGTCGGGTCAGCTCGCACGATGTCGAGGCCGGGCACGGTCAGGAGTTCTTCGACAGCGGCCTCGGAGGCGCCGATGCCGGCCCAGTGCGGGTCGATGTCGCGGGCCACGCACCAGGCGTGGTCGGCCGGCCAGACGAACGCCGGGGGCGGTGGGTCTTCGTCGTGGCCCGGAATCCATTGCCCGAAAGCACTCAGCGGGCCCTCGAAGAGGTAGTAGGCGCGGTTGGGGATCTCGACCTCGGCGGGCCCGGACCCTTCGGGGACGACGCCCCACCCTTCCCAGAGGCAGAAGTAACCCAGAGCCGGGGTGCGGGTGTGGCGGGACAGGACGTCGAGGACCAGGCCCAGCTGGCGGTGCTCGGAGATCGGCGGAACGTCGTTCTCGCCCCCGCCCGGCTGATCGGGATCGGGCATGAACCGCAGCCGGGCGTGCGCGGGCAGGCTCAGCAGCCCGAATTTGGCGGTGTCGGACCAGTCTTGTGCCGCTCCGGTGATCCACGAAGCCGCAGACAGATGGGTGGAGGGCAAAAGGGACATGGGTCCAGCGTGACAGACAATGGCGGTTAACGACTGAAAGGTTACGTGCGTATTATCAGGGGGTGGAGAAGACCGGGACGACCCGTACACGTAATCGCCGGGGTGAGGGCGGCCGCCTGCGCGAGGAGATCATCCAGGCCGCCATCGACCTGCTCGACGAGACCGGCGACGAGCGGAATCTGACGCTGCGCTCGATCGCCCGCCAGGCCGGTATTGCGGCACCGTCGATCTACAAGCATTTCCCCGACCAGCCGGCGATCATGCTCGCCGTCGTACAGAGCGCCTTCGGGGAGCTGAACGCATCCCTGCGGGCGGCGGACGCGGGGGACGACCCGCGTCGTCGGCTCGAGTCGGTCTGTCACGCGTACCTGAAGTTCGCGCAGACCCACCCCGAGCGCTACCGCACGATGTTCGGCGGGCTCTGGGTGCCGACACTGGGGGAGGGCACCTCGGTGACCGCGGACGACCTGGGCGCGCTGGGGGTGGAGAGCTTCGACATCCTCACCCGGGTGCTCGTCGACTGTGCCGCCGCGGGCCGATCGACCAGTCAGGACCCGGCCACCGACGCCGTCGCGTTGTGGCTCGGCCTGCACGGCCTGGCCCATCAGCGGGCCGTGACGGCGGCCTTCCCCTGGCCCGCCGACATCGAGCACCGGCTCGTCGCCGCGCTGGCCCACCTCTCCTGACCGGCCGCCACAGTGGCTGATCTGGATCTGCGCCGGCTGCGGTACTTCGTGACGCTCGCCGCCACCCTGAACTACGGCCAGGCGGCGCAGACGCTGCACATTACCCAGCCTGCTCTCAGCCGGTCGATCAGCACTCTCGAACGAGAGCTCGGCGTCACGCTTTTCGAGCGCTCGCGAGCGGGGACGAAGCTGACCGCGGCCGGGGAGTTGTTGCGGGACGAGGCCCAGGCGCTGCTGCACTCGGCGCAGGCCCTGCAACAGCGTCTGCGCCAGGCCGATCGCGAGAGTCTGACCGTGGGTTTCATGCCCGGCCTGATCCTCACCCCGCTGGTGCGGCATCACGATGCCCCGGCCCGCGGCGACCTGCTCGAACTTCTCCTCCACCGACGGCGGCGCCTCGCAGGCAGTGGCGTAGGTGCGCCGAGAAAGAATTGGCTGACTTCACCGGCGATCGCCACGACGAGACGAGCATGGCCTCTATCGACCGCTGACCGGGTCATCGACGGATGAAATCACTGGTTTCGTACCGCCTCCGCCGCACGGACTGCGATGGCGCCCCTCGCCAGGGCCTCGGTTCGTACGTCCTCGTAAGGTACGCCCAGCACCTGCTGTAGCGAATCTACATCTCCGTAAACGCGTTCTAGCAGGTCGGCGTACTCGTCGGCGGTGGCGTTCAGCATGTTCCATCCGGCGCGCCAAGGCGACGATGTCCGGAACATCTTGCCTGCGCATGGCAATGAGCTTCATGGCGAGAAGGTGTTCGGGCGGCGCGTAAATAACTTTGAGACCTGGCTCTTCGGGTGCCGATAGGTCGCTGGGTGCAGGAATCCACGGGCGGGCCGCCTGATTGAGCCAACCGGGTGCAAGCTTTTCGTTGATCGCGATCTTACGGGCTTCCTCCAGTACCGCAGAACTAGTGGCCAGAACGTCAATATCTCTTGTACGTCTGTCGCTTTCGATAGATAGGGCAATGGCGGCACCACCGACGACGTAAACCGCTGCCGCAATTCCACGCTGCTGCAGGCTGGAATCCAGCAAGCCGAGCAGTCGCTGCATCTCGTGTCCGGTGAATTCGGTGGATGAGCTGCTCATCGAAAAGGCCCCCTTGCGTTTGCGTCAGTGATGACAGCCTGCCTTTCAGGGCCGGGAGGCCGTCAAACGGTTGTCAGATCTCGGCTCGAGACATAGACCCTGCGCAGGGCCAGCCAGGAGGGCGTGGAACGACGGACGCCTTCCTCGTCGAGCAGTGGACTGTCCAGGATCCAGTCCTCGGTGAGGACGGCCTGCTGCATCCAGTCCGGCGGCTCCATAGAGAGGCTGCGGAACTCGTGCTCCATCACTGCGGCAAGAAAGACGTCCCACTCCGGCCGGTCGGTGCTCGGCGGTATCGCTTCCCAGGCTCCCGCCAGTTTCGGACGTGTGTGGAGGGCTTCATGAACGTGGTCACGAGCCTGTAGCACCAGTTTGAAGGCCCAGATCTCGTCGGGTTCGGCCAGGGCCTTCGTGATGGCGTCGGCAACAACCGGCGGAGTTGTCCAGCCGTTGTCCAGGGTCTCCCCGAGGGCGGCACCGATGCGTTGCGCTCGTAGGTAGAAAGCCGCGGACGGGACCGTTCGCCCGGACCGGTACGTCGAGAGTCGTGAAGGAGAGGTACCGAGCGCGGCCGCGAAAGCGCTCTGACTTAACCCGCTGGCTTCCAGAGCGCGGTTCAGTCCTCGGCACACGGCGGCGTGATCGGAGTCCATGAGTGCATGTTATCTGATCTGATAACCAATTGCGGGAAGTGGCAACGCGCCGCTATCCCTTCCTCCAGGTCAGCACCTACAGCAGGTACAGCCCGCACCGGGCGGCGGTCACCAGCCCGACCGGGATGTGGAAGGGACTGAGTAGGTGCTGGGCCAGGAGGTCGCCGCGCTGAGCAGCACCGCGCCCATGGTCAGGAAACCGATCGGATTCTGGCGCGGTCCGCCAGGCTTCACCGAGGAGGGCTGGGTGCGGCTCAGCGCCGACGACCTGGAGTTGCAGCGGTCCTTCTCACTGACGGGGTAGTTCGCTCGGGTTCTGGGTGGCGGCCCAGGTGGCCAGGAGGGCGAGGGCGTCGGCGTCCGGGCTGCCGGCGGGGGCGGTGAAGGTGACGAGGAGCAGGCCCGGGTCGGCGGGTAGTTCCAGCACCTCGAAGTTCAGGTGCATCTCGCCCACCGCGGGATGCCGGAAGTGCTTGGTGCCGAGCTGGTGCAGGCGGACGTCGTGGGCGGCCCAGCGCCGCCGGAATGCCTCGCTGCGGGTGGACAGTTCGCCGACCAGACCGCTGAGATTCTTGTCGTAGGGATTGCGGCCGGCCTCGACGCGTAACGAAGCCACGGCGTCGTCGGCGGCTCGTTCCCAGTCGGTCCAGAAGTCCTGGGCGCGGGCGTCGAGGAATGTGAAGCGGGCATGGTTGACCGGCCCACCGTGCAACCGGACGGAGCTGTCGAAGACGGGAGCGAAGAGCGCCCGGCCGAGGTCGTTGGCGGCCACCGTGTCGAGATAGGCGTTGTTGATGATCGCCGGAACCGCCGGCATCAGGTCGAGCAGACGCTGAACCGTGGGGCGGACCTGGGCGGCGATCGGTTTGCGGCGCCTGGCGCGGCCCGGTCCGGCAGCTGCGGCGAGGTCGAGCAGATGGCACCGTTCGGCCTCGTCCAGGCGGAGCGCCCGGCTCAGGGCATCCAGCACGCTTTCGGACACGCCGGCCAGGTTCCCGCGCTCGAGCTGCGCGTAGTACTCGACGCTGACCCCGGCCAGATCGGCGACCTCGCTGCGCCGCAGCCCCGGCACCCGGCGGCCACGGTTGACCATGCTGAGCCCCACCTGCTCCGGGGTGACCTTCGCCCGGCGTGAGGTGAGGAACGCCTTGACCTCGTCACGGTTGCTCACGTTCTCGAGCTTAGGCGCGTGACGGGGCGCCCGGGGTGGGCTGTCAGTACACCTGTCATCAGCGTGTTCCTTCTTCTTCCGGCCGGTCGTTACCTGGAGTCCGCCGCGGTTCATCGCGGTCAGGATCACCGGAAGGGATGCATCACCATGAAGAACGCCAAGCTCGGACATCTCGAGGTCTCCCGCATCGGTCTGGGCGCGATGACCATGGCCGGCACCTACACCAGCGAGGGAGCTCTGGACGACTCCGAGTCGATCCGCACGATTCACCGTGCTCTCGACCTCGGGGTGACGCACATCGACACCGCCGAGGTGTACGGGCCTTACCTGAGCGAAGAACTCGTGGGCCGGGCCCTGGCGGGTCGCCGCGACCAGGTGGTCATCTCGACCAAGTTCGGCCTGATCGCCCACACCGGGAACGGCAGCACACCAGGGGTTGCCGACAGTAGCCCGGCGAATGTCCGCGCTGCCGTGTAAGGTTCACTGCGGCGGCTGGGCACCGATCACATCGACCTGTACTACCAGCACCGCGTCGACCCGAACACGCCGGTCGAGGAGACCGCCGGGGCGGTGGCCGAGCTGATCGCCGAGGGCAAGGTTGTGCACTTCGGGCTGTCGGAAGCCGGGCCGGACACGATCCGCCGGGCCCACGCCGTGCAGCCGGTCACCGCACTGCAGACCGAGTACTCGCTGTGGACCCGCGACGTGGAGGACGAGATCCTGCCGCTGCTGCGGCAACTCGGTATCGGCTTCGTGCCCTACTCACCGCTCGGTCACGGTCTGCTCACCGGTCAGATCCGCACCGTCGACGACTTCCGGGACGACGACTGGCGCACGACCAACCCGCGGTTCACCGGCGAGAACTTCCGGCGAAACCTGGCCATCGTGGACGAGGTGAGGGCGATCGGGGCCGAAATCGGTGCCAGCCCGGCCCAGACCGCCCTGGCCTGGATTCTCACCCGGGGGGACGACATCGCCCCGATCCCCGGCACCCGCCGGGTCGCCCGCGTCGAGGAGAACACGGCCGCCGACACCATCGAGCTGACCGCGGACCAGCTCGAACGCCTGAACACGCTGCGGCCCGCCGCGGGCGAGCGTCACGACGAGGTGAACATGGCCTCAATCGACCGCTGACCGGGCTCTGTCGGACCGCCCTGGCGCATGATCTCGCTGAGCGGCATTGTCCTCCCGTGCTCGTTTCCCTGTCCCCCTGCAGGTCGTGCGAAGAAAGATTCAGTGGCCCGGCCGGCACCCGGAGGGCGCGAGATCGAATTCCCCGGCCTTGACGGCGTCGAGAAAGGCTCGCCATTCGTCGTGGGTGAAGGAGAAGGGCAGGGCCTGGCTCATTTTCGTGTCGCCTACCTCGATGCCGACACCTCGGCTGTCGACGCGTACCTGCACGCAGTCCCGGCCGCGGGCCGAGGTACTTGCCTTCTGCCAACGGCCGTCGGTCCTGAGCATGGTGATCCTCCTGATCGGTGAAAGTGCAGGGAACGGGCCCGGATCCCCGTCGAGCCCGCCCCCTGCTCGTGGCGCCGCTGCCCCTTCGGCGCCTCCATGTGTCCCGCTGGGCGTCCGGCATCCTGTGCCGGGGGCGGGTGGTTCTGGTGCTGGGCGGGAGCGGACCCCTAGATCCCGCTGGGGGTCCGCCCCGCCGGCGTCGCACGCCCGTCTATCGACGCCCTTCGTGCCCGCGGAGGGTCGGCGCCTCAGGGGTGCCGGCGGGTGGTGGGAGCCTCGCGACGGGCGCTGGGGAAGGGCTCAGCTGCCGTCGTGAGGGATGGTGGGTCCGACACGAATCCTGTTCGCGAGGATGGCTTTTTGCGCCGGGATCGGCGATGCTCTACGGCCTGTCGCTCAGCTCGGCCAGAAAGGTGTCCCGCTGGGTGTCCGTGAAGGTGACGCGGTGACAGTCGATACGCAGGCTGTGCACCA
This sequence comes from Kineosporia sp. NBRC 101731, assembly GCF_030269305.1. Lineage (NCBI taxonomy): Bacteria > Bacillati > Actinomycetota > Actinomycetes > Kineosporiales > Kineosporiaceae > Kineosporia > Kineosporia sp. NBRC 101731. The sequence goes on from NZ_BSTC01000003.1 coordinate 456,752, forward strand.
CCTCGACGTCACCAGCGGCACGCTGACGAGCGGTCACGCTGTTGCTCGCGCTGGATCTGAACCAGCCGTTTCCGATTGATGTGGCTGAGGTGGGGACGAAGCCCCCTTCACCGAGTCGCATGTGCATCAGCTCTCTTTCGGTACTCCGAGGTCTGACCGCTGCCCCGACCCGCGAGGGGAGGGGACTGCCCTGCGCTGGTTCGACAGGGCCGGGGCCGGGGCAGCGGGGTTTACGGGGTGACTCCGAAGCCCATGGAAACGGTCACATCGCAGAATGTTTCCGTGGCCGAGCTATTTCTGGCGGCGTGTGGAGACGCGATCAGGATCACCCTCGACGCGCTGGGCCAGACCGCCGGTGGCCAGCCACTCGTCGATGTAGGCCTGCCGCAGTTCGGCGGCCGGGCAGGCCTGCCGGCGACGGCAGCTGCGGCACTGGCCGTGAGCGTCCGCGGTGTGGTCGTCCAGCACGCGGAGCACGGCCGTGAGCGCCTGCCGGGTGACCCGGCCCGCGGCCAGGTCGGCACTTCCGTCTCGGAGCAACTGCACGGTCTCGCCCTGCAACTGTTCCAGAAACGCGGTCAGCTCGGCATGTATGTGACGACCTGTGATGCCGGAGTCTGCGGTCGGCATCGGTGTCACGATGCGAAAGACGTCGTTGTGGTGCGCATTACCGTTGCACTGATTGATGTCAGCATCCTCGTTGCTCCCTCACGAGCGGTAAGTTCCTACCTACAGACCGTCGCAGTTGGGTCAACAGGAAAACAAGTATGCATTTTGTTGGGTCGGCAGCGCAGAATGAATGCCACGGATGGGGCCAAGGGGGCACAGGTGAAATCAAACGGGACCGGGCGGCACGTCTCACTCGCTCAGCGGCAGCTTTCGACGAAGCTGCGGGAAGCACGCGAACGAGCTGGGTTGACGCAGGGGGAGGTCGCCGAGCTCATGGGCGTTCATGTGATGACGGTGTCGCGGATCGAAAATGCGCATACGCCTGTGAAGAACGGTCAAGTTCTTGAGATGGCAAGGCTTTACAAGATGACCGATTAAGAGACTGATAACTTTCTCGCCCTCGCCCGGGGAGCCAAGGATCCGGGCTGGGCGGATAGACATCGAGACGTGATTCCGTCTCTCGTCTCCATGCTGGTCGACCTGGAGTCGGCAACGTCGGGCATCCTCGACTACGCACCGGAGATCCTGCCGGGTCTGCTGCAGACTCCCTCCTATGCGGAGCATCTGATCGGTCTGGCTGCCGATGTTCCTGCGGATGTCCGCCGCCAGAGGCTTGCCTACAGGCTCGAGCGCCAGCAGCGAATCTTCGCTCGTGCCGATCGGCCAAGGCTGCGCTTCATTCTTCACGAGGCAGTGCTGCGCGCGCGTGTTCCGGACCCGAACCTGATGCCCGAACAGCTTGCTCACCTGACGCGGTTGTCGCGGCAGAGGGGCATCGAGATCCGCGTGTGGACGTACGAGTCCGGGCTGCACCAGTGGATGTCTGGCGCCTTCACAGTGCTGCAGTCTGGCGACGGGAAGTATCCGCACGTGGTGTACACCGAGAACGCCGTTGAAGGGAGGTATTTGGATATTCCGAATCAGGTCGAAGAGTACGCCCGTCTTTTCGGTGTGATTCGTCGAAAAACCATCCCACTCAAGGAGTTCAAAGAATGACGGCAGAAACGCCGGACCCTTCCCTCTGGATCAAGTCGGGGCGGAGTGCGCAGAACAACAACTGCGTTGAGATGAGGCGCGCCTCGAACGTCGAGGTGCGCGACACCAAGCAGCGCGGGCACGGCCCGACGCTGCAGCTTGACCGTGGCGCGTTCGCGGCCTGGGTCGCCGGCGCGAAGTCCGGCGAGCTCGATCACCTGCTGAGCGAGTAGCAGGACGCGCGAAGAGGGGCCCCGGCCGTATCCCGCTCGGTCGGGGCCCCTCCGGGTTCACGACGCCTCAGTCCTCGGCTAACCCGCCACCCAGCCGCGGCCTCCGGGGTCGTAGTAGTACATCGGCCGGTCGGCGGCTCCAGTGGTGCGGAACGGGTTTCCGTTGTCGTCGATCTTCAGCGTGCCGTGCTCGCTGCCGGACGCCCAGTCGATCTTCAGGTACCAGGTGACGCCGCGGCTCGTGGCCTGGGCCGCGACCTGCAGTACCACCGGATCGTCTTCGCTGGTCTTCAGCGGTAGGGCCTGGGTCTCGGGGGAGGAGGGCACCGGGTGGAGCTTGTCCAGGTTCACAGTGAAGGTCGACGTGTCGACCGCCCCGCCGCACCCGTCGCCCAGCACATAGACGTTGCCGGTCGTGGGCGGGTCCAGCGCCTTGATCCTCCGCACGTGCAGTGCCTGGATCACGACCGTACGGTCATCGACACCCTGCACGGTCACCGCGAGGTCGTGATAGCCGGTGACGACTCCGTCCATCGCGGTGACCCAGGCCGGGGTGTCCTGCACATCGACCGGGGCCGCCACCTCGTCCGGTACCTGGTCCACCAGGATGTTTCGGCTGCACACGGTGAAAGGCGTGACCGAGACGTCGAGAGGGGCGGCGTCGGTGACGGGACTCGACTTCGCGGCCGGGGGCAGGGCCACCGGTGAGGGGTTGTCGTCACCGACGGCCAGAATCGTCAGCGGCACGGTGACGGCGAGGGTGGTGACGGCGATCCCCACCAGGATCCACCCTCTCCGTCGGGGAGTCGGCGCGGGCTCGATCGGCATCTCCGGTTCGCCGTGGGTGGTCGTGTGGAACATGCGATCCCAGTTGTCCCGCTCGCTCATCGGTGCTCCGATAGTTCGGCGATTCGTCCTGATAAATGACAGAACGGTGCATCCTACCGAGGCAGTACGACGTTCGATCACCACAAGGACGGGGCCTCAGCCCACCCAGCGCCGCCGTGGCCAGTCCGACCGGGATCTGGAAGGGACTGAGCAGGCGCTGGGCCAGGAGGTCGCCGGCGCTGAGCAGCACCGCGCCCATCGCCATCGAGGGCAGCAGGGCGATGCCGGGGGAGTGGGCGACCTTGCGGGCCAGCTGGGGCGCAGCCATGGCCGGGAAGCCGATCGGTCCGGACGTGGCCACGGGTGATGCTGGTCGGGAACGACAGGATGTCGGCCATTCTCGACGAGCTGAACCGGGAGTTCACGAAGCTCCATCCCGACGTGGTTTTTCACGGGGTGTACGAGGGGTCGTCGCCCGGGTTCCCGGCTCTGCTCAGCCGGGCCACGCCCTTCACCGCCCTGGCCCGGGAGGTGTGGCCGGCGCCGTTGGAGGCGTTCCGGGCCACGCACGGCCGGGTTCCGCGCAGTATTCGGATCGGCTACTCCGGGCACGGGCCGCGCGACAACGGCAAGACACCGCCGTCTCTCTACGTGCATCGCGACAACCCGCTGCCCGGGCTCAATCTGGCGTCGGTGGTCAGGGTGTTCGCCGACGGGGACCCGGCGGGTGACCTCACCCGCTGGTCGCAGCTGGGACTGGAGGGGCGCTGGGCGGGGCGGCGTATTCACGTGTACGTGCCCGACGACGGGCTCGGGTTCGTCGGGGGTTTCCGGGCGAGGTTCGTCCCGCGGCTACAGCTCTCGGTGCGCTGCGAGAACGTCGGTGGACGCGCGAACGTCGTGCGGGCGGTCGCGGACGAGCCGTTAGGGATCGGGCTGACCGGCTGGTGCGACGCCGGGAAGGTGAGTGATCGCGTGCGCCATCTGCCCCTCAGCCGCACCGCCGACGAACCGTTCGTGACCGCGTCCATCATCGACGTGGCGGCCTACCCCCTCACCTACCCACTGAATCTCTATCTGTGGGAAGACGATCGGGGCATCGACCCGATCGCCTACGCCTACTGCGAGCTCGCCCTCTCGGACCGGGGTCAGGACGTCGTGGCCCGCCAGACCCCCACCGAGGAGGGATACGTTCGGCTCAGCGACGGCGATCTCGAAGCCCAGCGCGCCGTGCTGCGCTCCTGGCAATGAATCTCATTCCAGGCCAGTCGAACTCATGATGATTTCGTCGGCCTGACGGGTGGTGGTCAGTGGCCGGGCGACCGGTGTGGGGGCCCGGCGGAAGGCCAGGGCGGTCACCGCGGTGCTGGGCGCGAGGCCGGTGAGGTGGATCGGTGAGTCGGGGTCGAGAGGCCCGAAGGTCAGGTCGCGGCCCCGGAAACGCTGCGAGCTCCCGGCCTGGGAGAGCGTGGCCCAGCCGCGCGGGCGCCGATCGAGAGTGATCCTGAGGAACCAGTTCCCGGAGTCCTGGGAGCCGAAGGGTGGGTACTGGCCCGCCGTCAGGAAGTCGCACAGGGGCTCACGTTCGAACCCCGCCGTCCAGCGGTCGGCCGCCTGCCCGGAGGTCACCCGGGCCCAGAACGCGTCCGGCACCTGCTGCGCGAGCAGACGCAGCCAGTGCCGGGAATCGCGCAGGGCCAGCGCGTAGGCGAGGTCGAAGGCGGCGCCACCGTCGAGATCGGTCTGCTCGCGCTGCTCGGCACCCTGGACCGCCTGCCATCGGGAGTCGAGATTGATGCCGCTGGAACGGGATCCGCGCACGCCCCGGGGCATCCGGCCGGGGGCCGGGAAGCGCCTGATCAAAGGCGCGACGAACAGGACGGGGATGCGCAGCAGGGCCGCCGGGGTGAGCCGCACCCGGCCGTGGGACGGGGAGGGGCTCTCGTGCGAGTGGTGCACCCCGCCGGTGAGCAGGCCGTCCGGAACCGGGGCACCCGGCCAGGTCTCGAGCCAGGTGGTGTCGCGGCGCGGTGGAGCGTCGATCCAGTTGCTGTGGCTGTAGAAGTCTTGCACCGCATGCAGTCCGATACCGATGAGATGCCGTGCGGCGGCTACATCGTCGTGCTTCCCGGCCTCGGCCAGGCCGATCCGGGTGCCGCCGAGGAGGCGGCGCCAGATCTCCTCGAGCTCGTCGCTTCCGGCCAGGTCGTCGAAGTGAATCTTGTCGAGCGACTGCTTGAGGCGGCGGGCCGCGGCCCAGCGGCGCGGACCACCGTGGGCCACCCAGATCGGGTGGTAGCTGTACAGGTCCACGCCGAGGGTCGCCCAGGACGTCTCGTCGGCCGCGGCCGGGCCCCAGCCCTCCTCGTCGCAGGCCTGCCGGGTCAGGTCGCGGTGATGCCAGCGGGCCTGGCCGACCGGGGCCAGCGGGTCTTCACTGCCGAAGAGCAGGGTGAAGGCCATCAGACCCGGGATCATCCGAAGACCTCCATCGCCGGTTGTCGCGGGTCCAAGTATCCCGCACCTGGCCGCTCTCCTCAGAGCTGTTCGTGCCCGCGCCTCAGGATCCGGCCCGGAACACCGGGCTGCCGACGGTCACCGGGCCCGGGGCGACGACCGAGCCGTAGACGCCGAGGCAGGTGTCGCGGTGCCGGGCGACGGCCTTCAGGACCTCGGGGGAGCGGTGGCCCGTGGCGGGGTCGATGTTGATGACGACGCACCGCTTGTCGCGGCGGTCCACCCGCATGGTCATCCCGCCCACACGCAGGGTGGCGCCGACCCAGGCGTCCTCGGGGAACGCATCGTCACCGATCGGCTCGACGACGAGGTTCGGACGGAAGCGCAGCACGTCGGCCGGGGTGCCGGCCAGGGTACCGATCTCCGTGACGGTGCGGGTCGAGACCAGGGACAGCGGCATGCTGTCGAACGCGCCCCGGTCGAGCTTCATCACCTGGGCGCCGAGCTCCTGGGCGAGCTCGGGGGAGGTGATCTCCAACTCGGCGTCGGTGGGGGTGCGCACCAGCACGGCCGACCGGTCCGGGCGGGTGGGATCCACCCAGCGCGGTCGGTAGGCGTTCAGGTCGTTGCGCTGACGCAGGGTCAGCCAGGGGAAGCCGTTGCGTTCCAGGTCGGGCCGTACGAAGGCCCACCGCCGGTCGCCGGGCAGGCCGTTCCAGGAGACGTCGGCCGACTCCAGCGGCTCGGCCGCCATCGACTTGACCGGGTACCGGAGGATCGCCGCGACCCGTCCCACCAGTTCGTCGTGCATCCGGGCACCCCTTCTTCCGTCGGAGGGGCGCCCTTGTTCCGGTCGGGTGTGGACGGAGCGTGGCGAACCGAGGTCCGTCGCAGCGCCTCTCCGTCTGCAGGAGAGGTCAGAATCTCATGGACCGGTTCTGGGTCATCGGGACATCCGACCGGGTGATTCGTCACCTGTGGGTCTTATGTGAGAAACGAGATCCGCAGATGGCCGGTGCAGTGCCGATGCTCGATAGAACTGGACATGCAACCACTCTCGATCGCGGGGGTCCGAGTTCGTTCGCAGGAAAGAGATTCCGGCCGTCAACATTAAGCGGCTGCTAAGGCGAAGGTAATCCTGCGCCCGAGAGCGTCACGCGTCGTCACGGGTCGATGGCATTCGGTGAAAATTGCGAGAGTTTGCCAAGTTTGCAGATGAGTTGGGTACGGTGGCGGACGAAGGTGCTGAAGGAAAGCTCTGTGTTTTTGCGTAGGTAGAGGAACGTCGAGGGGCAGGCTCCCGTAGCGGGAGCGGCAGGACGTTCCGGGGGGAGACCGGTGAACTGGGGTTGGCGCCTGCCGTTGCAGAAACGGCAGGGAGTTGGACTTGCTGCGTGCGTCGCGGTTTTCGCGCTCGTACTGGGTACCGGGCTGCTCGGTGCCCAGGCGACCGGTGCGGTCGTGCGCCTGCAGGACGGTGGCGCCTGGCTGGCCAACGTCGCGCAGGGCTCGGTCACCTGGGTGAACGGGTATGCCGGGCAGGCCGGCAAGACGGTCCCGGTCGGGTCGCTGAGCTCGCCGTTCAAGGTCGTGCAGCGGCCGGACGGTGCCTATGCGGTGGATGAGCAGGGCAACGCCACGCTGATCGACGGGGCGCAGCTCAAGGCCACCGACGCGCCCAGCCCCCTGTCCAGCGGTGTCGACATCGTGGCCAACAGCGCCGCCACCTGGCTGATCGACTCGAAGAAGAACCAGGTCCAGCGCCTCGACCCCGACACCCTCGAGCCGTCGGGGAAGGCCGTCGCGATCAAGGGCGTGACCCAGGCCGTCATCGACAACGAGGGCTACCTCTGGGCCGCGATCCCCTCCGAGGGCGTCGTGGTGCGGATCTGGGACGACGAGAGCGGCCGCACCGAGGTGGGCCGCCCGGGCGAGAACCTGACCGTCGCCGCCGACGAGCAGGGTGAGCACGTCGTGGCTGTGAACACCACGGCCGGATCCACCTTCTCCCTGCACGGCGATGATCCCGCCCGCTCCTTCCCGGCGCTGCCCGCAGGCTCGGGCACCGACGGTCTTCAGGTGGACGTCGATCACGACGGGAGCCTCCTGATCGGCCTGGACGGGCGCGCCGTGGTGGTGCCGGCCGACGGGGAGGGCCGCGCCGTGAGCCTGCCCTCGGGCACGAAGGTCGACCAGGTCGACATCGTCGCGGGCGTCGGGTACGTCACCGACCGTGATTCCGGCAGCCTGGTGCGGGTCGACCTCGGCTCCGCCGCGGGCAAGACCATCCCGAACGTCGGCGACAACGACCTCACCGACGTCGAGGCTCACGGAAACCTGCTGTATCTGAACGACTCCGGTGGTAATCAGGTCAAGGTCGTGAAGCCCGACGGTGTGATCGTGCCGATCGAGAAGTACCGGCCCGGGCAGGACCCGGCGCCCCAGTCCTCTCCCGCGAACACCTCCAGGCCCACCACTCCGACCGATCCGCAGACGGCACCGACGGAGACCGAGGACACCCCGGCGGGTCAGCCCACGCGTACGCCCCGGCGGAACCAGGGCAACCCGGTGACGGGCAAGCCGTCCGCGGGTGACGAGACCCCGCAGGGTGACGAGACCCCGGCCGACGAACCCGAGGTCGAGAAGTCACCGACCCCGTCACCGACGCCGACCGAGGCCGAACCCGAGGCCCCCGGGGCGCCGGCCATCGCCACCCTCACGGCGGACGACGCCAAGGCCGAGCTCGAGTGGAGCGCCGCCGCCGACCGCGGCTCCGCGATCACCGGCTACGAGATCCTCGTCGACAACGCGCCCGTCGAGCAGGTCGGCGCCGACCAGCTGACCTACACGCTGACCGGGTTGACCAACGGCACGCGGTACGGCGTGCGGGTGCGGGCGCTGAGTGAGGTGGGGCAGGGCGATCTCTCCCGCATCAAGTACGTGACGCCCAGTGCCGACCTGCCCGGAGCGCCGCAGAGCGTGACGGCGGCACCGGGCGACGGTCAGATCGTCGTCACCTGGGGCGCCGCCGCGGACGGTCCGCGCAGCACCGTCCAGAACTACGTGGTCACCGTCACGGTGGTCGGCGGGGGCTCAACGACCACCGAGTCCAACGGCCTGCAGTCGACCGTGACCGAGCTGACCAACGGCACGCAGTACACGGTCACGGTGGCCGCCCGGTCGACGGGTGGCACCGGTGAGGCGGCAGCACCGGCCGACGGTCAGCCGGGTAGTGCGGGTACGCCGGCCGTGCCGTCGGGCAAGCCGGGCACCATCACGTTCAAGGCCCCGGTCAACGGCGACAAGCAGGTCACGGTCAGCTGGACCGCCGCGAACGCCGCCGGGAGCCCGATCACCGGGTACGAGGTGAGCGTCGACCAGGGCGCGGCGAAGACCGTGACCACCACCAGCTACACGGCTACTGGACTGACCAACGACGTCAACCACAACGTCCGGGTGCGGGCCGTGAACAAGAACGGTGCCGGGGACTGGGTCTCGGGAACGGTGAAGCCGGTGACGCCGCGCAAGGCGTTCTACCAGTGCCAGTCGAACCAGGTCTCTGACATCTACATGCTCAACAAGACCAACAACTGCAACAATGCCCAGGCTTCCCGGTGGAACACCGGGGTCGAGGTGTTCAAGGTGCCAACGGCGCAGCAGCCCGGCACCGTGCAGTGGATGCGCTGCCAGATGGTCACGGCCCGGGCTATCGTCCGCAAGCAGGCCAAGGCCTGCACGGGCGATTGGACGAGCAACGCCGGAGTGGCCTTCTGGGCCTGGACTTCCGCGCACGCCGGGGCCACTCAGATCGTCGAGTACCACTACTCCAACGGTGGCTACTACTACGCGCCCGTCGGCAAGTCCGCACCGTCCGGTTTCGCCAAGACCGGCGTGAACTTCTGGGTCTGACCGCCCGCAGTCAGCCCGCCCCCTACGAGCCAGCCGAAACACAGGAGAGAGCACGATGTCTGAACTTGCCGAGATCGCGGGAAAGATCCGGTCCAGCGTGGAGCGGGCCCTGCAGGGCAAGCCGGAGCAGGTGCGGCTGGCCGTGATCGCCCTGCTCAGCGAGGGGCACCTGCTGGTCGAGGACGTGCCCGGCGTCGGCAAGACCACGCTCGCCCGGGCGATGGCCGCGACCGTCGAAGGTCGCTGGCAGCGGGTGCAGTTCACCCCCGACCTGCTGCCCTCCGACGTCACCGGTATCACCGTGTACCACCAGCAGGCGCAGAAGTTCGAGTTCCGCCCGGGCCCGGTCTTCGCGAATATCGTGCTCGCCGACGAGATCAACCGGGCCTCCCCGAAGACCCAGTCCGCCCTGCTCGAGGTGATGGAGGAGCGGCACGTCACGGTCGACGGTCGGCAGTACCCGGTGCCCCGTCCGTTCGTGGTGGTCGCCACCCAGAACCCGGTCGAGATGGACGGCACGTTCCGCCTGCCCGAGGCCCAGCTCGACCGCTTCATGATGCGGATCAGCATCGGCTACCCGCAGGCGGAGACCGAGTCGCAGATGCTGCGGCACGAGGCGAACGGCCCGACGGTCGAGTCGATCCGCCCCGTCGTCACCCTCGAGACCGTGCAGCAGATGATCCAGCACATCACCCGGCTGCACGTCGCCGACGAGGTGCGCGACTACATCGTCGCCGTCACCGGGGCCACCCGGTCGCTGCCGGAGGCCCGGATCGGGGCGAGCCCGCGCGCCAGCCTCGCCCTGCTGCGGGCGTCCCGTACCTCGGCCGCCGTCGACGGGCGTGACTTCGTCACCGCCGACGACGTGAAGACCATGGCATCCGCTGTGCTTTCGCACCGGCTGATCCTCACCCCGCAGGCCGAGATGGCCGGCGTCACCCAGGCCGACCTCGTTGACCGGGTGATCAGCGGCCTGCCCACGCCGACCTCGCGGGCGGCAGGAGCGGGCAGCCGCCGGTGGTGATGACTGATCCGGTGAGCCTGGGCAACCCGGAAACCGTTGACCTGGGCCGGATCCGGCTCAGTCCGGCCGGGCGCGCCCTGCTGGCCGTCGCGGGGGTGGGCCTGGTCGCCGGCTTCGCGCTCGGTTACCGCGAACTGATCGGGCTGGCCGGAGCGGCCGGGCTCCTCGTGCTGGTCGCGGTCGCCCAGGTGGTGCTGCGCGTGTCGGTCCGGGTCGAGCGCAGCATCTCGCCCCAGCGGGTCACCGTCGGCGAGACGGCCATGGGCATGCTGCAGATCCACGTGCGCGGCCGGGGGCGTTCCATGCGCGCCACCGACACGGTCGGCGGCCGGGTGCACGAGATCCCGGTCCCGCCGGGCGGTGGCGACGTGCGGCGGGTGGTGTACGAACTCGACACCAGCCGCCGGGGCGTCTTCCCGGTCGGTCCGCTGCGGGTGCACCAGCACGACCTCACCGACCTCGCCCACCGGCAGCGGGAGGTCGGCGACCTGCTGCAGCTGATCGTCCGTCCGGTCACCCATTCTTTGCGCCAGCCCGCCCAGGGGCGCTCGCGTGACCTCGAGGGTCCGCGCACCACGTCTGGTTCGGAGAGCGGCGTCACGTTCTCCGGCCTGCGCGAGTACGTGATGGGCGACGACCTGCGCATCATCCACTGGAAGGGACTGGCCCGCGGCGGGCCGCTGACCGTGCGCACGCACGTGGACAGCACCCGCAGCGACATCCTCGTCCTGCTCGACGACCGGGCCGACTCCTACCGCACCGAGAACGATTTCGAGCAGGCCGTCTCGTTCGCGGCCTCGGTCGCGGCGATGGCCTTCGAGGCCGCGGTGACCGTGCGGGTGATACCCGTGAACGGGCCCACCCTGGCCGGTTCCGCGGCCGCCGTCCTGGACGGGCTGGCGGGTATCGCGCTGATGCCCGCTGCTCCCGGTGGGCCGTCCCTGGCCGGTGTGGCGCAGCAGGGGTCGTTCCAGGGTGGTCGCAGTGCGGTCGCCGTGCTGGGACCGAACGCCGCGGGCGAACTCTCGTCCCTGGCCGCCCTTCGGCAGAGCTGGGGCACGGTGGTGGCCGCCGTCGTCGACCCGCGCCCCTCGCAGAGCCACCTGACCGACTCCGGCGTCTCTGTCATCGCCGAGGCGAGCGCCGCCGACCTGGCGCTGGCCTGGAACCGGAGATACGCATGAGCGCCCCGGTGCTCGACGCACCCACCCGCCGCGCTCCGGTGACGTCCCGGCCGGTACCCCGGCCCGCCACGCCGCAACCGGCTCGTGACACCGCCGCCGGGCGTCGCCTCGTCCTCGGTCTCCTCACCGTCCTGGCCGCGTCCTGGGCCTGGTGGCGCATCTACCCGGCGGCCTGGCTGCCGGTGCCCGCCCTGGCGGGCGTGCTGCTCGGTGCGGGGGCGGTCGTGCTGGCCGATCAGGGGACGAGGTCTGCACCGGCCCTGCGCACCCCGGCCCGGGTGGTGGCCCTGGTTCTCCTGGCCTTCCTGGCCGGCCTGATCACCGCTCTCACCGTGGCGGTGCCCCGGGCGGCGAGCCCGGCCGCGGCCGTCACCGGGGTGAGCGACGCGATGACCGGGGGGCTGGCCCGCATCCTCACCACCACGCTGCCCGCACCCCCGGCCCCCGACCTGCTGCCGCAGTTCGCCGTGCTCTGCGCGCTGGCCGCGGCCGTGACGACGGCGATCGCCCGCAGCCGGGAAGGCCTGGTGCTCGCGGCCCCGGCCCTGTGCCTGCTGCTGACGGCCCTGGTCTGCGGCGTCGGGGGCGCCGGATCGCCGCTGCTGGTCAGCCTCCCGTTCGTGGTGGTGGCCGGCCTGCTGGTGCTGCCGCGTCTGCGGATCGTTCCGGTCCTGGTGACCGGCCTGGTGCTGGCCCTGGGCTGCGCGGGCGGGCTGGCCCTGGCCGACGCCGCGCGCGAGCCCCTCGACCCCCGGCACCTGACCGCGCCGCCCCTGCGGGCGCAGCAGCCGACCGCGCCGATGGACGAGATCGCCGGCTGGCTGCGGCATTCCCAGGACACGGCGTTCACCGCCACCGTCGATGCGGGCTGGCGCGAGAACCCGCAGCCCTGGCGCATCGCCTCCCTCGACACGTACGACGGCATCCGCTGGACCAGCAGCACCCCGGCCGTGCCGATCGGCTACGACCTGCCCGCCTCCTCGGCCGGGAACAGCACGGGCACGTCGCTGGTGAGCATCACCCCCGGCGATCTGGACGGCGTCTACGTGCCGGTGCCCGGTCGCCTGGAGCACCTGGCCCGGCCCGGCATGACCTACGACCTGACCGGCGAGACCCTCGTCGACCCGGACGGTGTGCACGGCGTCTACGACCAGACGGTGTCCCTGCCGGACTTCACCGGGCTGGAGAAAGCCCCCGCCGGACGGGCCGTCTCGGGAGACCCCAGCCTGGCCTTGGACGGTTGCACCGACGACCGCATCCTGAACCTGGCCGAGACGGCCGCCACCGGCGCCGGGTCGAACGCCCACGCCCAGGCGCAGGCGCTGCAGACCTGGTTCCACGACACCCCGTCTCTGCGCCTGGACCCGGAGGCCGAGCCCGGTGACAGCTGCGCCCGGGTGCTGGAACTGCTCGACACCACCACCGGTGCGGGCAACGGCACCCCCGACCAGTTCGCGACCGCGTACGTGCTGATGGCCCGCAGCCTGGGTCTGCCGGCCCGGGTCGCGGTCGGGTTCGAGGCGGGCAAGGCCGATGACAGCGGCAAGGTCACGGTGAGCTTCGGCGACGCGACCGCCTGGCCGGAGATCTGGTTCGACGGGGCCGGCTGGGTGCCGTTCTCCGCGGTGCCCGAGCGCACCGGCTCGGCGCAGACCCAGCCGGAGGAGAAGCAGGAGACGAAGACGCCCGACAGCCCGCAGGACGCCTCGGACAGCGCGCAGCAGCAGGATCCGGTCCCGCCGCCGACGGCCCGCCCCGCCGACGGGTCCGGCCACGCCGTCCTGATCGTGGTCGGTGCGTCGGTGCTGGCCCTGATCGTGATGCTGCCCCTGGCCGGGCTCGCGCTCGGTCTGGCCCGCCGCCGGCGTCGGCGGGGGAGCGGTCCACTCGGGGCCTGGGCCGAACTGCTCGACCGGCTGGCCGATCTCGGCCATCCCTGTGCCGGGAAGACCTCGTCGGAGGTGCGGACGGTGCTCTCCGGCCTCACCTCGCGCAGCGACTCCGAGGCCCGGGCCCTGGCCGATCTGGTGGACACCGAGGTCTACGCCGGTCCCGAACGCCCGGCGGGCGGCCCGGACGCCTGGACGCTGTTGCGCAACATCGAGAAGGCGCTGGCCGGGAAGTCGTCGTGGTGGCGCCGCGTCCTGCACCGGATCGACCCCCGGCCCCGGAGGTGGGCATGACCGACGAAGCCTCCCGTCTGGTCGAGGCGATCCCCGAGCTCGACGGCGTCACCGGGATGAAAGCCGTCGCCAGTGGCGGGTTCAGCCGCATCTACCAGGCCTACCAGCCGGCCCTGAACCGGACCGTGGCGATCAAGATCGTCGAGTCCAGCGGTATCGACCCGCGCACCCGGGAGCGGTTCGCCCGGGAGATGGGCATGACCGGGATGCTCGGCGAGCACCCGCACATCGTCGACGTCTACCATTCCGGCCTCACCCGCAGCGGCGAGCCGTTCCTGATGATGCGCTGGTACGAGGGCGGTTCCCTGGCCGACGGCCTGCGCGAGAGCGGGCCGATGCCGACGGCCGTGTTGCTGCCGTTCGCCGTCAAGGTCACCTCCGCGCTGGCGTACGTGCACCGGCACCAGATGCTGCACCGCGACATCAAGCCGGGCAACATCCTGCTCACCGCGCTGAACGAGCCGGTGCTGGCCGACTTCGGCATTGCGGTGGACGCCCGTCAGGCCGGCACGGCCACCGCCGTCTGGACCCCGGTGCACGCCGCTCCCGAGGTGATGGCCTACGAGGAGCCGACACCCAGCTCCGACATCTGGTCGCTCGGGTCGACGCTGTACGCCGCCCTCGCGGGACGCCCGCCGTTCCCCGTCGATCCGGGGAACACGCTCGCCTCGATCCAGCAGCGGTTCCGGGCGGCGCCGCCGCCGTTCGTGCGCACCGACGTCCCCTCGTCCCTCACCGATCTGCTCGCCCAGGCCCTCGCGACGAAACCGGACGACCGCCCGGACGCCGTCGGGATCGTCACCCGGCTGCAGGAGATCGAACGGGAGTGCGGGCTGCCGGTGACGAGTGCGCCGGGTGTGATCACGGCGCCGGGGCGGTCGGGCCCGGCTCGGCCTCAGCCACCGCGTCCGGTTCCGCCTGAGTCACCGAGCACCGGCGGGCCGTCGTTCACGCCGAAGCTGGCTGATTCGTCAAGGTCTTCGGAACCCTCGGCGTCGCTGCCGTTCGGGGCGGTCCTGCTCGGCGGTGCCGACCCGAGGGCCCTTCAGGAGGAAGCCACGCTGGTACCGCAGCGATCCGCGGCAGCCTCCGGGGGCGTCCTCTCGTTGCCCTCCGAGGTGACCGGGACACCCGACGCCCCGACCGTTCTGGGCGCGGACGTGATCCGGGACAAACCTCAGGGCTGGTCATGGAAGCGTCGCCTGGTCACGGCGGCGCTCGGCGGGCTCTCGACCCTCGTCCTGGTGCTGGTGGCTCTGTCGGTGATGGCCCCGGACCGCTCGAACCCTGACGAAACCCCAGAAGTAACAGCGAGCTTCGCCCCTCCGGTGGTCAGTGGGCTGCGCCGGACCGACAGGAGCCCGACGAGCATCACCATTGCCTGGCACACCCAGGGCGCCTACGTTTACCCGCACCGGGTGGTGTTCGAGGGTGGTCAGCCGGTGTGGCTCAAGGACGACGAGAACAAGGCGGAGATCGCGGTGCTGACCGGTCTGGAACCTGGTACCCGGTACTGCATCCGGCTCGACGCGGTGTACACGCTGCCGCAGACCCCGGCGCCGCAGGCCTCTTCGACGGCGGGCCCGAAGATCGCGAGCTCGTCGTCCGAACGCAAATGCTTCTGGACCGCCCAGTGAGGACGCGTACGAGGGAGGGTCTGCGTGGCTGACAGTTTCGGGGTGGACGTGCGGGTGGCGGAGGAGATGGCGCGCCATCTGGCCGACATCCGCACCTCGTTCAACGATCTGCAGAACATCTTCGGGTCGCAGGGCGGGGTCACCGGTTCCTCACGGGTCCAGAGCGCCCTGGACGATTTCGCGAGCGAGTCGTCCGACGTCCGCAAGAAGCTCGACGAGTCCCTGGAGCGTGCCGCCGGCATGCTGTCGGGCCTGGCCACCGGGGCGGGGCAGCTGGACACCGGGCTGGCTGACGCGGTGACCGTGGACCCGGCCCAGGTCGCAGCCACGAGCGGGAGCGCACCATGACCACCACTATGGGTACCGAGGCCGAAAAGCCGGCGTTCACCATCCGGGTTCCCCCGGTCTGGTTCGAGTTCGACGTCTGGCGTGCGACCCGCACCGGCGACCTGGCCCGCCTGGTCGACACCCGGATCGCGGGCGACACCCGGCTCTCCCGGTTCCGGGCCCCGCTGCTGAAGGCCTTGCGGGAGGCCGCCGAACAGGCCGAACGGCAGGGCGCCATGATCTGCGCCGCGATGATGCAGCCGCAGGAGGAGGCCGTGCTCGCTGCCATGCTCACGGTCTTCCACCGTGCGGACACGCCCGCGGAGACGGTCGAGGCGATCGCCGCGCAGATCACCTCGACCGCGCCCGGCGAGGGGTCGAACTCCTGGCGGCGTGTCGAGATTACCTCCACCACGGCTGGTTCCGCCGTGCGGGTGACCGGGGTGGAAGCCGTGCGGTTCGGCGACGGATCGGCGGACTGCGTCACCATGCAGACCCTGATCCCGGCGCCCGCCGGAGGCGTTGTCAATGTCGTCCTGACCAGCCCGCAGATCGAACTCACCGAATCCTGGCTCGACCTGTTCGACGCGATCAGCTCCACCTTCGCGTGGTCGAGTGAAACCGGTACCACCCGGAAAACCGAAACAACAGAGGGGTAAACCATGTCGATCAACGTGCGTTACGAGGACCTGCAGAGCACCGCCACGCAGCTCAACAGCGGCCGTGAGGAAATGGTCGCCAACCTGAACCGGCTCAAGGGTCTCGTCGACTCCCTGGTCAGCAGCGGCTTCGTCACCGACCAGGCGTCGGGCCGCTTCCAGCAGTCGTACCAGCAGTGGAACACCGGTGCCAGCAACGCCATCCAGGGCCTCGAGGGCATGTCCCAGTTCCTGAACACGGCGATCGCCAAGCACCAGCAGCTGGACTCGGAGCTGGGCTCCGCCGCGGGCTGACGCAGTAGTTCGACCGAAGAGACGCTGAGGAGGGGGACCAGTGGCTGACTGGGCAGTTCTGAACCGGAGCGATCCGGCGCCGGGTGACGTCGAAGGCACCCGTGCGCTGGGCCGCAGGCTGCTGAACCAGGCGGCGACGGTGGAGCAGGAGACTGCCCGGTTGCGGTCACTGGCCTCTTCCAGCGGTGATCTGAAGATGGCCGGTGACTACGCGGCCGAGTACACGGCGACGCTGAGCGAGCTGCCGGACGACCTGTCCAAGCTCGGGGTCGCCTACCGGGGCTGCGGCAATGCCCTGACCCGGTTCGCGGAAGACCTGTCCGTGGCCAAGAGCAAGGCCAAGCAGGCCCTTTCCGACGGGGTGGACGCGGACACCCGCTACCGGTCGGCGCTCCAGGACCTGAAATCGCTGTTGCCGCCCGACCAGCAGGGGCTGGCGTCCAACGGCCTCAGTCTCAGCCCGTCGGCGGTCGACGCGGCCACGGTGTCGCTGGACGAGAACACCCGGGCCCAGATCCGTCACGCCGCCAGTCGCGCGCGCACCGCCGACAGCGATCTGGACCGCGCCCGCACCCTGGCAGACCAGGCCGCCGCGCTGCGGGGTGACGCCGAGGACCGCGCCGAGCGGGGCATCAACGACTCGCTCGAGGGCAGCGGCATCAAGAACAAGTCCTGGGCGCAGAAGGCCTGGGACACCGTGTCCAAGCCGTTCCGCTCCTGGGACGACTTCGTCTCCCTGTGTGGCACCGTCGCCCTGGTCGCGGGCGTCGCGGCGTTGTTCATCTCCGGCCCGATCGGCTGGGCCCTGATGGCCGCGGCCCTGGTGGCGGGCGCGGTGGTCTTCGGCGACAGCCTGGTGAAATATGCCAACGGAGAAGTGGGCCTGGGCACGGTGGCCCTCAACGCCCTGGGCCTGATCCCCGGCGGGCGGGGTGTGGTCAGTCTGACCCGTTTCGGCCGGGCGCTGGGCCCCCTGGGCAAGGCCCTGACCTCTCCGGGCGGTTTCCGGGTGCTGGCCTCCACCGCCGGCAAGGGCCTGCGGAACCTGGCCACCGCCTTCCCCCATGCACTCTCGACCGCCGGTGGCGGTATCCGCAGCGCGTTGGCCAACCCGAAACTGGCCGCGCGCGCCTTCGCCTGCCGGTTCCTGGGGCGCGACCCGATCGACATGGTCAGCGGCGAGATGGTCATGCAGATGACCGATTTCGAGCTGCCCGCTCTGCTCCCGATCGTGCTGGAGCGCACGTACGCCTCGTCGTACGGGGTGGGCCGCTGGTTCGGCCCGTCGTGGAGCAGCTTCCTCGACCAGCGCCTGGAGGTCGATGCGCAGGGCGTGTGCTTCGCCTACACCGAGGCCGTGCTGCTGACCTACCCGTCGCTGGCCCCGGGTGAGAGCGCGCTGCCCGACGAGGGCCCCCGCGTGCCCCTGACCCGGCGTAGCGACGGCCACTACTCGATCACGGAACCCGATACCGGCCGCACCTTCTGGTTCGCCCCGCCGCCGGCCGAAGGCCACGCGGTGCTGCCCCTGGCCGCCGTGAGCGACCGCAACAGCAACCGCATCGACCTGGGCTACGACCCGTCCACCGGCTGGCTCGCCGAGATCACCCACACCGGCGGCTACCGCGTGCACGTGGAATGCCAGGACGGCCACATCACCGAGTTCCGCCTCGCCGGACGCGACGGCTCGGACGACACCACGATCATCCGCTACGGGTACGACGATCGCGGCCGGCTGACCGACGTCATCAATTCTTCCGGTCTGCCGTTGAAATTCGGCTACGACCGCCACCACCGCATCACCTCGTGGACCGACCGCAACGGCACCTGGTACCGCTACACCTACGACGGGGCCGGGCGGGTCATCCGCACGGCGGGGTCGGCGCACTGCCTCGACGGGCAGATGCGGTACGACACCGAGAACCGGGTGACGGTCGAGGTGAACTCGCTGGGGGCGCAGACCGCTTACCACTACAACGAAGACGGTCAGGTCGTGCGGGTGGTGGATGCTCGTGGGCAGGCCACTCGTCATCTTTGGGACCGGTATCACCGCAAGACCGGCGAGGTCGATCCACTGGGCCGGAGCACGCGGTTCGACTACGACGAGAACGACGACCTGATCCGGGTCGTGCGACCCGACGGTGCTTCCTTCAGATCGGAGTACGACGAGAGGCACCGGGTTGTCCGGTACGTGGAGCCGGACGGTTCCGCATGGGGGCAGGAGTTCGACCAATACGGCAATGTCAGAGCGGTCACCGATCCGTTGGGGGCAGTGACCACCTTCAGCTACGACGCCACGGGGGCCATGCGAAGGCGGGTCGATCCGCTCGGGCGCGTTACCGAGTACACAGTGGACACAGCCGGTCTGGCGCTCTCCTTCACCGATGCGCTCGGCAACGCCACCGGCCTGGAACGGGATGCCTTCGGGCGGGTCACGGCTCTGACCGATGCTCGGGGCAACACCACGCGCTACCAGTGGACCGTCGAAGGGCGGATTGCCCGCGAGACCCTTCCGGACGGGGTGACCCGTTCGTGGGGGTACGACGCCGAGAACAACCTCGTTGAGTACGTCGATCCGATGGGCGGTTCGTCGACGACGGAGTACACGAGTTTCGACCTTCCCTCGGTCAGGACCGATGCGATCGGTGGGCGTCTGGTGCTCACCTACGACACCGAGCTACGCCTGACCTCTGTCACCGACCCCCGTGGTCTGGTCTGGCGGTACGAGTACGACGCCTGCGGGGCGATGCTGCGGGAGACCGATTACGACGGTCGCGTCCTCACGTATCGCCGGGATGCGGTCGGCCACGTGATCGGGCATACGAATGCGGTCGGCGAAACCGTGGAGATGGCCTACGACGAGCTGGGGAACCTGGTGTCCCGGCGTGGGGGCGGTGAGAATTCCACCTTCCGCTACGACGCCATGTCCCGGCTGCTGCTCGCCGCCAACCAGGACTCCCAGGTGGAGTTCGTCCGGGACCGGATGGGCCGTGTGCTCGCCGAGACCGTCGACGGCCGCACGGTCGAGTCCCGCTACGACCGGGCAGGCCACCGGGTGCAGCGGCGCTCGCCGAGCGGGGCGACAAGCGTGTGGCAGTACGACCGGGCGGGCCGTCCGGCGGTGCTGACCCTCGGCGAGCAGCGGGTCAGCTTCTCCTACGACGCCGACGGCAGCGAGATCGAGCGTCGGCACGGTCATGCGGTCATGCGCCAGGCCTGGAGTGCATCGGGGCAGCTCCTGGGACAGGCCGTGGACACGCTGGCCGGTGCTCCGGCCACCGATACTGCCGTGCAGCGGCGGGTTTTCGGGTACGACCGCTTCGGGCGTCTGACCGATGAAGACGACACCCTGCGCGGAGTTCGGCGGTACGAGCTGGACCCGCTGGACCGAGTCGTCGCGGTGCACGATGGTGGCGCGAAACAGGAGCAGTACACCTACGACGCCGGGGGCAGTCTGGCGGGTGCAGGGACGGCCTGGGTATTCGAAGGCAGCCATCTCCGAGCCACTGCTGACTTCAGCTATGAGTATGACGCCCAGGGGCGCCTGAGCCGTCGCGTCCGCCGCGATCCGGAGGGTCAGGAGCAGACCTGGTTCTTCCGGTGGAACGTCATGGGCCGGATGACCTCCGTCGTGACGTCTTCGGGGGAACGGTGGCGGTACACCTACGACGCGCTCGGGCGCCGCACGAGCAAGCAGCTGCTGGCCGCTGACGGTGCGGTTGAGAGGGCGGTCGTGTTCTCCTGGGACGGTAACGCCTTGGTGGAGGCCGCGGAGAGGGCCGGAGCCGCAAAGCGAGTCACCACCTGGGAGTGGCACCCTGACGACAACCGTCCGCTGATCCAGTCGGGCGACGACCGATGCTTCAGCATTGTCACGGATTTCGTCGGAACTCCCACGGAACTGGTTACTCCGGACGGTGCCGTGGCCTGGCAGTCCGGCGGTAACCTCTGGGGGCTGCAGAGCGGTGACACCGAACAACTCTGCCCGCTGGGCTTCCCCGGTCAGTACCGTGACACCGAGACCGGCTTGCTCTACAACCAGCAGCGATACTACGACCCGGCCGGCGCCGTCTACGTGAGTCCGGATCCTCTGGGCATCGCTCCGGACGTCAATCCGTACGCGTACGTGCCCAATCCACTGACGTGGGTGGATCCGCTCGGACTGGCGCCCTACCAGGCGCCCAAGGTGCCGGACCCCTTTGCCGTCCGGGTCCAGGCCCAGGGCGGAGGGCTGGAAAAGAGCGTCGTGCTGTCGAAGACGACCCCGGTCACGGTGGAGGAAGCGCTCGAAGCCATGAAGAACCTGAAGGGTCAGCTGTCCAAGAAGGAGCTGAAAGAGCGAGCCGAGTTCTTCGCCAGGGCCGAGAAATGGATCCGGAATGCCCCCAAGGGAGGCGGCGTGAGCCCGATGGGCAAGACTTTCAACTTGCACACCCCGATCCGTGTGGACATCGAGATCCTGCGCGGTCTCAACCTGACAAGCTGAAACCTGGGAGTACGTGGTGCTGGATCCGGAAGCTCTGTCACAGTTCCTGGCCGATGACGAGCACTATCAGGCTGCCGAAAGGATGTGGTGGGACTGGCTCGTAGTACAGCTGCGTGAGGTGCCGGGTCGGCCGGAGTGGGTGTCGTGGAACGTTGTACCCGGGCAGGGCACTGTCGATGACGACGAGGCGGGCAACCCCGTCCTGAGCGCCCGTGCGACGGACTTCAGCCGAGCACTCCGCATGATTCAGCATGCTCCGGAGCCTGAGAACACTGATGTGGTCTTTGCATCCTGGGTCACCCGCTGTCCGCCGGATTTCGAGGAACTGCCGCGGGAGGAGCTCGTGGTGAGTCTGATTGCATCTGCGGTGGCCGTGGAGCGAGCCGAACGTCTGGTGCGGGCCTGGTTGTCGGGTGCAGACAGGGACAAGCTGCAGGAGATCAATCCAGACCACGAGGAATGACCGCGTCCGGACATCATGACCATGCTCCCGACCGGTGCGATCAGCTGGGGTGAATGAGTGCCCTGACCCAGGTGCCGTCCTCGGCCGGATAGGTATCCAGAACCAGGCCGGCTTCCGCGAGGGCACTCTCGAACTCCTCGGCCGTCAACGGCCGGGACAGGAAGGTCTGGGTCCAGCGGGAGTCCGGGTAGACATTCTCGACCTGCACCGACCGCACGCCCGGGCCGACCGGTTCTGAGGAGAGCACCCGCACCACTCCGTTGCCGCTGGTCCGGACGCCTTCGCCAACGTGTTGCCCAGGGGACGCGTTCCGGGGAGGTCAGACCCTCGCCACGGTGACCAGGATCGGCGACGTACCTCCAAGATGCACGAAACAGTCGGCGAGCGCCCCGGCGAGCCAGCCGATGGTCTCGCCCGTCCACTCGACGAGTTGCCCGGTGATAACGGCTCCGTGGGCGTCAGGAGCGTTCCAGAAGAAGTTGTCCGTGGGATCGGTCAAGGGCTCCGGCGTCGGTGGCACGAAGCCGTCGACAACGAAAACTTTCTGATCGAGCCCGGCCAGGAATTCGCCGAGACGGTTCAGCGATGACCGGTTTCCCTCACCGTCCGCGCTGCTGACGCTGACCCGTACCTCGGCGCGGGTGGTCGGGTCGCCGTCGAGGAAGTAGTCCGCGACCGACAGCGACGGGATCGGGGTGGAGGAGGCCCGCGGTGAGGTGGTGAGCGCTTGCGTGGGCAGTTCGATGCGGACCTTGGTGAGTCGCAGTGTGCCCAGACGGCCGGTCGCGGCTTCGGCGCAGGCGAGGAACGGCTGGGTGGGCAGCGGGCGATCGCTGGGCACCGTGCTGGCCTCGACCTGGAACCAGGTGATCTGATCGGAGCCTGCCGGGGCGTCGTCGTTCCGGCTGCCGGCGTCGTTCATGGCCCAGAGGCCGGGCGCCTGCAGGAGATCGGCAGAGCCACTGCGGTCGTCGAGCCAGCCCATGGCCCGGGAACGGTCGTGGAAGAGCGCGTAGGGATCGTTCCGGGGTTCCTCGAGCGAGTGCGGTGAGAGGTCGCCGTACAGAGCGGCATACAGGGTGCCCGCCGAAGGTGGCGAGCCCGGTAGAACACCGGGCTCGCTCGCCTCGGCGCGATACCGGAGCGGCTGATGTTTCGATGATTCAGTCATGGCGCTACCAGTATCGCAATCGCCTTGCGGCTAGAACGTGCGGCAGGCGACGTTCGCCTTCTTCGAGTGATAGTCACTCGGGTCCGTACGGCCGTCGACGTCCACGTCTACCCGGTTGGTCCATGTCGTCATGACGTTCGTGTGGCAGGCAATTCGCGAGTTTGCCCGCTTTCCTGTGCCCGGCTTCACCTTTCGGCTGTTGCAGTCCTTCTGGTAGAAGTACCCGTCCGTGTACCACTCGTACAGGCAGCTCGTGACGTGAGCAGTGGCTGCGGTACACGTGCCCTTCTGCCACCAACCGTGGCCGGACACGTCCACCTTGGTCTTGCTGACGTGCGGATTGTCCACACCCGTCTCCGGGGTGCAGCTGATCTGCGCTGTCGTCATGGATCCGCTGTCGTCGGCCGGCGCGATCACGTTGCCTGCCTCGTCCTTGTAACCCTTGACATCGTCGGCGTCGGACACGACGCCGGGAACGGCCCCGTCGGTCACCGCACCACTCGTCGGTGTCGGCGTAGGTGCCGTGTCGTCGGCCATCGCCGGTGCTCCCGCCAGCAGGGAGATGCTCAGGGTCACCCCCGCCCCGAGAATGCCAAATCGAACTGCTCGCATGCTTTTCCCCTCCAGCTAACTCATGTGTCTTGCCTCGTGCCACCGGACGCTGCTGCTCAGGTGCCCGGCTCCCCGAACGTCCCGCGTCCGGGCTGGTGCGCCTGTCGTCGGCGAAGCGGGCGTCGGATGGCGCCCATACGTGATTCGCCGGTGCGCGGTCGCCCCAGGACCTCGCTGACAGGTTCGGCCGTGACCTTCCCCCATCCCGGTATCAACGGCCATTTCCGGATATTCCTGATCATCGTGAGGGGTGAGGGGTAGGTCAAGTGCCCGGCCGGGGCTGGTGGTGTGTCTCATCTCACCGAGGGTGGGTGGGTGATGCCTAGCTCCGCGGTTCTGCCGGATCGAGGGGGTGGTAGGTGGCGGGATCGTGAAAATAATTGATGGGTAGGCGATTATGCGTGTGGTGGGGGGACCTGGTGCACGAGGCTGCAGGTCCACCACCGACCCTGCCGGTCGGGTACCTGAGCTGGACATCCCGATCTCGAACCTCGGCCTCGCCGGCAGTGTTGGTCGCGCTCCCCGCTCCGGTGGTCACCGGGTCGGCGAGGCCCCCTGAATCTGCTGCACCACCCGCCGCGCCACCACGTACCCGCGCCCGGGCGGCACCGGCAGGATCTGGTCGCGCTCGAGCGTGAGCCCCAGCTGCCGGGCCGCGAAAACGCCCATGGGGGAGAGCACCAGCCGGGTTCCGCCCTGTACCGAGGCCTCGACCACGCGGGCCAGGCCGCGCACGGCGCCGTCGAGGACGGGTCCGGCGTCGCCGCACAGCACCAGGGCACGTTTACCGGCGGAGGCGGGGTCGGCCAGCTCGTCGAGGAGGGTCGGGGCGGGGGCGAAGTTCTCCATCCGCGCCTCGATCTTCATCTGGTCGAAGTCGTCGACCACCACCACGTAGGGGTCGCCGTCGAAAACCGCTGCCGCCTCGTGCAGTTTCTCGTCCGTCCACGCGGTCCCGGCCAGGATCTGGAGATCGGGGTCGGGGGTGATGAGGCGGTGCAGCGGTGAGCGCGGGGGCGCGATGGCGATGACCGGGACCCCGGCCTGACGCAGACCGTGCACGACGGCGGCGGCCGACGTGCTGCGTCCACTGCCGGCGGGCCCACTGATCAGGAGCAGGTGGGGGTCGTCACCGAACAGGTCCACCCCGATGGGTTCGACCTGGGCGCCTCCGCGACCCAGGGGGATCCAGGTGGACGTGGTGGCGGCGGTCCAGAGAGTGCGGTCGCTGAGCGGGACCTGGGTCGGGAGACGGTCGAAACGCCGTGCCGCGTTGGCGAACCGGCCGGCAGGGACGGTCCAGGGCTCGGGCGGGCCGACGTGGACGATCTGGGCGTGGCAGCCGCTGGCGGTCTCGATGCCGCGCCCGGCCAGGGGCGGGGGCGGGCTGAACGAGCCGCCGACGGCGGAACGGCGGGTCGACTCGCTGGGGAAGGACAGCAGCAGACGACGGTTGTAGAGATCGGGCAGGCGGCTGTTGAGCATGACCTGGCCGCCGGTGACCACGACGTGGACGCCGACCGGGGTGCCGGCGGAGATGACGTCGTACAGGGTGGTGAGCACGCTGGTCTCGTCGAACAGGCCCTGGCCACGGTGTTCCAGGTCTTCCCAGCCGTCGACGACGAGCATGATCGCGGGCTGCGGGCCGGTGTCGGAGAAGCGTTCGCGGGTGCGGCGCTGGACCTCCTGGCCGAGCCAGGTGACCAGGCGCCGGATGCGGTCGGGCTCACCACTGTGCATGACGGCGCCGACCTGCGGCATCTCGCCGTACGGGGTGAGTTCGCCGTCGCGATTGGCGATCACGTAGACATGGACCTGGTCGGGGCGGTAGCGCGCGGCGCTGCTCAGGAGGGCGCGCAGGGCGTTCGTGCGGCCGGACTGGGGCCCACCGGCGATCATCCAGCGGTCGGTGCCGGTCAGGTCGAGGGCCAGGACGGGCTGCTCCTGGTTCTCCGGGTCGTCCGCGAGCGCGAAGGCCAGTTCTCCGGGCGCCGCCTGCCGGGTCGCGGCGTAGCGCAGGTCTTCCGGGCGTAGCTGCGAGGGAAGGGGCGGCAGCAGAGGACGCTTCGACATCGGGATGCGCGCGGCGGTACAGGCCGCCTCGACGGCGGCGATGGCCAGCGTCTGATCGGTCTCGCGTTCGGCGTGGTTCACCCGGCTCTCGGGGCGCGGCAGGCCGAGGACCGACCAGTCGACCAGGCGGATCTGCGCGGGCCGGCTGGTGCCGTCGGGCGGCGGGTTGCCGAGGTAGCCGGACTGGAACGGACGCGGCTGGCGGTTCTCGTCGAGGGTGCAGATGATCATGCCGCGGCCCTTGAACCGGCCGGGGATGGTGACGGCGTCGGGCACACCGAGAACTTCGACGCTGTCGGACTTCTCGTTCTGGCGCAGGGTGATGCGCAGGCTGATGTTGTTTTTCATCTCGGGCGAGAGCTTGCCCTGCAGCGACTGCGTGGCGAAGACCAGGTGCATGCCCAGGGAGCGGCCCTTACCGGCGACCGCCATGAGTTCCTTGGGGAAGTCGGGGGAGGTGTCCATGGCCCGGGCGTACTCGTCGAACACCATGACCAGGCGGGGGAGCGGGGGCAGGGAGGCGTCGCGGGTGCGGGCCTTCCAGTAGTGGTCGATCTCGCCACCGTGCCGGCCCAGGATCGATTCCCGGCGCCGCACCTCGGCCCGCACCGATGCCAGCACCCGCTGGGCGGCGGCCTCGTCGAACTTCTGGGCGGGGTCGTCCTCGGTGTTGCGGATGAGGGCGACGACGTGGGGGCAGTGCTCGAAGGGCAGGAACGCGCTGCCGCCCTTGAAGTCGACGAGGACCAGGTTCAGTTCGTCCGGGCGGTTGGCCAGGATCAGGGAGGTCACCAGGGTCTGCAGCAAGATGCTCTTACCGGCGCCGGTGGCCCCGGCGAGCATGGTGTGGGGGCCCTGGCCGGCCAGGTCGACGGTGACGGGGCCCTGGGCATCGGCGCCGAGCGGCACCTCCAGCGTCGGGCCCGGGTTCTCCTTCCACAGCCGCAGCACGTCTTCGGTGGCGGGCCGGCCGATGCCGAGCAGGTCGAGGAACCGCTGCGGGTAGGGCAGGGCGCCCGGGTCGTCGCGGGCGCTGAGCCGGTCACGCATCGGGGCCAGGGCCCGGGCCAGCATCTCGGCGCGCGGGCCGGTGACGCGCTCGGGCTCGATCACGTCGGCGGTCTCGTTGCGCTGGCGCCAGGCGGTGACGGTGTCGTCGTCGAGCCGGATCAGGCCGCGGCAGTCGATCATGTCGCGGGTGTCGATGCAGATCGAGTAGACGCCGACCCGGGGGCCGTCATGCAGGAGCTCGCGGATACCGGGCACCTTGCGCAGGGTCAGCGCCCCCTGCAGGACGACCACGACGTGCTGGTCGAAGCGTGGGGCGTACTGATCACGCAGAGCGTCTTCACGCTGGGCGATGAGCTGCTTGAGTTCGTCCAGGCGGGCGGCCCGGGTGGCGTGGGTGACGCCGATGGCGCACGGGGTCTCGGTGCCGTCGCCGACGGCGACGTGGGGCAGCCAGCGGGTCCAGGCCAGGTCGGTGTCACCGTCGGGGGCGAGGACGATCAGCCGCAGGTCGTTCGGGCTGCACAGGGTGCCCAGCTGGGTGAGCAGCCAATTGGTGACGGGGGTGGTGCGGTCGGGCGGTCCCACCAGCCCGAGGACGCCGGTGGTGCGCAGGTCGACGGTCCAGGGAACGCCGTGCACCTGGGGTTCGGTGAAACCGGGCCAGGGGTCGCCGCGCAGGTCGAGGGCGGCCGGGCCGCTGTGCCGGCCGACCCGCAGCAGGAGGGCGTCGTCGGCCTCGGCCTCGCGGGGCCACAGGCCGCGCACCGCGCCGGAGGCGGTCATCGCGACCGAGTCCGGGTCGGGCGCCTGGGCGTGACGCACCCGGGTCTCGGTGACCGTGGCCTGGTCGATCTGGGTACGGATGCGCTCCTTGGCGGCCTCGAACTCCTGGGTCTTGGCGCCGCGCTGACGGCGCTCGGTGAACCAGGTGACGCCCATGGTCAGCGGCGTGAAGGCGGCGAACAGCAGCATGGTGGGCTGCTTCATCACCAGGGCCATGGTGACGCCGAGGGCCATCGGGACGGCCATCGCCATGATCATGGCCTTGGCGCCGCTGCCGGCCGGGGGCGCGCTGGGGAAGTTCAGCGAGACCCGGGCGACCTGGGGGGTCGGGGCGAAGGCCCGGTCGAACTCCAGGCGGGCGTCGGCGGTCCGCCCGACGTGAACGGGCGGGCCGGGGGAGGCGCTGACCTCGAGCACGTCGTCGCCCACCTGGAACCGGTCGCCGGTGTCGAGGCGGTGCAGGCCGACGATCCGGGTGCCGGAGACCCGCACCCCGTTGGCCTTCTCGGCGGAGTCGCTCACCGTCACGGTGAGACTGTCGCGGGAGGCGGTGATCTGGGCGTGCTGCCGCGACACCATCGGGTCGCGCAGCTGGATGTCGCACGACGCCGAGCGCCCGAGCCAGTTCTCGCCCGGGCGCAGCGAGAAGGATCGCCCGGCGTCCGGTCCGCTGAGCACCCGCAGGCGGCCGACGAGGTCGGGCGCCACGGGGCGGGTCAGGGGGCCGGGGCCCCCGATGCTCAGGTACGAGCCCACGGTCAGCGGGCAGAACTCGAGCTCCTCGTCGGGGTCGAGTTCTTGATCGCCGACGAAACACGGCCGGCCGCCGATGTCGAACGGCAGCGAGGTCAGCAGTGACCGCACCGAACTGTCAGGTTCCGCACTGACCTCGATGTCGTGCGCCGTACCTCGTTGCTGATCCAGCACCGTCAGCCGGAAGATCACCTTCGCCCACCCCAGATCGCGCCCCACCTGCATGAAAATCCCCGGCCGGGATCCTAGCCCGATTCGAGAAGTAGGGGAGCAATCGTCACGCTGAGTGGGCCGGTAGGTGCTTTGGGTGTCGGCGCCCAGGCGCGCAGCGGCCGGTTCGGGGCCCGCGTCCGGTGCTTGAAATTGCGTTTTTCCGAAAAGTTTTCGACGCTGACACCTCGTTGACAGGCCTCTGCAAACGGTTGCATGCTGCTCTAGCAGTTCCGGCAAAACGGACATGATCGCCCTTCTCGGCGCTGACGAAGGGGAACATCCTCATGAGCATGAGCCGCCGCCAGATTCTGGCCGTCACGGCCACGGCAGCGATGGGAGCCGCGGTTTCCGCGTGCGGATCGCCGGACTCACCGGGATCCGGTTCGCCGGTCGCGGGGACCGCCGAGGCCGTACCCGCGGCGCCGGAGAAACCCGTGGTGCTGAACATTCTCGATGTCGCGGGCAATCTGCAGCTGACCCAGCCGATGATCGACGATTTCGTGAAGAAGAACCCGAAAGTCATCTCGAAGGTGACCTACGCGACCGCCACGGCCCCCGACCTGGTCGGGAAGATCAAGGCCCAGCAGGGAGCCAAGCGGGTCAGCATCGGGCTGGTGCTCACCGGTACCGACGGTCTGTCCGCCGGGATCGAGCAGGGGCTCTGGCAGCAGTTGCTGCCGGTCAACGAGAAGCTGCTCTCCAACATGGGCACCTACCAGGAGCCCGCGGCGAACATGCAGAAGCTCGCCGGTGACAGCGGTGTCGTGGTCACCTACTACCCCTCCGGGCCGCTCCTGGAATACATGCCCGACCGCGTCCCCGAGCCCCCGACCACCGCGGAAGAGCTTCTGGCGTACGCCAAGGCGAACCCGGGCAAGGTCGAGTACGCCCGCCCGGCCAACTCCGGCCCCGGTCGCACGCTGCTCATGGGCCTGCCGTACGTGCTGAGCGACTCCGACCCCCAGGACCCGGTCAAGGGCTGGGACAAGACCTGGGCCTACCTGGCCGAACTGGCCAAGTACATCGACCGGTACCCCTCCGGCACCACCCAGACGATGAAAGACCTGGCCGGTGGCACGGTCGACATCATCGCGAGCACCACCGGCTGGGACATCAACGCGCGCGCCCTGGGTACCGTCCCGCCCGAAGCGAAAATTACTACCCTGAAAGGATTTCACTGGGTGACGGACGCGCACTACGCCGTCGTCCCGCGCGGTGTCACCCGCGACCAGGAGGCCGCCGTGATCGCTCTGGTGCAGAACATGCTGACCCCGCAGCAGCAGGCGAAGGCGTACGACACCGGCTACTTCTACCCCGGCCCGGCCGTGGAGGGCGTCGACGTGTCGATGGCCCCGGACAAGAGCCGCCAGGTGCTCGACACCTACGGCCGTCCGGAGTACGACGCGCTGATCGAGAACAACCCGAAAGAGGTTCCGCTGGCTGCCGAGGCGCTGGTCACGGCGTTCGACACCTGGGACCGTACGATCGGCGGCTCCAAGGTGGAGAAGTGACCTTTTCCCAGCTGCGCCTGGAGAACGTCGGGCGGCGCTTCGCCGGCACCGACGCGCTGCAGCATCTCGACCTCACCATCCAGCAGGGCGAGTTCATCGCCCTGCTGGGCCCTTCCGGCTGCGGCAAGTCCACCGCCCTGAACTGCCTGGCCGGTCTGCTGCCGCTCAGCAGCGGGCGGATCTGGCTGGACGAGCAACGGATCGACGTGCTGGCCCCCGAACGCCGCGGGTTCGGCATGGTCTTCCAGAACTACGCCCTCTTCCCCCACCTGACCGTGCGCCGCAACATCGAGTTCGGGCTGCGCATGCGTCGTCTGCCCAAGCCCGAGATCGCCCGCCGGGCCACCCAGGCCCTGGAACTGGTGCACCTGGAGGACCAGGCCGGCAAGCTGCCCGGCCAGCTCTCCGGCGGGCAGCAGCAGCGGGTGGCCATCGCCCGGGCGGTCGCTCTGGAACCCTCCGTGGTGCTGATGGACGAGCCACTGTCCAACCTCGACGCCAAGCTGCGCCTCGAGATGCGCACCGAGATCCGGCGCCTGCACCAGAGCCTCGGCCTGACCACGATCTACGTGACGCACGACCAGGAAGAGGCCCTCTCGATGGCCGACCGCCTGGTGGTGCTCCGCCAGGGCCAGGTCCAGCAGATCGGCACCCCTGAGGAGTTGCACTCACAACCCCTCAGCTGGCCCGTGGCCGACTTCATGGGCTGCCGCAACCTGTTCGCGGGCTCTCTCATCACCTCGGCGGCCGACCGGGGAGAAACAGCCATGGTGGACGTCCTGGGGCTGCGCATCGAGGGAACCGCGGCTGCGCGCGTGGAGACTCCCGATGCGGTGGCCGTAGGGATCCGGCCCGAGGACATCGAGGTCGCCCCGGTCTCCGGGCCGCACACGGTGGACGCCACGGTCTCCGTGGTGGAGTACCAGGGCCGGGAGTTCGCTGTGGAGGCCCTCACCGGCCCGGGCCTGAGGCTGCACATACGCACCACGGCCCGTCTGGTGCCCGGCGATCCGGTGGCCCTGCGTCTGCCGCCCGAACGCCTGCTGGTCTTCCCCGGCGGTGCCGACCTGCCCCGGCCGGTCGCCCCGCTCGGCGAGGAGATCACGCCCGACCTCCCGGCTGATGCGGGTGCTCCGGCATGACCACTGGCATGACCACCGGCATGGCCACCACCGAACCGCCGGCCGCCTCGTCCTCCGATCGGGCCGGTCTGCGTCATCGCCTGGCCGAACGCGGCATCGACGCCCGCCTGCTGCTGCTCCTGCCCGGCCTGGTGCTCGTCATCGCCCTGTTCGTCTACCCGTTCGTCTACGGCCTGGGCCTGTCGTTCCAGCCGATGGACGGCGGCGGCCCGTTCGAGAACTACCGCCGCTTCTTCGGGGACGCCTTCCAGCGGGCCACGATCGGCAAGACCCTCTGGCTGGCCCTGCCCGCCGCCCTGCTCAACGTCGCCGCCTCCGTCCCGATCGCCTACCGGCTGCGCGGACGGTTCCGGGGAAAACGACTCCTCACCACCATTCTCGTCATCCCGATCACCCTCGGAACGGTGCTGACCGCCGAGGGTCTGCTGAACTTCGCCGGCCCCTCCGGCTGGCTCAACCGGGCCCTGCAGGGCATCGGCCTGATCGACGAACCGCTGCGCCTGGTGAACAACTACTGGGGTGTCTTCTTCTCCCTGATCATCAGCGGATTTCCCTTCGCCTTCCTGCTCATCCTGAGCTACCTGTCCGGCATCGACCCGTCCCTCGAACGCGCCGCCGCGTCGCTGGGCGCAGGCGCCTGGAACCGCTTCCGCCTCATCACCCTTCCCCTCCTGGCACCCGGGCTGGCCACCACGTTCTGTCTCACCTTCGTCCTCGCGTTCAGCGTGTTCCCCTCCGCGATCCTCGTCGGCGACCCCACCGGCTCCACCCGCGTCATCTCGATCGCCGCCTACCAGGCCGCCTACGAGCAGTACGACTACCCGTTCGCGTCGACCATCGCGATCGTCATGGGCGTCATCGAACTCGCCGTGATCGGGGTGGTACTGGCCGCCCGGTCACGCCTCTACACCGGCACCACCGGAGGCAAGGGCGCATGAGAACCACCCTCATCCCTGACACTCAGGACATCCGCGAGCCCGCACCCCGCCGCCTGGTCGCATCCCCCCTGGCCTGGCTGGTCTGGGGCGCCGTCGGCTTCTTCCTGCTGGCCCTGCTCGGGGTCGTCGCCTCGGTCGTCGTGAACTCCCTGGGCAACCGCTGGTTCGATACCTGGCTGCCGTCGGGCTGGACCACCCAGTGGTACCGCGAGGCCTGGGCCGCCTTCGACCTGTTCTCGGTGATCGTCACCACGCTCGAGGTCGCGCTCGCCGTCGTGGTGCTGTCGGTCGTCGTCGGCGTGCCCACCGCGTACGTGCTGGCCCGCCGCACCTTTCCCGGAAAACGACTGATCTTCCTGCTGTTCCTGTTGCCGATCATGATGCCGCCCATCACCTACGGCATCCCGCTGGCGACCGTGCTCTACAAGATCGGCCTGGCCGGCAACCTCAGCGGCGTCATCCTGGCCAACCTGGTGCCGTGCGTGCCGTTCGTGGTGCTGACCATGACCCCGTTCATCGAGCAGATCGACCCGGCCATCGAGAACGCCGCGAGAATGTCCGGGGCCGGGACCTTCTCGGTCTTCACCCGGATCCTGGCGCCGCTGCTGCTGCCGGGCATCCTCGCCTCCGCGATCCTCGTGCTGGTGCGCACGGTCGGGATGTTCGAGCTGACCTTCCTGACCGCCGGCCCCACCTCGACCACCCTCGTCGTGGCCCTGTTCAACTCGATGAACGCCGCCGGCATCCGGGCCCAGCAGTCCGTCGACGCGATGGCCGTGGTCTACATGCTGGTGATGCTCGTGCTCCTGGTCACGGCCCTGCGCTTCGTCAACCCGACCCAGCTGGTCAGCCAGGTGAAGGAAGAACCCCCGGAGTAGTGCGGAACCACGATGTACGTCGCCCCCCGAGGTGTTCCCGCAAGGTGCTGCCCGTGTACTCGGTGCGGAAACGACCGCGCTGCTGCAGGATCGGGACGACCTGGTCGACGAAGGTGGACAGCTCGTAGGGCAGCGTCGAACCCATGACGGTGAAACCGTCGACGGCGCCGGCGTCCTGCCACTCGATGATCAGGTCGGCGAGTTGTTCGGGTGTGCCCACGAAATGGTTCTGGCCCGCTCCGCCCTCGATGTGTTGTGCGACCTCCCGCAGCGATGCCTCCGGCCGGGCCGCGGCAGCCGCGTACAGTAGCTCGGCGCGGCTGGAGGGGACGCTCCCGGCCGGTGGGGGCAGCGGTAGGTCGGGGTCGAAGGCGTCGGGGTCGAGACCCGCTGTGTAGAGCGCGTTCTGCCAGCGGAACTCCGGGCTGGACAGTTCTTCCAGCGTGCGGGCGCGCTCGCGGGCCTCGGCCTCGGTGCTGCCCAGGGTCACCATCAGCGCGGGCAGTACGAGCACCTGATCCGGGCGACGGCCTGCCTTCACCACCTGCTCGTGCAGGGTGGTGCGGAACTTCACCGCGGCCTCCAGTGACGGCGGCCCGGAGAAGACCAGCTCGGCGTACTTCGCCGCGAGCCCCACGCCGGCCGACGACTGACCCGCCTGCACGAGTACCGGACGTCCCTGCGGGGAACGCGGGAACGGCAGGATGCCGTCGACGTCGTGGAACTGCCCGTGGAAGTGCGGGTCGTGAACCTTCGAACGGTCGGCCCACATGCCCCGCTCCCGGTCGCCGACGAGCGCGTCGTCGTCCCAGGCATCCCAGAGGCGAGTGACGACGTCCGCAAATTCGTGGGCCCGCACGTACCGTTCGGCCGGGTCGGGATGGCTCGTCTCACCGAAGGCGGCCGCCGCCAGCGGCGTGACCGTGGTGACGATGTTCCAGCCGGCGCGGCCCCCGCTCAGATGGTCGAGGGTCGCGAAGCGGCGGGCCAGGTCCCAGGGCTTGGCGTAGGTGGTCGAGCCGGTGCCGATCAGGCCGATGTGGCTGGTGACGGCGGCCAGTGCCGACAGGACGGAGATCGGGTCGAACTGGGTCTGGGGCAAATGAGTGACGCGGTACTCGGCGATCGCGAGATTGTCGGCGAGGAAGATGGAATCCATCAGGCCGCGCTCGGCGATCCGCGCGATCTCGGCGTAGTAAGGCAACCCCAGAACCTGGCGGACATCGTCGGGCACCACCCGCCAGGCCGACTCGTGGTAACCGTGCGGCCAGATGAAGGCATTGAAGTGCAAGGGTTTCGGGCTCATCGGGGGAGTAGCCTCTCCAGGGCCGCGCGGCCCTCGTCGTCGGCCGCCCGGAAGATGAGCAGCCGCTGGTCGGGATCCTGCATCGGTATGAGCATCTCGAAGTCCAGGGAGATGGTGCCGACCTGCGGGTGGTGCATGACCTTTCGTCCACGGCCCTGGCTGCGGACCTCCGGATCGGCCCACAGTCGCGCGAAGTCTTCGACGTCGGCGATGAATTCGACGATCAGGTCATTCAGTTGCGGATCGTCGGGATGCGCGGCCCAGGCGGTGCGCAGGTTGGCGATCCCGTCGCGCAGCACCTTCTCGCGGTCGGGATAGGACCGGCTGATTTCCGGGTGCAGCAGGCACAACCGCACCAGATTGAGTTCTGACGGCGGCAGCGTGTCGAAATCCACCAACAAGCGAGCCATTTCCACATTCCAGGTGAGAATGTCGTAGCGGTGGTTGAGCAACATGACCGGGAGCGGCGACAGGTCGTCGACGAGCCCGCTCAGGGACGCGGTCGCGCTGGTGGCGGGCCGGCCGGCCGTGCGGGGACGCTGCTGGGCCAGGTCGAAGAGGTAGTCGCGCTCGTCGGGGGCCAGGCGCATCGCCCCGGCCAGTGCCTCCAGCACAGCCACGGAGGGGCGCAGTCCCCGGGCCTGTTCCAGGCGCACGATGTAGTCGGTGCTGATGCCCGCCAGTTCGGCGACCTCCTCGCGGCGCAGGCCCGGGGTGCGCCGCGACTGCCGGCGCCGGGGCAGGCCGAAGTCGTGCGGATCCAGGCGCTCGCGCCGGGAACGCAGGAACGTGGCCAGCTCCTGCGTCCGGTCCACCGTGCGGGTCGTCATTCCCGGTCCAACAGCAGGGTAGGACTGGTATTCCCAGGAACTTCCTTCTCTGACCCCCGACTCCCGGTCGTCCCAGACTCGGTTTCACCACGGATCACCGACACCGGAGAAGATGATGACTCTGACGCTCGACACCTACCGCCTGCTGGGCCGCTCCGGCTTGCGGGTCTCCCCGCTGGCCCTGGGAGCGGCCACCTTCGGCACCGACTGGGGCTGGGGTGCGGACCGTGACGATGCGCGCAAACTGTTCGATCTCTACGTGGATCGCGGCGGCAACTTCATCGACACGGCCGTGACCTACACCAACGGTCAGTCCGAGCGCCTTCTGGGTGAGTTCGCCGCCTCGCGCCGCGAGAGCCTGGTGCTGTCGACGAAATACACCACGCTGCGCCGCCCCGGTGACCCGAACTCCAGTGGGAGTCACCGCAAGAGCCTGGTCGGTGCGGTGGAGACCAGCCTGCGGCAGCTGAACACGGACTACATCGACCTGCTCTACCTGCACGTGTGGGACTTCCGGACCCCGGTCGAGGAGATCCTGCGCAGCCTGGACGACATCGTGCGGCAGGGCAAGGTCTTGTACGTCGCGATCTCCAACACCCCGGCCTGGCAGGTGTCGCGGATGCAGGCGATCGCCGACCTGCGCGGCTGGTCGCCCCTGGCCGCCCTGCAGATCGAGTACAACCTGCTCCAACGCGACGGTGAGCGCGACCTGATCCCGATGGCCCAGGAGATGGGCCTGGGCGTCACCCTGTGGTCACCCCTGGCCGGAGGGGTGCTGACCGGCAAGTACCGCCGCGAGGACCTGCACACGGTGGCTATTGATGACGGCACCCGAAAGAGTTTCAACCTCGCCCTGGGCGGGCTCGGCGAGCGCACGTTCGGCATCGTCGACGTGGTGAAGGAGATCGCTGCGGACCTGGGCCGCACTCCCGCCCAGGTCGCCCTGGCCTGGACCCTGCAGAATCCGGGCATCACGGCCCCGATCCTCGGCGCCCGTACCCCCGCCCAGCTGGACGACAATCTGGGGGCCCTCGACGTCGAGTTCACCGCCGACCAGCTGGCCCGGCTCGACGAGGTCAGCGCGATCGACCTCGGCTTTCCGCACGCCATGCTGGCGAGCGACCACATCCGGGCCCAGATGCTGGGGGACATGACCGTCGAGGCCCGCTGACGCGCTCACCAGCCGGTGCGGAGAACCCTTTCCAGAGCATCGACGAAGTAGCCGGCGGACTGCTCACCCAGACACAGCGGAGGCTTGATCTTCAGCACGTTCTGGTGATCGCCCGTCGGCTGCATGAACACGCCCAGCTCGAGGAGCCGGTCGCAGATGGCGGCCGTCTCCTCGGTGGCGGGTTCCAGGGTCTCCCGGTCGCGGACGAACTCCAGCCCGAGGTACAGGCCGTGCCCGTGCACGGCGCCGACGATCGGGTAGGTGTCACCGAGCTCCCGCAGCTGCCGGGCCAGTTGGCCGCCGACGTCCAGGGCGTTGCGCTGTAGCTGCTCGCTCTGGATGATGTCCAGCACCGTCGTGCCGATGACACTCGAGACCGGGGACCCGCCGGTGGACGAGAAGAAGTACCCTCCCGTGCGGTAGCGGTCGGCGATGGCCCGGGTGGTGATGACCGCGCCGATCGGATGCCCGCTGCCGGCCGACTTGGCCACGGCCACGATGTCCGGCACGACACCCTGCTGCTCGAAACCCCAGAACCAGTGCCCCAGACGTCCGTACCCGACCTGGACCTCGTCGGCGATGGCCAGCCCACCGGCCTCCCGCACGGCCTGGTACACGGCTTTCAGGTAGCCGTCGGGCAGGGCGATGCCGCCGGCGTTGCCGAAGTAGCTCTCGGCCATGAAACCGGCTGCCCGGTCGCCTACTTCTTGAATCTTCGCGACTGCCTCGTCCGCGTACCGCCAGGCCTCCTCACCACGGTAGAGGCCGCGGTAGCTGTTCGCCGCCTCCACGGTGTGCACCCAGGACGGTCGGGTGGCCAGGGCATTGGGGTTGTCGGCGACGGACGTGGACACGGCGTCGCTGGCGTAGGTCCAGCCGTGGTAGGCCTCGCGCATGGCGACGATGTCGGTGCGCCCGGTCGCGGCCATCGCCAGGCGGATCGCGAGATCGGCGGCCTCGGAGCCGGAGTTGACGAAGAACACGGTGTCGAGCTCGTCGGGCAGCGTGGCGGCGATGCGCTCGGCGAACGTCGCGACGGCCTCGTAGTTGAAGCGGGAGTTGGTGTTCAGCAGCCGCATCTGGCGATGGGCCGCCTCCACCAGCCGAGGATGGGCATGTCCGGCCGAGGTGACGTTGTTGACCATGTCCAGGTAGACCCGGCCGTCGGTGTCGATCAGGTGCTCCCGCCAGCCCCGCTCGACCTGCGGCGGCTGCGCGTAGTAGTGCTCCTGCACCCCGGCGACATGACGTTCCCTACGCTGCAGCAGATCCGAGCCGATGGAGGACGTCGTTGTCACCAGCCCGAGTGCCGCTGCGGGATCGATCGTGATGGCTTCCCAGCCCTTGCGGTACCCGGCTTCGACGAGGAACGGAGCTGGTGCCTTCCCCGGGGAAAACACGTGAACCTGAACGCGGGTGCGAGCGGGAATCACCCCGTCCTCGAGCGGCTCGAGATGAAGTGCTTCAACAGGGGCGGGCTCGCCCACGAGCGTGGGTTCGCGGAGCCAGAGGGTGATGCCGGTGGTCACCGTGGCGGGGGGCGTTGAGCTGTACGTCGGTGATCCGGCCAGGACGGTGGCGCCGAAGGGCACGACGACCGCGTCAGCGCCCTCGTCCAAAAGCCGTGATGCTTCTCGGTCCAGGACGGTCGGGTCCTGCCAGCCGCCCTCGTCGAACAGCGGCGAGACGGTCGAGGTGTCCAGCACCTCGACCCGCCCGGAAAGGTCCACGACCGCGTCCCCCTGCCACACCGGCCGTTCCGGGGCGGGCAGGCCCAGCTCGTGCCGGATCACGCCCGCCATCACCTCGGCCGGTACCGATGCGGCCAGATCCAGGATGCGCCGCTCGGACTCCAGACCCTCTTCGGCGTAGGCATTGTCGGCGTCCAGCCGGACCTGCTGGCGGCCGCTGAGCACGAGCACGGCGCCGCGCAGCACGACCAGGGGCCAGAGGGCGTCCGCCTCGGCCGGGCTGAGGGGGCGCAGGGCGTGGAAGGCCCGGACCGCGGGCAGGACCGACAGCGGGGTGGCCCCGTCGTGGTGCAGCACGCAGGAGATGGTGACGGCCAGCTCGGCGACCCGCCACGACCGCATCACGTCACCGAAGTCGATGATCGCGTCGGGCAGGGCCACGGGAGCGTGCGGAGCCATGACGTTGTCGTCGGTCAGGTCGAAGTGGCCCAGTTGCAAGGGCAGTTCGTCCTCGACCGCAGCCAGCAACCGCCCGGCCGTCGATGCGGCGGCGAGCACGTCGTCCCGCACCTGCAGATCCGGCTCGGACGCGGCCAGAAGATCGATCACCCGCCGGGCATGCCGCAGGTCCCACTGCAGGACCCGGTCGGCGGCTGGGTCGTCCAGGTCTTTCAGCGCCACGCTGACCCGCCCGGCGAGCTCACCGAGCCGGGCGACGGCAGCGGGGGAGAGATACCGCGGCCCGCCGAGTGTGGTCCCCTCCACGTACTCGAGAACCCGAGCGCGCAGACGTCCACCAGGGGTCGCCCAACCCGCGTCCATCGGCCCGTTCGCCCCGACGGCCACCGCAGCCACCCGCAGATCCGGGTTGGCCTCGGCGACCAGCCGCGCCGCCGTGGTCTGCAGATCGATCTCGGCGTCGGAGAACGCCGGATTACTGAGCTTGAGCACACCCAGCGTGCGGGCGGTGCCGGGCTCCCGCAGAAGAAAATTCTGGTCCTGCTGACTCCCCAGCGGCAGCAGCTCCGCGGTCATGCCGAAGGTGCTGGCCAGCAGATCCTTTGCCTGCGCCACCGGCAGCGTGGGCACAGGCAGTTCCGGCTGCGTGAAGAAGTCGAAAAGGGTGCTCATGCCGGACGCCTCCTGAAGATACGGGTCTCCGAGAGGGTACGGGGCCAGGGGCAATCCATGTCTGCCCGGGTGCCCGCCGACCGCGCGGCAGCCCTCTCTCAGTCGTTGACGTCGGCTCGCACCTGGGTTGTTCCGAGGCGACCGGCGGCCAGATCCTGGGTGAGGATGGTGTAGGCGAATCGGTAGGACTCGGCGGGATCGCTGTTCGAGGACAGGAGCACCCGGCACTCGCCACGCAGGCGTTCGAAGATCTCCTCCTTCTGCTCGTGTGTCTGTCCTTCCCCGAGCTCCTCCGCCATCTCCCACTCGGGCGGCAGTTCATGATTCGGATAGCCGCCCAGAGCGAAGTCTCCCCAGACGGGAGTTCGCCAGGGCGACCTCGTCCAGATCTTCGTGCAGACCCTCCGCGTGGTACTCCCTCAGGGCATCGAGGAACGACGTGTGCACGGCCGGGCCCGGTCGGGTGAGGGCCGGCTCGTGACCGGGCATTGCGTTCAGCACGAGAACACCTTGGGGGGTGGTGTTCCTGCTCCGGCCGGTCGGACCGGAGCAGGAACGTTCAGGACCTACAGGAAGGGCTTGAGCAGGCTCAGGTCGGCTGCCGACAGCCGGTCGCTCGCGGTCGCGGCCTGGTGCCAGTACGGGTAGCGCAGTGGAGTCTGGCTCACGGTGTCGAGGCGCGTGCGTTCCTCGTCGGTGAGGACGAGGTCGGCGGCGGCCAGGTTGTCGGTCAGCTGGGTCTCGGTGCGGGCGCCGATGACCAGGGAGGTCACGCCGGGGCGGCCGAGCAGCCAGGCCAGGGCCACCTGGGCGGCCGAGACGCCGTGCGTCTCGCCGGTTTCGACCAGGGCATCGACGATGTCGTAGAGCTTGGTCTCGTCGTGGACCGGGGGTTCGTTCCAGTCGCCGAGGTGGCGTGAGCCCTCGGGGGCCGTGACGTCGCGGCGGTACTTGCCCGACAGCAGACCGCCGGCGAGCGGGCTCCAGACCAGGATGCCGAGGTCCTGGTCGAGGGTGAGGGGGATGAGCTCGTCCTCGGCGTCGCGGGCCTGCAGCGTGTAGTGGATCTGCTGGGACACGTAGCGCTGGTAGCCCCGGGAGTCCGCGGTGGCCAGAGCCTTCATCAGCTGCCAGCCGCTGTAGTTCGAGGCGCCGACGTAGCGGATCTTGCCCGCGCTGATCAGGCTGTCGAGAGCTTCCAGGGTCTCCTCGAGCGGGGTCTGGCCGTCCCACTCGTGGATCTGGAACAGGTCGATGTAGTCGGTGCGCAGGCGCTTCAGGCTGCGCTCGACCGAACGGACGAGGTGGTGGCGCGAGGCCCCGCCGTCGTTGGGACCGGGCCCCACGACCATCCGGGCCTTGGTGGCCAGCAGCACGTCGTCGCGACGCCCCTGCAGCACCTCCCCGGTGATCTCCTCGCTGACCCCGTCGCTGTACACATCGGCGGTGTCGATCAGGTTCACACCCGCGTCCAGGGCCAGATCGATCTGGCGCCGGGCCGTTTCGACGTCGGTGTTGCCGACCGCGGAGAAGCCTCCCTTCCCGCCGAAGGTCATCGTGCCCATCGTCAATGTCGAGACGCGTAGCCCCGACCGTCCAAGTCGTCGGTACTCCATGGATGACGACGCTACCTCGTCCTCATCCCCGCGCGTTCTGGGCTGCGGCCGCGACGAACGCGGTGACCGCTTCGCAGGCGATGTCCAGCAGATCGTTTCCAGGGCGTCCGCTGACGGATGTGCTCGTGTTGGTGCTCAACCCGGAGGCGGAGCTGGGAGACGTCCGTACTTACGCCTTCGCCATCGGATACCCCCTGTGAGCCCTCCATCAGTGGGGAAGATCCGTGCGCTGAGTCCGCACGGATCTTCCCCACTGATGGAGGCGGCCGTCGTCAGCCGGTGAGCTCTCCGAACAGCCCCGCCGCCACCGCAGCCCCGAGCAGGAGCCCGGCTGCGACCTGGGCGGGGGTGTGGGCCCGGAGCCGGATGCGTGACCAGGCCACCGCGGTGGCGCCGACGACAGTGATCGCCGTGGTGGGCGTGCCCAGTTCGATCCCCAGACAGACGGTGCTGCCCGCGGCGACGGCCGCGTGCACCGAGATCTTCCAGAGCGTGGTGACGGCCAGGGTGGTGACCAGGCCCGCGGTCATGGCGATCACGAGGGCGCTCAGGGGTGTCGGGGCACCGGCGAGGGCCAGCACGGTGAGGCCCAGGATGATGGACGCGACGGCGGCGGTCAGGGGGATCAGCCGCTGTTCGCGGATGCGCACGTGGCGGTCGGTCCACCAGCCCCGGCGGATGCCGACGAGGATCAGGGCGTAGGGCAGGCCCGGCGCGAAGAACAGGGTGAGCAGGCTCCAGCCCAGCCCGGCGACCAGGCCCGATTCCGAGCAGGCGACCACGAGCACGGTGAGGGTCACCAACTGGGCGGGCGCCAGGATGTCGGTGATCTGCCGGGCTGCGCGGTCGGTGGGGGATCGGACTTCGTGCTCGGCCTCGACAACCACGGGCAAAACGTTACTCGCCGGAACGATGAACAGGGCACCGGAGCCGGACCCATTCCTGGGGACCCGCGATCGCGGGTCCCCAGGCGGACGACTACTTCGTGAGAGGTTCCAGCGTGGGGTCGTTGGCGTAGGCCTCGGCCGCGTTCTCCTTGGTCACGATGACCGGGGGGAGCAGGTACGAGGGGACGACCTTCTCGCCGTTGTCGTAGGAGTCGGTGTCGTTGACGGTCGGCTCCTGGCCGGCCTGCAGCGACTTGACCATGGTGAGGGTCTCGGCCACCAGCTTGCGGGTGTCCTTGTTGATGGTCGAGTACTGCTCCCCGGCCATGATCGACTTCACCGACTCGACCTCGGAGTCCTGACCGGTCACGACCGGGATCGGCTTACCGGCGCCCTTGACCGAGGTGATGATTGCGCGGGCCAGGGTGTCGTTGGGCGACAGCACGCCGTCGACCTTCTTGTCCCCGCTGTAGGCCGAGGTCAGCAGCGAGTCCATGCGGGACTGGGCGTTCTCGGCCTTCCAGCCCTGGGTCGCGGTCTGCTTGATGTCGGTCTGCTTCGACCCGACGACGACGTCACCCTTGTCGATCGCCGGCTGCAGCACGCTCATCGCGCCGTCGAAGAAGACCTTCGAGTTGTTGTCGTCCGGCGAGCCGGAGAACAGCTCGATCGTCCAGGGACCGTTGGGCTTCTTCTCCTTCATGCCGTCGAGCAGCGCCTGACCCTGCAACTCGCCGACCTTGAAATTGTCGAAGGCGATGTAGTAGTCGACGTCCTTGGTGTTGGTGATCAGCCGGTCGTAGGCGACCACCACGGCGCCGGACTCCTTGGCCTGGGCCACCTGGGTGGACAGCTGAGCCGCGTCGGTCGCGCCGATCACGATGACCTTGGCACCCTTGGTGACCATCGCGGTGATCTGGGCCTGCTGGTCGGCCACCGTCGTGGACGCGCCGGCGTACTGCACGTCGGCCTGGAAACCCGCGTCTT
Source organism: Kineosporia sp. NBRC 101731 (assembly GCF_030269305.1). NCBI lineage: Bacteria > Bacillati > Actinomycetota > Actinomycetes > Kineosporiales > Kineosporiaceae > Kineosporia > Kineosporia sp. NBRC 101731. The sequence continues at coordinate 498,784 of NZ_BSTC01000003.1, forward strand.
TCAGGCCCTGGGTGAACAGGTCGCCGGCCAGGACCCAGTTCTCCGACGTCTTGGCCGGCAGGGCCACGCCGATCAGCGAGTTCTGCGCGAAACCCTTCTCCGGTGCGGCGGAGTCGCTGCCGGTTTCGCCGTCGCGCTCGGAGCCGCAGGCGGTCAGGGCCAGTAGCGCCGCGGCGCCGACCAGGAGACCCTTGGTGAGTACGGTACGCATGCTGGGATCACCCTCCATTGGGAATCAGCTTGCTGTAGTTGCTTTGACGTCCTGCTGTGGGCCCTCGGGCAGTGCGGCGGGAGCAGGTCTGAAGGGGCGTGACAAGGTTCCTATGATCGAGAACCGCCCCTGGTTCTTGTTGTAGACGTCGAGAGCGACGGCGGCGAGCAGGAACAGGCCCTTGATGATCTGGACCATGTCGGAGCCGGTGCCGATGAGCTGCAGGCCGTTGCTCAGCACGGCCATCACCAGGCCACCGACGATCGAGCCGCTGATGGTGCCGAGGCCACCGGACACGGCGGCACCACCGATGAACACCGCGGCGATGGCGTCCAGTTCCCAGCTCAGCCCGTCTTGCGGGCCGGAGGCGGCGGAGCGGGCCACGAAGATCATGCCGGCCAGTGCGGCCAGGATCGACATGTTCATCATGACCAGGAAGTTGACCCGCTTGAGCTTGACGCCGGACAGTTCCGCGGCCCGCGAGTTACCTCCGACGGCGTAGATGTAGCGGCCTCCCGCGGTGTTCCGCGTGTAGAACGAGTACGCGACGGCCAGGACCGCCAGGATGATGCCGGAGACGGGGAAGCTGGTACCCACCCGGCCCCCGGCGAAGCGCAGGGTGACGAAGACGATCAGGAGCAGCATCACGGCGATGCGCACGATCGAGATCCACAGCGGGGCGGGTTCGGCACCTTCCATCTGCCGGCGGACCTGACGGGCCCGCACTTCGCGCCACACCACGACGAGGCAGATGAACAGGCCCAGGAGCAGGGTCGGGTTGTTGTACCCGGTGTCCGGGCCCATCTCGGGAAGGTAGCCCGCGCCGATGTTACGGAACCCCTCCGGCACCGGCACGGTGTCGGCGTTGCCGATGTACTGGTTGCCGCCGCGGAACAGCAGCATCCCGGCGAGCGTGACGATGAACGCGGGCACCCCGATGTACGCGACCCAGAAGCCCTGCCAGGCGCCGATCAGGGCACCGACACCCAGGCCGAGCAGAACGCCCAGGGGCCAGGGCACGTCGTGCTCGGTGACCGCCTTGGCCACCACGATGCCGGTGAACGCCGCGACCGAGCCGACGGACAGGTCGATGTGGCCGGCGACGATGACCATCAGCATGCCGATGGACAGGATCGAGATGTAGGCGTACTGCTGGGTGAGCGCGATCAGGTTGCCCGAGGTCAGGGTCAGGCCGTCGGTGCGGATCTGGAAGAACAGCACGATCGCGGCCAGGGTGAAGATCATCCCGAACTGCCGGGCGTTCGACGTGTTGCCGCCGAAGAGGTTGCGCTGCAATTCCTTCAGATAGCTCATGGGGTGGGCATCCTCCTCGTCGAGGTCATCTTCTTCATCAGGATCTCGGGATCGGCGTCGGCACGGGCGATCTCACCGGTCACCGTGCCCTCCGACACGGTGTAGATGCGGTCGCACAGGCCGATCAGCTCGGGCAGCTCGGAGGAGATCACGATGACGCCCTTGCCCTGGTCGGCGAGCGCCTGGATGATCCCGTAGATCTCGTACTTGGCGCCGACATCGATGCCCCGGGTGGGCTCGTCGAGGATCAGCAGGTCGGGGTCGGTGAACATCCACTTGGCCAGCACGACCTTCTGCTGGTTGCCGCCGGAGAGCTTGACCACGCCCTCGTCGACGCTGGGGGCCTTGATCCGCAGACTCTTCCGGTACTCCTCGGCCTCGTGGTACTGGCTGGAGCGGTCGAGCACGCCCCGGCGGGTGATCTTGCGCAGTTTGGCCGACACCACCGACGTCTTGATGTCGTCGAGCAGGTTCAGGCCGATGGCCTTGCGGTCTTCGCTGACGTAGGCCAGGCCGTGTTTGATCGCGTCGGCGACGGACTTCAGCTCGACCGGCCTGCCGTCCTTGATGATCTGACCGCTGAGGAAGATCCCGTACGAGCGGCCGAACAGGCTCATCGCCAGCTCAGTGCGCCCGGCGCCCATCAGACCTGCGAAACCGACAATCTCGCCGTGCCTTACGGTGAAGTTGGAGCCCTTGCAGACGAGTCGCTCGGTGGAGACGGGGTGGCGCACGGTCCAGTCCCGGACCTCGAAGAACACCTCGCCGATGTGCGGGGTGTGATCGGGGAAGCGGCTGTTCAGCTCGCGTCCGACCATGCCGCGCACGATGCGGTCCTCGTTCGCGCCGTCGGTGGCCACGTCGATGGTCTCGATCGTGCGGCCGTCGCGCAGGATCGTGATCGAGTCGGCGATCGCCTCGATCTCGTTCAGCTTGTGCGAGATCATGATCGAGGTGATCCCGCGCTGTTTGAAGCCTTTCAGCAGGTCGAGCAGGTGCCGGGAGTCGTTCTCGTTCAGGGCGGCCGTCGGCTCGTCGAGGATCAGCAGCTTCACGTCCTTGGCGAACGCCTTCGCGATCTCGACGAGCTGCTGCTTGCCCACACCGATGTCCTTGACCAGGGTGTCGGGGTCGTCTTTCAGGCCGACCATCGACATCAGCTCCAAGGCTCTGCGGTTGGCCGCTGTCCAGTCGATCCGGCCCAGGCGGCGGGGTTCGTTCCCGAGGAAGATGTTCTCGGTGATCGACATGCCCGGCACCAGGGCGAGTTCCTGGTGGATGATCACGATTCCCGCGCGCTCACTGCTGCGGATGTCCGAGAACCGGGTCTGCGATCCCTGGTAGACGATGGCCCCGGTGTAGGTGCCGTAGGGGTAGACCCCGCTGAGAACCTTCATCAGCGTTGACTTCCCGGCGCCGTTCTCGCCGCAGATGGCGTGGATCTCGCCGGGCCGGACCACCAGGTTCACATCCGCGAGGGCTTTGACTCCCGGGAAGTCCTTGGTGATCGAGCGCATCTCCAGAAGTGGAGCCGCATCCATGTCTCCTCCAAGGCCGCGGCCATGGTGGCCGTTTCGGCTCAGCGGGTGATCGTCCGTGATCATCCGTCGCCGGTGACCGCTTGACGACCGTTCCCCGCCCAACACTCACCGACTGCTGCCGAACACTAAATTCAATTGATTTACTAAGTCAACGGCGTCTGGACCCATGTCGGCGAACGTGAGACGAACGGTAACGGGAGACGTGGTCGCGTGCGGCAGACAGGAACCAATCTCTCCAAAGTCGCTCAGTACAACCGGGCCGTGGTGCTGGATCAGATCCGGTTCGCGGACGGCATCAGCCGGGTGGAGATCGCCCAGCTCACAGGCCTGACACCGCAGACGGTTTCGGGAATCGTGCGCCGGTTCATCGCGGAGGGCGTCGTCCGGGAGGACGGGTCAGGGCGCTCCAGCGGTGGCAAGCCGCGAACGCGGCTGCTGGTCAATGCTTCGGCCGGCCGGGCGGTCGGTGTGCACTTCGACCCGGCCGAGTTGTCGTGTGTCGTGGTGGACCTTCTGGGTACTCCGCTGGGGAGCCTGCGGCGCCCGACCCCTCCGGACGCCGACCCGGCCCTGATCGCGGCGGCGGTGGCCGAATTGGTGGACGAAGTGCTGGTGGCCGCGGGTGTCACGCGCGAGGAGGTTCTCGGGCTGGGCATCGTCACACCAGGGCCGATCGACCACGGTCGCGGCCTGCTGATGGCCCCGCCGCAGCTGGCCGGCTGGACCCGGGTACCGTTGGGACGTCTGGTCGCCGAGGCGACCGGCCTGCCGGTGACCCTCGAGAACGACGCGACCGCGGCCGCGATCGGTGAACGCTGGGCCGGGGCCGGTCGGGGCGTCGCGAATTTCGCCTACGTCTTTCTCGGCACCGGTGTCGGCGGCGGGCTCGTGCTGGGGCATCAGGTGTATCGCGGCGGCTCGATGAACGCCGCCGAGTTCGGGCACACCTCGGTCCGTCCCGACGGGCCCCTCTGCTACTGCGGGAACACCGGATGCCTGGAGACGCTGGTCAGCCCGGCGGCGGTGGTGGCCGACGTGCGGCGGCGCCTGGCGGCGGGTGGGGGAGCGGACTCGGTGTTGTCGTGCGGCGGCGATCCGCAGGCTCTCACTCACGATGCGGTGTACCGGGCTGCGGCCGGCGGTGACCGGTTCGCCGCCAAGATCGCCGACGAGGCGGCCGAGCACGTCGCCACCGTGGTGGTGAACGTGGTGAACATCGTCGACGTCGAACTCGTGGTGCTGGGTGGCTTGGGTATCCGGCACGTCGAGGACCGGTTCCGGCGCACGGTGGAACGAGCTCTGCGCACGCGTCCGCTGGCCCGGCAGATCCGCACCGCCCGGGTCGAGCTGTCACCGCTGGTCCAGGACGGCGCCGCGATCGGTGGGGCCGCGCTGGTGCTCTACGCCACCTACTCACCGCAGGTGTCGGCGCTGCTCTCGTTGTGACCTCGCGGTGATCTCGCGGGGATCAGTGGCTGATCGCCTGCGGCCTTGCGCGAAATGGCCGGAAGTGGGAACGTCCTCGCAGAGACACGGGGTGCCCCTACCAAGGGGGGCTGAGATGAGACCCGTCGAACCTGATCTAGTTTGCACTAGCGAAGGGATGTCTTCGGATGACGGATTTTGCCGTACCCGAGAACACCGTTGTGACGGCCACGGCCGAGCTCCTGACCCGGGTCAGGCGGCAGACGCCGCTGGTCCAGTGCATCACCAATGACGTGGTGGTGAATTTCACCGCGAACGTGCTGCTGGCCCTCGGCGCGGCTCCGGCCATGGTCGATATTCCCGAGGAGTCGGGCCTTTTCGCTCAGGCGGCCGGTGGTGTGCTGATCAATCTCGGCACCCCGCACGCCGAGCGGCGGGCGGCGATGGAGGTGGCGGCCGCGTCGGCGCAACAGGCGGGTACCCCCTGGGTGCTCGACCCGGTTGCCATCGGCTCCTTGCCGGTGCGCACCGAATTGGCCCACCGGCTCTACGATGTGGGCCCTACGATCGTGCGCGGCAACGCCTCCGAGATTCTCGCGCTGGCCGGTTCCGGTGCGGGTGGGCGCGGGGTCGATGCCACGTCCACGGTCGATGACGCGGCCCGGGCGGCCGGTGACATTGCCCGGAAGACAGGCGGAGTCGTCGCGGTATCCGGTCCCGTCGACCTGATCACCGATGGCCGCCGCAGCGTGCGTCTGGCCAACGGGCACGAATGGCTGACACGGGTCACCGGGGGTGGTTGCGCGCTGGGGGCGGTGATGGCGGCCTTCGCCGCGGTCGATCCCGACGCCTTCGCCGCGACCACGGCCGCGGTACTCGCCTACACGGTGGCGGCCGAGCAGGCCGCCGCGGTGGCCGGTGGGCCAGGCTCTTTCGCTGTCGCGTTCCTCGATGCGCTGTCCTCGGTCACGGGTGACGACGTCGAGCGTCTGGCGCGCGTGTCATGACCGCACCCGACCTCAGTCTCTATCTGGTCACCGACGCCGCATGTGCCCGGAGGGCCGGGATCTCCCTGCCCGATCTGGTCGTGGCGGCCGCCTCCGGGGGCGTCACCACCGTTCAGGTGCGGGAGAAGGACCAGCCCGCGGGGATTTTCCTGCGTACCGTGCTGGAGATCGGGCAGGTGCTGCCGGAAGGCGTGACCCTGCTGGTCAACGACCGCGTCGACGTGTACCTCGCGGCCCGCGACCTCGGCGCTCCGGTCGCCGGGGTGCACCTGGGGCAGAAGGATCTGCCCGCGGCCAGTGCCCGGGACCTGATCGGGCCGGACGCCGTGCTGGGTGTCAGTGCCTCCCATCCGGACCAGTTGACGGCTGCCGCAGCCAGTTCCGCACGCGTGGACTATGTCGGTATCGGGGTGCTGAGGGCCACGGCGACCAAGTCCGACGCCCCGGAGCCCCTGGGGGTCGACGGGATGCGGGAGCGAGCGAAACTGTCTGCCCTGCCGGCGGTCGCGATCGGTGGCATCCAGATCGCCGACGCCGCCGCGCTGAGTGGCAGCGACCTGGCGGGAGTGGCTGTGGTCAGCGGGATCTGCGCCGCGAGCGACCCGGCCGCGGCTGCCGCCTCCTACCGGGCCGCGTGGGCGGCATGAGCGGCCCCGTGACCAGCGGGCCGGAAACGCTGACGGTGACCCCGCGCGTCCTCTCGATCGCCGGTACCGACCCGACCGGAGGGGCCGGCATCCAGGCCGACCTCAAGAGCATCGCGGCCAACGGCGGCTACGGGATGGCCGTCGTGACCGCGCTCGTCGCCCAGAACACCCGCGGCGTACGCTCGGTGCACACCCCGCCGACCGGATTCCTGCGTGAGCAGCTGAATTCCGTCAGCGACGACGTCGAGACCGACGCCGTGAAGATCGGCATGCTCGGCGCCCCGGAGATCATCGCCGAGGTCGCCGGCTGGCTGCGGCGTGTGCGGCCGCCGATCGTGGTGCTCGACCCGGTGATGGTGGCCACGAGCGGCGACCGGCTGCTGACGCCCGAGGCCGAGCAGGCGCTGCGCGACCTGCTGCCACTGGCCGGGCTGGTGACCCCGAACGTGCCCGAACTGGCCGTGCTGGCCGATGCCGGGCCGGCGCGGGACTGGGACGAGGTGGTGCGGCAGGCCCTGGAGGTCTCCGGTCGCTGGGGCGTGCGGGTCCTGGCGAAGGGCGGTCATCTGGCCGGGGACGAGGTCAGCGACGCATTGGTGGATGCGGGCGCGACCGACCCGGTGCTCCGCCTGGATGCCCCGCGCGTCCACACGTCGTCCACCCACGGCACCGGTTGTTCCCTGTCGTCGGCCGTCGCGACCTGGCAGGTGGCGACGGGAGACTGGTTCACGAGTATCGACCGGTCCAAGCGCTGGCTGACCGAGAGTCTTCGCCACGGTGAGCAACTGAACGTCGGGCAGGGGCACGGGCCGGTCAGTCATTTCGCCGGGTTGTGGCAGCGCGCAGGATTGAGCACCAGTGCCGGTGACGAATGGTGGCAGCGTGTCGACGGACTGCGTCGGGCCACCGATACCGACCCGTTCCTGACCGGCCTGGCCGACGGCTCCCTGGCGGGAGCGGCCTTCCGTTACTACCTCGCCCAGGACGCTTACTACCTCGAGGGATACGCGGGCGTGCTGAGCCGGCTCGGGCAGCTGGCGGACGATCCCGTCGAGCGGGCGTTCTGGGTGGCCGCGGCCACCGCCTGCGTGACCACGGAGTCGAACCTGCACCGTACCTGGCTGGGCGCGAGCGAACGCCCCGCGCCCGGGCCGGCGACCCACGCCTACCTCGGCCACCTGCGTCAGGCCGTCGAGACGGGCTACGGGCAGGGCGTGGCCGCGGTGCTGCCCTGCTACTGGATGTATGCCGACATCGGTCACCGGCTGGCGTCTCGCGCCGCGGGGAACCCCTACGCCGAATGGATCGAGACCTACGCCGATCCGCTGTTCCAGTACGCCACCCGGCAGGCCCGGGAGATCGCCGACCGGGTGGCCGGGGCCGTGTCCCCACCGCAGCGGGAACAGATGTGGCGGGCCTTCGAGAGGTCGGCCCAGCTGGAGCGGGAGTTCTTCGCCGCCGCGGTGTGAGCGCCGATCGCTGAGCGCGTTATCGTCTGGGGCAACCTTTTCGGCGCCACCCAACGTCCAAGGGGGGCAGGTGTCGGCGGGACCTCCAGGAGGAACACGAAGTGCGATCGGGTCATGACTCCGAGATGGCCGGAGCCCACCGGGGACCACGTCGATTCCTGGGCGTGGTCCTCCTCGCCGTGGTGACCCTGCTGCTGTCGGGATGTCTTACCGGGGTCACCATCACCTACGTTCCCGCCGGCCACCGGTCGGTCACGGCGCTGCCCACACCCAGCCCCACGCCCTCGGCGGTGGCCACCTCGACGAGGTCGAAGGCCGTTCCCATCACGTATCCCCGCGCCGGGAAGCGGACCTGGACGGTGGCGCCGGGGCACAGCCGGGTGGCGGGCAGCAGCGGCCGGCTGTTCCGCTACCGGGTGGCTGTGGAGAGGGACATCTCCGGGGTCACCGCTGATCAGTTCGCCCGCACCGTGGTGAAGACGCTGGGTGGTGCCCGGGGCTGGACCGCCACGGGCGATGTCCGCCTGCAACGGGTGGCGGCCGGCCGTCCCGCCGACTTCACCATCTACCTGGCGACGCCCAAGACCCGCGACCAGTTGTGCGGTGACGAGGCGGTCGGCCACGTCGACGAGTACACGTCCTGCCGGAACGGTGCCAACGTCGTGGTGAACGTGGCGCGATGGGTGCACGGCGTGCCCCGGTACGGTGCCTCACTGGGCATCTACCGGGAGTACGTGATCAACCACGAGACCGGGCACGCCCTCGGTCACAGCCACGAACTGTGCCCCGGCGCCGGGAAGAAGGCCCCGGTGATGCAGCAGCAGACCCTGGGCCTGCACGGCTGCACGGCCAACGGGTGGCCCGTGGTCAAGGGGAGGCTCCTGACCGGTGCCCTCGGCCAGTACGACGACCCGGTTCCCTCGCCCTGATATTTCGCCTGCGTAAAGCGGCGTAAAGATTGCCTGCGGTGCTGGCCACCGGCCCGGCGCATGCGCCACTCTGACCCAAGTTGGACGCTTGACCAATTTGAGTGAGGGAATGGTGTGAGCAACGTCGTGAACGTTGGGGAAAGCGTCGACCGGGCTGGGAAGATCCTGCCGCGCCCCTCATCGGCACCTAGCCTGACCTGGGGACGTCAGCACCGGCTCAACGCCCTCGGGGCCCGGCTGGCACCCCGGCGCATCGTTGTGGCGATCGCCGCCCGCACCGCCACCGGCCCCCAGAACGTCTGAGAGGCAACGATGCTCACCGACATCGATCCGCGCGTCACCGCACGGGTGAACCTCGAGGCCGTGCTCGGCGCCCTGCCGCTGCTGGCCTCCCTGGTGCCCGAGGCCGAGAAGCTCCTGCTGCCGCTCGCGAAACCGGTCACGCTCCGGCTGGTGGTGCGCGGCGGGCCCAGGGGCTCGTACACGTTCGACCGTAACGGCATCCGGCCCGGCACCGGTGGCGCGACCGCCGGCCTGGTGTTCACCTCCTGCGACCACTTCAACCGGGTCATCGCCGGTACCGCCCAGCCGGTCCCGTTCGGCGGGCCCACCGGTCTGCGCTTCCTGACCGGCGTCTTCACCCCGATTAGCCAGATCCTCGGCCGCTATCTGGAACCCACCGCCGACGACCTGCCCGACCCGGTGTTCCGGGCCGCCAGTGTGCGCCTGACCCTGCGGGTCGCGCTGGCGGCCGTCGCGGTCATCGGTAATGAGGACCGCAGCGGACGCGTGAGTGCCGGGCAGATGCGCGACGGGCGGGTCGATCTCGAGGTCGGTGACGACCTGCGTCATCAGGTGTGGGTACAGGACCATCGGCTCACCTTCGTGGAGAACCCCACCGAACCACCGCAGGCCGCTCTGCGGTTCAGTGATTTGGATCTTGCGGGTGGGGTGTTCTCCGGCACGACGTCCGCGATCGCGGCCGTGAGCGACGGGCGCATGTCGATGCGCGGCGTGATCTCGATGATCGACAATCTCAACCGCATTCTCGACCGCACCGGTCAGTACCTGGGGAAGTGACATGCGCACCTACACGTACGAGGCCAGCCGCAAGGCCTTCGAGCGGGCCCTTCAGGTCATCCCCTCCGGCGTCTACGGCCATCTGGGCCCGGTGAACGGCTGTTTCATCCCGCAGTCGGCCTTCCCGCTGTTCTCCGCCCGCGCGGAGGGTACCCGGTTCTGGGACGTGGACGGCAACGAGTACATCGACTACATGTGCGGTTACGGCCCCAATGTGCTGGGCTACGGCGACCCGGACGTGAAGGCGGCCGCCGACCGGCAGGCCCTTCTCGAAGACGTCGTGAGCCTGCCCTCGTCTGTCATGGTGGACTTCGCCGAACTGCTCGTGGACACGGTGGCCTGCGCCGACTGGGCGTTCTTCGCCAAGAACGGCGGCGACGCGACCACTCTCGCGGTGATGACGGCCCGGGCCGCCACTCTGCGCAAGAAGATCGTCTTCATCAAGGGGTATTACCACGGCAGCGCCGCCTGGACCCAGAAGCTCGACTACCCGGGCGTCCTCGAGGAAGACGTCGTCCACAATCTGTATGTTCCCTTCAACGATCTCGCCGCGCTGGAGGAGGTGCTGGCCGAGAACGAGGGCTCGGTGGCCGGGCTGATCGCCCAGCCCTACATGCACGGCAACTTCGCCGACAACGTGCTGCCCGCGCCGGGCTACTGGCATGCCGTGCGGGCGCTGTGCGACCGGTACGGCATCGTGCTGATCGTCGACGACGTTCGGGCCGGGTTCCGGCTGGACATGGCTGGTTCCGACCACTTCTACGGTTTCCGGGCCGACCTCATCTGCTTCTGCAAGGCCCTGGCCAACGGGTACAACGTCTCCGCGCTCTGCGGGAGGGACTCGCTGAAAGACGTGGTCGGCAGCCTGAGTTACACGGGCAGCTACTGGATGAGCGCGGTGCCCTTCGCGGCCGGTATCGCGACGATCACCAAGCTGCGGGAGATCGACGCGCCGTCGCTGTTCGCCCGGCTGGGTACCGAACTCACCACCGGCCTGGTGTCGGCGGCCTCCGAGCACGGCTTCGACCTGGTGGCCAGTGGCGAACCGGCCCTGTTCTACCTGCGTCTGGCCGACGACGACTCCCTGATGCTGCACCAGGAGTGGGTGGCCGAGTGTGTGCGGCGCGGCGTCTTCATCAGCTCGCACCACAACCACTTCATCAATGCCGCACTGACCTCCGACGACATCGCCCACACCCTCGAAGTGGCGCACGAGGCGTTCGGCGTGGTGCGGGACAGACACCCCGAGGCCGGTCTGCGATGAGAGCGGTATGGGTCGCCGGGGGATACGCCGCGCAGGGGCTGGGGTACGCCACCCTGGTCACCGCGCTGCCGATGTTCAAGGAACGGCAGCACATCGGCGACGGGTACGTGTCGGTGGTGCTGCTGCTGATCTGCGTGGCCGCGGCCGGAGGGTCGATGGTGGCCGATCGGGTCGCCGCCCGCTGGGGGAGTAGATATGCCCTGGCCGGAGGCCTGCTGACAGTTGCCGCAGGACTCGCGCTGAGCACTGTCTGGACGCCGATGCCGGTGTTCACCGTCGCGCTCGTCGGGTACGGCGTGGGGCTCGGCGCGGTCGATGCGAGCCTGAGCATGCAGGGTGTTCTGGTGCAGGCCCGGCTCGGGCGCAGCGTGATGAACCGGCTTTTCGCGGCGTACACGGCGGCGGCCATCCTGGCGGCGCTGCTGATGTCGGGTTTCGTGGCCTCCGGCGCGGGCGCGGCGGTCATGGTGGGTGTCGCCGCAGCCTTCGCCCTGATCGTGGCCATCGTCGGCCGAACGACGTTCGAGCCCGGGCGCACGCTACCGGCCGCGCATCACAGCACCGGCGGCAACCGCAATGTCGTCCTGGTCTGCGGTCTGCTGGTCTTCACCGCCTTCCTGGCCGACTCGGCCGTGAGCACGTGGAGCTCGGTCTATCTGCACGACAGCCTTCTCGCCTCGTCCGCAGCCGCTCCGCTGGGCTACGTGGCCTACCAGTTTGCCGTTCTCGTCTCCCGCCTGGCCGGTGACCACCTGGTGCCGAGGCTGGGCCAGGCCCGGTCGGCAGCCGGCTGCATCACCGTCTGCGCACTGGGCTGCGGCCTGGTGGTGGCGGTGCCGTCGGTCGCGATGGCCGTCGTCGGCTTCGCCCTCACCGGCATCGGGGTGGGCATTCTCGTCCCCCTCGCCTTTACCGCAGCCGGCGAGGCCAGCCCTGGCCACAGTGACGAGGTGATCGCCCGGGTGAACCTGTTCAACTACGGCGGAGCTCTGCTGGGAGCCGTTGCCCTGGGCGCCCTCTCGGCCCCGATCGGACTGCAACTGGCCTTCCTCGTCCCCACTCTGGCACTGGTGCTGACCCTGCCGGTGGTGCGCAGACTGGCACAGCTGCGGGCCCCGCTCCCGTCGTGATCAGGCCAAGCCACCCCGATCCGGCCGTCATGGGTGAGCCGCGCTGACGGTGCGGAACCGGTGTCAGTTCACCGGCCGGATCGCGACCGCGACGGCGTCGGCCGGGGACTCGAAGAGCTTCGCGGCCAGCTCCGAGCCGGCTCGCTGGGCGCCCTCGATGTCGCCGGACATGGCCAACTGCTGGGCCAGGCCGCCCAGACCGTCGATGTCCGGTGGTCCTGAGGGGTGGGGGCGCACCACGACCTCGAACTCCAGTACGGGAGCGCTGTCCAGGTAGGCGCTCACGGCGGCCGGGCACCACAGGTCAAGGGTGCCGGTGCCGTCGTGAACGCTCAGACGACGGCCCTCGGAGGTGCCGGCGCTCAGGCCGATCTGGGCGTGGATGACGCCGTGGCTGCGGACCCCGCGGGCGGCGGTGGCCATCAGCGTGGCGATCGTGCTGTCGGCTCCGACGGCCTGACGGTCCTGACGGTCCTGACGGTCCTGATCGGTCAGGCCGCTGGGGAGGCGCCAGTGCCGGGGCCAGTCGCGGATCGGGCCGGGGATGGTGCGGCGACGTCCGTGCACCGGTAGCGGGAGGGTACCGGTGAGCCGGATCCGGGCGATCTCCTCCCAGCGGTTCTCCGGGTCGAACTCGCACCAGTCGTCGCCGTCCGACAGCCGTTCCCGGCTGAACTCGCCCAGCTCGATCATGGTGGTCAACTGGTCGAGGTACGACGTCAGGTCCGGATGGGTCAGCTCGAAGTCGTCCGGCCCGTTGAAGATCGCACCGCCGGGGTGATGGCCGTCGCTCAGCTCGACGAAGGTGTAGCAATGGCTCTGGTAGGCAAGGGGAAACAGCAGGGTCGGGATCGTCCGCTGCTCCTTCTCGAACTCGCGCCGGCAGTGCAGGGCGAAGTCCGGGCTCGTCAGCCGCGGAAACGGGCACAGTGGTTGCAGGGATCCGGGATCGACCCGCTGCCAGAACCTGAGCACGTCGTCCGGCAGACGCAGGGGAGAGATCGCGGCGGTGATCTCGTCGAGCACGCCTGGCGTGTCCGGGCGTGGATCGGACAGCGGTCGCAGCCCGTTCTCCGCCAGCACGGTCGCCAGCCGGTCGATCACCTGATCCATGAGCATCCGAACCTCCGCCGGAGCCATCGGAAGCGTTCGGACCGCTCTGAATGACGCCATCGACGGTCGCACTCGCACGGAGGAGTGGCACCGGCCGTTAAGGACGTTTCGTCAACGAACGGGCGAGTGGTCCTGACCTGATGCGGTAGATGATGCGGTGGACGATGCGGTGGACGATGCGGTGGACAGGGCGGCTGCACCGAGATCTGGAGAACCTCCCGGTAGCTCCATCTGGTCTCGCTAGGCTCCCCGACCTGGGCGTGTGACCTGCCCACCACCCTGCGGGTGGTGATGCGTCCTTCGTGTGTCGTTCCTTCACAGACGTTCTCGGGAGTTTGCATGTCTGCCTCGACCTCAGCATCGCCCATCCGTCCCGCCGATGAACGCCGCGAGGAGATGGTCGCTGTGCTGCGGGAGAAGGGCGCCGCGCGTTCGCCTGAGGTCATCGAGGCTCTGCGCGCGGTGCCCCGGCATCTGGTCGGGGGTGTTGACGCCGAGAGGATGTACGACCCGTTCCGGGCCGTGGTCACGAAGCGGGACGCCAAGGGAATCAGCCTGAGTTCGGTGTCCGCCCCCCACATGCAGGCGTACCAGCTGGAGCAGGCCCAGGTGCGTGCGGGGCAACGAGTTCTGGAGATCGGTTCGGGCGGGGTGAACGCGGCCTACCTGGCCGAGCTGGTCGGACCGGACGGCCTGGTGGTGACGATCGACATCGACGAGGACGTGACCTCTCGCGCCCGCCGGTTCCTGGCCGACAACGGCTACGGCCGGGTGCAGGTGATCACCGGCGACGCCGCGTTCGGCGTGGCGCAGTTCGCCCCGTTCGACCTGATCCTGGCCACCGTCGAGATCACGGACATCCCGCAGACGTGGTGGAACCAGCTGAGCGGGACCGGCCGGATCGTGGCCCCGATCCGGTGGCGTGGCCAGCGCCGGACCGCCACCCTCGTCCGGCAGAGCGTGGACGTCATGGTTGCTGTCGATATCGCGCAGGCCGGGTTCGTGGCGATGCAGGGTGCCGGTGAGCACCGGGAGCGCTCGGCGGTTCTGCACAATGCCCCTGGTCAGCGAGTGGCATTGCGCCTGGACGACGGCATGACCGTCGATGTCGAGGCCCTGGGCCGGTCTCTCAAGGGGGAGAGGACCACGCGCTGGACCGGGGTGACCCATCAGGGGCAACGGTCGTACGAGCTGCTGGACATGTGGTTGGTCACCGTGCTCGACGTGGCCGTGCTGACCGGTGACGCCGGGGCGCACGCAGCGGGGCTCATTCCCCCGCCCTCACCCATCGGTATCGGCTGGCCCGCCCTCATCGAGGGTTCGAGCATGGCCTACCGCACGCAGCGTCCGACCGGCACGGAGAACGGGTGGGAGATCGGGATCGTCGGCCAGGGGCCGGCCGGTGAGGAACTGGCCGAACGCTACGCCGCCGCGATCGCGGCGTGGGACCCGCAGGCCCGCCCGCGCCTGACCGTCACCCGCCAGAGGCCACCGGCCCCGACGAACCTCATCCATCGCAGCGTGCGCCGGCCCACCAGCACGTTCACGATCTCCTGGTCGTGACCACGCCGGACGTCGCCGAGCGGAATGCGCCCTACACGATGTGAGGGCTTCTGCGTTCGATCAGGACGACGTCCCGCCAGACGCCATGGTGCCGTCCGATCCGCTCACGGATGCCGATGTCGCGAAAACCGAGCCGATGGTGAAGCTTCAGGCTGCCGAGGTTTTCCGGGAAGATCCCGGACTGGATCGTCCAGATACCCGCGGCCTCGGTCGAGGCGATCAGCGCCTCGAGGAGCGCGGTGGCGACTCCCCGGCCTCGTGCTGCGGGAGCCACGTAGACCGAGTGCTCGATGACGCCGCCGTAGACGCAGCGGTCGGAAACGCGGCCGGCAGCCACCCATCCGATCACCTGGCCGTCGGTCAGGGCCACGAAGCGATGCTCCGGCAGCTTCGCGCTGTCGAAGGCCGGCCAGGAGGGGGCGACCGTTTCGAACGTGGCGTTCCCCTCGTCGATCCCGGCCTGGTAGATCGCCAGTACCGGCGCGGCGTGCTCGGGCGTCAGGGGCGCGATCAGGAGGGCGACCATGTCAGCGGGTGAAATCGAGGGCCTGGGCGATCTGTTGCATGCGCTCGGGAACGAGCGTGTAGTACGCCCATACGCCCCGCTTCTCGCGGGTCAGGAGGCCGGCGTCGACGAGGATCTTCAAGTGGTGCGAGACCGTCGGCTGCGACAGGCCGACCGGTCCGGTCAGGTCGCAGACACACGCCTCGCCGCCCGCGTGCGCCGCGACCAGGGACAGTAGTCGCAGCCGGGTCGGCTCGGCCAGCGCCTTCAGCAGACCGGCGAGCCTTTCGGCCTCCTCGGCGGTGCGGATCGGCCCGGTTGCGACGCTCGAGCAGCACGTGGCACCACCCGTGCCCGAGGGTGCGTCGCTACCGCGGGTGTCCAGGTTCAGTCGCGCGCTCGCCATGCCTCCAGTCTGCCGAAGGCATTGACGAATGTCGATGGCTGGGCAAGCATGGGACATCGACAAGCATCAATGTCTCTGGGAGGTCGCGATCATGATCGACACCACACCTACGGATGAAGCGAGCCGGGTCCGTGAGGAGGTCCGGGTTCGCTACGCGGCGGCCGCTATCGCCGTGAGCGGCGGGGATACGGCTTCGGCGTCGTGCTGTGGTCCGGACGCAGCCGCCGGCTCGCCGGCTCTGGACGGCTCGTTCGGTGCCGGCCTGTACACCGCGGACGAGGTCGAGGGCCTGCCGGCCGAGGCCCTGGCCGCCTCCCTCGGCTGCGGTAACCCGATGGTGGTGGCGTCGCTCGCACCGGGCGACCGGGTGCTGGACCTCGGCTCGGGCGGCGGCATCGACGTGTTGCTGTCGGCCCGGCGGGTCGGGCCCACGGGACGGGCGTTCGGGCTGGACATGACCGAGGAGATGCTGGCCCTGGCCCGGTCCAACGCGGACAGGGCCGGGGCGACGAACGTCGAGTTCCTCAAGGGGCAGATCGAGTCGGTCCCGCTCCCGGCCGCGTCGATCGACGTGGTGATCAGCAACTGCGTGGTGAACCTGTCCACCGACAAGCCGGCGGTGCTGGCCGAGATGTTCCGGGTCCTTGTCCCCGGTGGCCGGATCGGGATCAGCGACGTGGTGGCCGAGGACGAGGTGAGCCCGGCCGAGCGGGCCGAGCGGGGCAGCTACGTCGGCTGCATCGCCGGGGCCTTGTCCCGGGCCGAGTACCTCGAGGGTCTGGCCGCGGCCGGATTCGTGGGCGCCGAGGTCGCGTTCACCCACGAAGCGGTCCCCGGGATGCACGGCGCGATCATCCGCGCCACCAAGCCCGCCGGCGCATCCTCCCGCTGAAACCCCCGGCCTGGAGCACTTCGCAGCCGACATCGACGGACGGGTCCGGGAACTGGCAATCGAGCTGGTCCAGGCTGGGTGGCTCGACGGTCAGGGCGCTCGGCGCACAGGCGGCCACCAGCGCCACGGAATCGCCGAGGGCCTGCGTGGGCGTGCGGAACGAGGTGCGGTAGGCGCCGGGTGTCTCCTGCACCTGCAGGTCTTCCAGATGGGCGACGTTTTCCAGCCCGGGAACGGGTTTCGCCGTGACCGCGGTCACCTGGGTGAGGGTGTGGACGCGCAGCTCGGCCAGGCTGCCCCGGGTCACCACCTGCCCGGCGCGCACGATACTCACGCGGTCGCACAGTGCCTCCACCTCAGCCAGGATGTGGCTGGACAGCAGCACCGTTCGGCCCTCCTGCTTGGCCTCGAGGATGCACTGCTGAAAGACCGCTTCCATCAGCGGGTTGAGCCCGGAGGTGGGTTCGTCGAGCAGGAGCGGATCGGCGTCGGTCGACAGGGCCGCGCACAACGCCACCTTCTGCCGGTTGCCCTTGGAGTACGTCCGGGTGCGTTTGGACGGATCGAGCAGGAACCGCTCGATCAGCTCGGTGCGCCGCTACGGGTTGGGCCTGCCCTGCGAACGCGCCAGGATGTCGATGCATTCACCGCCGGTCAGCCCGGGCCACAACGCCACGTCCCCCGGTACGTAGGCGACGTGCTCGTGGGCGGCCACCGGCCGGCTCCAGCAGTCCAGGCCGAACAACCGGGCCTGCCCGCCTGTCCAGCCGTAACTGCCCGAGCAGGGCCCGGATCGTGGTGGACTTGCCTGCTCCGTTGGGACCCAGGAAGCCGTGCACCTCTCCGCGGGCGACCGTGAGGTCGAGCCCGTCCAGGGCCTTCGTGGTGCCGAAACTCTTGCGCAGATCGGTGGCTTCGATAGCCGGGCCGGTGGTGTGAGACGTCATGTGAAAGCCGGACCCCCGTGGTCGTGGATGAACTCGTCCCCTGGCCGCAGTGAAGGTGCCGTTCTCCCGAACCGCTGCATATTCCGTGAGCCAGTTCACAGAGGCCGGACGGTATGCAGCAGGGCCAAAGGTCCCGAAGCGGGTGATCTGCGCTCCCGCAGCACCGGCAGGCCGGGCTGCGGGACGGTCAGCCGGGGGGAGGCCCGCTCGACTCCCGCACCACCATCGACGTGGACAGCTGCACATGATGCGATACCGGTGGTTCGCCCTCACTCATCCGGATCACGGTTGCCATTGCCACCCGGCCGATTTCGGCGATCGGGGTGTGGACGGTGGTGAGGAGCACGGGGGAGGGCATCGTGGTGTAGGTGTTGTCGTAGCCCACCACGCTGATGTCGCCCGGCACTGAGCGTCCGGTGTGGGTCACTCGTCGCAGGACGTCGAGCGCGCCCGGGTCGCTCGAGGCGAAGAACGCGGTGGGCGGGTCGGGGAGGTCGAGCATACGCAGCGCGGCCGGGCCGGCCTCGCCCATGCCGCCCTCCTCGGAGACCAGGGACGGGTCTTCCCGGATGCCGGCGGCCTCCAGCGCCGCGCGGTAACCGCTCAGGCGCTCGCGCAGGCCCGCGTGGGTGGCCGAGCCACCGACGAAGGCGATACGGCGGTGGCCGAGTGACGCCAGATGCTCCGTCGCCTGCAGGCCGCCCGACCAGTTGTTCGAGCCGACACTGGCGACGCGGGGGTCGAGGGTGTTGGGCGGGTCGACTGCCACGATCGGGAAATGGAGTTCGTGGCACACGGCGACCACCTCGTCCGACACCTGGGTGGTGACGACGAGCAGACCGGTGTGGCCGCGCCCGTGCAGTTCGCGGATGCGCCCGGGCTCCAGCGGGCCCAGGGGGGCGGGGGTGAGCGGGAACATCACGTCGGGCACCAGCTCGACGCCCACTTTCTGCGCCTGCGCGACCAGCCCGTCCAGCAGGTTCAGGAAGTACAGGTTCGCCAGGGTGTCGAAGAGGACGACGAACGAGCGTCGTCGTTGCTGCACGACCGGGCGGGTGGTGGGGGCGTAGCCGAGCCGCTCGAACGCCTCGCTCACCCGTCGTCTCGTCGCCTCGGAAACGCCCGGGCGGCCGTTGAGCACCTTCGACACGGTGGCCTTGGAGACACCGGTCGCGGCGGCGATCGAGTCCATCGTCGCGCGGTTCTCGGGCATAACCGCAGTCTACGCCCGACGAAACTGTTTCGTAAATTCGATGGGAAAACGCCCCTTGCTCGAGTCCGTACGTCCCTCTACTGTCACTTTCAGAACGAAACATTGCGAAACAGTTTCGTAGAGTTGGCTGTGCGAAGGAGCATGACGATGAACTCGAACCAACCGGCGGCGGACCTCGGTGCCCTCTTCCCGAATCCGCTGATCCCCGGCTTCAACCCCGACCCGAGCGTCGTGAAGGTCGAGGGTGTCTACTACCTCGTCACCTCGACGTTCGAGTACCTGCCCGGTCTGCCGGTCTACCGCAGCACCGACTTCGTGACCTGGGAGCAGATCGGCAACGTCGCGACCCGGCCCGAGCAGATCGCCGTCGACGAGGTGCCGACCGGCCTGGGTGTCTGGGCGCCGACCATCCGGCACCGCGACGGGCTCTTCCACGTGATCGTCACCGTGCCCGCCGGCCGCGGATGCGTCGTGTTCACCGCGACCGACCCCGCCGGACCGTGGAGCGACGGCACCGTGCTCGAGGGCCTCAACGGTATCGACCCGGACCTGGCCTGGGACGATGCCGGCAACGCCTACGTCACCTTCTCCGGGCTGCTGCTCGAGGGCGAGGACATGGGCCGGCACCTGGGCATTCAGCAGGTCCGCGTCGACCTGGAGAGCGGCAAGCTGCTCGAGGACCCACGCTCGCTGTGGTCCGGCTCCGGGTTCATGTTCCCCGAGGCGCCGCACCTCTACCACCGCGGCGACTTCTGGTACCTGCTCATCGCGGAGGGCGGCACCGAGCGCGGCCACGGTGTCTCCATCGCCCGGGGTCCCTCGCCCGAGGGACCTTTCGAGGCCTACGACGCCAATCCCTTCCTCACGGCCCGCAGCACGATCCGGCCGATCCAGAACACCGGCCACGGCGACCTCGTCGAGGGACCGGACGGCGGAACGCTGCTCGTGGTGCTCGGTGTGCGCCCCGGGGGTGGCACGCGGGCGTTCTCACCCCTGGGCCGCGAAACGTTCGTCACCACCGTACGATGGGAAAACGACTGGCCCGTAGCCGAACCCGTCATGCTGGCCGCCCGGTCCCCGATCACGGACGAGGCCTCCACCGCCGACCACCGCTGGATCGCCGTGCGTCGCACCCCCGACAGCGTGGCCACGTTCGGCCCCGGTGGCGTGAGCATCGTCGCCGACGGCTCCACCCTCGACGACCCACGTCCGTCGTTCATCGGCCGCCGTCAGCTCACCATCGCGGTCGAGAGCTCCACGACCGTGGACGTCTCGGCCGGCGTGGGCGGCCTGGCCGTACGGTACGACGAGACCCACCACTACGAGATCGAAGCACGGACGACCGGGTCGGTTGTCACTGTCGTTGCCCGCGCAGGCGTGCCCGGGTTGCGTCAGGAATGGACGGGAACCCTTCCCGCCGGACCGGTCACGCTGCACCTGGATGCCGTACGGCCCGCCGGGACGGGGTTCGGGCCGGAGATGATGACGAGCGACCACGTCGAACTCTGGGCCGAGGCCGGCGGGGAACAGGTACGCCTGGCCCGCGTCGACGGCCGCTACCTGAGCGCCGAGACCGCCGCCTCGTTCACCGGCCGCGTCATCGGGCTCTACGCCACCGAGGGCACCGTCACCTTCGACGGCTACCGGGCCACCGGATCCGACAGCTGATCGGGCTTCTGCTCCAACCCGTTCAAAGACGAACAAAGAAGGTTCCCCCATGAGCTCCCAGTCCTCCCTCGAGGAAGCCCCCCTCGCGGACGATGCCGCCCCCGACACCCGAGAACCCCTGGCGCCTGCGCGTATCGCCAGGTTCGGGGCCGGATTCCTGATCTTCGGCCTGAGCTGGGCCGTCGGCCTGGCTATGGTGGCCACCGTCCTGCTGCCGCAACGCCTCACCGACATCGGCGTCTCCTCCCCGGACGCCTGGTTCGGCACCATCAACTCGGTCACCGCGATCGTCTCCCTGGTCTCCAACCTGGTGTTCGGAAACCTGTCCGACCGCAGCCGTTCCCGCTTCGGCCGCCGCAGCCCCTGGATCCTCGGCGGCGGCATCCTCGGCGGCGTCTCGCTCTTCGCCGTCGGCCTGCTCACCAGCCCGGTCGCCATCATGGTCACCTACTGCGTCACCATGGTCGGCCTGAACATGATGCTGGCCCCCGCCGTCGCCGTCATCTCCGACCGCGCCCCGCTGAAGGTCCGTGGCACCATGTCCGCGTTCTTCGGGGCCGGCGCCACCATCGGATACCCGATCGGCGCCCTCGTCGGTGCGGCCTTCATCAGCCAGACCGTTCCCGGCTACGCGCTCGCGGCCGTGCTGATGGCGCTAGCGGGCATCCTCACCCTGATCGTCTGGCCCCGCGAGCGTCCCGTGCAGCACCTCGCACCGCCCACCGGCGGACTGCGCGAACTGCTGGCCTCGTTTCGTCCGCCGGCCCTGAAGGCCGCGCCGGACTTCTACAAGGCCTTCGGCGGCCGGCTGTTCATGCTGATCAGCTACCAGATGATTTCCGCCTACCAGCTGTACATCGTGCAGAACTACGTCGGTCAGTCGAAGGTGGAGTCGGCCGCGACCATCTCCACGATGTCGATCATCACGCTCGTCGTCGGTGTCGTGGCATCACTGGGCTCCGGCCCGATCTCGGACCGGATCGGCCGGCGCAAGGTGCCTGCCGTGGCCGCCAGCGTCCTGTTCGCGATCGGCGTGGCCATGCCGTGGATCTTCCCCTCGGCCATGGGCATGTTCCTCTACGCGGCGATCGCCGGATTCGGTTACGGGGTGTTCGGTTCCGTCGACCAGGCGATCAACGTGGACGTGCTGCCGAGCAAGGAGGAGGCCGGCAAGGATCTGGGCATCCTCAACCTGGCCACGACGCTCGGGCAGACCATCGGCCCGATCATCACCTCGACGGTCGCCGTGTCGACGGGCTCGTACGGCCTGATCTTCCCGATCTCGATCGCGATGGCCGTGGCCGGCGCCTTCATGATCACCCGCATCAAGAGCATTTCCTGAGGTAAGGAACCGTCATGAGCTACACCCCGTCCCAGATTCTCTACGGCGCAGCCTATTACCACGAGTACCAGCCGACGCCGCGCCTGCAGCAGGACTTCGAGGAGATGAAGGCCGCCGGTTTCAGCGTCATCCGGATCGGGGAGTCGGTCTGGTCGACCTGGGAGCCGCAAGACGGTGTCTTCGACCTGGACTGGATCACACCGGTGCTCGATGCCGCCGCCGAGCACGGCATCTCGGTGATCCTGGGCACGCCCACCTACGCGATCCCGCCGTGGCTGCAGCGCCGTTACCCGGAGATCAACGCCGAGATCGCCACCGGCCAGAAGTTCGGCTGGGGCATGCGGCAGGAGATCGACGTGACGCACGCCGCGTTCCGTTTCCATGCCGAGCGGGTCGTGCGCCGCATCCTGGATCGCCACGCGAGCCACGCGTCCATCATCGGGTTCCAGGTCGACAACGAGCCGGGTGCCTGGGTCCTGCACAACCACGGCGTGTTCGAGCGCTTCCGTGACCACCTGCGTCATCAGTTCGGCACCGTGGAGGAACTCAACGGGGCCTGGGGCCTGACCTACTGGTCGCACCGGCTCAGCGACTGGATCGACCTGTGGCGCCCCGACGCGAACTCGCTGCCGCAGTACGACCTGGCCTGGCGGCTCTTCCAGGCCGACCTGCTCACCGAGTTCATGTCCTGGCAGACGGACATCGTGCGGGAGTACGCCGGGGACCGGTTCGTGATGACCTGCATGTCGTACAGCCGCCCGACGGTGCGGGACGACGCGCTCGGCGAGATCTTCGACGTCACCGCCGGAAACCCCTATTTCAAGGCGCAGGACGCGCTGGCCCTGCCCGACACCGAGGTGAAGAGCCAGACCTGGTGGACGCAGGGCACCTGGGCGCTCTACCACAGCGCCGACTGGATGTTCGGCACGCGGCACGAGCCGTTCCTGGTCACCGAGGTCGGGGCGCAGTCCATCGGGTTCTCGTCGATGAACCAGCCCGGCTACCCGGGGCAGCGCCGCCAGGCGGCCTGGGCCCTGATCAGCCGCGGTGCCCAGATGATCGAGTACTGGCACTGGCACACCCTGCACTTCGGCCCGGAAACCTACTGGGGCGGCGTGCTTCCGCACAGTCAGAAGCCGGGCCGCACCTACCGCGAGATCGCCGCGATCGGCCAGGAGCTGGCGCAGTTCGGTGACCGGATCACCGGACTGCAACCCGACGCCCAGGTGGGTCTGCTCTACGACCACGCGAGCAAGTGGGCCCTGGAGAAGTTCGGCCCGCTCGCCGCGCCGGACGGGATGCCGATCCCCGACTCCTACGGCCCGCTCGTGGAGGCCTTCGCCCGTGGTTCCTTCGACGCCGGGCTGCAGACCCGGGTCTTCCACGCGAGCGCCCTGACCGGCTTCGACGCGGCGGAAACGGCCCGGAAGATCCCGGTGTTCGTCGCCTCCGCCTATTATGCGGCCGACGACAGCGTGATCGAGTGGCTGCTGGCCTACGCCGAGGCGGGTGGCCACCTGATCGTCGGGCCCCGCACCGGTTACGCCGACACCCAGGTCCGCGCCCGCCTCGAGGTGGCGCCGGGTGCGGGGCTGAGCGCAGCCGCGGGGGCCTGGTACGACGAGTACACCAACCTCGAGCGGCCGGTGCCCGTCGTCGCGGTCGAGGGCATCGAGATCCCCGACGGGGCAGCCGCTCTGGAGTGGTCGGAGTCGTACCAGGTGACCGACGCGAGGGTGGTGGCCCGCTACGTCCACCCGTTCCACGGTTCCTACGCCGCCGTGACCACCCGCGCGCACGGTGCGGGCCGGGTGTCCACGGTCGGTTGCCTGCCCAACCCCCAGCTGGCAGACGCGGTGCTCTCCTGGGCAGCGGAACCTTCGGTTGCGCTGTGGAGGCCGGAAGAGCCCTCCGTGCGGGTGCACTCCGCCGTCAACCAGCGCGGCGAGCGGCTCTGGGTGGTGCAGAACTGGTCGTGGGACGAGGTCTCCGTCACCGTCCCGATGGCCGCCGAGAACCTGCACACCGGCGCCAGGACGGACGAGGGTGAGTCGCTGAACCTGGGCGCCTGGGACGTGGCCGTGCTGGTGACGCCGGCCTGAGAACGGGAAGCATCTGACGGCCTTCGGCCCGGCTGGCTGTTGCCGTACCTCTGTCCGTGATCATGACAAGTGTCCCCGGGGACACTTGTCATGACCACGAACGAGGTGGTCGGCGTCACTTCGGGACGCCGCCCTGGTAGATCTCGTTCTTCCCGGTGCCGCCGGAGATCTTGTCCTGGCCGCCCTCGCCGACCAGGAGATCTTTACCGGCGTTGCCCCAGATCCGGTCGTTGCCGGCGCCACCGAAAATCGAGTCGTCACCGGTGTTCCCCTGCAGCGAGTCATTCCCCTTCCCGCCGAAGACGATGTCCGCGCCAGCTTCTCCGGTGACGTCGTCGTGACCGGAGCCTCCCTCGATCACGTCGTCGCCCTTGCCGCCCAGGATGCCGTCGTCGCCCGCGTCCCCACTGATGAAGTCGTTCCCCGCGTCCCCGGTGATCAGATCGGTGCCCGTGCCGCCGCGGACGAAGTCGTGCCCGGCGTCCCCGGCCAGGATGTCGGCCCCGGCCCCACCGGCGATGCTGTCGCTGCCCTGGCCACCGAACACGCCGTCGTTACCCGCGCCGGCACAGATGATGTCGTCGCCGCCGAGTCCCTCGATGATGTCGGAACCGGCAAGCCCGGCGATCACGTCGGCGCCCTTGGTCCCGACCAGATGGTCGTCGCCGGCCGTCCCCACGATCGTTGCCTTCAGCCCTTCGCACGTGGGGGTCGTGGCCGCCGCCGCGAACGTGGGCGTGGCCGCCTGGGCCGAGTTCATCGTGGCCAGGGTGAAGCCGCCGAGGCCGATCGTGAGAGCGGTGCCGGTGACGAGAATGCGCTTGCGGAGCATGATTTCTTCCCTCCGGAGTGACTTGCTGACATGGACGATCCTGTCTTCCAGGGGTGTCCGTCCGCGTCCGTCCGCAGAGGGGTTCGAGGGACGCTCGTCGGTGAGCCTTTAGTGGTGGCAGGTCACGCTTTCGTCGCAGGCCCGCTTCCCGTTCGGGCCGGTGCCGAGTTGCCGGGGTGGCATTTGTCCGGTGCGATGTGGGCATGGAGGAGGAGAGCACCGTGGGCTGGATCGGCATCAGCATCCAGATATTCGGGCTACTGTTGCTGATTCCCGGTGGAGTTCTGCTGTACCTCCGGTCGATCGAAGACGCCGAACGCCGCCGGGCGGCCGGCGAGGTCAACTACACGCCCTACACCGGTCGCGACATAGCCAGGGTTCTGCGCGAAGAGCCGGACGAGGCGGATCTACCCCGGCTGCGCCGCCTGGCCGTGACCCTGAAATCGCGACGCCCGGCGGCTCTTCTGCTCGGGGCAGCGACGGTGTCCCAGCTGGGTGGCCTCGTCTTCCAGGCGGGCCGGCCGCGACTGGTGTTCGCCGTTCTCTGCGTCGTCCTGATCGGAGGGCAGGCGTTGCACATCGAGCGCAACGCCCGCATCGCCCAGCGTTTCCTGCAGGCCCACCCCGACGACCCGACGCGCTGACCGGAACAGCCTGCCTAGCCGTGATCATGCAAAACCTCCCCGGGGAGGTTTTGCATGATCACGAAGGGGGTCAGTCGTCGAGTTGCTGGGCCTTCTCGCAGGCCTTGGTGCCCTCGCAGTCGATGACCTCGTGCAGCTTCTTGCTCAGGGAGGCCAGACGCTCCTTCGACTGCTTCTTCGCGACGTTCTTCAGCTGTTCGGGGTCTTTGCGCAGGTCGTAGTACTCCGTCGCACCGTTCACGTACTCGACGTACAACCAGTCGCGGCTGCGCAGGGCCTCGTAGCTGGGCGGGTTGGCGCTGCGGAAGCCCTCGTAGTCGGGGTCTTTCACGTCCACGTCGGGGCCCCGGTGCTCGATCAGCACCACGTCGCGGTCCTGTACGGCCGAGTCCTCGGGCGTGGAGCCCCAGAGCCCGGCGAGGCTCTGCCCGTCCGAGATCTTCGGGGTCTTCTGGCCGGCGATGTCATTGAAGGTGGCCCGCAGATCGATGTTCGAGCCCATCGCGTCGACGGTGCGGCCGGCGGTGACGTCGGGGCCCATGACCACCAGGGGCACGTGCACGTCGGTGTCGTAGGCCGTCATCTTGCCGGAGACCAGTCCGTGCTCGCCCATGTGATAGCCGTTGTCGGAGCTGAAGACCAGGTAGGTGTTGTCTTCGATCCCGCTGGCCCGCAGCTGTTCCCACAGGCCGCGCACCAGGTCGTCCACCGCCTGCACCCCGCGCGCCCGCTTGCGGAAGTCGCGGTCCATCTTCTTCTGCTCGGCATCGGTGAGGGCGGGCTGGGTCATCCAGGCCGGGGCGTTCTCCGGCTTCTTGCCGTACGACGCCGTGCGGGGCGCCTTCACCTTCTTGAACAGGTCTTGGTGCCGCTCGGCGACCGGGTACGGCTTGTGCGGCGTGTAGGTGGAGACCTCCAGCATGAACGGCTCGTTCTTGTCCGCCGCCCGGGCGACGAAGTCGCGGCCCCGGGCCCCGAGGACGTCGGTCAGATAGTCCTCCGGCTCGTCGCCGTACTTCACCACGGTGCCGTTCTGGTTCAGCGTGTAGTCGTACTGCCCGTAAGCGTTACCGGCCAGCGCCCATTCGTCCCAGCCCTCCGGCACCGGCAGCGCCGCGCCGGGCTCGCCGGTGGCGTACTGGT
Organism: Kineosporia sp. NBRC 101731; assembly: GCF_030269305.1. Classification (NCBI taxonomy): domain Bacteria; kingdom Bacillati; phylum Actinomycetota; class Actinomycetes; order Kineosporiales; family Kineosporiaceae; genus Kineosporia; species Kineosporia sp. NBRC 101731. The sequence goes on from NZ_BSTC01000003.1 coordinate 525,171, forward strand.
TCAGGAGCTTGCCCATCATGGCCGTGCGGTACCCGGCCTTCTGGAGGTCGGTGGCGAAGGTGTCGCCGTCGAGCCCCTTCTTCATGAAGGTCTTGTACCCGCCCTGCGGGCCGGAGTTGCGGTAGATCCCGGTGCTGTGTGGGTACCGGCCGGTGAAGATCGACGCCCGGGAGGGGCAGCACAGCGAGTCGGTCACGAAATACTGCGAGAACGTGGTGCCTTTCTGCTGCATCCGCTGCACGGTGGGCAGGTAGGGCAGCAGATTCATCGACAGGTCGTCGGTGAGCACGAACACGATGTTCGGCCGCGACGTGTCCTGGCTGGTGCGATCGGCGGCCGTGGGAGCGGCAGCCTCGAGCTGACCGGCTTCGGCCGAGGCGGTGCAGGCCGCCAGAGCGAGGGTCAGGAGCAGGACCAGTGCGGCCGGGATCGCCCGGGCCGGGGCTGACAGCAGGCGCCGTCGCATAACAGCCGTTCTCCTCGTGATCGTGGTGGGTGCGAAAGCTGTTACGGCTTATCGGTGACCGCGCGCAGAACATCCTGCCAGCTGGTCAGGTACGCGTCGATCGAGTGGGTCGCCGAACTGAGGCGGGCGGCCGTGGACATCCGGGCGGTGAGGTCCGGGTCGGCGATCAGCCGCAGCATGCGCTCGGCCAGGGCGCCGGTGTCACCCGAAGCAACCAGGTAACCGCTCTCGCCGTCGGCGATCTGCTCGCGCGGGCCGTAGGCGATGTCGTAGGCGATCACCGGGCAGCCCCGGTCCAGGGCCTCCAGCACCACCAGCGGGTATCCCTCGAAGCGGCTGGTCAGCAGCAGGGCCGTCGCCGAGCGCAGGTAGTCCTTGGCCGCCGGGTCGTGCCCGGGCAGCCGGACGGAGGCCTGAAGGCCGAGTTTGCCGACCAGCTTCTCCAGTTCGGCACGCTGGCTGCCCTCGCCGTAGATGGTCAGCGTGGCCTGGGGCTGCTGGGTGACCACCTTCGCGAAGGCGACCACGGCGTCCTCCAGGCGTTTCTGCTTCTCCAGGCGCCCGAGCATCACGAAATCGGCTTGATGACGAGGCACTTGGCGATCGCTGTCGGGTCGGTGATCGATCGGGTTGGGGATGATGTGCACGTTGTCCATCGCCCCGAACCGGGCCGCGATCTCGTCGCGCTGGCGCTCGGTGAGCATCACCAGGGCGTGCAGGCGGGGGATCGCCTCGATCACCGGCAGATGGGTCGGGTGCACCGGGGAGTCCCACTGGTAGGGCTCCTGGACGTGGATGTTGTGCACCACGTGGATCAGCCGCACCCGGCGCCGGCTGGTCAACGGCACCAGTTGCCGCGTCGCGAAACGGCTGTCGGACATGATGATCACCGGCCGCTTGGGCTGGTCGTCGAACAGGCCGGTGAGCCACCAGCGCCGCAGGGCGCCGACCCCGGAGAACTCCCGCACCACGCGGCTCCGGCGGTCGCAGAGCACCACCCCGTCGGGGCTCTGGCGCAGGTACACGCTGCCGTCCGCGCGGCGGTGGTCGGTGACCACGTCGGAGCCGTCCCGGCTGCGGTAGGTGGTCAGGTGCACGGTGCCGTCCGGGTGCGGGACGTCGTGCGCCTTCAGGCCCGGCACCGGCGGCAGCGCAGCCGCGTCGTCGGCCGCGAGGGGGGTGCGCTCGTGACGGAACCACTCGAAGAGGTTGACGATCACCGTGGAGGGCGCCACCGAGCCCCGGGCGGCGAGCTCGGCCCGGATGCGCGGGTAGTCGGGCTGGTCGTCGAACGAGACCAGGGTCGGGGTGATACCCGCGCGCTCGGCGAAAAGCCTGCTGCGCAGCAGGAACATGGCTGTCTGCCCACCCGTGTCGAGGGCCAGGCGCACGGTGACGGCGAGGTACTGGCCGTCCGGGAAGTCGAAGTCGGGCACGCGGCGGCTACGGTTTGATCGCCACGCGGCCGTTGCCGGCACGCCAGAGCAACAGGTCGATGCCGTTCTCGCGCAGCCACTCGTCGGTGGCCTGCCGGGAACCCTGCCACCAGCCGTAGTCGTCGAGCAGCAGCACGCCGCCGGACACCAGCCGGGGGTACAGGTGGTCGAGCTCGTGCCGGGTGGAGGAGTACCACTCGGTGTCCAGGTGCAGCAGCGCGATGGACCCGGGCGCGTGCTGGGGCAGCGTGTCCTCGACCTTGCCCGGTACGAGGTGAACGTGCTCGTCCGGGTAGGGCACGGCCGTCAGGCCGGCGCGCACTGCGTCGAGGGAATTCACGGCCCCGAACGTATCGAACAGATAGAGGTCACGGTTGCGCTCACCGGCCGCGAGCAGGGTGCGGGCCACGGCCTGCATCGAGCCACCACGCCCGACCCCGCACTGCACCACGGCGCCCTCGACCCGGCGGTCGTGGAGATGACGGGTCGCGGTGATCAGCGCGTGCAGCTTCTCGTTGCTCGCCGCGGTGTAGGGCCGCACTGCCGTGACGATGTCGCGCGCCTCGTCGTCGAAGTCCCGCGGGAGCGGCTTCTCCTTCGGTTTAGCAGGGGCTTTCGCCACTGCGGGCGCTGCGGGCGCGGCGGGCGGCTGGGCGAGAGCCAGCTTCTCCAGGCGCGCCGTCGCCTTGTTGAGGCGGTTGACGGCCTTGTCGAGCCCCTGGGGAACTGGTGGCACGGGACGCGTCAGCTCGAAGCCGGTCGTGCGTCTCAGAATGCCATTTAACGTTCTCTTCGGGTTCACCTTTCACATTAAACACATAAGAAGAGGGTGTTGTTGGCCGCCTTGCACGATGGTGCCGGTTACTGGTAGGCGCCGGTTCCGGTGTGCGGTAGGGGCCTTCGGCGGGAATCCGGCGATAACGCCCCTGGATACTCTGATGCGTGACGGTGAACCCGGTGCTTTCGGTAGTCGGGCGGGTACGTTCCGCGTACCGCGCAGATCGGTTGCGTCTGGCCTACGAGGCCGTTCTCACACTCTTTCTCGCCCTGACGACGGCCCTGCTCTGTCTTGCCTTCTGGTTCGAGCCTTTCCAGGACGAACGGCTACCGCTCGTGCTGATCATGCTCGCCGGGTTCGTGGGAACGCTCGTGGTGGTGCCGCTGCGGATCATCAGCCCGATGACCGCGCTCGTGCTCGGAGCCCTGCTCTCCCTGCTGACGGCCGGAAGCAGCGTCGCGCTGATCCTGCTCGGTGCCGCCGTCGGCTACCGGTCGCGACGGGCGTCGTCCATCGGACTGGGTCTTGCCGCCGTTCTGATGTGCTGCGTCGCCGGTGTCGATCTGCAGACCCGCAACCCCTTCGCCTACTGCGTCCTGCTCGGCCTGATGCTGTTCTGCCTGACGGTGCTGCTGCCTGCGGCCGTGGGCGCGATGGTCGCCCAGCGCCGCCTGCTGGTCATGACGATGCATCAGCGCAACGTCGAACTGCATCAGGAACGGCAGCTGCTGATCGACCAGGCACAGATGCGCGAGCGCAACCGCATCGCCGCCGAGCTGCACGATTCGCTCGGCAGCCGGCTCACCCTGCTGTCCCTGTACACCGGAGGCCTGGCCCAGTCATCCGCCGCGACCCTGCCGCCGAAGGGGCAGGAGGCCCTGGCCCTGATGCGCGACACCTCCGCCCAGGCCATGTCGGAGCTGCGGCAGATCCTGCGGGTGCTGCACCAGGACGACGTCCGGGACGCGGCGGGCAGGTCGCTCAACGAGGTGGAGGAGACGGTCGCCTCAGGGCGGGGGACCGGTACCGACATCGAGCTGGTCCGCCGCGGGGAACCCCGGCCGCTGCGCCTGCTGGCCGAGCACGCCGGGTATCGCGTGGTGCAGGAGGGCATCACCAACGCGCTGCGGCATGCCGGTGGGGCACCCGTGCGCGTGGAGGTGCGGTACGAGGACGACGCCCTGGTCGTGGAGGTCGGCAACCGTGCCGGGCAGCCCTATGAGGGGATCAGTACCGGTCAGGGGCTGCACGGTCTGGCCGAGCGCGTACGGCTGGCCGGTGGCGTGCTGTCGCACGGGCCTACGGACGAGGGCGGTTTCCGTCTACTCGCGATGCTTCCCTACGGTGGGGAGGTGCCCGAGCCGGGCCGGACGCCGGCGAACGGCGACTTCCCGCAGGAACTGCGGAAGAGTTCACGCCGCCAGAGGATGGGTGCCGGGGCCGTGATCGTCTCGCTCGTGCTGTCTCTCGGGTCGTGCGTCGGCACCTTCTTCGTGCCCGCCACCCCCGGAGCGGTGAGCCGCGAGCTCTTCGACTCCCTGACGGTGGGTGACGACCAGGTCGCCGTCGACGAGAACCTTCCCATCGACATGGTCGAAACGACCGTCAACACCGACGGCGTCACCTGCACCACCTACTACGCGCAGGACCGGCCGTCGACCGGCGACGGCGAACTGCACTACGAGATCTGTTTCAAGGACGGTGTCCTCGACAGCAAGCGAGAATTAATTCAGTGACCCGAATATCAATGGGTCGGAGCCATCGATGCGGCATTTCTCGGCGCCGGGTGAACTATTTCCGGCATGTATCCGTGTGTTGGGTAGGACCGGTTGATCTCTGAGCGTTCGAAAGCACCTGTCCCGTCCTCGAGACGGGAAAGGCGTGCTGCCGTCGGCCCGGTCGGATTGCCCCGGTGGGCTGACCAGAAACTACCGGCCGGCCCGGGCATGGGCCGGCCGGTCCGTCAGCGGGACAGGGCCTCCAGGTCGGACCGCACCTCGGCGGGCATGTCCATCTCCGGAATCGTGAACATCTGGCCGGGGCTGCTCTCGTCGCCACCCTGGTGCTGCCCGGCGGCGAAGACGGCGTACCGCGGGTCGAGTCCCTTGATCCGGTAGAGCTTCACGTCGCCGGGGGAGGGCTCGTCGGCCATCACCCCGTTGGCTCCGGTGTCGTTGCAGGCGGGCAGGGGATGGGTGCCCAGACTCGGGCCCACCTGGTCGGGGTCGATGTCCTGGCCGTAGCTGTAGAAGTGGCCCTCGTACTCCACCCCGACCGCGCAGGAGGCGGCCGCCTGCCCCGCGCTGGTGCAGCCGGCCAGCAGCAGGCCCGCCGCCAGGTACGGGGTGGGTCGCCGGAGCAGGCAGGACGTACGTAAGGACATGGTGGCGAGCCTTCCGTCGGTGATCAGCATGGCTCAGACGCGGGCGCCCGGGTGCGGGTTCCGTGCTGGCGCGGGCTGTCCCGTAGCGTGTGCGCCGCGGACACGACGGACGGAGGCCGCGAGGCGATGACGGACATGACGAAGCTGACCGAGGGGCTGCGGCGGGCGCTGCACATCGTGCCCTCCGGATATCCCGCCGGCGAGGTGCGCGAGTACTACGGCGACGACGGCTCGGGCCGGATCTCGCCCGACTCCGCCTACTCGGGCGACCTGCGAAAGGTGCTGGAAGACGTCCACCATCATCTCGGCGACCACATGGCGACCGAGCGTGCCGCCCTGGTGCTGGATGTCGACGACACCGCGCTGAGCAGCTACGACTACGGCGCCTCGTGCGACTTCGACGGGTACACGCAGGGGCCGTTCGTTCAGTACCTGCTGGGGTGCCGGCCGCAAGCCGTCTCCGGGATGCCGGAGCTGACGAGCTGGGCCGCCGCGCAGGGGTTCACGATCTTCTACATCACCAGCCGTCCCGACCCGCTGCGGGACGTGACCCTGCGCAACCTCCGTGAGCAGGGCTACGAGGAGCCGGCCGGGCTGTTCACCAAGCCCGCCGGCGGGCTGAGCACGGTGGTCTTCAAATCCGGGGTGCGGGCCGATCTGGCCGCGCAGGGGTGGGACCTGGTGGCGAACGTGGGTGATCAGCAGTCGGACCTGGACGGCGGCCACGCCCGCCGCACGTTCCTGGTGCCGAACCGGATGTATCTCCTGCCCTGAGAATTCTGCACCCTGAGCGCCGGGCAGGATGCCCGGTATGTCACCATCTCGGGCATGGATGCGCCGGGTGTGCCGATCTGGCTGCTGGACATGGACGGCGTCATCAACGGCATCCGGCCGGGCTGGGTGCGGGCGCCGCGCACCACGTCGCTCGAGGCCAACGGGGTGGAGTACCGCATCCGGTACGCGCCCGAGCTGATCCGGCGCATCCGCGGGCTGCACCAGACCCGGCAGGTCGACCTGCGGTGGGCCACGACCTGGGCCTGCCACACCCGGCGCCTCAACAATCTGTACGACCTGCAGGGGGTGCCGCCGGCGTTCGCTCTGCCCCGCGGCGACAACACCTCCCGGGAACGGGTCGGGGAGCTGAAGGTGCGGGCCGCGCTCGCGGTCGTGCGGGCGGGGCACCGGCTGATCTGGACCGATGACGAGGCGATCCCGGCCCAGGGCCCGGTGCGCGAGGAACTCGAGGGGTGCGGCGCCCTGCTCCTGGCGCCCGACGACTCCCGCTGCCTGCGGCCGGAGGACATGGACGCGATCGAGAAGTATGCCTGCGCGAGAAGACCTGTCTGACCCTGTCCGACCCGGCCCGGCGTGTCCAGGACCGGGATGGCAGGCTGCATCCATGAGCCTGGTCGAATACCCCCAGCCCGGCGCCTGGGTGCGCGAGTTCTTCGTGGATGTGCCGCTGAACTGGGCCGATCCGGACGGTGAGAGCATCCAGGTGTTCGTGCGGGAGTACGTCGATCCCGACCGCCGGCACGACGACCTGCCCCTGCTGACGTTCCTGCAGGGTGGCCCCGGCGGTGCGAACCCGCGGCCGGTGGGCCTGTCGGGCTGGCTGGCCGAGGCGCTGCCGCACTATCGCGTGGTGATGGTGGACCAGCGCGGTACCGGTCGCAGCACACCGATCGACGGCACCGTGATCTCGGCGTTCCCGGACGGTCGCGCGGCCGGCGACCACCTGCTGAACTTCCGCGCCGACTCGATCGTGCGTGACCTGGAACACGTGCGCACGACCCGGTACGACGGGAAGAAGTGGGCCACCCTGGCGCAGAGCTTCGGCGGCTGGATCACGCTCACCTACCTGTCCATGGCCCCCGAGGCGCTCAGCGCGGGTTACGTCTGTGGAGGCATCCCGGGCACGCCCGCGGATCCCGACGAGGTGTACCGCCGGACGTTCACCCGGGTCGCGGGGAAGACGGCCGACTTCTACCGGCGCTACCCCCAGGATGTCGAGACGGTCTCGGCCATCGCCGACATCCTGGCCGCGGGTGACGTGAAACTGCCCGACGGTTCGCCCTTGTCGGTGCGGCGCTTCCAGACCCTGGGCAACGACCTGGGCTTCGGGCCGGGCCACCAGCGGCTGCACTGGCTGATTTCCGAAGGGCTGCTGCCCGGCGGCCGGCTCAGCGACGCGTTCCTCGAGACCGTGCTGCTGAAGACGTCCAACGCCGGCAACCCGCTGTTCTGGACGTTGCAGGAGACGATCTACGGGGACGGCGCGAACGGGCCGTTCCGCTGGTCGGCGCAGCGCGAACGCGACCGGCGGCCCGAGTTCGGCGAGGACCGGCGGCCGCTGCTGTTCACCTCGGAGATGGCCTTCCCCTGGCTGTTCGAGGAGGTTGCCCTGCTGCGGCCGTTCGCCCCGGCGATGCATGCCCTGGCCGAGCAGCAGACCTGGTCGCCGCTGTACGACCCGGCCGTTCTGGCCGCGAACGAGGTGCCCCTGGCTGCGGCGGTGTACGCCGACGACGTGTTCGTGGACGCGGACCTCTCCCGCGACACCCTGAGCCGGCTGGGGAACGCGCAGGCCTGGGTCACCAACGAGTTCGAGCACGACGGCATCGGCAGTGGACGCGTCTTCAGCCAGTTGCGGGAGATGGTGCGCGACCGGGGCGGTGAGCTGCGCTGATCACCGGTCTGTTCACCGGGAGCCGGCCGCGGTGACCAGACCGACCGTGGTGCCCGCCTCGTCCGTCATCCCGATGCCCGCGAGAACCGCCGCCGAGGACAGCTCGAGTGGCCAGCCCCGCGAATACGCCTGCGCCCGGGCCGTTCGCAGTTGGTCGTCGTCGACGACCAGCACGTCACCGCGGCTCTCGCGCACGGCCCGCACCGCCATCGCCGTGGCGAGGGGGTCGCTGATGGAGACGGCCTCGACCGGACCGTCGGCGGGGGTGGTCTGCGGTTGTTCCAGCCCTCCGAGCAGGGCGTCACGCAGGCTCGGAAGGCGAACCACGGCGAGCATTCTCGGGAGGCGTTCGATCCACCCCAGCGTGTGCATCTCCTGAAAACCGGCCCAGAGCGCCGCGAGCGCGTCACCGCGGGAGACCGGGATCACGACCTGCTCGGGGGCGGTGCGGCCGAGCTGCTCGACGATCTCGTAGGCGATGGAGCGGTAGGCGCGCACCCCGACCGGGTGGCTGCTCACCGGTGGGCTCTGGTAGTTGCTGACGGGGAACCACTGCTGATGGTGGACGCCGTGGGCGAGAGCGTCCCAGCGGGCCGCGTAGGTGTTGGTCAGGTGGAGTTCGGCGTTCATGGCCCGCAGCGGCTCCAGCACGCCCGGCACCACCCCGCCCTCCTTGGCCAGCACCACACAGCGCAGCCCGGCCGAGGCCGCGTAGGCGGCGACCGAGAGGGCCGCGTTCCCGGTCGAGGCGAGCGCCACCGTGTCGTACCCGTGGGAGAGGGCCCAGGAGACCGCGGCGCTCGCCATCCGGTCTTTGAACGAGCCGGTGGGGTTGGCTCTTTCGTCTTTGAGGAAGACACCGGGGGAGTTGCGCAGGGCGACGAGCGGGGTGTCGCCCTCGCCCAGCGTGACCGCTTGATCGACCGGGAACAGCAGGTCACGCGGGGTGGTGGCCGGTCCGGTGCGCGTCACCTCGGGCGCCATCGCGATGCCGTCGGCCCGGCAGCGGGGGCAGGGGTCGATCGCGGCGACGATCTCCCCGCGCCAGGAGCATCGAGGGCACTGCAGAAACCAGTCCGGCATGATGCCCAACTTAGGGAGATGTTTGCCGGGGGTCCATCGGCGCGCGGTTGAGCGAACGCCGGCGGCCGGTCAGACTGCGCGGCATGACTGAGGCACCACCCCGGCACCCCGGTTCGGCCGGTGAGGTGTTCCGCGTCTTCCTGCAGCTCGGCCTGACGTCGTTCGGTGGGCCGGTGGCGCACCTGGGCTACTTCCGCGAGGCGCTGGTGGTGCGTCGCCGCTGGCTGAGTGAACAGGCCTATGCCGACGTGGTGGCGCTGTGCCAGTTCCTGCCGGGGCCGGCCTCCAGCCAGGTGGGTATGGCGCTGGGGCTGCAACGCGCCGGCTTCGCCGGGCTCCTGGCCGCCTGGACGGCCTTCACCCTGCCGTCCGCGGTCCTGCTCATGGCCTTCGCCTACGCGGTGACCGAACTGGGGGGCTCCACCGGCACCGGATGGATCCTCGGTCTCAAGGCCGCGGCCGTCGCCGTGGTGGCCCAGGCCGTGATGGGGATGGCCGGCTCACTGGCTCCCGACCGCCCGCGGGCCACCGTCGCCGGGGCCGCCACCGTCGCGGCGCTGCTGGCCCCGCAGGCCTGGGCCCAGCCGGCGATCATCGCCGCGGCCGCGCTGGCCGGTCTGGTCTGGTTGCGGCCGGACGCCGCGACGCCTGCCACCGGTGAGGCCGGTGAGGAGGAGGACTTCCCGGACGTGCGGGTGCCGCGCGGCGTGGCCCTGGGGTCGCTGGCCACGTTCTTCGTGCTCCTGGTCGCCGTGCCGATCCTGCCCCGGCTCTTCGGGATCTTCTACCGGGCCGGTGCCCTGGTCTTCGGCGGTGGCCACGTGGTGCTGCCCCTGCTGGAATCGGGTCTGGTGCCGGCGGGACTGGTCGGGCACGACGAGTTCCTGGCCGGTTACGGTGCGGCCCAGGCCGTTCCCGGTCCGCTGTTCACCGTCGCGGCGTATCTGGGGGCGATCGCCGACGGAGTTCCCGGTGCCCTGGTCGCGCTGGTGGCCATCTTCCTGCCCGCGGCACTTCTCGTCGTCGGTGTGCTGCCGTTCTGGCAGTCGCTCCGGCACGTGCCCTCGGCCCGCGCGGCCCTGATGGGTGTCAATGCCGGGGTGGTCGGTCTGCTCGCGGCCGCCCTCTACGACCCGGTCTTCACCGACGGCATCACCTCGGCCCGGGCGCTGGCCCTCGCCGTCGCGGCGTTCGTGCTGCTCACCCGCTGGCCGGTACCGGCGTGGGCCGTGGTGATCGCGGCGGCGGCCGTGGGAGCCGTGGCCCTGTAGGGAGGCGCTCAGAGTTCCTCCGGCCCCGGCACCGTGAACGACGCCGAGAAGCCCGCGGCGTTGAGGTCCAGGAAGAGCCGGCGCCGCAGGACCGCGAGGGCCTGCTGCCGGGAGGTGTCGGACACCCGGGCCGTCACGCGCAGCACCACGTGGTCGTCGCCGGCGTTGATCAGGCCGGCCAGGTGGCTCTGGGTCAGGACCGGCACGTCGGCGTCTTCGAGCAGGTCGCGCAGATGGGCCAGGTCGTCGAGGTCCTTGGGGGTGAAGGCGAGGGGCTGGGTGTCGACCGTCTCGGCAGCGGAGGTCACCGTGGCCAGGGTGGCGAAGGCCTTCTGCCGGGCGCCGGGCACCAGGACCGGCAGGATCTCGGCGAGGGTGCCGGCGACCGCGCCGGCCTTCAGCGGGTTCGGTGAGGCGGCCGAGGCCAGGTCACGGTCGAGGCGGTCCAGGCTCATCCGCACCACGCGTTCGGCGGCGGCGAGGCGGCCGGCGGCGCTGGTGTCGGGGGAGGCGTCGCCGAAGCCCGCCCGGATGTCGAGCGTCAGGTGCGACTGGGCCTGGGTGCGGTTGCCGAGCCGGTCGATCTTGCTGTGCCGCACGTGCCAGATCGTGCCGTCGCGGCCGCGTAGCCGGGTGGTGCGCAGGCCGATCTCCTCCACCACACCGGTGGCACCGAGGGTGGTGTCGATGTAGTCGCCGATGCCGTAGGTGTCTTCGGCGAGGACGAAGAGACCGGCGATGATGTCGCGGCCCAGGCCCTGGGCGCTGACGGCGGCGACCACGCCGAGCAGGCCGGCGGTGAAGACCCCGGCCTTCGAGAGCCCGGTGCCCTGCACGAAGAGCAGGACGGCGATCATGGCCAGGGCGGCGGAGGTGAGATGGGACAGCAGCGAGGCAATGGCCCGGGCCCGCTGCTTGCGTCGTTCGGTGAGGGCTTCCTCGCCGGTGTCGGTGCGGCGCCGGACGGTCTGCCACAGCGTCCGGAGGCTGCCGTGACCGGGGGAGGCGCTGGTGGCGATGCGGTCGGCGACGGCCTTGAGCAGGCGGTGCGCGATCAGCCGGACCACCAGCAGCAGCGCGATCAGGACGACGGCCTTGAGGGTGAAGTGGAGCAGCGTGTCACCGGCGCGCAGCAGGAGCTGGGTGAAGGCGTCCGGGCCGTCCTGCGCGGCGTCGGAGACCTGGTGCCACAGCTGGGTGGGTGTCGGTGAGGGGGACGGTTGCGCCGCCGTTGCCGTCTGGGAGCCGGCCACGGCGGGTATTGCGGGAAGCACGAGGTTCCTTTCCGGCCCGGTTCGCGCGGAGCCGGGCGTGGAGGCGGATCGGGTTCTGGGTGGAGGCACCGTCGCCACGTCAAGCTAACCATAAATGTTACGGCGATATTTCGCGAATCACAGTGCCACGCGAAAGATGTTGGCCAGCGGTGATTTCGGGAATATTCGGCGCCGTCGGCACGTCCCCCGAAAGGTGTTCTGGCATGGATGTTTACCAGTTCACTAGGATCCCTTGCACTGGTTCGGAAGGAGATTCATGTCTGATCAGATCGTCGAGTCCGCCCGGGCCGGAAAGGTCGTGGTGTTCGAGGAGTCGGCTCGCGACGGGGCCCAGGCCAAGACTTTCATGGGGGCGGTGCTGCGCACGGCGATCGCCCGTGAACAGGGGCGCATCTTCGGTGATTCCGGTCCCCGGCAGGTGATTTTCGCCGCCGGTTTCCCCTCGGTGGCCGAGCCGGAGCGGGAGATCACCCGCCGGGTCGCCCTGGAGAGCGCCGACCGGGTGAGCCCTTCGGCGGTCTGCCGGGGCACCGCTGACGATGTGCGCCTGGCGCTGGACACGATGCGGGGCGTGCCGGGTGGCCGGATCATGGTGATCCTGCCGTCCTCGGGGCCGACCGCCGGGGCGATGACCCATCAGAGCCCGCAGCAGGCTCTGGAACAAGGGCTGGACCTGGTGCGCACGGCGGTGGACGAGGCGTCCGGGACGGCCGTCGACGTCTGTTTCGTGGACGTGCCCCGTGCCGACCCCCGGCTGGTGGCCGACAGCGCGGCGCGGATGACCGCGGCGGGCGGTGGCGTGATGGTGCTCGCCGACACGATCGGGCAGTGGCTGCCCGGTCTCGCGCAGCGGGCGGTCACCCGGATCGGTGAGTATGCGGGCCGGAGGTGGTGCTCGGCACGCACTTCCACAACGACCTGGGACTCGGCCTGGCGAACACCGTGGCCGCCGCCCAGGCCGGGGCCCGGGTGCTGGCGAGCTCCTGGCTCGGCATCGCCGAGCGCTCCGGGCTGGCCGCGACCGAGCAGCTGCTGTTCCTGCTGGCCTACGAGAAGGAGACCACCGCGGCCGTGCTCGGCCCCGACGCCGACCCATGGTGGGAACAGCCCGATCTCACGCTGCTTCCGGGCCTCGCGGACGCCGTGTCCCGGGGCACCGGGGTGCCGATCAGCGTGACCACGCCGATCGTGGGCAGCGGGGTCGGCACGATCTCCACCGGCACACCGTTCGCCGCCCCGGACGTCTACCAGCCCTTCGACCCGGAGACGGTGCTCGGGCTGCGGCCGCGGGTGCTGCTGACCCATCTGGCCAGCGGCCGGGTGGTGCGGGCCGTCGCGGCCGAGCTCGGTCACGATCTCGATGCGGCCCGGGCCGCGCTCGCGCTGACCTGGGTGAAGCACCGGGCCTACCGCACCGGCCGGGCCGTCGTGGAGCGGGAGCAGTTCGCCGACTTCCTCGACGGCCTGCACGCCTCCTGATGCCGAGCCAGCCGAGCCAGCCGAGCCAGCCGAGCCAGCCGGACTGGCCCGGTCTCGATCGGGTGCCGGAGACGCTGCGGTCAGGCCGCGCCGTCGTGCTGCCCAACCCCAGCCCGCTCACCTACGTGGTCGCCGCGACGGCTCCGGACGTGGTCAACGCGGCCAAGCAGCGCCCGCAGACCCAGGAGGTAGCGGTCTGGGTGCGGGGCGACGAGGTCTGGGACCAGGTCGCGGAAGGCATCCGGCTGCCGGCGCCGGACCGGGCCCGGGCGCTCGACCTGCTGCGGAACGAGCTGGTGACAGCCCTGGTGCCGGTGCACGCGCCGGACGTCCTGCCGCCCTGGCTGCGGCCGGCGGTGCGCGACGGGTTCGCCCTGCTCTTCGGCACGCTCTGGGAACCGCTGGGCCCGGCGCTGGCGCAGTTCCCCCGGCTGTACGTCAGCAGTGCCAACCGCACCGGGAGTCCACCTGCCCCGACCGCGCGGGACGCGTCCACCATGTTCGGTCCGGACTGCCTGGTCGTGGACGGCGACACGGCCCGCGACCTCACGGTCACACACCACGCGACCACCACGGTTCGGGTGGGCGCGGACGGCGCGCTGGAGCTCGTGCGTCCGGGAGCAACGGACGAGGTGGTCGCCCGCCGCCCCTAGAGGGCAGGTTGGGTGGCGCGGTCGTGGACCAGGCCGGGCACCCGGCGGGTGGCCAGGTCGATGGCCGGGCCCAGCACCAGGATGACCAGGATCGTGCCCGGCCCCACGGCTCCGCCCAGCAACCAGCCGACCAGCGCGCCGCCGCCCTGAAGGATGCTGTAGCTCCAGCGGAACGGCACGGGCGGGTCCCAGGCCAGGGCGGCGGCCTCGGCCGGACCGGCACCGGTGCCGCTACCGAGATAGCCGGCGACTCCGATGGCCAGCACCGGCACGGCGGCGATCAGCATCACGATCCGCGTCGCCATGCTGTCAGGGGTGTCCAGCCAGGCCAGCAGCAGGGACACGGTCAGCCCGACCACGACCGGCTGGGTGACTGTGCCGAGGCCGGGGCGGGTGCCGCGGAGCCAGGCCATGATCACGAAGACCACACCGACCGAGATGTTCACGACCATGAACGGCAGACCGCTCGTGTCGGTGATGCCGCTGATCAGGGTGGAGTAGCCGTCGGACCCGAGCGAGGCGAGGAGGAAGAGCGCCACGCCCGCGCCGAGCACCACGCACGATGCCACCAGATGGAAGATGCGGCCCGGGGTGATGGACGGGCGTTCGGTGCTGCTGTCGTTCACGCTTCTCGAGACCTTGGGGTGACACGGGCCACCGGAGCATACCCGAGCCACGTTCGATGACCGTCCGTCATGGACAGCTACCGGTGACGAAAGGGAAGATCGTCGCGGCGATGACGTGATCATGGACGGCGACGGCCCCGGGGAGCGCAGTGAACCTGCCAGTGAAACTGCCACGGAACTTCGTGTTCGGCACCAGCACGGCGGCCTACCAGATCGAGGGCGCGGTCGACGAGGACGGCCGGGGTCGCAGCATCTGGGACACCTTCACCGCGCAACCGGGACGCATCGCCGACGGCAGTAGCGGCGCGGTGGCATGTGACCACTACCACCGCTGGCCCGAAGATCTCGAGCTGCTGAAGCGACTCGGCGCCGGGGGCTACCGGTTCTCGGTCGCCTGGCCCCGGATCCAGCCGACCGGCTCGGGCCCCGTCAACGGCCCCGGTCTGGACTTCTACGACCAGCTCGTCGACCGCTTGCTGGAGGCGGGGATCGCGCCGATGGCCACGCTCTACCACTGGGACCTACCCCAGGGGCTTGAGGACGCGGGTGGCTGGCTGATGCGTGACACGGCCCTGCGGTTCGGGGAGTACGCGGCGATCGTGGCCGGGCGCCTGGGCGACCGGGTGACCCACTGGTGCCCGGTGAACGAGCCCAACGTCATGACGCTGCAGGGCTACGCGCAGACCGAACTCGCGCCGGGCCGGGGCCTGCTGTTCGACGCGCTGCCCGCCGTGCACCACGCCCTCCTGGCCCACGGCCTGGCCGTGCAGGCCATTCGCGCTCGGGGAACGGGGGCGGTCGGCACCGCGACCAACCACTTCCCGGTCTGGCCGGCGACCGGCAGCGAGAACGACGCGGCGGCGGCGCAGGCCCTCGACGTGCTGTGGAACCGCCTGTTCGCCGACCCGATCCTGCTGGGCCGCTATCCCGAGGGCCTGGAACCGCACAACTCCGGCCCGGACGACCTGGCCCTGATCGGCGCACCCCTCGACTTCTACGGCGTGAACTACTACAACCCCGCGGGTGTGCGGGCCGCCCCGTCCGGTGCCCCGCTGCCGTTCGAGTACACCGGGGTACCCGGCCACCCGACCACCGACTTCGGCTGGCCGGTCGTGCCCCAGGGCCTGACCGACGTGCTCGTCGACCTGAAAGACCGCTACCCGCACCTGCCCCCGGTGATCGTGACGGAGAACGGCTGTTCCTACGCCACCGGGCCGGACGAGAACGGCGTGGTGGACGACCAGGCCCGCATCGACTATCTCGACGCGCACCTGCGGGCCGTCGCCGACGCGGTGGACCAGGGGGTGGACGTACGCGGCTACTACTGCTGGTCGCTGCTGGACAACTTCGAGTGGGCCGACGGGTACACGCAGCGGTTCGGCCTGGTGCACGTGAACTTCGAGACCCTTGTGCGCACCCCGAAGCGATCCTTCGCCTGGTACGCCGAGAAGATCCGGGCCCACCGCGAAACCGCGCCGTGAGCCGGGAGGTTCCCCGATCCTGGGTGGCAGGGCTGGTCCTGGTCAGCATCGGCATGTGGTCCGGCCTGTTCGGCCCGATCCAGGTGCTGCTGGCCGAACAGGCCCAGGCTCTCGCGCCCGGTCACAAGGAAGCGGCGCTCTCCCTGGTGACGGGGGTCGGTGCCGCCGTGTCGACCGTGCTCAACCCGGTCTGGGGCGCCTTCTCCGACCGCACCACCCTGCACCGGGGTCGTCGCCTGCCCTGGGTGCTCGGCGGCGCCGCGGGTGGGGTGGTCGCGATGCTGCTGCTGTCGGGGGCCGGCTCGATCCTGGAGATGACCCTCGCCTGGGCCCTGGCCCAGGCCGCCCTCAACGCCATGCTCGCGGCGATCACCGCGACCGTGCCCGACCAGGTGCCGGCCGGCGAGCGCGGCGGTGTCGGGGGAGCGCTCGCCGTGGCCCAGACCCTCGGCGTCGTGGGCGGCACCGGGATCGCGGCCGCCACCGGCAGTACCGCCGCCGGATACCTGACCCTGGCCGGGGTTCTCGTCGTGACCACGACTCCCTACGCACTCAACGCGCGTGACCGGGCCATCGGGCGGGAGGAACGTCCACCCTTGGCTCTGAAGGATTTCTGGGTGTCACCGCGCCGGCACCCGGACTTCGGCTGGGCCTGGATCACCCGGTTCCTGATGAACCTCGGCAACGCCCTGCTCATCCTCTACCTGCTGTACTACCTGAAAGATGCGGTGGGGTTGCCCGACGACGAGGCCGACGGAACGGTTTTCGCCCTGACCGCGGTCTACGGCCTGTGCACGGTGGTGACGGCGTCCGTGGGCGGCTACTGGTCGGACCGGGCCGGGCGGCGCAAGGTCTTCGTGATCTGGTCGGGCCTGATCACGGCGGCCGCACTGCTGCTGTTCGCCCTGGCCCCGACGCTGGCCTCGACCCTGGGCCCGCCGATGCCGGCGGTCTGGGCGGGAGCGGTCGCACTGGGCGTCGGCTTCGGCGCCTACACCGCGGTAGATTTCGCTCTCGTGACCCAGGTGCTGCCCACGGCCGACGACCGCGCCCGGGACCTCGGGGTCATCAACATCGCCACGGCCCTGCCCCAGGTGCTCGCCCCGGTACTGGCGGCGGGGGTGCTGGGCCTGGGCCTCGGCTACACCGGCCTGTACCTGCTGGCGGCCCTGGTCAGCGTGCTCGGGTCGGTGTTGGTGGTGCGGATCCGGTCGGTGGTCTGATGAGTCGGTGGTCTGATGATCAGTCTCACCGGGCGACCGGAACGGGAGAGGTGGAGATCTGGTGGAGAGCATCACGAAGAACCGGCAGTCACCGGCCACGCTACGGGCCATGACCGCCCGCGCCTACGGGGCCGGAATGGTGCCCGCGGGGGACGACTGGGTGGAGGAACTGGGTCACGGGTGGTTCAACGTGGTCTACCGGATCCGGCTCGTGGACGGCCGGTCGGTGGTGCTGAAGATCGCGCCGCCGCCGCACATCGAGGTGATGAGTTACGAGCGGGCGGCCATGGCTACGGAACTAGCTGCGCTGCAACTGATCCGGGACAAGACCGAGGTGCCGGTCCCGGCCGTCGACTTCGCCGATCGTAGCCACGAACTGTGCGACGCGGACTACTTCTTCATGTCCTACGTGGACGCCGACAACTTCGGCATCCTGCGGCAGGAGGGAAGTCTGTCGCCGCAGGACGAGAACACCTACCGGGAGGCGGTCGGCGCTCTCAACCGTGAGCTCAACGAGGTGCGCGGGCCCTGGTTCGGTGCGCTGGAGGGGCCGGGGCACCCCACCTGGCGGGCCTGTTTCACCGGCCTGCTCGAGGGTGTGCTGGGAGACGGCGAGCGTCGCGGCGTCGACCTGGGGTACGGGTACGACGTGGTGCGGGAGGCCATCGCGGCCCGGGCCGGCACCCTCGACGCGGTGACCGAACCGCGCTTCGTGGAGTGGGACCTGTTCCCCAACAACGCCATGGTACGCGACGGGAGGATCGTCAGCGTCATCGACCACGAACGGGCTTTCTACGGGGACCCGCTGATCGAGGCCGGTTTCGTCGGGCTGGATCTGCCGGGGGCCTTCGGTGACCCGGCGGCCTTCCTGCGGGGCTACGGGTGGGGCGATTTCACCGACGACGAGCGGCAGCGGCGCTGGCTGTACAGCCTGTACCTGGTGCTCATCATGATCATCGAGACGAACTACCGCGGGCACACCACCACGACGCAGTACGACTGGTGTCGCGAGCGGCTCGTGGAGCTCATGGGTTAGCCGGCCGTCCAGGAGAGCAGGCGTCCTCGGGACCAGCAGCGGCCCAGGGCCTCGGAGTGCGGTGACGAGCCGAACAGCGCCAGCCCGACGATGCTGTGGCCCGAGGCGGGCCGGTCGCCGAAGGTCGGGATGCCCGGAGCCACGCCCACCCCCTCCGCCGACACCCAGGCGACCGGGCGCCCGGCCTCTTCGAGGAGCTGCCGGAAACGGCGTCGCTTCTCGGGCCGGTGACGCGACAGCGCCCAGGTGGTGGTGACGATCGGGAGGACGCCGGTGGGCACCTGCGCGAGGGCGTCGGGGAGCAGGTCGAGGGCCTCGCCCCGAAGAAGGTGCGGTTTCGTGCGGGCGGCCAGTGTCAGCTGGGCCCGGAGGTCAGCGGCTTGGCCGGGTCGGTCGGGGGCCAGGCAGGCGTGCAGCCATCGGGCGTCGTCGGGGTCGGAGCGGGCGTCGATGCCGGTGTGTGACCCGGTACCGGGCCGAGCGCCGGCGGAGAGGTCGAGGGGATCGGGATCGATGCCGATCCGGGTGACCACCTCGGGGAAAGCACGTTCGGGGAGGGGGCGGTCGCCCACGATGCGGGCCGAAAGCTGCACCGGGGACAAGGTATCGCCCCGGACCTGCCCGTTGTCGTACGCGATGCCGCACTGGTCGACCTGGAGATTCAGGCCCGTCGAGCAGTCCATGTCGATCAGTGCCACGGCCGTGGCGCCGGCTCGGTGGGCCGCCTCGGCCGCGGCCGGGTAGAGCACGGCGCAGCGGGCGGTCTGGAGTGTCCGGACCCGCCGGGCAGCAGCGATGGCGGCGACCGCGGCGCTCTGGCGCAGCAAGGTGCCCACAGCGACGGCGGCCGGATCGGGTTGTCGCGGATGGCTTTCCGGGGTCGGCCGGACATGGTCGTCGGGGTCGTCGGGGTCGTCGTGGTCCGGAGCGACATGGCCGACGGGAGCGGTGTAGATCTCGGCCAGCTCCGGGGCCTGCCCGGAGAGCGCGAGGTCGTGGAGCGCGGCCAGGATCAGCGCGGGCTGCCGGCGGCGAACGGGCGCCTGCTCGATCGCCCGCAGGGCCTCGTCCGACGCACTCAGGGCCAGGGCGATGCGCCGGTACAGCGGCGAGGTGCCGTCGTCCTCGCCGAAAGCCCGGTAGACCGCGGCCAGAGTCCTGGCGCGAGGGCCATGAGGGTCGGCCCCCTTCTTGTTCGTGATCATGCAAAACCTCCCCGGGGAGGTTTTGCATGATCACGAACATAGGGGTGCAGGGGGTGAGCGGCGAACGTCCAGGAGAGGTCGGAGAGGGTTCTAGCCACTGGAGAGACTTTCGCGGAACTCGCCGAGTGCCTTCTGCATCAGCGCGGGAAAGTCGGCCGTGGGGTGGGTGATCCATTCGGCCGCGGCGACCGAGAAGATCGACAGGGCGGCCTGCGCGGCGAAGGTGGCGGTGCGTTCCGGCACACCCCGGCGGCCCAGTACCTGAGCTACCGCCACAGCCGTCCCGGCCGACTTGACCAGGTCGCGTTCCTGGAGTTCCGGGGTGACCGCGAGCACGGCGATCCGGGCCTTGGCGAACTCGTAGTAGGGCGCCAGTTCCAGTCCGGCGTGGGTGAGGGCCAGGACGACCGCGTCGATCGGGCCCAGATCGGGGGCCGCGGCCTCCAGGTGGCCCAGCACGCTCTCCTCGAACATCTGGGCGTTGGCGAAGAAGACCTCGCGCTTGTCGGCGAAGTGGTTGAAGAACGTGCGCTTGGTCAGCCCGGCCCGGTCGGCGATCTGCGCGACGGTCACCTCGCCGTACCCGCGTTCCTGGAACAGCTCCATGGCCGCCTGCTGCAGACGCCCACGCGCGTCCGGTTCCCACCGTGCCATGCCCCGATCCTACTGCGATTGCACTTAGTGCAGTCGCATGTCACTCTTGATTGCACCAAGTGAAATCACGAGGAGTCGTCATGCCGTCCAACCGCGCCGCCTGGATCCCCGCCCGTCACCGCCCCTTGGAGGTCGGGCCCGCGCCCTACACCGCCCCCGGGCCGGGCCAGATCGTTGTCCGCAATCACGCCGTCGCCCTCAATCCGCTGGACTGGGTCATCCAGCTGGCCGGCCGGGTGGCCTACACCTGGCTCACCTACCCGGCCGTGCTCGGCGCCGACCTGGCGGGTGAGGTGGTCGAGGTGGGGGCGGACGTGACCCGGTTCCAGCCCGGCGACCGGGTGCTGGCCCTGTCGGTCGGCACCGACAAAGACGCCGACAGCGCTGCCCAGGGTGCGTTCCAGCACTACGCGGTGGTCGAGGAACGGCTGGCCAGCCCCCTGCCGCCGGGCCTGTCCTACGTCGACGCGGCGGTGCTGCCCCTGGGGCTCTCCACCGCGGCCTGCGCGCTCTTCCAGAAAGACCACCTGGCTTTGCCGCACCCGACCGCCACACCGCAGCCTTCGGGTCAGACGGTGCTGGTCTGGGGCGGCTCCACGAGCGTGGGCACCAATGCGATCCAGCTGGCGGTGGCCGCCGGGTACGAGGTGATCACCACCGCCTCACCGCACAACGCCGACCGGCTGATGGATCTGGGTGCGACGCGGGTGTTCGACTACCGCAGCCCGACGGTCGAGGCGGACATCGTCGAGGCCTTCGCCGGTCGTACGTTCGCCGGGGCTCTGGCGGTCGGGCCCGGATCGACCCCGGCCTGCATCCGCATTGCCGGGAAGTGCCACGGCAACCGCTTGGTGTCCATGGTCACGGCGCCCGTGACCTTCGAGAACGGCTTCTCCCTGCTGCGCACGGCGACCGGGATGGTCGGTGGCATGGTGAGCTGGCAGGGCGCCGCCTGGCGCCGTGGGGTGCGGCTGAAATTCGTCATCGGGTCGGACCTCAAGAAGAACGAGGTGGCCACCGCGATCTTCCGGGACTTCCTGCCCGACGCGCTCGCGCAGGGCCGCTACCAGCCGCTGCCACCGGCGTCCACCGTCGGCAGCTCTCTGGAAGATCTGCAGCACGCGATGGATCTGCAGCGCAAGGGTGTCTCCGCCACCAAGCTCGTGGTCACGCTCGACTAGCGAAAACCGCTACGGCAGCGACCTCCACACCATGCCCTCACGCGGTGACCACGAGGGTCCGCCACTTGACGCTCGCGGCCGCTGCACGGGGAGTTCGCCGGCTGTAGAGCCGACTGACCCGCCGGCCCAGATCGGCGAACATCTCCCGCAGTTCCGGGGGATCGAGGATCTCGAGGTCGTCCCGTGCGCGAGAAGCGCCTGCGCCGCAACCAGAGCCGGGAACCGCACAACCGTATCGACCCATTCACCTTCGTGCACAGCGTCTTTCATCGGTTCCTGCCCGTGCATGCGCAGAACCCGGCCGAGAATGCGGCTCCGGACGCGTACCCGCACCGGCACCGTCGCCGAACGGGGGTTACGCGTTGCGGTACGGGCTCGTGCCGCTGAGCCTGGCCGACGTCGAGATCCTGCGCGGGGTCATGAGCGGATCCTCATGACCCCGCCGCGGGGTTTCAGAACTGACCTCAGGGCTGGATGACGACCTTGCCGAACACCGCACGCTCCTCCAGCAGGCCGATCGCCTCCGCAGCCCGCTCCAGCGAGTAGATACGGTGCACGGGCGGTTCCAGCACACCCGACTTCAGCAGGGGCATCAGCCGGTCCCACTCACGCCGCCAGGCCTGCGGGTACTTCGTCGTGAAGGCGCCCCAGCCCACGCCGCGCACGTCGATGTTGTTCAGCAGCAGCCGGTTCACCTTCACCGTCGGGATGCTGCCCTCGGTGAAACCGACCACCAGCAGGCGGCCCAGCGGCGCCAGGCAGCGCAGCGAGTCGGTGAACCGGTCGCCGCCCACCGGGTCGACCACCACATCCACCCCCGCGCCCGCCGTGTACGAGAGCACCGCGTCCTTGAAGCCGTCGGCCAGCACCACCTCGTCGGAGCCGAGCTCCTTGACGAACTCCGCCTTCTCGGGCGTCGAGACGACCGAGATCACCCGGGCGCCGAGCGCTTTGGCCAGCTGAACGGTGGCTGTGCCGATCCCTCCGGCCGCACCGTGCACGAGCACGGTCTGGCCCGGCAGCACGCCGGCCCGGGTGTTCAGCGCGAACGACATGGTCAGGTAGTTCATCGGCAGGCAGGCGCCGGTCACGAAACCGGTCTTGCCCGGCAGCGGCCCGACCATGCCCACCGGCACGGCGACGGTCTGGGCGAACGCCCCCGTCACGGTGGCCGCGGCCACCCGGTCACCGGCCACGAACCCCGAATCGGGGGACGCCTCCCGCACGGTGCCCGCCACCTCACCTCCCAGCACGAAGGGAATCCCGGGCTTGTGCTGGTAAAGATCCCGGCTCAGCAGCACATCGGGAAAGTTCACCCCGGCCGCCTCGACGTCGATCAGGACCTCGCCCGGTCCGGCGACCGGTTCCGGCACCTCGCCGATCTCCAGCGCCTCGGGGCCGCCCGTACTCGTCACGCGAACTGCGCGCACTATCTCTCCTTTGTCCGGCTGCTGACCCCAGCCTGCCAGGACCGGGCGGAAAAGGGATCCGGGACCGTGTGCGCAGCGCCACCCGGCGGCTGCTGGCCGGGGGACATCTGGAATCGCAGACGTGGTGCGGTGGGGGAAGGGTGGCCCCTGGCCGTGATGTAACAAAAAGGATATTGCGGTCACGAGGATCTGACATGGAGGCAGCCTTGACCAACCTCTTCTTCACCCAGCGCGCCGCTGCGACCGGTGCCGTGGCCCTGGCCGCGGTCGGACTCGGGGCCCCCGCAGCCCAGGCGGCCACGGCCGCCCAGGCGCAGGCGTCCCCCTGTGTACAGAAGGTGACCGTTGTGAACAACGGCGGTTTCACCATGTCGTTCGCGCTGTCCACCCGTGAGGGTTCGCTGACGGCCTCGACCGACACGTACGCGATCAACCAGTCCCGCACGATCGACCTGAACGCCACCGAGATCGCGCCGGGTGCGGATGTGCGGCCGGTGGTCAGTGCGACCGCGGGTGACACGGTGCCGGGCAACGTGTTCGTCTCGTACTGCGAGAACGGGCAGAGCGCCACCTACACGGCCTCGGGCACGACGCTCGACTACAGCGTCACCCTGCTCGGCGGCTGAGCGGACGGTGAGTGGGTGTGCCGCACGGCCGGGCGGCACACCCCCTCACCGCACCACAGAACGGATTACGCCTTCCGGCCGGGGCGACTGACGGCCAGCATCGGCATCAGCTCGGGGCCGACGACCAAGACCGGTGCGCAGCCCCGGTGCCCGACCTCGGCCGTGACGACACCGCCGCGGTCCTCGCCCAGAACCATGAGGGAAGCGGTGAACGACTCGGCGATCAGGACTTCGTCGGCCCGTCCCGGGATGACCCGGGTGCTGACGTGAACCGAATCTGGTTCGGCGCGCAGGGGTTCGGCGATGGACTCGAGCCACTGCGCAGTGCTGATCAGGAGCTCGGGCGAGGCGTTGGCGGGCCGGGACGAACCCGCCGGGCGCGGCGGTACGCCCAGGGCGTGGACGAGGATGAGTGGCATGTCGCGCCGTCGCGCCTCGCGTGCCGCCCGGCGGGCGACCTCGACGTTCGACGCGGACAGGTCGATCCCGGCGACGACGCAGGATCGCCTCCCGAACTCGGCAGACATTCGTTCCCCCCCAGGTGAATGGTGCGACACCAGGACGGTACTCGGTCTACTCGCAGGTAGCTACGCCGCGATCGGCGCTCACGGGAAAGCCCCTGGTCAGATGGATGCTGTGAGTTTCAAGATACGGGAAAACACCTATACGGAAGCTGGACTCGTCCCGTTCGAAATCCCGGAGGCCCGGTCTCGGTAGCGGTGGTCGGGCGGTTGTCGCGGCTGCTGTCAGCGGCCGGCCACGTACTTCACCGGCTCGGGCAGGCCGTGCTCGGCCCGCACCGGCGCCCCGTCGGCTCGATCCGCGTCCTTGGCCGGTTCCGCGAAGACTGTTCTCGGGGGGCCACTGAGGTATGCCCAGCGAAGTGCTGTCGCGCCGGTCAATTCATGGAGTCGAGGTGGCAATGCCATCTGGCCCAAGGCATTGGGCAACTCCGTAGCAAAACGGCTTCTTGCAGATGATCTGTCGGCCACCGCCACCGGTACCCCGGCTCTGGCCGGCCCGGCCCGGCGGTCATCTCGATCGACGGTAACGCCGCCTGCTGAGGTCGGGCGTAGAGGAAAGCGTGGGGTCGGCTGATGACAGCCGGCAACCCGCTCCACCCTGTCGTCGTTCCTGCCCGTCCCGAAGGCCGGGAACGGGTGCCCCCACGTGCTGGAGCCCATGTTCGTCCATAGTCCCGATGAATCAGGGCGGAAGCTGGGCACTGTGCGTGCGCCGGACCCGTAGTTTCTCCAGACATTTGAGAAACAGGCTATTAACGACCAGCGGTCGAACCGATATCGACCAGGTTATTGACGACTACTGAAGGAACTGTGAAAGTTCCGGACATGTCAATCTTGTCCGGCTCCCGGGGGCTGGGAGCGCTGCGCTCCAGGAACCGCCGTCGGCTGCTGGACCTCCTGCGCGAGCACGGTGAGGTCAGCCGCGCCGATCTGGCCCGGCTCACCGACCTTTCGGCGACCACGGTGTCCAGCCTGATCGCCGAGCTCAGCGACGAGGGCGTGGTGACCGAGGCCGGTCTCGACGATCGTCGTCCGGGTCGTACCGGTCGCCCGGGTCGCCTGGTGCAGCTGGTGGGCGGCCGCGGTCTGGTCGTCGCCCTCGACATCGGCCACGACCTGGTGCGGGCTGCCGTCTGTGACCTGTCCGGCGCCGTGGTCTCCGAGCGGGTCTGGACCGTCGACGTGGACGCCGACGACTGCCTGATCCGCATCGCCGAGCTGGTCAACGAACTGGCCGACACCACCGCAGGTGGTCGGGACCGGGTCTCGCGCCTGGTCGTGGCCGTGCCCGGGGTGGTGGAGACGGGCAGCGGGCACGTGGTCTCGGCCCGCATGCCGAACTGGCAGAGACTGGCACCGGGCCCGGTGCTGGCCACCGCCACCGGCCTGCCGACCTTCGTCGAGAACGATGCTGATCTGTGTGCGCTGGGAGAGCGCGCCTTCGGTGCGGCGCTGGGGCTGAACGACATCCTGCACGTCGTGGCGTCGACCGGTATCGGCGTCGGGCTGGTGCTCGGGGGTCGTCTATACCGCGGCAGCAACGGCGGGGCCGGCGAGCTCGGTCACGTGCAGGTCTCGGAGTTCGGCGACCTGTGCCGCTGCGGCAACCGCGGGTGCCTGGAGAGCCAGGCCTCGCTGGACGCCGTGCTGAGGGCCCTGCGGGTGGTGCACCCCCAGGCCCGGGCGGCGCCCGATCTGGCCCGGCTGGTGGCGGCCGGTGACCGGGCGGCGATCCGCGCGGTCAGCGACGCCGGCACCGCCATCGGCAAGTCCGTGGCCACCCTCTGCAACGTGCTCGCCCCGCAGGCCGTCGTGGTCGGCGGCGATCTGGCCGGAGGGGGAACCCATCTGGCCGACGCCGTGCGCGACGCCGTCGAGCGCTACACCAAACCTCTGACTGCGGACCGTATCTCGGTACTACCCGCCGAACTTGGTCATCGCGCTGCCGTTCTGGGCGCTGTGGTCACTGCCGTGGAGGCAGAGCTCGCCTCCTGATCCGTCCTTCTTTCCGGCTGCCCCCCATTTCGCGCGTCAGCGCACCGTCCTGAGGAGTCCCATGCGTTCCGTCCGGTACACCACCACCGTCGCGCTCGGCATTGCCGCCGCTCTGACCCTGACCGCCTGCGCCAGCAGTGGTTCGAGTTCCGACGACACGGGCTCGGCCGACACCGGCGCGGCCAAGACCGTTCCCACCGTGAAGGGCGACGGCAAGACGCTCACCATCTGGACGATGAACGGCGACTACACCGCCGAGACCATCGCGGCGATCAACGCCGAGTTCACCAAGGTCACCGGCGCCCAGGTGGACGTGCAGATCCAGGAGTGGGACGGCATCACCACCAAGATCAGCACGGCACTGTCCACCTCGAACACCCCGGACGTGCTCGACCTGGGCAACACGCAGGTGGCCAGCTTCTCCGCCAACGGCGGCCTGGTCGACGTCACCGCCTACAAGGCCGACCTGGCCCAGGGCCGCACCTGGCTGGCCGGTCTGGAGGAGCCCGCCACCATCGACGGCAAGCTCTACGCCGTCCCGGGCTTCGCCGGCGCCCGCGCCGTTCTCTACAACAAGAAGATGTGGAAGGACGCCGGGGTCGACGCGGCGCCCACCACCTACGACGAGCTCACCGCCGCGCTGGACAAGGTCAAGGCCAAGAACACGGCCAAGGACTTCTCCGCCTTCTACCTGCCCGGCCAGCAGTGGGCCGCCGGCATGCAGTGGGTGTGGGACGCGGGCGCGGAGATCGCCACCAGCTCGGACGGCACGTGGACGGGTGGCCTGGAGAGCCCTGAGGCGATCAAGGGCCTCAACGACTTCAAGACCTTCCAGAACACCTACTCCAGCAAGGCCTCGCAGGCGCTGGACACGGACAACCCGGACTGGAACCAGATCTTCGCCGACGAGAAGACCTCGGCGATCATGACCACCACCGGCAGCATCGCGAAGATCCTCGAGACCAACCCGAAGATGAAGTCCGAGGACATCGGCACCTTCCCGCTGCCGGGTATCTCGGGCAAGACGCAGCCGGCCATGCTCGGTGGCTCGGACTGGGGCATCGCGGCCAAGAGCGACGCCGTCGACCTGGCCCTGCAGTGGACGAAGATCGCGGTCAGCCCCGAGTTCCAGGACAAGTGGGTCGTGGGCAAGGACGGCTGGATCCCGAACAGCACCGAGGGCATCGAGGCCGCTCAGGCCGGTCTGTCCGACCAGCTCAAGGGCTTCTTCAACGCCGCGCTGAACTCCAAGGCCACCCCGGGTGCCGAGCAGTGGGCCACCATCGAGGGTGACAAGAGCATCAACGAGCTGTTCTCCTCCATCGCCACCGGGTCCAAGACGCCCGAGGAGGCCGCCAAGGAGTTCGACGCGCACCTCTCCGAGACGCTGTGACCGTCAAGACCCCGCCAGTACTGACCAGCAAGTCTGACGCCCCCGCGCCTCGTGCGCGGGGGCGCCGCCCCGACTTCACCCCGCTCTGGCTCCTGACTCCGGCCGCCCTGGTGATCCTCGTGGTCACCATCGCGCCGATCCTCTACCTGGTCTACACGTCGTTCACCGACTACAGCCAGAAGACGCTGTTCACCGGGGAATTCGCCTACACCGGGGTCGACCAGTACACGACCCTGCTGGGCAGCGGCGACTTCTGGAAGTCGCTGCTGCGGACCGTGCTCTTCACCGCCGCCATGGTGGCCGGGAGCATGGTGATCGGGATGGGGGTCTCGCACCTGCTCACCCGGCTGGGCAAGGTCATGCGGCTCACCACCACGATCGTGCTGATCCTGGCCTGGGCGATGCCGAACGTGGCCTCGTCACTGGTCTGGAACTGGCTCTTCCAGCCCGGTTACGGCGTGGTGAACTGGGCGCTGGCCCAGCTGCGGATCTTCGGTGACACCACCAGCCTGAACTGGGCCGGTGACCCGGCCCACGCCTACGCCGCGATCTGGATGCTGGTCGTCTGGCAGGCGGTGCCGTTCATCGCGCTCACACTCAACGCGGCCGAGCAGCAGGTGCCCACCGAGTACCAGGAAGCGGCCCGCCTCGACGGTGCGAGCGAGTTCACCGTCTACCGGGTGATCACGCTGAACTTCCTGCGCCCCACCCTGCTGCTGGTGACGATCCTGTCGGTGATCTGGGACTACAACGTGTTCAACCAGATCTGGCTGTTCTCCGGCGGCGGTCCCGACGACGCCACGTCCACCCTGGGCATCTTCACCTACAAGACGGCGTTCATCGGGTTCCACATCGGTCAGGGCGCGGCGATCTCCGTGGTGACGACCCTGCTCCTGCTGGGACTGACCGCGTTCTACATCCGCAACCTGCTGAAGTCTGGAGAAGATCTGTGAGGCGGCGCAGCTGGATCCCCAACACCCTGGCCGCGATCTTCTGTCTGGTCTGGGTGTTCCCGGTCTACTGGATGATCAACAGCGCCTTCAAGCCGCGCCCGGAACTGCTGTCCACCACACCGCACTTCCTGCCGACGAGCCCCACGCTGGACAACTTCGTCACCGCGGTCACGCAGGACAACTTCCTGATCAACCTGCGCAACAGCGTGATGGTGGTGGCCGCCACGGTGGTGCTGGCCATCGTCGTGGGAATCTTCGCGGCCGCGGCCCTCTCGCGGTTCCGGTTCGCCGGCCGCCGGATCATCATGGTGGTGATCCTGGCGGTGCAGATGCTGCCCGGCACCGCCCTGCTGATCCCGATGTTCGCGTTGTTCAACAGCGCCAACCTGCTGGGCACCTACTACGGGCTGATCCTGGCCTACCTGGCCACCACGCTGCCGTTCTCGATCTGGGTGATGCGGGGCTTCTTCATCGCCATCCCGGTGGAGATCGAGGAGGCCGCCCGCTGCGACGGGGCCGGTACCTGGCGGATCCTGTTCAGCGTGCTGTTCCCGCTGGTGGCCCCGGGCGTGATCGCGACGAGCATCTTCGCGTTCATCGCGGCCTGGAACGACTACCTGGTCGCCTACACGTTCATGCAGGACCAGAGCCACTACACGCTCCCGGTCTGGCTGGCCTCCTTCACGAACCCGGTCACCGGGACGGACTACGGTGGCCAGATGGCGGCGTCCGTGCTGTTCTCGCTGCCCGTGGTCATCTTCTTCCTCATCGTCCAGCGCAATCTCGTCGCCGGCATGTCCGCCGGTGCTGTAAAGGGTTGATCTCGTGCTGATCCCGCGTCCCGTCGATTCCACGGTCGGTGAGGGAGTATTCGTCCTCGACCGGGGAACCACCCTCAGCGCCCCCGAAGGGCTCGAGGGCGTCCTCACCTGGCTGCAGGGCGCGCTGCGCCCCGCCACCGGATTGCCGTTGCGCGAGAGCGGGAACGGCAGTATCAAGCTGGACATGGAGGACGACCTGGGCGCCGAGGCCTTTCGGCTCACGGTCACGTCCGGTGGGGTGACGATCGCCGGTGGCGGTCCGGCGGGTGTGTTCTACGGCGCCCAGGCCCTGTTGCAGTTGCTGCCGCCCGCGGTGTTCCGGCGCGGTCGCGTCACCTCCACCCGGTGGGAGGTGCCGGCCGTCATCGTGACCGACGCGCCGCGGTTCGGGTGGCGTGGCGTGATGCTCGACGTGGCGCGGCATTTCATGCCCAAGCACGACGTGCTGCGGTTCATCGACCTGATGGCGATGCACCGGCTGAACACGCTGCACTTCCACCTGACCGAAGACCAGGGCTGGCGCATCGAGATCAAGCGCTACCCCCGGCTCACCGAGGTCGGGGGCTGGCGGCACGAGTCGCAGGTCGGTGCCGGCCCGGATGCCCCGAACGACGGACGCCCGCACGGCGGTTTCTACACCCAGGACGACATCCGCGAGATCGTCGCCTACGCCGCGGAGCGCTTCATCACCGTGGTGCCGGAGATCGAGACCCCCGGCCACGTGCAGGCGGCGCTGGCCGCCTATCCCGAACTGGGCGTGCACCAGGGCCAACTCGACGTGTGGCCGCGCTGGGGCATCAACAAGAACGTGCTGAACGTCGAGGAGTCGACGGTCGAGTTCTTCACGAACGTTCTCGACGAGGTGCTGGGGCTCTTCCCCTCCACGTTCATCGGGGTCGGCGGCGATGAGTGCCCGCGCGAGCAGTGGGAGGCCGACCCGCGCACCCAGGAGCGCATGGTCGAGCTGGACATCGTCGACGAGGCCGGCCTGCAGACCTGGTTCATGCGGCGGCTGGACGATCACCTGACCAAGGCCGGGCGCCGGCTGTTCGGCTGGGACGAGATCCTCGAGGGTGACATGGCGCCCGGGGCGACCGTGGCCTCCTGGCGGGGCATGGCCGGTGCGGTCACCGCCGCCCGGCGCGGGCACGACGTGGTCTCCTGCCCGGACGACCGGGTGTACCTCGACTACCGGCAGTCCGAGCTGCCCGGCGAGCCGATCCCGGTCTCCATCCCCCTGACCGTGCAAGACGTCTACGCGTTCGAGCCGGTGCCGCCGGAACTGACGCCCGACGAGGCGAAGCACGTGCTCGGCGGCCAGGCGAACATCTGGACCGAGCACATGGACAGCCCGCGCACCGTGGACTTCTTCGCCTACCCGCGCCTGTGCGCGGTGGCCGAGGCGCTGTGGAGCCCGGGCGAGCGCGACTTCGCCGACTTCGAGCAGCGTCTGGAGCACCACCTGCTGCGTCTGGACGCTGTGGGGGTGGAGTACCGCTCACCCGATGGCCCCCGACCCTGGCAGAGCCGGCCGGGCATCCCGGGCCGGCCCTCCACCCGCGAGGCCCGGGCCGCGCACATCGCCGAGCTGGTGGCGAACATCGCGCAGGCCTGAGCCGCCGCCTGAACCCGTTCCGGCCGTGATGTCGGCGGTGACCTTGCGCCCCGGCCGGGCGATGGTCGCGCTCGGTGACTACTCTGGAGTCACCGAGCGCGATCGACGGAGGTCAGGGCAGTGGAGGGCACACCGGAGGACAACCTGCCGGTTCTGCGGGGTCTGGCCCCGCCCGACCCGGACATGGTCGCCTTCGCCCGGGGGATTCAGCGCGATTTCACCCGCTTCATCATGGAGTACCGCTTCGCGGTGGACGAGGTGCTCACCAAGGTGACCATCCTGCGGGAGGAGTTTCTCTACCTGCAGAAATACAACCCGATCGAGCACGTGAGCTCCCGGGTGAAGTCGCCCGAGAGCATCCTGCGCAAGGTGGTGCGCAAGGGCGTCGAGCCCACCCTGCCGGCGATCCGCGAGAACATCACCGACATTGCGGGCGTCCGCATCACCTGTAGTTTCATCGCCGACACCTACCGGCTGCTGGAGGCCCTGACCTCGCAGACCGACGTACGGGTGGTCGAGGTCAAGGACTACATCGCGCATCCGAAGCCGAACGGCTACAAGAGCCTGCACGCGATCATCGAGATCCCGGTGTTCCTGTCGACCGGGCCGGTGCCGGTCATCGTCGAGGTGCAGATCCGCACCATCGCCATGGACTTCTGGGCCAGCCTGGAACACAAGATCTTCTACAAGTACGACGGCGAGGTGCCCGAGCACCTGGTGGAGGAACTCACCGAGGCCGCGGGCACGGCCGGCGAGATGGACCGCCGGATGGAGCAACTGCACACCCACGTGCGCGGCCCGGCCAAACCCACCGACCTGGTGGCGGGCACGGTGCCGGACATCGACGAGGACCTCCTACGGCAACTGTGGGCCCTGTTCCCGGGCGGCGGGCATTACCACCGCCCGTGATCTGATCGCTAGAGCCCTCTCCCTTCCCTCGTGATCACGAACACAGTGAGGGGGTAGTCTTTTCCGCATGTCGTCGATGGAGCCCTAGACAGCGGCCGGTGCCCTCGGGCACCCGTTGGCCCCTTTCCCTGTCTATCTAGGACTCCTTCATGCTCGGCACTTCTCGTGCCGGGGCCTACCGTGCGGTGCTACGGGATCGACGCCTGGTGCGCGTCTTCACCCTGGCCCTGATCGGGCGCTTCGGCTATGCCCTGTTCTCGCTCTGCCTGCTGTTCACGATCGCGCTGACCGCTGTGGCGGTACTCGGCGCCCGGGGCACGCAGACCGGCGGCGTCTGGATCATGGTCTGCCTGGTCGGCGGTCTTCTGTGTGCTCCCTCGCTGGGTCCGTCGATGCGGGCGCAGTGGCGGGAGGCGATCGGTGAGGAGCAGAGACCGGCCGCCTACTCCCTCGACGCGGTCGCGGAGGAGGTGGTCTTCTTCCTCGGGCCGGCCGCCGCCTCGGTGGTGCTCGCCGCAGGACCGGCCTGGCGCGGGGTGGCCGCGGTGGCCCTGGCGCCGGGAACTGGCGGTGCTCATGGCGGTGCGGCTGCCCCTCGTCATGGGATGTGTTCTGCTGCCACACCTCTGGTCGGTCGCCGGGTTCGTGGCACTCAGCGCCGTGGTGGTGTCACCCTTGTTCGTGGCAGCTTTCACGGCCAGCGACCGGATCACCGCACCGCACGAGCACACCGAGGCCAGCACCTGGGTCACCTCGGTGTCCAACATCGGCAGCTCCACCGGCACCGCCCTGGCCGGATGGGGATGCGCCGAGGTCTCGGTGTCCGGAACCTTCGTCCTGATCGCGGTGCTGCTGGTCGCCGGGACCGGGGTGGCTCAGGGGTTCAGGTACGGGTCCTTGGCCAGGTTCCGGTAGGCCGTGAGGGCGGACGCGGAGGAGTTGATCCGCCAGTCTCGTTCCTTCTTGATGTCGAACCAGACGACGGCCTTGATCAGGGGGTAGTCCTTCTTCAGGGTCGGGACGACCTGGTTGATCCAGGTGGCCTTGCTCTGGCCGGTCTCGTCGGAGGACATCTCGCCGATGATGATCGGCTTGCCCTTGGCGGCCAGCTGGGGGTATAGGCCGGCGAAGACAGACTTGAAGGTCTGCCATGCGAAGTCGGGGTCGGAGGTGCCCCAGTTGTAGCCGTCGATCCCGGTCCAGTCGACGTACCGGTCACCGGGGTAATACTTCATCGCGGCCGGGGTGCCCGGGCTGGTTTCGTTGTTCGGGCACCAGACCCAGACGACGTTCGTGGCGCCGCGAGCGGTGAAGATGTCGTGGATGTGGCGCCAGGCGGCGATGTAGGCGGCGGGACGGTGTTCGCCCCAGCCCTCGTCGCCGTTCATCTCCGCGGCGAAGTCGATGAAGAACTTCTGGCCGAGGGCCTTGGCATCGTCGGCGCGCTTCCTGAGCATCGTGTCGTACGTGCCGTTGACGATGTCGTCGAAGTCGACGTCGTTGGGTTCGACGTTGACCAGCGGGATGCGGCCGGCCGAGAAGTCGGCCTTGCTGACCGGCGACGTGATCCAGTCGTCGCTCGCGAAGTCGTAGTAGGTCAGGTGGACGCGTGGCGTGGTGCCGATGCGCTGGGTGGTCTGGGCGATGGTGCCGTTGCCGTAGTACTGGCCGAGCAGGGCGCCCTGTGCGGGCACGAGGGCGACGCTGGTCACCGCCTGGGCGGCGGGCTTTACGGAGGCGGCCGGTTCGGAGGCGAAGGCCCCGGTCCGAGTGACGGCGGCCGTGGCGACGAGCACCGTGGCGACGGCAACCACCCCGGTGATCCGGGTGGTCCGTCGTCTTCTGAGGTCAAGGCTCATACCGACAGCCTGGCGAACAGACCATTAGCGGACGATGAAGACCGGCAGCTCCAGCTCGACCAGGGCGCCGGGGCCGGTCACGGGGGAGACGTGGGCCCGTCCGCCGTGCAGTTCGGCGACCCAGCGGACGATGGCCAGGCCCACGCCGATGCCGCCGCGCTCGCCGATGCGGCTGCGCGGACTGATGCGGCCGTCACCGCCGCGCCCGCCGGTGACGCGGTCGCCGAAGATCTTCTCGCGTTCTGCGGCCGCGATGCCCGGGCCGTGGTCGCGGACGGAGACCCGGCCGTCCTCGACCGATACCTCCACCGGGGACGAGGCACCGTGGCGCAGGGCGTTCTCCACCAGATTGCGGACGGCCTGGGTCAGCAGGTCGGGGTCGCCGAGCACGACGCTGGGCTCGGTGCGGAGCGACACGGTTGCGCCCGGCTCCGGCATCTCGTCCACCACCTGCTCGACCAGGAGGTCCAGACGCAGCGGGGTGAGTTCCAGGGGCCGGGCGCCGCTGTCGATGCGGGCGCGGCTGAGCAGCCCGCCGACCAGCCGGTCGAGATGATCGACCAGGCGCAGCGCGTCCGGGGCGCCGGCCTGGCTCTCCACGCTCAGGCGCAGGGTGGCCAGCGGTGTGCGCAGCTCGTGTGCCGCCTCGGCGAGGAACTGCTCCTGCTGCTCCAGCGCGCGCATCGAGGGGCGCATGCTGCGGCCGGACAGGAGGTGGCCGGCTCCGGCCGAGGCCAGCACGAGCAGGATGCAGCCGGCGGACAGCCAGGCGACCAGCTCGGTGTGGCTGTGCTCTCCGGGGGTCAGGTCGACGGCGACCAGGACGACGGCGCCGATGTCGTCCTCGTTCCACACCGGTGCCGTACCCCACCGCAACCGGCGCCCGTCGGGTGCCGTGATCGTCCTCAAGACCGGCTCTTGCTCCCGGACGGTCGCCGCCCACAGGTCGGTCAGCTGGTCGGCCCCCGGCAGAACGTCGCTCTGCCGGGGGCGCACCCACCGGATGCCGGTGCCGGGCTTCTGCAGAACTGCTGTCACCTCCGACGCCGTCGCCAGCTCGTCCTCCGACAGTGGTTCCAGGTGCAGCACGCCCTCGTCCATCCAGACGGCCCGCGACAGCGCCTGCACCCGTCCGGTGATCTCCGCGTCGAGACTGCGCGAGGCCGAGCGGGCATCGCTGTACGCGGCGATGACCAGCAGCGTGACCAGCGAGAGCGCGCTGACGGCGGTGTAGAGGAGGGTCAGGCGCCAGCGCATTCGCCGCAGTTGCTGGGCAGCGGGACGGGCGGAGCTCACGCCGGACCGTTCAGGCGGTAACCGACGCCCCGTAACGACTCGATCAGGTCGGGCGGTCCGAGCTTGCGGCGCAGGTGCCGGATCACCACGTCGACCACGTTCGAGGCGGGCTCGCTCATCTCGTCCCAGCAACGTTCCAGCAGTTCGGTGCGGCTCATCGCCTCCCCGGCACGCAGCATCAGCGCCTCCAGCACGGCGAACTCCTTGGCCGTGAGGGTGAGCAGGACGCCGGAGCGCCGGACCCGGTGGGTGGGCACGTCGAGGGTCAGGTCGGCGACGGTGAGCTGGGGCAGTCGTGGGTGCTGCTCGCGCCGGCCCAGCGCACGCACCCGTGCGACCAGCTCGGCCAGGGCGAACGGCTTGCCCAGGTAGTCGTCGGCCCCGTGCGCGAACCCGGCGACCCGGTCCTCCACCGCGCCCCGTGCCGTCAGCACCAGAACCGGCACGGTGTAACCGTTCTCGCGCCAGGTCCGGAGCAGTTCGAGCACGTCGCCGTCGGGCAGGCCGCGGTCGGCGATCACACAGTCGTAGGTGTTGACCCAGACCTTGAGGTCGGCCTCGGCGCGGGACGTGGCGTGGTCGACCGCGAACCCGGCGGCCCGCAGGCCCGAGGTGAGGGCCGGGCCCAGCTCGTTGTCGTCCTCCACCACCAGAACCCGCACGAGCGGTGAGTATAGGTTCGGCGTCGTCTTGAGCAGCCGCTCAACTCATGTCAGGCTCGCTCCGTCCCCGTCCGAATCGCTGGTAGACAGGCGCCCGTGAACGACAGCGAAGCACCCTCCGGCCGGCGTCGGCGCAGCGGCCCGGAGACGGTCGACCGCCTGGTCGAGGCCGCGCTCACCACCCTGCGCACCCACGGCATCGCCGGCACCTCGGCCCGCACCGTCGCCGCGGCCGCCGAGGTCAACCAGGCGCTGATCTTCTACCACTTCGACGGGATGGAAGGCCTGCTGGCGCAGGCCTGCCGCCGCTCGACGGAACGCCGAGTGGCGCTCTACCGCGAGCGCTTCGCCACCGTCACCTCGCTGCGGGAGCTGCTGGCGGTCGGGCGTGACCTGCATGCCTCGGAGCAGGCCGAGGGAAACGTCGCGGTGCTGGCCCAGCTCCTGGCCGCCGGGCAGACCGACCCCGCGCTGGGCCGGGTCACCGCCGACGCCCTGAAGCTGTGGGTCGCCGAGATCGAGGCCGTTCTGACCCGGCTGCTGAACGACTCACCGCTGGGCGAACTCGTCGATGCGGCCGGGCTCAGCCGCGCGGTGTGCGCGGCCTTCGTCGGGCTGGAGCTGTACGAGGGTGTCGACCCCGACCAGGGCGCTCTGGCCCTGGACGCGCTGGACCAGCTGGGCGCCCTGGTGGAGGTCGTCGAAGGGCTGGGCCCGGTCAGCCGGCTGGCGCTGCGCTCACAGGTGCGCCGGCGGCGGTGAGGGTCACAATCCCAGGTCGCGGCCGATCAGCTCTTTCATGATCTCGTTGGAGCCGGCCCAGATCTTCGTCACCCGGGCGTCGCGCCAGGCCCGGGCCACGCGGTACTCGTTCATGAAGCCGTAGCCGCCGTGCAGCTGCACGCAGTGGTCGAGCACGTCGTTCTGGGTCTGGCTGGTCCACCACTTGGCCTTGGCCGCGTCCACGGCGGTGAGTTCCCCGGCGGTGTGCGCCAGTACGCACTTGTCCACGAACGCCTCGGCCACCTCGATCCGGGTGATCAGGTCGGCGAGCAGGAACTTGTTGTGCTGCAGCGACCCGATCGCCGACCCGAAGGCGCGCCGCTCCTTGGCGTACTCGATGGTCTCGAGAAGGATCTGCCGGGCGTGGGCCACGTTGGAGATGGCCGCGCCCAGGCGTTCCTGCGGCAGCTTCTGCATCATGTGGATGAAGCCGTTGTCGACCTCGCCGATCACGTATTCATCGCCCAGCCGCAGGTTCTCGAAGAACAGCTCGGCGGTGTCGGACTCTTCCTGGCCGACCTTGTCGAGCTTGCGGCCCCGGCTGAAACCCTCGGCGTCGGTGGGGATCGCGAACAGGGTGATACCGCGGGCCTTCTTCTCCGGCGAGGTGCGCACGGCGGTCAGCACCAGGTCGGCCGAGTAGCCGTTGGTGATGAAGGTCTTGGAGCCGTTGATGACCCAGGTGTCGCCGTCGCGCACGGCGGTGGTCTTGAGGGAGGCCAGGTCGGAGCCGCCGGAGGCCTCGGTCATGCCGATGGCCAGCCAGGTCTCGCCGGTGGCGATCGACGGTAGCCAGCGCTGCTTCTGCTCGTCCGTCCCGAGCTCGACGAGGTAGGGCGCCGTGACGTCGGAATGGATGCCCCAGCAGGAGACCAGTGCGGCGTTGACCTTGGACAGTTCTTCGGAGGCGACCGCGTTGAAGCGGTAGTCGCCGGCCTCGGACCCGCCGTAGGCCTCGGGGATCTCCAGGCCGAGCAGCCCTTGCTTGCCGGCCTCGAGCCAGACGTCCCGCGGGATCAGCCGGTCGTCGGCGTGCTGCCCGACGTGCGGGAGCACGGTGCGCTCGACAAATTCCCGCACCGTCGCCCGGAACGACTCATGGTCCTCGTCGTACAGATCGCGCTTCATCGCGGAACCTCCGGTGGGTAAGCAATCGCTTAGGTCTAGCACGGTCGTCGGCCGCAGCCAAGCACCTTGCGGTGAAGGGAATCCACCGACCGCCCGGCTCCGGGGTTCTTGACGGGCCGGAGGCTTTCCGGGCAGGGTGAATCAATAACTAAGCGATCGCTCAGGTTGGGATGTCATGCCCGAAGCAGTCATCGTCTCCACTGCCCGTTCACCCATCGGCCGGGCCGGCAAGGGCTCTCTCAAGAGCCTTCGGGCCGACGACCTCACGGTCCAGATGGTCCACGCCGCCCTGGCCCAGGTGCCCGAACTGAACCCCCGCGAGATCAGTGACCTCATCCTCGGCTGCGGCATGCCCGGCGGCGAGCAGGGTTTCAACCTCGGCCGGATCGTCTCGGTCCTGTCCGGGTACGACCACCTGCCGGGCACCACCGTCACCCGGTACTGCTCCTCCTCGCTGCAGTCGACCCGGATGGCGTTCCACGCCATCCGCGCCGGTGAGGGCGACGCCTTCATCTCGGCCGGCGTCGAGATGGTCAGCCGTTTCGACAAGGGCAGCAGCGACTACATCCCCGGTCGCGACGACCTGCAGAACCCCCTGTTCGAGGACGCGGTGGCCCGCACGGGCGAGCGTGCCCAGGAGGGCGCCGGGTCGTGGACGGATCCGCGCGAGGCCGGGGCGCTGCCGGACGTCTACGTGGCGATGGGCCAGACGGCCGAGAACGTGGCCCAGCTGACCGGCATCACCCGCTCCGAGCAGGACGCGTTCGCCGCCCGCAGCCAGAACCTGGCCGAGAAGGCCGTCGCCGACGGGTTCTGGGCCCAGGACATCACCCCGGTCGAGCTGCCCGACGGCACCGTGGTCGACCGTGACGACTGCCCCCGGCCCGGCACGACGACCGAGGTCCTGGCCGGCCTGAAACCGGTTTTCCGTCCCGACGGCACCGTCACCGCCGGCAACGCCTGCCCGCTCAACGACGGGGCCGCGGCGCTGGTCGTGATGAGTGACGTGCGGGCCCGCGAACTGGGCATCACCCCGCTGGCGCGGATCCTCTCCACCGCCGTCACCGGGCTCTCGCCCGAGATCATGGGACTGGGCCCGGTCGAGGCCATCCCGCTGGCGCTGAAGAACGCCGGGATCGCGCTCGCGGACGTCGACCGGTTCGAGATCAACGAGGCCTTCGCCGTCCAGTGCCTGGGCTCGGCGCAGAAACTCGGCATCGATGTCGACCGCCTCAACGTCAAGGGCGGGGCCATCGCCGTGGGCCACCCGTTCGGGATGACGGGCGCCCGCATCTCCAGCACGCTCATCAACGTGCTGCGCGCCGACGACCAGCAGATCGGCGTGGAGTCGATGTGCGTAGGCGGCGGCATGGGTATGGCGATGGTCATCGAGCGGCTGTCCTGATGGCGGAGACGGTCGAACAGAAGCGGTTCACCGGCCGCACCGCGATCGTCACCGGCGCCAGCCGTGGTATCGGGCTGGCCATCGCCGGGCAGCTCGTCGCCGACGGTGCCCGGGTCGTCATCACCGCCCGCCGGGGAGATGCCCTGAAGGACGCGGTCGAGCAGCTCGGGGGATCCGGGCACGCGATCGGTGTCGCCGGCCACGCCGCCGACACCGACCACCAGGCCGAGGTCGTCGAGCGGGCGATCGCCGAGTTCGGGGGAGCCCACCTGCTGGTGAACAACACCGGCATCAACCCCGTCCACGGCCCCCTGGTCGGGATCGACCTCGACGCGGCCCGCAAGATCGTCGAGGTGAACTGCATCGCGGCGCTCTCCTGGATCCAGCAGGTGCACGCGCGGTGGATGAAGGACAACGGCGGCTCGGTGGTGAACATCGTCTCGGTGGCGGGTGTCAAACCGGCGCCCGGCATCGGTTTCTACGGCGCCAGCAAGGCCATGCTCGTGCACCTGACGCAGGAGCTCGCGGTCGAACTGGGGCCCGGCATCCGGGTCAACGCCGTGGCTCCCGCCGTGGTCAAGACCCGTTTCGCCTCAGCTCTTTTCGAAGGGCGAGAGGACGAGGTGGCCGCCGCCTACCCGCTGAAGCGGCTGGGGGAGCCGGCCGACATCGGCAGTGTCGTGGCCTTTTTGCTGTCCGGCGAAGCCGCCTGGATCACCGGCCAGACCGTCGTCGTGGACGGCGGGCTCACTCTCACCGGAGGTATCTGATCGTGACCATTCGCACCGCTGTCGTCACCGGCGCCGCCCGCGGTATCGGCGCAGCCGTGGCCCGTCGGCTGTCCGCCGACGGTCTGGCCGTCGCCGTGCTCGACCTGTCGGCCGATGCCTGCAAGACCGTCGTGGACGAGATCGAGGCCGCGGGGGGAACGGCCCTTGCGGTCGGCGCCGACGTCTCCTCCGAGACCGACGTGGCCCGGGCGCTGGAAGAGGTCACCGGCACGCTCGGGGCCCCGGCCGTGCTGGTCAACAACGCCGGGATCCTGCGCGACAACCTGCTGTTCAAGATGAGCGTGGACGACTGGGATCAGGTGATGAACGTGCACCTGCGCGGTTCGTTCCTGATGACGCGGGCGGTCCAGCAGCACATGGTCGCCGCGGGCTGGGGCCGGATTGTCAGCCTGTCCAGCACGTCCGCGCTGGGTAACCGGGGGCAGGCCAACTACGCGGCGGCCAAGGCCGGGCTGCAGGGATTCACCAAGACCCTGGCCCTGGAACTGGGCAAGTTCGGGATCACCGCCAACGCCGTGGCGCCGGGCTTCATCGAGACCGAGATGACCGCGGCCACCGCGGCCCGTATCGGTGTGCCGTTCGAGGATTTCAAGGCCGCCACCGCGGAGCAGATCCCGGTGCGCCGCACGGGAAAACCCGAGGACATCGCGCACACCGTGTCGTTCCTGGCCAGCGAGGGCGCCGGTTTCGTCTCCGGTCAGGTCATCTACGTGGCCGGCGGGCCCACCGACTGATGCGCGTCTTCCAGGGCATCGACGAACTCACCGCCGCGGTCGGTGAGCACCTCGGCCACTCGCCGTGGCACACCGTCACCCAGCACCAGATCGACGGTTTCGCGGACGTCACCGGCGACAGTCAGTGGATTCACACCGACCCGCAGCGGGCTGCGCAGGGCCCCTTCAAGGGGCCGATCGCGCACGGCTACCTGACCCTGTCGCTGCTGCCGATGCTGAGCTGGGAGGTCTACCGCGTCGAGGCGGTGAGCATGGCGATCAACTACGGTTCCAACCGGGTTCGCTTCCCGTCGGTGGTGCCGGTCGGCTCGTCCGTGCGCGCCGGGATCGAGTTGCTCTCGGTCGAGCCGGGCGCCAACGGCGTGCAGGTGGTCACCCGGGTCACGATCGAGATCAAGGACGCGGTCAAGCCCGCCTGTATCGCGGAGATCGTGAGTCTGCTGGTGCCCTAGGAATTTTCCGGGGCTGAGTCAATCAGGCCGACCATGCTGAGGGCGATGTCGGCGTGGTGGCGTCCGATCGTGGCGGGCGTCCACTCGCCGTCGGAGCGGTACCAGCGGGCGATGTCGATGCTGAGTGACATCAGCGCCACGACCATCAGATTCAGGTCGCGGATCTGGAAGACCCCGGCCTGCACCCCCTCGGCGAGGATCGCCCGGACCGTGCCGGAGATCTGCCGCCGCACCCCGGCGATTACCTCGGCGTGCTCGGGCGTCAGTGAGCCCAGTTCGTACTGCACCAGGCGCGCGTTCACGTGGTTGGCCGCGTGCCACTCGCAGAACGCGTTCACGACCGACCACAACCGCTGCGCCGGTTCCCGGTGCGGCTCGTCCGCGCCGGTCACCAGGTCCAGGGCCTCCTGGTGGCCGGCCAGGGACAGGGCGAAGAGCAGCTCCTCCTTCGAGGAGTAGTGCACGTACACCGCGGCCGGACTCATCCCCGCCGCCTCGGCGATGTCCCGCGTGCCGGTGCCGTGGAACCCGTTGGCCACGAACGACTGCAGAGCCGCCGCCAGCAGCCGGGCCCGGGCCTGGTCGCCCCGGGGCCGGGTGCGCGGTGACGGCCCGGACGGGGGACTACGCCGACCGGAGTTCGTCCGGATACCGGTACCGTCGTCCATCGGGCTCCTCCCTGGGCGCCCGAGTCCGACCGCCGGAAACCACGATACCTACCGGCCGGACGACTACACCGCCTCGGTGCCGAGCGGACGGGCCCGCAGGAACGCGCTGGTCGACACCCGGCCGAGGAACTCGAACCGGGTGTCGCCGGCCAGATGACGCGTGGTGGCTTCTTCCACCCCCGGCCAGCCCTGGGTGCCGTAGTCGTCGAGCACCACGATGCCGCCCGGCGCCGCGATCTTCTCGGCGAACACCAGGTCGTTGGCCACACCCTCGGCCGAGTGGTCACCGTCGATCACGATGACCCCGTACTCCCGGTCACCGGCCTGGGCCTGGATCGCGGGGTCTTCGGAGAATCCCCGGATCAGCCGCAGCCGTTCCGGATCGACCCCGGCCAGCGCCAGGTTCTCGCGCACGACGGTCTCGGTGACGGGAGAACCCGAGGTGTCCGGCCGCAACTGCGTGACCTGCAACTGCACCGAAGCCAGCGGATCGATGATGGTCAGCTCGTACTTCAGCCCGATGCGGCTGATCTGCCGCACCATTCCCCCCGAGAACAGGCCGAACAGCGTCCCGATCTCCAGAATTTCGCCGTTCGGCGGGTTCAGCAGCGGGGTCGTGGCGAGCTTGCCGACAATGTTGCCCGGGCTGCCCGCCAGACGCCCCACACCCCGCAGCTCCAGCTCGAACAGGGTCCGGTAGGCCTGCACCACCCGGTTGTAGGCGTCCGGGGCCTGCGCGGTCCGGGTCACCTGGGCGGCCAGCTTCTGCAGATCGTCCTTGCTCATCAGGCGCGAACTGCGGCGGCCGTGCGACCCCAGGAGCAGGTCGATGGCGAAGCCCGACGAGGTCACCTCGCCGCGCATCCGCGCCAGCTCGGTCTGCACGGACACCAGCTCCGTGCGCAGCTTGTTCGCCTCACCCAACAGGTCGCGGACCGACCGGCTCTCGTCCACGACCTGACGCGCCCGCTTGCGCGCGAGACGCTCGATGCGCCGGTCGAGGACGGTGAGGGCGGGCTTCAGTGCGCGGGTTGCGGCCTGCTGGGCCCAGTTCTGCGACATGGGTCCATGCAACCATCGGAGGGGTAGCAATACTGGCAAACCGCCCTAATCGGACCAGAATCTTCGAGCGGTCACCGGTGGCCCGAGGGGGCCGGCAGGAACGGTGTGTGGCCGGTGCCCTGGGCGGCGGGGCCGGTGAACAGCCCACGCCCGCGCAGCTGCGGCAGCACACCCTCGCCGAACCAGTACAGCTCTTCCAGGTGTGGGTACCCGGACAGCACGAACTCGTCGATGCCGAGGGCGGCGTACTCGGCGATCCGGTCGGCCACCTCGGAATGGCTCCCGACCAGAGCGGTTCCGGCGCCACCGCGAACCAGGCCGACGCCGGCCCAGAGGTTCGGGTAGACCTCCAGGGTGCGCGGGTCGCGCCAGTCGCCGGAGGCCCGGACGGCCTCGTGCAGTTCGCGCATCCGGGCCTGACCGGTCGACTCGCTGCGGGCCAGGCCGGCCTGGGCGGCCGCGACGATGTCCTGCCCGAGGGCGTCGAGCAGGCCCTGGGCGCGGGCCCAGGCCTCGTCGGCAGTGTCGCGGGTGATCACGTGAAGCCTTATCCCGAACCGGATCTCACGACCTCGGGCAGCGGCCAGCCGACGGATCCAGGCGATCTTCTCGGCCACCTGCGCCGGCGGCTCGCCCCAGGTGAGGTAGACGTCGGCGTGCTCGGCGGCGACCGGCCCGGCGGCGGCGGACGATCCGCCGAAGTACAGCGGCGGGGTCACCGAGGGGACGGACGGGATGGTGGCCTGATCGATCTGGATGTGCCGGCCGTCGAGGCTGACGGTCTCACCTCGCCAGAGCCCGCGGATCACGGTGAGGAACTCGTCGGAGCGGGCGTAACGCTCTTCCTTGGAGAGAAAATCGCCGTAGGAGCGTTGCTCGTGGGCCTCGCCACCGGTGACCACGTTGAGCAGCAGCCGGCCCGGGGCATGGGCGTCGAACGTGGCGGACATCTGGGCGGCCAGGGTGGGGCTGATCAGGCCGGGCCGGAAGGCGATGAGGAACTTCAGCCGCTCGGACTCGCGCGTCAGCATCGCCGTGGTCAGC
The DNA here is from genome assembly GCF_030269305.1 of Kineosporia sp. NBRC 101731. Classification (NCBI taxonomy): domain Bacteria; kingdom Bacillati; phylum Actinomycetota; class Actinomycetes; order Kineosporiales; family Kineosporiaceae; genus Kineosporia; species Kineosporia sp. NBRC 101731. The sequence goes on from NZ_BSTC01000003.1 coordinate 568,239, forward strand.
CAGGCGTCCTCGCACCAGGCCCCGGCCGGGGTCAGGGCGCCGGTGAAACCGAATTCCTCGGCGGCGCGGGCGATCGATCCCAGGTAACCGAGGCTCGCCCGGCGGTCACCCGAGGCGGTGCCGGCGGGCAGGCCGTGGCCGCCCCCGACGATGAACCGGGAATCGCCGTAGGTGGGCAGGAACCAGTGGAAGGTGAGAGACATCGAGGGAGGCCTTTCTCAGATCTGGCCGTGGCGGGGCGGGGCGACGTCGTCCAGGAGCCAGCGGCCGATGTGCTGGACTTTCCAGCGGACCGGGTCGTGCAGGGTGTGGGTGCGACCGTCACGCCAGAACCGCGACAGATTCAGCGAATTCATCACGGATCGGGTGCCGGCCAGGTCGAACAGCAGGGAGGACGCGTCGAGCGCCGCCCGTGCGGAGGCCACCTTCGCGACGGCGGTGGCGATGGAGGCCTCGGCGGTGTTCGTGGCGTCGGGCGCGGTCCGGGCGAGGTCGACGAGGGAGGCGGCGTGTTGCAGCAGGGCCTCGGCCCCGCGCACGGTGATCTCCGCCTCGCCCGCGGTCTGCACCAGGAGCGGGTCGTCGACCGCGCGGTCACCGCCGGCCTCGAACCACGGCCGGGCCCGGGTGACCTGCTCCTTGGCCGCGTTCAGCGCGGCCCGGGCGATCCCGGCGTCGATGGCGGCGTGCAGCACCTGGGCGAACGAGCCGTAGGTGGTGGGCCGGTCGAAGATCGGTGTGTAGGGAATGACGTCCGCGACGGGAACGAGAACGTTGTCCAACCGGACCGTCCCGCTACCCGTCGTCTTCTGGCCCAAAGCGTCCCAGTCGTCGTCAATCTGAACTCCGGGCGCATCCGCCGGAACGAAAGCGACCGCCTTGTCGGCACTCCCGTCCGGTCGCCGCTGCGGCAGCACCGCCCGCACCAGCAGCCGGTCGGCGAACAAGGAGCCCGTGGCGTAGAACTTCTCGCCGTTCAGCCGGTACCGGCCGTCGCCGTCGGGGGCCAGTGCGGTGACGTCGTCGGTGATGGTGCGCCCGCCGCGTTCGGTCTGGGCGTTGGCGTACCGCGCCCCGGCGAGCACCTCGCCGTAGAACCGCTGCTGCTGGTGCAGGGTGCCGCCCAGCCGCAGCGCTTCGAGGAACACGTAGTGGCTGTTCGGGATCTGCCCGAGGTTCGGGTCGGCCACCGAGAGCAGCCGGAAGACCTCGGTCAGCGTCACCACACGGACGTCCGGCCCGCCGAAGGCCGCGGGCACGGTGAGGGCGAACAGCCCGGCCTTGCTGATCTGCCGGATCTCCTCGTGCGGCAGAAGGCGCTCGGCGTCGCGCCGGGCGGCTCCGGCTGCGAGCTGCGGGAGCAGGCCGGTCACGGCGCTCACCGCCTCCTCGTCGTCGCGGATCGGCTGGTTCGGTTTCCCTACCGGTGACGACGGCGTCGCCGAGGCGTCCGGTGTCATCGCCCCTCCTCGCTCTCACCACCAAAAGCGGCCACTCGGTCGGACTGACCTGTGGCGTTCCGGCGTCATAATCTCAACTGGATGTGTAGAGAATGCGTCTACTATCCGTCTCTCCCGCGCGATTCGTCCAATAGGAGTTGGCGAGGGGGTGGAAGGGCAACCCGATCACTGGAGCCGGCATGCGGATCGAACAGCTGGAGTACCTGGCCACGGTGACCCGTCTGGGTTCCCTGCGGCGCGCGGCGGAGGAACTGCACGTCTCCCAGCCCGCGCTGTCGGAGACCATCCGCAATCTGGAGCGGGAACTGCGGGTCACGCTGCTGGACCGCCGACGCTCGGGGGCCGTGGTCAGTGACGACGGCCGCGAGCTGCTGCCCCACATCATGGGTGTGCTGGAGTCGGTCGACCGGCTCCGGCGGGCCGCCGACCAGCAGCACCGCACCCACCGGATGGTGCGGGTGGGCACGGTCAACGCCGCCACGGTGACCCTGCTGACACCGGCCGTCCGGGCCTTCCGGGCCGGGCACCCGGAGACCCAGGTCGAGGTGATCGCGGCCCAGCAGGACCAGATCGAACGTTCGCTGCGGGAGGGCGGTCTGGATCTCGGCCTGGTCAACGTGCTGGACGGTGACGACCCGCCGCACGACCTGGCGACGACGCGGCTGCTGCGCGGTCGGGTGGTGGCCTGCCTGCACCCCGACAGCCCGCTGGCGGCGCTGGGCGTGATCGGCCGGGATGACCTGCTGCGCGAGCCCTTGATCGTGATGCGGGCCGGCTACCTCATGCACCGCTTCGTCCAGCGTCTCTTCGACGGGGAGATCCCGGCGGTGTCCTATTCCACGGACGGCGCCGAGATGGGCAAGCTGATGGTGGCCGAGGGGCTCGGCGTCACGCTCCTGCCGGACTACAGCGTGATCGGCGACCCCCTGGAACGCCACGGCGCGATCACCCACCGGCCGTTGGCCGGAACCGGCTCGGACGTGACCCTCCTGCTGTACGCGCGCCGGGCGCCGAGCGCGCCGGGGGCGGTGCGTGATCTGCAGGCCGAGCTCTTGCGCCACGCCCTGACCGGCCCCTGAGCGACTACGGGGGGAACCCCAGTGCCTGACTCCCGTGACGGCCCTCCACCGATGCGCGGGACGACCCGGGCCGCGCATCGGTGATCCGGTAGGGGCCCGGTCAGGCCCTCTCGACCATGGCCACGATCAGCGCCAGGCTGTCGTAGCGGGAGTACGCCTCCCGCATGGCGTCCACCCGCTCCTGGTAGCCCGGATCGGCCAGAATGGCTCGCACGGCGTCCCGGATCTGCTCGGGCGCAGGCGTATCCGTGCCGAGATCCACCCCGGTACCGCTGTACGTTACCCGGGCCGCAGTGGCCGGTTTGTCCTCGGTGGTGCCGGCCACGACCACGGGGCACCCGGCCGCCAGGGAGACCTGGACCCCGCCGTAGCCACCGTTGGTGACCAGTACGTCGGCGTGGGGCAGCAGGCGGTCGAACGGCACGAAACTCTCGACCCGGGCGTTGGCCGGCGACTTCTCGGCGATCTCGTCCACCGCCCGTCCCCCCAGGGCCACCACGACCAGGACATCCTCGTCGGCCAGGGCCGTGAGCGTCGGCTCGACCAATGAGCTCAGGTCGTGGTTCGACAATGTTCCCTGGGTGACCGCCACCACCGGACGCGAACCCAGTTCGCTCCACCAGCTCGGGGGCGTCCAGGCGTCCACCGTGGTCATCGGGAGCGGGCCGACGTAGGTGATGTGCTCCGGAAGATCGCTGCGCGGGAACTCAAGTTCGGGCACCGTGGGCTGCGCGACGATGTCGGGCAGGGAGTAGGCCGTGGCGATGTAACCGGTCACCCGGCTCAGGTCGCCGCCCAGCCCGGCGATGAGGTCGCGCACGTGCGAGAAGCCGGGCTCCAGCATGGCATCGAAAGCGGCTGTCGCAGCTAGGTTCGCAGCTGCCTGGTCGCCACCGGGCTCCACCGGCACCGGTCCCAGCATCGAGGTGTCGACGCTGGCCACGTACAGCGGGGTCATGGCCAGGGAGATCCAGCGGCGCGGGCGCAGGCCGACGCCGAGTGCGGACGGCCAGGCGCCCAGGAACATGAGATCGGTGATCAGTGTCTGCTCAGGGTCCTGGGCCAGGAGCGCCTGGAGCTGGAGGTGCTGCTGCACCAGCGGGTCGCCGAACACCTGCCGGAGGTCCAGGTTCAGCTGCGGGGGACCGGGCGGTGTGGACGCGCGGTTCGGGAAGAACTCGTCGAACCGGCGGTCGTCGTAGTCGGCCTTCCCGGTCAGGGCGACCATCTGTGCGCCGGCCTCCTTGACGCTGCCGGTGTAGCGCTCGCCGCCGAGGAAGGTCACCTCGTGGCCGGCGGTCACCAGGGCCGCCGCGATCTGGAGCATCGGTGATGTGTGCCCGGCCAGCGGGGTGGCCGCGACGATGACTTTGCTCATGGGTCTGCTTCCTGCTGGTTCCATGGGCCCGGGGAAGGCCCTCCGGTCAAGAATTCACTGCAACACTGTTTCAGTCAATTTCTCAACTATTCTGGCTCTCCCGTCAGCCAGGAAGTGAGCATGTCCCGCACCTATCGTTCGGACCTGCGTGGGCAGCAGGCCGAAGACACCCGGCGCCGGATCTTGGAGGTCGCGGCCGGGAAATTCGCACAGGACGGGTACGCGGCCACTTCGGTGCGTCAGCTCGCCGTCGCCGCGGGGGTCTCGGTGAACACGCTCTATGCGATCGGTGGCAAGCCGGAGATCTTCCTGAAGGCGCTCGTGCAGGTGATCGACGACGAGGAGGGGGCCCGTCTGGTCGACCGGCCGGAGGTGGTCGATCTCTTCGCGGTTGCCGAGCCGGTGCTGAATCAGGTCCTCGTCGCCCAGGCCGCGTTGATCACGGCGGCGAACGACCGCTCGGCGAAGCTGTGGGCGGCGTTCGAGGAGGGTGCCAACACCGATGCCTATCTGGCGGTGGCGTACGGACAAGAGGCCGAGAAGATGCGTGCGGACTCCCGCCGCGGACTGGACCGGCTGGTGCGGGCGGGGATCTGCGCGGCCCCGGCCGATCCCGACCGCACGGCCGACCTGCTCTGGGCCGCAGGGCATCCGCGCAACTACGACGTCCTGGTGCGGCAGGCCGGATGGGCCCCGACCGACTTCCAGGAGTGGCTCGTCGGGCAGTGGATGGCGCTCCTGGCCGTAAAGTAGACTATTCTTGTAGAGATTAGGTCCGGTCCGACCGGGCCGATCATGAACACCCGGGCCACGGCCCAGACCTGCGAACGGGGGACCTTCATGCTGTACGTCGCCATGACCGTGGTGTCCTCCCGCTGTCCGGTGGGGTGTTGTCCGGGCTGATCTGCGCCCCGACAACCCTTCTCATCACCGGAGCGTCACCTGTGTCTGCTGTGCTCACACCCCCTGTCCAGCGCCGTCCGTATGTCGACCACTCGGTCGTCTTCGTGCACGCCCATCCCGACGACGAGGCCATCTTCACCGGTGCCGTCATGCACGCCCTGGCCCGTGGAGGTGCCCGCGTCACGCTGGTCGTGGCCACCGACGGCCTGGCCGGCCAGGACCTGGCCGGCCAGGGGCGGCACGTCGGGTCGGTGCGGGCCCGTGAACTCGAGCGGGCCGCGTCCGTGCTCGGGGTTCACGAACTGGTGACCCTGGGGTGGGGTGACTCCGGAATCGGCGATCCGTGCTCGGGGCACGCCCTGGCCCGCCAATCGGTGGACGCGGTCGCCGGGCAGATCGGGGAGATCGTCGAGCGGGTCGGTGCCGACGCGATCGTGGGCTATGACGAGGGTGGCATCTACCCGCATCCCGACCATGTCTTCGTGCACCGCACCGTTGCCGAAGTGGCGCGTCATCAGCCGGATCTCAGCTACTACGAGGCGACGGTCGACGCCGAGAGCCTGGCCCGGCAGGAGATCCGGCACCTGGTGCTCGGGGCCAACGACGCCGTCCGCCGGGCCGGCTTGCCGAGCGTGCCGGTGGGCCTGCCGGCCACCCGGATCGGTGCCTGCTATCGGGCCGGGGCTTTCGACTTCGCCGCGAAGGTGGCTGCGATGCAGGAACACTCCAGCCAGATCGACGCCGAGCACCTGCGCCAGGAAGACCTGCACTCGGCCTACGGCGTGGAGTGGTTCACCTGCACCGGGCCGGCCGGGGCGATCGACCGGCTGGTCAGTGCGGGCGGTCGGTGACCGGGCCGGTCTCCGCTTCCACGGCCTGGCGTAGCTCGGCGACGCAGGTGGCCACGTCGCGGGACGCGGTGTCGATCACGAGGTGCGCCCGGTCCCAGGGTTCGTAGTCGCGGCCGGTGATGGCGTCCCAGTCGGGCGGGACGAGGTCGGGGATGTCGACGTGGCGGTGTTCGGCGCGGTGCCGGTGCTGGGTGGCGTCGCTGCAGATGATCTCGGCCTCGAGGGCGGGTACCCGGGCCCGGCCGGCGATGTCGCGCCAGGCCTGCCGGGTGATGGCGAGGGGGTTGACCGACTCGGCGATCACGGTGAGCCCCTGGCGCAGGTCGGGGCGCACATCTCGATCCTCGGCTTCAACCACGCTTTTCCGACCCGGAGACCGAGGTGTTCCGGCAGCCGCTGCTGAGGCCCGGGAAACCGCCGCCCCGCCTGACCACCCGGCCACCCAGCGTGCTCGGCATTGACCCGGGCGGGTGGGTGACGCGTCCTGGCTCAGGCCCGCCCGTCCAGGCTCCGAGTCACTGAGAACCGGAGGACGGCTGGGGCAGCGGAGGACGTGTGGCGGATCAGGTCGGGGAGGTCCGGGGCCCGCCCCTTCCCTCCCGGCGGACGAGCCAGGTCGTGGCCGTGCTGGTCGCGGCCGGGCTCGCGGTGCTGCTGCGCCTGGCCGGCGTGGAGTTCTTAATGCACTCCTCCGAGGAGGGGCCGGTCTGGTGGCCTCTGGCGGGGGTGGGCGCCGTCGCCCTGCTGCTGAGCCGTCGCTGGCTGTGGGGACCGATCGTCGCGGGCCTCGCGATCGGGCTGACCGTGGCCGCGGCCATGACCGGGTTCTCGCTGAACGCGGTGGCCGGCGCGGTGGGCGGCGTGTGCGAGACCGGCCTGACCGCGGCGTTCATCGGCCGCTTCCTGCCCGAACGGCGCACGGCCGGCCACCGCGGTCAGATGATGCTCGTCGTGCTCTGCGCCCTGGCCGGGACCACGGTGGCGTCGGTGGCGTTCGCGGCCGTCATCGGTGTCGGTGGGGGCGAGGTGGACCGGCTCTGGTGGCAGTTCGCCCGCAGCCATCTGCTCGGGCTGTGCGTCACGGCCAGCGCCCTGCTCGCCCAGCAGGTCCGTCATCCGGCGCAGATCCTGGCCGGACTGCGCGACCACCGGACGAACCTGGAATGGGCACTGCAACTGCTGGTGCTCGGCGCGGTCTGCGGAGCGGTGTTCCTGACCCACCAGCGGGTGATCAGCTCGTCCATCATCGCTCTGCCCCTGATCTGGTCGTGCCTGCGCCTGGGGCCGTTGCGGACCGCGGTCGGGCAGGCCCTCGCCGCCGTGATCATGACGGTCGGCACCCTGCACGGCTTCGGGCGGGTGGCCGCCCTGGACCGTTCGGGGGAGATCGTGATCGCGTTACAGGACTCCATCCTGAACCTGACGCTCATCACCCTGGTGGTGGCCGTGGTGGCGCAGGCGCGCGACCGGGCCTTCGCCGTCATCCACGACCGCACGCGCGATCTCAACAGCGCCGAGCGGATGGCCCGGCTGGGCTCGACCCGCTGGGAGCCGGGCGCGCGCGAGGTGGTCTGGAGCGACGGCCTGTTCGCCCTGCTCGGGACCTCACCGGCCGACACCACGCCGGGCCTGCCGGCGATGCTCGCCGCTGTTCACCCGCAAGACCGCGGCCGGCTGCAGCAGGAGATGGTGACGATCAGCCAGGACGGCCGGCGGCGCACCACCGAGTACCGGATCGTCCGCCCGGACGGCGAAGTCCGCGACGTGCTCTCCTACGCCGCCGCCGAGCGAGGGGCGAACGGCCGGATCCGGCAGGTGTTCGCCACGCTTCAGGACATCACCGAGGCCAAGGCGGCCGCGGCCGAGGTGGCTCGCGCCCACGACGAGCTGGCGGCCGTGCTGGACGCGGTGACCGGGGTCGCCATCATCGGCGCGGATCCGGCCACGAACGTCATCCAGTTCTTCAACCGGGGTGCGGAGAACCTGTTCGGGTACACCGCGCAGGAGGTCGTGGGGCGCTTTCGCGTTCACGACCTGCACGACCCGGACGAGCTGGCCGACCTGACGGCGGACGGGACCTCGCTGGGGCAGGAGGTCGACAAGAGTGTCGCCTCCCGCGGACTGCACGGGCGGCAGTGGACCTTCATCCGTCAGGACGGCACCCGCTTCCCGGGTCAGCTCACCGTCAGTGCCCAGGAGGCTCCCGACGGAGCCCAGCAGGCCCGGATCGGGGTGGTGACCGACCTGTCGAGGGTGCTGCAGGTGCAGGAGGAACTGAGCGAGAGCCAGGACCGCTTCCGGCTCGCCTTCGACGGTGCGCCGGTGGGCATGGCGATGGTCGCCCTGGACAGCGACGACCCGGGGGCGATCTTCCACGTCAACTCGGCCTTCTGCGAACTCACCGGGCGCACCGAGGACGAGCTGCTGGCCCTGCGGATCGATGCCCTCCTGATGGACGACGGGGAGGCCGAGGACTCCCGCCGCAACGTCGCCGAACTCCTGCACGGCGTGATCGAGACGATCACCACCGAACGTCGCATCGTGCGCCCCGACGGCCAGGAACAGTGGGGCCGGGTGTCCACGTCGGCGGTGCGCCCGCCCGGCGACGGCCGGGGCCCGTACCTGATCTGCCTGGTCGAGGACATCACCGCCCGTAAGGAACTCACCGAGAGGCTGCACCACGACGCCACCCACGACCCGCTCACCGGGCTGCCGAACCGGCTGCACCTGCATCGCCAGCTGGAACAGACCCTGGCCGACCGGCGCAAGAGCGCGGTCGCCGTGCTCTACCTGGACCTGGACGGGTTCAAGGCCGTCAACGACACCCAGGGCCACGGTGCCGGCGACGACCTGCTGATCCAGGTCGCCGACCGGATAGCGGCGTCGGTGCGCAGTACGGACGTGGTGGCCCGGCTGGGTGGCGACGAGTTCGCGGTGCTGTGTCCCGGCCTGGGTGACGAGGAGATCGCCCTGCAGATCGGTCACGCGATCCTGGCCGAGCTGACGCGCGAGTTCGATCTGGGCTCGTGCACGGTCCGCGTCGGGGCGAGCATCGGCGTCGCGATGGAGGGTGACGGCGACACCGGCCCGGCCCTGCTGCACGCGGCGGACGTGGCGATGTACACGGCCAAACGTGAGGGCAAGGGACGGGTGCGGCGGTACATGCCCGGCGTCGGCGCCGGACCTAGCTCCGCCGGACCACCCGGAACACCGTGACCGCGGCCGGGGAAGCGGTGCGGTCGTCGGTGGTGATGCCCCGGCCGTCGAACGTCTTGGTCCAGGTCCCGCCGTCCGGAAGGGTGACGTCCTGGGCACCCGTGGTGGGGTTGACCACGACGACCGTGTCGTAGTCGGTGGGAGCATCCGCCCGGGAGCTGATCCTCGAGGTGACCACCTGGCCGGCGACCGTGACCTGCTGCTGCTGGCTGATGGCGTCCCAACTCATCAGGCGTAGGGACGGGGTGGTCCGGCGCAGGTGGAACAGGGCCCGGTAGTAGGCGTTGACGTTCTGGTTCGTGATCTTGTCGCCCCAGTGGACGGCGGTCGTAGCGTTCGTCGAAAAGGCGGAAGTCCTCGACCGGTTCGCCGGTGGGCAGGCTCAGCCCGGTGATGTCGGCCTCGTCGGCCGTGGGATGGAACGAGAGGGTGGGTAGCCAGAGCGCACTGATCACGATCAGTGCGCGCATACCGGCATGCTGTCCCGCCTACCTCTGGTGAGGGGGAGGCGTATGGACGCGGACGGCCCCCGGGTCGCTGCCGGCCACCCGGATCTCGACCAGGGTCGAGTGGGCACTGGGCCCCTGGCCCAGCCGGGAGGTGCCGAAGTCCCGCGTGAGGACGTTCGGGTTGCCGTGGCGGTCGGGTGACCCCTCCGTGGCGGACGGGTCGATCGGGTCGTACCAGGCACCCGTGGCCAGCTGGACCACCCCGGTGCGCACCTCGTCCGCCAGCACCGCACCGGCCAGCACCCGCCCGCGGTCGTTGAACACCTCGACCAGATCACCGTCGCCGATACCGCGCTGCGCGGCGTCGCCGGGGTTGAGCCGGACCGGCTCACGCCCGGCGACCTTCGCGGCCCGGCTGACCGGGCCCGCATCGAGCTGGCTGTGCAGGCGGTGTTTCGGCTGGTTGCTGATCAGGTGCAGGGGATAGGTGGCGGCCAGCTCGCTGCCGGCCCATTCGCGCGGTTCCAGCCAGACCGGATGACCGGGACAGTCGTCGTAGCCGAAACCGGCCACCACATCACTGGTGATCTCGATCAGCCCGCTGGGCGTGCGCAGCGGGTGCGCGAGAGGGTCGGCGCGGAAATCGGCCAGCAGCGTGTGCTCGGCCTCGTGCTCGATGACGGCCTCGCCCTGCTCCCAGAAGGTCGCGAAGTCCGGGAGCCGGATGTCGTGGTCGGCCGCGCGCTCGCGGGTGCTGTCGTAGAGGAACCGGACCCAGCCCATCTCGTCGCGGCCCTGGGTGAACTCCTCGAGCACACCCAGCCGATCGGCCAGCCCGGTGAAGATGGCGTAGTCGTCGCGGGCCCCGGCCTGGGGCTCGAGCGCCCGTTTCATCGCCACCAGCACCCGGTCGCGCGAACTGGCGCCGATGTCGTTGCGTTCCAGCGTGCTGGTGGCCGGGAGGACGATGTCGGCGCGGCGGGCGGTCGCGGTCCACCAGGGCTCGTGCACGACGACGGTCTCCGGGCGGCGCCAGGCCGCGGAGAGCCGGTTCAGGTCTTGATGGTGGTGGAACGGGTTGCCCCCGGCCCAGTAGACCATCCGGATGTCCGGGTAGGTGCGCGTCGTCCCGTCGTACTGGTAGCTGCCGCCGGGATTCTCGAGCATGTCGCTGATCCGGGCCACCGGGATCCAGGAGTCGCACCGTCGCCGGCCGGTCGGCAGCGACGGCGAGGCGAAGGGCAGTTTCGCGGCGCCGGTGGTCGCCGAGTTGCCGTACCCGAACGAGAACCCGCCGCCGTCCAGCCCGATCTGCCCGAGCATCGCCGCCAGCGTGATCGTCATCCAGTACGGCTGCTCCCCGTACTCGGCGCGCTGCAACGACCAGGTGGTGGTGATGAAGGTGCGGTTCGTGGCCATCCGGTGGGCCAGGTCGACGATCTGGTGCTCGGGCAGGCCGCAGATCCCGGCGGCCCACGCGGCGTTCTTCGGCTGCCCGTCGCTCTCGCCGAGCAGGTAGCGCCGGAAGGTGGCGTAACCGTGGGTGTACCGGGCCAGGAAACGCTCGTCGGCCAGGCCGTCGCGTTCCAGGGTGTGGGCCAGGCCGAGCATCAGCGCGGTGTCGGTGTTCGCCCGCAGTGCCAGCCACTGCGGGTCCAGGTCCGGGTCGAGGTCGTCACGCAGTGGGCTGACATTGACGAAACAGGCTCCGGTGCGTGACATCCCGAGCATGCGATAGCGCTGCTCGTGCCGGCTGACGCCCCCCGACTGGCTCTGGGCCGTACGCAGGGGAACGCCGCCGAAGGCCACCCACAGCGTCGTGGCCCCTTCCAGTCGTCCCCAGGTGGTCACCTCGCCGCTGACCATCGCGGGGTCGCCGACGACGTGGGGGAGCAGCGCCGTGGCGGTGCCGAAGGAGTAGGTGCCGCGCCCGTCGGTGAACCCGCCGATGCTGTTGAGGAAGCGCTTGAGCTGACTTTTCGCGTGATGCACGCGCCCGGCGCTGGACCAGCCGTAGGAACCACCGAAAATCGCCTGGTTGCCGTGCGTGGTGCGCACCCGGTCGAGCTCGGCGGCCACCAGGTCCAGCGCGGTGTCCCAGTCGACCTCGACGAACTCCTCCGCGCCGCGCCGATCGGTGCGGGCTCCCGGGCCCTGTTCCAGCCAGGAGCGGCGCACGGCCGGGGCGGTGACGCGCAGGTCGGAGTGCACCGTGTCGGGGATCGAGGCGAGCAGTGGCGAGGGGTCGGGATCGGCCGCCGGGGGACGTGCCTGCACGATCCGGCCGTCGCGGACCACGGCCGTGAACGAGCCCCAGTGCGAGGTGTGGGAGTAGGTGCGGTCGCTGGTCAAGGAAGGGCCTCCGGGAGTCGATCAGGCACCACCCTCGCCGAATCGACCGGGTCCATCAAGGCGGCCTCGACGAGCAGCTGCATCGGGAGGAGCAAATGTCCAGAGGTGCGGGGTCTTGTCGTCCCCGCTCGCACCTGCTTATCCTCCCTGTGGCGCAGCACTGATATATCAATCGTCGATCAGATGGACGGTGAGGTCATGACCTCCGCGACCCCTCCCGGTGCTCACCTGCCCGAGCACGGCGACTTCCTCTGGCGGAACCCGGAACCGAAGAAGTCCTACGACGTCGTCATCGTCGGGGGCGGCGGGCACGGCCTGGCCACCGCCCACTACCTGGCCAAGAACCACGGCATCACCAACGTGGCCGTGCTCGAGAAGGGCTGGCTGGCCGGCGGCAACATGGCCCGCAACACCACGCTGATCCGCTCGAACTATCTGTGGGACGAGTCGACGGCGATCTACGAGCACTCGCTGAAGCTCTGGGAGGGCCTGGAGGACGACCTGGGCTACCCGATCCTGTTCTCCCAGCGCGGCGTGCTGAACCTGGCACACACCGAGCAGGACGTGCGCGACTCGGTGCGCCGGGTGGAGGCCAACAAACTCAACGGGGTGGATGCCGAGTGGCTCACCCCGGACGAGGTCGCGAAGATCTGCCCGATCGTCAACATCTCCGACGACATCCGCTACCCGGTGCAGGGCGCCACCTATCAGCCGCGGGCGGGCATCGCCAAGCACGACTGGGTGGCCTGGGGGTTCGCCCGCAAGGCCGACGAGGCCGGGATCGACCTGATCCAGGACTGCGAGGTCACCGGGTTCACCACCGACGGCGACACGGTGACGGGGGTGCGCACCACCCGGGGCGACATCGCCTGCGGGACGGTGGCCCTGTGCGCGGCCGGCCACACCTCGGTGCTGCTCGACATGCTCGGCGTCGCCGCCCCGCTGAGCTCTCACCCGCTGCAGGCCCTGGTCTCGGAGCTGCTGGAGCCGGTGCACCCGACGATCGTCATGTCGAACCAGGTGCACGTGTACGTCTCGCAGGCGCACAAGGGCGAACTGGTGATGGGCGCGGGTGTGGACTCCTACAACGGGTACGGCCAGCGCGGCGCCTTCCACATCATCGAGCGCCAGATGGCCGCCGCCGTCGAGTTGTTCCCGGTGTTCGCCCGGGCCCACCTGCTGCGCACCTGGGCGGGCATCGTCGACACCACGCCCGACGCGTCGCCCATCGTCGGGCACACCCCCTACCAGAACGTGTACGTGAACTCCGGCTGGGGCACGGGCGGTTTCAAGGCGACCCCGGGGATCGGATGGTGCCTGGCCGACACCGTGGCCAACGGTCGCCCGCACGAGTACGTCGCCCCCTTCGCCCTCGACCGTTTCGTCACCGGCGCGCTCGTGGACGAGCACGGCGCCGCGGCCGTGGCCCACTGAGGAGAACCGCCATGCAGCTCATCGAATGCCCCTGGTGCGGTCCCCGGGAGGAGACCGAGTTCCACTACGGCGGGCAGGCCCACATCGCCTACCCGGAAACGCCGTCGGAGCTCTCGGACACCGAATGGGCGCAGTACATCTTCTTCCGCGCCAACCCCAAGGGGCCCTTCGCGGAGCGGTGGAGCCACAGCGGCGGCTGCCGCCAGTGGTTCAACGCCGTGCGCGACACCCGTACCTACACCTTCCTCGCCACCTACCGCAGCGGTGAACCACAGCCGGAGGTCCAGTCATGAGCAATGATTTCCGGGTCGAGGGGTACGGGCGCGTCGAGCGCGACCAGACCCTGACGTTCACCTTCGACGGGCGCACCTACACCGGCCACCCGGGCGACACGATCGCCTCCGCCCTGCTGGCCAACGGCGTCCACACGCTGGGATCCAGTGTGAAACTCGGCCGCCCGCGCGGCATCGGGGCCTCCTGGACCGAAGACGCCACCGGCCTGATCCAGGTCGAGGAGCCCTTCCCCGAGCCGATGCTGCTGGCCACCGCCGTCGAGCTGGTCGACGGGATGGTCGTGCGCGGCCTGAACGGGCAAGGACGTCTGGCCGAGATTCCCGACACCGCGCGGTACGACCGCAAATACCACCACGTCGACACCCTCGTGCTCGGGGCCGGGCCCGCGGGGCTCGTCGCCGCCCGGGCCGCGGCCCGCCGGGGCGAGCGGGTCGCGCTGCTCGACGACCGGGCCGAGGCGGGCGGTTCGCTGACCGGTACCGAGACGATCGACGGACGTCCGTCCCGGGAGTTCGTCGCACAGGTCACCGCCGAGCTGGCCGGTCTTCCCGAGGTCGTGCACCTCCAGCGCACCACGGCTTTCGGGCACTACGACGACGGTTTCGTGCTGGCCCTGGAGCGGCGCACCGACCACCTGTCCGACCCGCCGGCCGGGCGCTCGCGGCAGCGGGTGCACCGGGTACGGGCGAAGCGGGTGGTCGTGGCCACCGGCGCGCACGAGCGCCCGATCGTCTTCGCCGACAACGACCGGCCCGGCATCATGCTCGCCGCCTCCGCCCGCGACCTGCTGCACCGCTACGGAGTTCTGGCCGGGCGCGAGATCGTGGTGTTCACCAGCGACGACGCCGCCTACGCGGCCGCACACGACCTGGTCGCGGCCGGGGCGACGGTGACCGTGCTGGAGGTCCGTGCGCAGGCGCCCGCCTGCGCCGGTGACCTCCACGTCATCACCGGGGCCCGCGTCCTGTCCACCCGGGCCGTCCTTCCCGCCGACGAAACGCCCGGGAACCACGGACGGATCGCGTCGGTCTCGGTGATGGACGGCGACGGCCACGAGTTCGGCCACCACTGCGACCTGCTGCTGGTCTCCGGCGGCTGGAACCCCACCGCCCACCTGTTCAGTCACGTGCGGGGGCCCCTGGCCTACGACCCGGTCCTCGGCGCCTTCCGTCCCGCGCAGAGTGTTCCCGGGACCGAGGTGGTCGGCGCCGCCGACGGCGTTCTCGATCTGGCCGGCTGCCTGGGGCCGGAGGCATCGGCCGGCGAAGAGCCCGAACGCACTCCTGGAGAGGTGATCTGGCGGGTGCCGGGCGCCACCGACCGGCAGTTCGTCGACGTCCAGCGGGACGCCACCGTGGCCGACATCGCCCGGGCCGTCGGGGCCGGACTGCGCTCGGTCGAGCACGTCAAGCGCTACACCACCATCGGCACCGCGCACGACCAGGGCAAGACCACCGGCGTCATCGCGGCCGGGATCGCCGCCGAGCTGCTGGGCACCGGGGTGCAGGACCTCGGGACCACCACGTTCCGCCCGCCGTACACCCCGGTCGCCTTCGCTGCCCTGGCCGGGCGTGAGCGCGGTGACCTGTTCGACCCGGTGCGCACCACCGCCGTGCACGACTGGCACGTGGCCCACGGCGCGGTGTTCGAAGACGTCGGACAGTGGAAGCGGGCCCGGCACTACCCGCAGCCCGGGGAAGACATGGAAGCCGCGGTGCTGCGCGAATGTGCCGCCGTGCGGGAAGGCGTCGGCATCCTCGACGGCTCGACGCTCGGCAAGATCGACGTGCAGGGCCCGGACTCGGCGGTGCTGCTGGACCGGCTCTACACGAACATGATGAGCAGTCTCAAGGTCGGTTCCGTACGGTACGGCGTGATGTGCGGTGTCGACGGCATGGTCATCGACGACGGCACCGTGCTGCGGCTGGCCGACGACCGGTTCATGGTCATCACCACCACCGGCGGGGCCGCGAAGATCCTGGACTGGATGGAGGAATGGGTCCAGACCGAGTGGCCCGACCTGCGGGTGCACCTGGCTTCGGTGACCGAGCAGTGGGCCGTGTTCCCGGTCGTGGGGCCGCGCTCGCGCGAAGTGATCGGGTCGGTGTTCGCCGATCTCGACGTGGCGAATGAGTCTTTCCCGTTCATGACCTGGCGGGACACGGTGCTGGACGGGGTGCCCGTGCGGGTGGCCCGGATCAGCTTCTCCGGTGAGCTGGCCTACGAGGTGAACGTGAACGCCTGGTACGCCCCGGCGATGTGGGAGCGGCTGCTGGAGGCCGGTGCCCCGCACGGCATCACGCCCTACGGCACCGAGACGATGCACGTGCTGCGGGCCGAGAAGGGTTACCCGATCATCGGTCAGGACACCGACGGCACCCTCACGCCGCACGACCTGGGCATGGCCTGGGCGGTCTCGAAGAAGAAACCGGACTTCATCGGCAAACGGTCGTTCGCCCGGGCCCTGAACTCTGACCCCTTGCGCAAGCAGCTGGTCGGGCTGCTGCCGACCGACAGCACCACGAAGCTGCCCGAGGGCTCGCAGATCGTCGAGCTGTGCGACGACGGTGTGCTGCCCGCCCCACCCGTGCCCATGCTCGGGCACGTGACCTCCAGTTACCGCAGTGCCGCGCTGGGGCGTCCTTTCGCCCTCGCTCTCCTGAAGGGCGGGCGCGGGCGCGTGGGCGACATCGTGCACGTGCCCGTCGGCGGGCAGCTCGTCGCCGCGCAGATCACTTCGTCCGTGCTCGTCGACCCCGAAGGAGCCCGCCGCGATGGCTGACACCCTTGACCGGAGCCAGGTCCTGCCGGGCGATGTCTTCGCCGCTCTGCCGGAAGGTCTTTCGGTCACGATCGAGCCGCCTGTGGCGATGGCCGGCCTGCGGCTGCGCGACGTGGCGGAGGTGCTGGGCGAGACCCCTCCGGTGCAGCCCAACACCTGGGCCGCGACGCCCGACGGGCAGATGGTGTGGCTGGGACCCGACGAGTGGCTCGTCACCAGCCGTGACCAGCAGCCGCACGAGCTGGAGTTCACGTTGCTGGAGGCGGTGAAGGAGCGCGGCGGGGCGGCGGTGGACGTCTCGGCGCAGCGCCTCAGTCTGCGCCTGAGCGGTGTTCACGCCCGGGACCTGCTCAGCCTGGGGTGCTCGCTGGACCTGCACCCGTCGGTCTTCCCCGGCGGCAGCAGTGCCCAGACCGCGCTCGGGATGACGGGCGTCGTGCTGCTGGCGCTGGACGACACGGGAGAGGACTACCGGATCTTCGTGCGGTCGTCGTTCGCCCGGTACCTGGCCGACTGGATCGTGGACGCGTCTTCCGAGTACGTGAACTGAAGGGATCGTCATGACTGACTCGTTCACCCTGACCCTGACCTGCCCGAACCGCGCCGGGATCGTCCGGGCCGTGAGCTCCTACCTGTTCGAGCACGGCCTGGACATCGTCGAGTACCAGCAGTTCGACGACGCCACCCATGACCGCCTGCACCTGCGGGCGCAGGTCAGCGCAACCTGTGACGGCGTGAGCGGGTCGGGGGTGACCGCCGACCAGCTGACGGCCGGTTTCAGCTCGGTGGCAGCTGATTTCGGCATGCAGTACAAGTTCTTCGCAGACCAGCCGGCCCGGGTGCTGGTGATGGTCTCGCAGCAGGGCCACTGTCTGAACGACCTGATCTTCCGCTGGCGGGCGGGCAGTCTCGGCGCCGACATCGTGGCGGTCGGGTCCAACCACGAGACCCTGCGCCCGATGGCCGAGGCCGCCGGGCTGCCCTTCGTGCACGTGCCGATCACTCCGGACACCAAGCCGCAGGCCGAGGCCCGGATGCTGGAGCTGGTCGAGGAGTACGACGCCGAGCTGGTGGTGCTGGCCCGGTACATGCAGGTGCTCTCCGACCAGACCTGCCGCCGGCTGCACGGGCGGGCCATCAACATCCACCACTCGTTCCTGCCCAGCTTCAAGGGTGCCAAGCCGTACCACCAGGCCTGGGACCGGGGCGTGAAGCACGTCGGCGCCACCGCCCACTACGTCACCCCTGATCTGGACGAGGGCCCGATCATCGAGCAGGAGGTGCTGCGCATCGACCACTCCCACGACCCGAAGGCGCTGCAGACCATCGGGCGTGACGCCGAGGCCCTGGCGCTGTCGCGGGCCGTGCGCTGGCACGCCGAGCGCCGGATCGTGCTCGACGGCCATCGCACGATCGTGTTCCGGTGACCCGCAATATCATCGAGCCGTGACCGCGACACCCTTGCGCCTGGACGATGCCCCGGATGCTCCGGCCTCCCTGGCCGAGCAGGCCTACCGGGCCGTGCGCGACCAGCTGATCATGCTCCAGATCCAGCCCGGTGAGCCGATCGACGACGTCGAGCTGGCCAGGTCGCTGGGCATGGGCCGGACGCCCTTGCGCGAGGCGCTGAAGCGGCTCGAGGGCGACCGGCTGGTGGTCTCGTACCCGCGCCGGGGCACGTTCGCGACCGGCGTGGACATCGCCGACCTGGCCCACGTGTCGGAGATCCGGGCCACCCTCGAGCCGCTGGCGGCCCGCCGCGCCGCGCAGCGCGCCACCGACGCTGCCCGCGCCGAGCTCGAGGGCCTGGCGGCGGGCACGCAGGCCCTCGACATCACCCACACCGACCGCAGCGAGGTGATGCGCTGGGACCTGGGCGCCCACCGCGCGATCTACCGGGCCACGGGCAACCCCTACCTCGAAGACACCCTGATCCGCTACGACAACCTGGCCACCCGCATCCACTGCGTCTTCCTCGACCAGCTCTCGACGATGGACATGCACATCGTCGCCGAGCACGTGGCCCTGCTGCGGGCCATCGCGGCGGGCGAGGCGGACCGGGCCGAGGAGCTGGCTCTGGAGCACGTGGTGGGCTTCGAGAAGGCCGTGCGAGCAGTGATTTAGGCGTTGATCGCGCTGAGTAGACACCGGTAGGTCGAAGCGATCTCCCCGTCCACCGTGACCACGGTCCGGGTGGCCGGCCGGGCTTCGATCACGGCCAGCAGACGCGCGTACATCGTCCGTAATTCGTCCGTACCGCCCGAGCGTTCCTGCAGAGCGGCGGCGTCGCGGTGTTCCTGGGTCTGAGGGGCGTGGGTGCGCCGGGCGAAACGGGTGACCGCGTCGTCCACGTCGGAGACGAGAGCGATCTCGACGAACGGCACCCCGGCGCCGGCCGCCAGCTCTTCGAGTTGGAGGACGAAGTCCAGGCGGCCCAGGAACTGCGGCACGATCACGTCGCGCCCGGTGCGGAGGTGCACGTCAGCCATGACCAGGGCGAGTTCCCGGGCGGCCAGGCCGGACTCGGTCGGCTGTTCCAGCCACCCCCCCAGCATTCCCCGCACCGTGTCGATGTCGAGGGCCAGGGACAACGGGTGCTTGTCCACGAAAGTACCTGCCAAAGTTGACTTCCCGCTGCCCGGGGCGCCGTTGAGCAGGATCAGGCGGGGCATCTCGGCTCATCTCAGCTCGTGGCGGCTCATGGCTGCTCAGGGCGGGGAGGTGGATCTGCTGGGGCATGTGACAAGGCCATGCTCGCGGGCAGCTCTCGCGACGTCCACCCAAGCTGTTCCTGGTCCGGCGGCAGGGTGCCGGACCGGGTCAGCCGGCCCGGACGGTCTCGGCCGTCAGCAGGGCCCGGGACACGAAGGTGTCTTTCAGGAGGGTGAAGGTGTCCTTGGACGTCATCCGTTTCACGTCGTCGCCCACGACCAGCGGGAGGACGGCGTCGGTCGTCGTCGTGGCCAGGCGCATGCGCCAGCCCCCGAACGACCGGGCGCCCGTGGCACCCCGCTGCACCAGGGTGACGTCGGTGTGCAGGGCATCGTGGCGGATGCGCTCGTAGGTCCGCTCCACCGACTCCTGGGGGCCTTCCAGGAGCTGTACGAAGAAGCCCTCGTGCGCCGGCTCGTCGTGGACGTACAGCAGCATTCCGGTGATGTCGGCATGGGCGTTGAGGTCCCGGCTCGGGCCGATGAGCGTTTCCAGCTCGCCGCCGGTCAGGTCCACCACGGCACGACTGACGTAGATGAGCTCGTACACGGGCACCTTCTCGGGGTATCCGAACGGTCACGGCTGTCACTACGGAGTTCGGCTTCCCGGCGTCCGGCTTGAGCGCTGCCGGCGACCAGTCGCGCGGTCCGGCGGTTCGGGTCATGGTTCAGCGGTCCGGACCGGCCAGCCCTCGAGCACGGCGGTGGTGCCGACCCGGGACGATCCTGGCGGATCCGGGGTGCGGGGTGGGGTGGTGCGGGAGAAGCGCGGCGCCGGGCCGGGCTGCCGAACGCCGTCGATCTCGACGTGGGTGCCGTGGGCGCGCAGGTGCGGGTCGTCCAGGGCCTCGGTCATGCTGAGCACAGGCGTCACGCAGGCGTCGGAACCGTCGAACACGCTCCGCCAGTGGGCCAGGTCGTGCCGGGCGAACGCGACGTTGAACCGTTCGCGCAGGATCGGCCAGTTCCCCCGGTCGGCCCGGTCGGGCAGCTCGTCCGGGTCGATCCCGAGACCGTCGAGAAGCTGCGCGTAGAAAGCGGGTTCGAGGGCGCCGACCGCGACGTGCCGGCCGTCCGCACAACGGTAGGTGTCGTAGAAGGGCGCGCCGCCGTCGAGCAGGTTGGAGCCGGGGGAATCGTTCCAGCCGCCCTGCGCCCGCCACGACCACATCATCTGCATCAGCAGGGAGGCCCCGTCGACCATGGCGGCGTCCACCACCTGGCCCCGACCCGAGACCCCGCGTTCGACGAGTGCGGCCAGCACACCGGAGACCAGGAACATCGACCCTCCGCCGAAGTCCCCGACCAGGTTCATCGGTGGCACGGGGCGCTCACCGGGCCGGCCGATGCCGTGCAGCACGCCGGCCAGGGCCAGGTAGTTGATGTCGTGCCCGGCCTGGTGCGCGCGCGGGCCGGTGCGGCCCCAGCCGGTCATCCGGCCGTAGACCAGGCGCGGGTTGCGGGCCAGGCACACGTCGGGGCCGAGCCCGAGTCGTTCCGTCACACCCGGGCGGAACCCCTCCAGCAGCACGTCGGCGCGGTCGGCCAGCTCCAGCAGGGTGTCCCGGCCCGGCCGGGACTTGAGGTCGAGCTCGACGGACCGCCGCCCGCGCAGCATCTGGTCGCCGGTGTCCGGAGCCCCGGGCCGCTCGACCCGAACGACGTCGGCCCCCAGGTCGGCCAGGATCATCGCGGCATGCGGAACCGGCCCGATCCCCGCGAGCTCGAGCACACGCAGGCTCGTGAGGGGTCCCGTGGCCCGGCCCTCGTCGCCCATCCGCCGAGTTTACGGCGCGAGCAGGCTGAACGGCGCGAGCGGCAGGTTGCGGACGACTCCCCAGACGATGACGAGGATGAGCACAGGGAGGGCGCCGGAACCGGGAAGCCGGCCCGGGGTGGGTGCGAGAAGGGCGGTCCGGAGCCAGAACGCGACGAGCAGCGGCAGGGTGATCACGGTCAGGGCGTTGTACCCGAGAGCACCGGCCAGGTCACCGTGCACCAGATCGCTCACCGCGCGCAGGCTGCCGCAGCCGGGGCAGTACAGGCCGGTGACCGCGTGGAACGGGCAGGACGGCCACCGGCCCGGGTGGCGGGGGTCGGCCAGGGTGACGGCCGTGACCAACCCGGCCACGACCGTCAGCCCGGCGATCGCCTCCCGGCGTCGGGAGCGCTCCCCGGCCGGAGGTACCCGGCCGGGAAGCGCTGTGCCAGGAGAGTCGAGAGGGTCAGGGTGGCCGGGCATCAGGGCGAGGTGCTCCCGAGCACCGCGAGGAGGAACCAGAGGATGACGCCGACCAACCCCAGCACGATGCTGGCGATCATCCAGGTGCGGGCCTTGTCGGACGACTGCTGGGCACCGGCGACGTCGCCGGCCGCCAGTCGCGAATTGACCTGGGCCGCGTAGACGATGGAGGCGATACCGGTCGGCAGGCAGCAGAACAGGGTGACCAGGATGGCGCCCGCCAGGTAGGTGGGAATGTTCGGTCGCAGAGCATAGGGATTGCCGTGCGGCTGACCGGTCTGCTGCCACGGCTGGTTCGGGGACTGGCCGTAGGCACCCTGGTGGTAGGGGGTCTGGCCGTACGGAGGCGGTGACTGGCCGTAGGGCTGCCCGGGCGGAGGCTGCTGGCCGTAAGGAGGTTGTCCACCGTACGGCGACTGGCCGTAGGGAGGCTGTTGCCCGTCGCCGGCCGCCTGCCCGTAGGGAGAGTACCCCCCACCGTCGGCCGGCTGCCCGTCAGAGGACTGCTGGTTCCCGTACGGGGGCTGGCCGTAGGGCGGCGGGTTCTGCGGGTTCGACGTGTTCCAGTCGTCCTCAGGCCGCGGCGTTCCGGGCTCGCTCAACGTGGTCCCCTGTCGTGAAGGCTGTCGTGAAGGCATTCCTTCCGACGAAGATCGGCGCGTCACCGGGCGGTGGACAGGGGTCACCCGGGGTATGTGTACGTATGGGCCCCTCTTCCGGGTCAGTGCGCGGGGGCCGATCGGGGGAGCCGGGAAAGCGGGCCGGGGCGGCCGGGCACTTCCCGGCGTTGGCTACGGTAGGTGCAGCAGCGTCAGGGCGGTGGGGAAGGAGCGCAGTGCGGATGGACGAGGTCACCCGTCTGGCCCGGCCCGACCTGGTCGCCCCGGCGCTGGTGCGGGTCACCGGCGACGAGCGCTGGCAGGACACCCGGGCCGAACTGATCACGGGTGGCCGTTCCAACCTGACGTTCCGGCTGCTGAGCCCGGCCGGGGAGCTGATTCTGCGCCGTCCGCCGAGCGGGAACGTCCTGCCCACCGCGCACGACATGGGCCGGGAGACCCGCGTGCAGCGGGCCCTGGCCGAAAGCGCTGTTCCGGTGCCGGGCATCGTGCTGGAAGACGCCGGGGAGCTGATCGGGGCGCCGTTCTACGTGATGACCCGGGTGCCCGGTGTCGTGGTCACCGACACCCTGCCGCCGGCGTACGACCTCGAGGACCGCGCGCACCTGGGGGAGAACCTCGTGGACGTGCTGGCCGACCTGCACACCGTTGACCCGAAGGCGCTCGGGCTGGGGGATTTCGGGCGCCCGGAGGGTTTTGCCGAACGCCAGGTGCGGCGCTGGACCCGGCAGATCGAGGCCACCCCGGTGCCCCCGCCCGACGCGCTGGCGGAGCTGGCCTGGGTCCTGGCCGGGCAGCCGCCCGTGAGCGGGGCGGCGTGCGTCGTCCACGGCGACTACCGACTGGACAACTGCGTGGTGGACGAGAGGCACCCGAAGCTCAACGGCGTCCTTGATTGGGAGATGTCGACGCTCGGTGACCCGCTGACCGATCTGGGCCTGCTGCTGTTCTACTGGGAGTCGGTCGAGCGTCTGGCGCCCACGCTGGTGCGCTCGGTGACCCTGCTGCCGGGCTTTCCGGGTGCTGACGCGATCGCCGCCCGCTGGTCGGCGCAGACCGGGATCGACATCGAAGACCTCGACTGGTACCGGGCTTTCGCTCATTTCAAGTTCGCCGCCATCGTTCTCGGGGTGCAGGCGCGGGTCGGGGCCGGGGCGATGGGCGGGCAGGACTTCGGCGATCTGTCCGGCAGCGTGGTCGCGATCGCGGAAGCCGGCCTGGAGATCGTGTGAGTATGCGCGGGGAACTCGGGCTACCGGCGGGTCAGTCCTGACCGGTAACGTCTGCGGCGTGGCTGGAAACGATCATGCGAGCCTCGTGGACGTCTTCGGGCTGCTGAAGGACGACCACGGCCGCCTGCTGTTGATGAAACGGGCCGGCGACATCCCCGGCAGCGGTCAGTGGGCCCTGCCCAGCGGCAAACTGGAGGCCGGGGAGAGCCTGCCCCAGGCGGTGCGGCGCGAACTGCACGAAGAGCTCGGCGTGACCTGTGATCCGGGCGATCTCGCCTTCAACGGCGTCGCGCACGTGCGCCCGCCCGGAAGTGAGCCGCGCATCGGTTTCAGTTTCGTCGTCACCCGCTGGCACGGGGTGCCCGCTGTTCTGGAGCCGGACCTGTGCACCGCGCTGGGCTGGTTCCCCCCGGGCGATCTGCCGGTCGACACCTTCCTCTACACCCGCCTGATCCTGGGCCCTCACCTGGGTGGCCAGAACTTCTCCATCTGGGGCTGGTCCTGACGGTAACTGCTGGGTAGAGAACTTATTTCGGCGCACTGTCGCCCCACTGGCGCTCGTGGGGCGCAGGCCTCTCACGGTGTCTTGTCGGTCGTCCGTCGGCCCTGCTAGAACATGTTCCGGGAGACGGCAACGGGGGCGGACATGAAACAGTTCTCAATCGACGGGTTTTGCTGACGTGGCCGCTCGGGGGCGGGTCGAGTCGGCCGGGTGGCTGAGCGAGTTGTTCGGGCGTCCGGTGTCGATGCTGATGATGGACGCGCAGGGGCCCCTGCTGCGGGAGCAGGACGTCCGCACGGGCGGGCTCGTCCAGGCCAAGATCTCCTCGAGTGCTCTGGAAGAAATGGACGCACTGGCAGACATGGGTTTTCGGCTCGTCGAGAGCGAGGTCGACTTCATCCTGGAAAGGTCCGGGGTGACCCTTGGCGGGATGGGGACTGTCGTGGACGACGGGGTGCCGGTTGTTGAGCATGGTGGTGTCCAGGCCGACCCGGCTGAAGGGGGGTGCCCGGTTGCGGCTGTCGGCATCCGGCCCGCCACGGCCGAAGACCTCGACCGCGCCGGCGACCTTGCGGCTGAGGGTCTGGGGCACAGTCGTTTCCGGCTGCCCTGGTTCTCCGTGGACGAGCGTCGCCACCTCTACCGCACCTGGGCCCGCGCCGCGGTGATGGGGTCTCACGACGATCTTTGTCTTCTCGCCGGTGACGGCGGTGATCGTGGGCTGGTGACGCTTCGCCAGGAGAACGGCTCCGCCCGGATCGGCCTGCTCGCGGTGGCTCCGGGCCATCAACGCCGGGGTATCGGCACGGCTCTGCTGCGGGCGGCCGCGCACTGGGGCGCCCAGCGCGGTCTCGCTCAGCTCAGAGTGGCCACGCAGGCCAGTAATCCCGGCGCGATCGCCTTCTACCAGGCCCAGGGCGCCCGTGTCGGCGCCCTCAGCCAGTGGTTCTACCGATGATCCCCTTCACCCGCCCGGCCGTGGTCGGCACCGAGATCGAGCATCTGCGCGCCGTCGTCGAGAGCGGTGCGCTCGCGGGCAACGGATCTACGGGCCGCGCGTGTGAGCGCCGGCTGGAGCGCGACACGGGGTGTCGGCGCGTGCTGCTGACACCCTCGTGCACGGCCGCGCTGGAACTGGCCGCCCTGGTCCTGGAGGTGGGTCCGGGCGACGAGGTGATCATGCCGAGCTTCACCTTTCCCTCCACCGCGAATGCTTTCGCGTTACGGGGCGCGCAGCTCGTGTTCGTCGACGTCCGGCCGGACACGCTGAACCTCGACGAGACCCTGATCGAGGCGGCCCTGACCGATCGCACCCGAGGCATCGTGCCGGTGCACTATGCCGGCGTCGGCTGTGCGATGGACCCGATCCTGGAGATCGCGCGTGCCCACGGCCTGTGGGTCGTGGAAGACGCTGCCCAGGGGCTGGGCGCGACCTACCGCGACCGGGCGCTCGGCACACTGGGTGACATCGGCTGCCTGAGTTTTCACGCCACCAAGGGAGTGACCGCCGGCGGTGAGGGCGGTGCGATGCTGATCAACCTGCCGGAACTGACGCAGCGGGCCGAGATCGGTCAGGAGAAGGGCACCGACCGCAGCCGGTTCCAGCGCGGCGAGGTGGCCCGCTACACCTGGCAAGGGCTCGGGTCCAGCCATCTGATGTCCGAGCTGCAGGCCGCCTTCCTGCTGGCCCAGCTGTCCGCGGCCGACCAGATGCAGAAGCGGCGCCGTGAGCTCTGGGACGGTTACGAGCAGGCCCTGCGGCCGGTTGCCCAGTATGTCGACCTGCCGGTGGTTCCGCCCGAGACACAGCACAATGCACATCTTTTCGGGCTGCGCACCAAGGACGCGGACGGGCGGGACACGCTCATCGCGGCCTTGCGGGAGGCGGGGGTCACCGCGACCACGCACTACGAGCCGCTGCACGGCTCACCCGCGGGCCGGCGGTACGGCCGGTTCAGCGGGACCGACCGGGTCACCACCGACTCCAGCCGCCGCCTGGTGCGGCTGCCGCTCTTCCACACCATGACCGACGCCGAGCACCGCACCGTCATCGACGCGGTACTGAGCCACTACCGCCGGAGCTCGAGGAGCGAGGCCGCGATGGGTGGAGTCGCGTCGGCTGAGGCCATGACCGGTGAGATGACGTCCGGCGAGGTTACGGGGGACCGCTGATGATTCACGTGCTGGGTTCCGACATCCCGCACCACAACGCGACGGTGCTGGCATTCTTCGACGAGATGCTGGCGCCGGAGCTGGATCACCGTCCGCAGTTCTGGGTGGCGGGAGAGCCGCCGGGGCACTACCCGAACCTGGATGTCCGGGTCCTGCGCGGCCGGGCGGCCGTCACCCGGGCGGTGGCGCGGCGGGCGATGCTGAACCGGCGGGAGCGCTTCTTCCTGCACGGCCAGTTCTCCTCCGGCACCTGGACCGCCCTGCTGCTGCGGCTGGTGCGGCCCGACCAGGTGAGCTGGCACATCTGGGGCGGTGACCTGCACGAGACCCGCCCGGGGCGCCCGGCCGCGCTGGCCTACCGGATGAGACGGCTGGCCCACCGCCGCGTCGGTCATGTCTACGGAACGCTCGGTGATCTGGACACGTACTCCCGCCGGCACCCACGCACCCCGGTGACGCCGCTCTACTTCCCGGGCCCGCACGCGTCTTTCAAGCCGTCCAGCGATCGGCAACGCCCCCGGCTCACGGTGCTGATCGGAAACTCGGGCGACCCCTCCAACCGTCACGTCGAGGCCCTGCGCGCCGTGCACGACCGGTTCGGGCCCGCCACCCGGGTGCTCCTGCCGACCGCCCACCCGGCGGGCAACCAGACCTACCTGAACCGGGTGCAGGCCGAGGCGGCCCTGCGGTTCGGTGCGGACAACGTCGAGATGATCACCGGATGGACCGGCCTGGAACAGTTCTCGGCGCGCATCGGCGACTGTGACCTGGCCTATCTGCCCGCCCGGCGGCAACAGGGCGTCGGCACGCTGTACCTGCTGCTGCGGCAGGGGGTGCCGGTCGTGCTGCACCGGGAGAACGGGTTCACGCTCGATCTGGCCCGGTCCGGGGTGCCGTTCCTGACCGACGACAACTGGGACGATGCTGCCCTCGTACGCTGCCGGGAGGCCCTGGCCGGCACCCGGGTCGAGGTGGCGCCCTTCGCCCCGGGCCGTCAGCCGTGGCTCTGGTCCCAGGTGGTGCGGGCCCCCGCGCCCGCCCTGCCTGCATTCTCGTTCGACGCCTGGTTCACGCTGCTCTTCCTGATCACCAGTTACCTCGGCATCCCGCTGTCCTGGCTGCTGGTGAGGTTCTTCGACGTGCCCGCGGTACCGGCGGGGGCCGCGGGCGCCCTGCCCGTCCT
Source organism: Kineosporia sp. NBRC 101731 (assembly GCF_030269305.1). Lineage (NCBI taxonomy): Bacteria > Bacillati > Actinomycetota > Actinomycetes > Kineosporiales > Kineosporiaceae > Kineosporia > Kineosporia sp. NBRC 101731. The sequence continues at coordinate 595,099 of NZ_BSTC01000003.1, forward strand.
GTTCTATGCGGTGTACCGGGCCGTCTACGCCGCACTGCCCGAAGGGAAACACCTGTCGGTCGTCCTCACCCACCGTGAGGCCGATCTGACCGTTGCGGCCCTGGCCTCTCTCGCCATCGGGTCGCTGGCTGCGTTCGTGGCCCGGAACGGGTTGCTCCTGCTGAGGATCGGCAGTTACCGGCTGGCGTTCTCACCCGGCATCCGGCTGGTGCCCCTCAAACGCTTCACCTACTACCTGATCCCGGCCGCCCTCATCGCCTACCTGCGTCACCCGACCCGGGCCCGCTGGCTGGCGTTCGCCGCGTCCACCACGGCCTTCGGCGCCCTCACCTACGTGGCCGTCGGCGGTACCCGGGCCAACCTGGCGGTCGCCGTGGCCCTCACGGCGCTGCTCGGGGCGAGCGACGGCCACCTGCCCGCCCAGGCCCTGCCGGCGCTGGGGGCCGCCGGTCTGCTCGGCATGTACCTGCTCGCCCTGGGCCGTTACCGCGACCAGTTGTCAGGACTGCACCCGCTGAACACGTTTCTCTTCCTCACCCGGGACACCTTCTCGCCGTGGGAACACCTGGCACTGATCGTGCGCCGTCGCGCGCAGATCGAGCACCAGGGCCTGGCGCCGATCCTGCGGGACTTCCAGGTGTTCGTACCGCGCCGGCTGTGGCCCGGCCGCCCCGACATCACCCTGAACACGGCCAAGTACTTCACCTGGCGCGTCAACGGCGGGGAACGGGTGACGTCCTTGTCACCGACGCTGATCGGCTCGTCGTGGATCATGGGTGGGCCGGCCGGAGTACTGGCCGGGGCGGCCGCGACCGGCCTGATCATGCGTGCTTTCGACCACCTGCTCGAGAGTTCCGCCCGACCGCGGGAACGGCCCGGTGACGCGGTGCTGGCGGGGTTCGCCCTGGCCTCGGTGTTCAACGTCGCGGTGCTCGTGCGGGAAGGGCTGGACTCGTTCGTCTCCCGCACGGTGGTGCAGGCCGGGGTGTTCGGCGCCGGTGTCGGGGTGGCGCGAAGAATGAGTCGTCGCCTCGGAGGGGCCGCCCGGTGACCGCCCATCCGTGCTACGAGCTACGCGGCCTCAGCGTGGTCGCCTATCCCGACGAGGCCCGTCTGCTCGAGGAGATCTTCACCGGAGGTGCCGTCACCCCCGGGCTGATGATCGCGATGAACGCGGAGAAGATCGTCGCCGCCGAGACGGATCCCGCTCTGCGGCACAGCATCGAGCAGGCCGAGTTCCGGTATGCGGACGGCATCAGCGTGGTGCTGGCGGTGCGGCGCAAGCACGCCGTGCGGCTGGTGCGGATCACCGGCGCCGATCTGTGGCGCAGCCTGATGGCCCGCGCCGTCATCGAGGGCGCCGGCGTGTTCCTGCTTGGCGGCCTGCCCGAGGTGGCGGCCGAGGTGGAGCGGAAACTACGGCACGAGTGGAACGTTCACGTGGTCGGTAGCCGCCACGGCTACTTCGCGGACGGTGACCGGGCCGAGGTGATGCGGGAGATCCGGGACAGTGGCGCGGCGATCGTCACGGTCGCGCTCGGCTCACCGAAGCAGGAGATCTTCATGCACGAGTGCCGCCGGATGCATCCGGCGCTGTACATCGGGGTGGGAGGCACGTTCGACGTGGTGAGCGGCACGGTACGCCGGGCCCCGGCGGCGCTGCGCCGGTGCGGTCTGGAGTGGTGCTACCGCATCCTGTCCCAGCCCAGCCGCCTCTTCCGGGCCGGGCGTCTGATCCGGTTCGCGGTCTACCACGTCAGGAATCGGCTGTGAACCAGTCCGGGTGCTCGCGGTACCAGGCCACCGTCGCGGCCAGGCCCTGGGCGAACGGGATCCGGGGCCGGAAGCCGAGTTCGTCCGTGATCTTCGAGGAGTCCAGGGAATACCGGGCGTCGTGCCCCGGCCGGTCGGGCACCGAGGCGACCCGATCGGCATCGGCGCCCACGGCGTCCAGAAGCATCTGGGTCAGCTCACGATTGCTGATCTCGAACCCGCCGCCGATGTTGTAGGTCTGACCGCCCCGCCCCCGCTCGGCCACCAGGGCGAGGGCGCGGCAGTGGTCTTCCACGTGCAGCCACTCCCGCACGTTGAGCCCGTCGCCGTACAGCGGAACGGTCTGGCCGCGCAGCAGATTCAGCACGAAGCGGGGGATCAGCTTCTCCGGGTGCTGGCGGGGGCCGTAGTTGTTGGAGCAGCGGGTCACCACCACGTCGAGGCCGTGCGTGCGCGCGTAGGCGCGGGCCATCAGGTCGGCCCCGGCCTTGCTCGCGCTGTACGGTGAGTTCGGGAGCAAGGGCTGCTTCTCGTCCCAGGAGCCGTGCGCGATCGAGCCGTAGACCTCGTCCGTGGAGACGTGCACGAACCGGATACCGGCCCGGGCGGCGGACTCCAGCAGCACGTGCGTGCCGACCACGTTGGTACGGCTGAACTCCACCGAGCCCGCGATCGACCGGTCCACATGGGTCTCGGCGGCGAGGTGCACCACCAGGTCGGCCGCCGCCATCAGGCCGTCGACCACAGGACGGTCGAGAATGTCCCCGACCGCCAGGTTCAGACGCGGGTGAGGGCTCAGGTTCCGGCGGTTCCCGGCGTAGGTCAGCTTGTCGAGCACGGTGATCCGGGCCTCGGCGAAGGCCGGGTAGCGGCCTGCCAGAAGACCTTCGACGAAATGGGAACCGATGAATCCGGCCCCACCGGTCACAAGAATCTCCACCACGCAGCCCCCCAGCCCGGTTCCGGATCCCGACCCTAGCGCCGGTGACGGCCGGCCGGGATCAGGGGGCAGCGGTGGGACGGCCCAGGTACAGGACGTCCGGGGCACCGACCTCGAGCGTCCGGAACCCCAGGCGCTCGTAGAAACCGAGAGCGCGGGTGTTGGCCGGATCCATACCCAGGTACACGGCGGGTGCACCGGCCGCGTGCACCGCCTGGAGGAACCGTTCGATCAGGGCCCGGCCGTGGCCACCGCCCTGAACCTGCGGCAGCAGATCGATATGAAGGTGCGCCGGATAGGCCTCCAGGCCCGGCACCAGCATGTTCTCCGGATGCAGGCCCAGCTCCAGCAGTTCGCGGTCGGACGCGGCCGGTTCGCCCGGGTAGTGCTCCAGCAGTCGCGGAACCCAGATCTGCCGGTAGCGCCGCACGTACGCCGGGGTGTCGGCGGTACCGAGCACGTAGCCCACCGGCAGGTCGTCGTCGGTGAGCACGAACGCGAACTGCGGCTCCAGCGTCAGGTAGGGCGCGGCGAAGAGGTCACCCAGCAGCTCGTCACTACCGAACTTTCCCCGCGCGTCGTTGCCCGCGGCCCCGGTGCGTACACAGATGTCGTAGCAGGCGGCGAGGTCGCCGGCCCGGTACGGACGAATCGTCAGCATCCTGTGGAGTCTTCCCCACCAGGGGATGAAGGGGGAAGCAGAACCACTGCACGATGAGGGGACCTTCGCCCATGGACGCTGTGCGGGGGCTGAAGCAGACTGGGGGCAGCGGGTAAGGAGCTGATCATGACGTTCAAGACACGTAAGACCGTTGTCGGCTACGACGGGTCTCGGTCTGCGCAGGCCGCCCTGGACTGGGCCGCGGTCGACGCTGCCGAGCGGGGCTCGGAACTACTCGTCCTGCACGTGGCCGAGTTCGGTCCGGCGGAGCACGACGGGGGCAGCACACCGGAGCCGCTGGGACGGGCCTCGACCACGCTGCTGGAAGACGGGCTGGCCCGGGTGCGCCGCCTGGCGCCCGATCTGCCGGTGACGCTGGAGACGAGTCTGGCCGGCATCAGCCGGTCGCTGGTCACGGCCTCGTGCACGGCGGAGATGGTGGTGCTGGGCGTGCCGGAGCACCGGACCGTCGAGGGCCAGGTCCTCGGTAACACCACCGCGGCCGTCGTGGCGCGGGCCCACTGCCCCGTCGTCGTGGTCAGCCCGGGGGCGGGAGTTGCCCGCGGCCGGTGCGTGACCGTGGGGTACGACGGTTCCGCCGGTGCCGAGCGGGCCCTGTCCTTCGCCGCCGAGCGGGCGGGCCGTCAGGACGTGCCGCTGGTGGTCACCGTGGCCTACGAGGACGCGCAGGGAACACAGGACACTCAGGGAACACAGGCGGCGACCCGGCTCGGGGAGCTGGCCGTCACCTGGGTGCACCGTTGCTTCCCCGGGGTACAGGCACGGTACGAGCTGGTCGAGGGAACGGCCGTGCCGGTGCTCTCCGACGCCTCCCACGGCTGCGGGATCGTCGTGGTCGGTAACCGGGGCCGGGGCCTGACCGCCGACCTGCTCACCGGATCGGTGGGGAACGGGCTCATCACCCGCTCGCACAGCCCTCTGGCGGTCGTGCACTAGCCATACCGAAAGTCCCTTTTCAGCGCGCTCTCGCACACCCCGCCCTTCGACAAGGCGTGCGAAGCGCGCTGACTCATGCTATGACCGCGAAAATCGCTGCGGAACTCCAGGAAATCAGTGTGACTAAGACGAGTGTCACGTAACGCCGGAAGTTCTTTCGGCGATGTCTCCGAAACGCCTTGCTCCGGCGCGCTCCGGACCAGGTTCTCCGGTGGTCGCCGACCCCTGGGCCGGGCATATTTGTGGCGCAACAAAATTCACTTGGCTTGACACTCTGCAGACCCGGCCGGTGTTCGTGTACCGGATCCCGGCGGTGTTCTTCTTCGGGGTCGGGGTGGTGCCGGGGATGGTCGCCACCACTGTCTTCGCGATCCCGCCGGCCTGGGCTCCGTGGTCGTGCGCGGTATCAGCACCCCGGACGTCGGCGCGGGCGGTGGGTCGTTCCGCGGCCTCGCCCCGGTGGGCAGCGGATCCGGCTGCGGATATCGACGCGAACCCGGACGTCCCGTAATCTCTATTATCTTAGTAGAGAAACGGAAGGCGGTCCGAAACAGCGCATGCCGGTCATCAACTCCCTGGCGTTCCTGACTCCCGGAAACTTCGACGACGACGATCCGTACTCCGGTCTGGAAGACACCCTCCAGCTCTTCGAGTACGGCGAGGCCCTGGGCTTCGACGGTGGCTGGATCCGCCAGCGCCATCTGGAGCACGGGGTCGGCTCGGCGGCGGTGTTCCTGGCCGCGGCCGGTCAGCGCACCCGCCGCATCGAGCTCGGCACCGCCGTGATCCCGATCGGCTACGAGAGCCCGTTCCGCCTGGCCGAAGACCTGGCCCTGTCCGACGTGCTCTCGCGCGGGCGGCTGCAGCCCGGCTTCAGCGCGGGCGTGCCCCCGCACGCCGACCTGATGGGGCATCTGGTCTTCGACGGCGACTGGCGCACCTACGACCTGTCGTACGGGCGCATCGAGCGGCTCCTGGCGAACCTGCGGGGCGACTTCCTGGGCGACGACGACACCGTGATCCGCTCCCCGGGCAACGTGCAGCGACCCCGGCTCCAGCCCTACAGCCCGGGCCTGGCGAGCCGGGTCTGGTACGGCGGGGGCAGCACCCGTTCGGTGCGCTGGGCGGGGGAGCAGGGGCTGAACCTGCTCACCGGCAACATCGTGGCCGCGGAGCGGGAGACGTTCCTGCAGTCGCAGCTCCAGCTGGTGCGCGAGTACCGGCAGCTCTCGAGGGGCCGGGTGGCCCTGGGCCGGGTGATCCTGCCGTGGGACAGCGCCTCGCGAGCCACCCGCGAGCGCTACCGCGCGTACGGGGCGAGCCGGCACGAGCGCACCCTGGCCCCGGTCGAGATCGGCGGCCGGCGCATGCACATCGCCCCCGACCTGGTCGGCCCGAGCGACGAGATCCTCGAGCAGCTGCACGCCGATCCGGTGCTGGCCGAGGTCTCGGAACTGCGCCTGGAACTGCCCTACGAGTTCGTCCGGGAGGACTACGAGCAGATCCTGCGCGACACCACCGAGCTGATCGCTCCGGAACTGGGCTGGAAGGCGTCCTGACCGGGCCGGTCGGCACCCTGACAGAATGGCCCGGTGTTCGTGAAGATCTGTGGCCTGCGCGACCTCCCCTCAGCCCGCGTCGCGGTGGACGCCGGGGCCGATGCGATCGGTTTCGTCTACCACCCGGCCAGCCCGCGTCACGTCGAGCCGGCGCAGATCCGGTCGATGGTCGATGCACTGATGGTGGACGCGCGGGGTGACGTTCCGGTCGAGACCGTCCTGGTGGTGCGGGGCCGGCCGATCGAGGAGGTGCTGCGCGTGGCGCGGGAGAGTGGCGTGCGCACCGTCCAGTTCCACGGTGGTGAGCCCGACGCCGACCTGCAGCAGGCGGTGGACGCGGGGTTCACGGTGATGCGGGCCCTGTCGCTGGCCGAGTACGTCGCGGGCGGTTCCTCTGGGGGCACCTCCCGGCCCCCTGGGGGCCGGGGGACCTTCATTGATGCCCGTCTGCTCCTGGATGCCCCCGAACCCGGCCAGGGACAGCTCATGGAGGTCCCCGACCGGGCCCTCCTTCCCCGCACGCCGTGGATCCTGGCCGGTGGCCTGGGGGTCGACAACGTCCGGGCGCAGATCGAGAGTCTGCGCCCCGACGGTGTCGACGTGTCCAGCGGTGTGGAATCGGCGCGCGGGGTGAAGGATCACGCGAAGATCCGGCAGTTCATCGCGAACGCGCGCTCTTAACGACCCAGAGCCGCGAGGGCGCCGGAGAATCGGCTCAGCATCTGGTCGTAGATGCCGTTGACCACCGCGTGGCGCTGGGCCTCGACCCGCTGGACGGTGATCTCACGCGGCGTCGGCTGCTGGGAGAGCAGCCCCACCGACTCGTCGACGAAGTCCTGCAACGGCATGGCGTTCGGGTCGTTCTGCTGACTCTCGCCCATCAGTGTGGTGGCTACCAGCGGCGGGATCAGCTCGGTCACCTCCACACCGGTGCCGGCCAGCTGCTCCCGCAGCGATTCGGTGTAGGAGTGGATGCCCGCCTTCGTCGCCCCGTAGGCCGGCGTCAGAGGGAAGGGCACGAACGCGATGCCCGAGGTCACGGTGACGATCGTGCCCGCGCCACGCTGTAGGAAATGCGGGGTGAACGCGTCCACCACCCGGATGGTGCCGAGCAGGTTCGTCTCGACCGTGCGCCGGGTCGCTTCGAAATGGTCGGCCTTGCGCAGGTCTTCGGCGATCATGATGCCCGACATGGTGATCACGGCGCTCAGGTCGGGGTACTGCCCGAGCACCGTGTCGCGGGCGGCGGCCACGGAGGCGTCGTCGGTGACGTCGATCTCCACGGTGCCGATGCCCGGGTTCTGCGCGGCGATGGCGGCGAGCAGGTCGGCCCGGCGACCCCCGACGATGACGGTGCTACCGGCCGCGGCGAGCTTCTGCGCGATGCCGAGCCCGAGGCCGCTCGTGCCGCCGGCGATGAGAACGGTGCTGTGGTTGATGTCCATGGACAACAGCCTGCGGCGCTCGCGGGCCCGGTGGCAGAGTCCACTCATCCATGGATCAGCGGTCCCTGCCTGGGGAAGGTCGGCCTGATCGCGGGCCGCATCGTGCCGGCCTTCCCCGGTCAGAAGGCTTTCAGAAGGCGCTCAGAAAGCCTTGACCAGCGTGCCGACCGTGACGTGGGGCCAGCTCAGGCCGCGGAAGTTGAGCAGGGCGGTCTGGGCGTACTGCAGCTGCTGGTACTCGCGCCCGCCCGGCCCGACGATGCTCTGGATCGCGAACACCGAATTCAGGGTCGGATTGTCGGCATTGGCCGTGATGAAGGGGATGTTCGCGACCCCGCCGGTGGGCGGGGTGTTCGTGATCAGCCGGGTGATGTGCTGGATCTGCAGGCCCCGCAGGGCTGCCCGCAGCAGGGTGTTCGGGTCGTCCAGCACCGCCTGGGTGATGTTCGGGGGGACGGGCGAGGTGCGGAACGGCGATTCCTGGCCCAGGTCGTAGGCCGCGAACGGGTTGATCGTGCCGGGTGGTGGCACCGGGGAGCCGACCGGGAACGGCACGGTGTTGACCGGCGGGATGGTGGGGAGGCCGGGCATCTCCTCGTCCTCGGCGTGACCGAAGGCGCAGGCGGCGTTCCCGTGGGGGACGGTGGCCAGCCGGGCGATGCTGGGCCCCGACTCGGGTTGGGTGGTCGGCGGGATGGTCAGCCACAGACCGGGTTCGATGTGCAGGGCCTCACCGGTGATCGCGTCGGTGACCCGGTGCAGGTAGGTCACACCGAACATGGCGATGTCGCTCTGCAGGCTGCCCCGGTTGAACACCGGGGACCCGATCGAGGTGAACTCGATGGTCTCGCGTAACAGGTTGAGCTGCAAGAAGAAACCGTCGGGGTTGTCGGCGTCGAAGTCGGGTCGGGCGATCAGGCTGAACCCGGGCCCCTCCCAGATGCCGGGCAGGTCCTGCAGGGGCCCGAGCTCGTCCGAGACGGTGCGCTGGCGGGGCACGGCCCGGTAGCCGCTCTGTCGCGGAACACCGTGCAGCGGGCCGATCTGGGCCGGTTGCAGCAGGGCCGTGGTGGGGTCGCCGAGGGGAACGTGCGCCGGGTGGCTGAGCGGATCGGTGGGGGCGTCAACGGTGGTCATCGGTGTCCTTCCAGTGCGTTGTCCTTCCGGTGCACACGGGTGAGTTGTTTCTCGAGCTCCTCGATCGACTCGGCGGCCACCGTGTAGGCGTCCGGTGTCCCGGCGACCGGCTCGTCCTCACCGGGTACCCAGAACGTGCGGCGGGTCAGCCGCAACGTGGTCAGGAAGTCCGGTATCGCGTTGAAGATCTCGATCAGTAGAGGGCCCTGGTAGCGGGGTATCACGGTGTTCAGGAACACCTCCCAGGGAATCCAGCTGTCGCGCACCGCACCCCGGTCGGGCGGTGAGATCTGGACGTAGTTGAGGCGACCGGTGTCGGCCGCCTCCCGCACGGCCTGCTGGAACACCTCCGGCCCGCTGCTGCCGAGCACCACGTGGGCGCTGTCGACGCACACCCCGACCTGCCGGCTGGGAACGCCGTCGAGGAACCTCAGCACGTCTTCGACCTGGTTGGGCGCGGGTTGCTCCCAGTGGTCGACCGGCTCGATCGCGAGTCTCACCCCCCGGTCGGCCGCGTACGAGCCGAGCCGGTCGAGCACCGGCTGGGCGTTCGCGTACCGCGGCGGCAGCCAGTCCTGCAGGGCGTCGCTCCAGATCGGTTCGCCGAAGTCGGTGGTGGGGAACTGGTTGTAGGGAAACACGATCGGGCCGGCCATGACGTCGCCGCCCAGGGCCGCGGTGATGTCGACCCGCGACTTCAGGTAGTCCAGGGCGATCTCGCGCTGCTGCTCGTACGGCGAGGTGGGGTCGAACGTGCGCAGGGTGGCCACGTTGGTGGTGAAGCCGACGTCGTCCAGCCCGGCGGCGTCCAGGGCGCGCTTGAGGCCGACGTAGCTCTCCACCTCGTCACGGTGGTCGAGCACGGTCGGGTCGGGATGCACCGGAAGATCGAAACCACGGTATCCCAGGCGTTTCAGCTCCCGGATGTGTCGCACGACGACCTTGGTGTACTCCGGATCGGCCGGTCGCAGGTCGGTGGTGAACATGAAGAAGCTGAGGTAGATGTCCCGGTGCGTCATGCTGTCACCAGCCCAGGACGTCGCGCAGGTAACGCCGGGCCTTGAGGGCGTACTCCAGCGGGTTGGCCTTGGCCGGGTCCTGCTCGGCCTCGACCACCAGCCAGCCCTCGTACCCGGCATCGCCCAGGGCCTGCAGGATCGGCTCGAAATCGATCGAGCCGTCGCCCGGCACGGTGAACACGCCGTCTTCGATGCCCTGCTGGAACGAGAGATTCTCCTCGCGGACCCGGCTCACGATCGGTGGCCGGAGGTCTTTCAGATGAACGTGTTTGATGCGATCGGCGTGGGCTCTCACGGCGTCCAGCGGGTCATCGCCGGCGAATTGCAGATGCCCGGTGTCCAGGAGCAGGTTCACGAGCGCGGGATCGGTGCCGGCCAGGAGCCGGTCCACGTCGGCGCGGGTCATCACCCCGGTGCCCATGTGATGGTGGTAGCACAGCCGCATCCCGGCCTCGTTCGCGATCCGGCCCAGCCGGTTCAGGCCGTCGCACAAGCGGTCCCACTGGGCATCGTCGAACCGGGCGCGATTGGCGAACAGGGCCACCGGAAGGATGTGCGAGGTGTTGCCGAACTCGGCCACCACGATGTCGTGACCGCCGACGGCCTTGAGGAAGGTGAGCCGGTCCTCGAACGCGGCCACCGTCTGTTCCGTCATGCCGTCGATGGTGAAGTACGTGCTCACCCACGGCTCGGAGACCGTGAGGCCGCGCAGGTCCAGGGCGCTCTTCAGCTCGGCCGGGTCGGTCGGGTACTTGTGCCCGATGCTGCATCCCTGGAAGCCGGCCAGGGCCATCTCGCTCACGGCCTCGCCGAACGGGATGCCGATGTCGATGTCCGGGAAATCGTCGTTCCACCAGAGAGTCGGGGTGATACCGAGTTTCACCCGGTCGGGGGTGAGTTCCTTCACGGTCATGGCGGGCCCCTAACGGGCGAGGGAAGAGGGGATGGACGACGGGGGGAGGTGCGGGATGCGCGGTGGTTGCGCCCACGAGCCGTAGCCGGGGGCGCGGGCGCCGGGTGGGTTGCTCCCGACGGCGAACCAGAGCAGTCCGACCGCGTAGGCCTGCCCGGAGGCGGTGAAGGTGCCCTCGGTGCCCGGAACGCCGAACTGCGCTGTCCATTCCGGTGAGAGGTCGAACCAGGTCCCGGAGTACCAGAGCTTGATGATGTTCCGGGCGATGACGCCCAGCCGGGGGTCGTCCAGCACCGACTCGCCCAGCTGCCGGGCCCGTTTCTGCTCGTCGTCCAGCTCGGTGACGCTCTCCTGGTAGGTCCGCAGCAGGTCGTCGAGATTCTGCGACCCGACCACCCTTTCCACGGTGGAGTGGTAGGTCGGCGCCTGGCCCGTTCCCAGCAGGTCGAACTCGGTGAACCCGGTGACCTCTGAGGAGAAGGCGAGAAAGACGTCCATACTCATGCTCGGGCTCCCCGGTCGATGGGAATGCGCTCGAAGACGGGGGACGCGTTGACTCCCGGAACGCTCGGGTGCGGGTTGCGGATCAGCTGGTTGATGTCGTCGCGCAGACGGAACATCCACGGGACGGCGTCGAGCAGCCGGCTCGGGGCGCCGTTGTACGCCTGCGTCAGGTAGGCGAGGAAATCGGCGTAGGTCTGGTTGAAACGCTGCGCCGCCTCGAGAACCGGTGACCCCGGTGGGTAGTCGGCCAGCTCGGCGTTGATCGCGACCGGGTAGACGGCGTGGAAGTCGACGTCGAGGCCGGGGCCGCTGGGCCGGCCCGGGATGTCACCCTTCTGGTAGTAACGGGCGAGCTGGATCTGCTCGAAGCGGTAGTAGTGCGAGAGCTCGCCCTCGCCGTCGTAGATGCCACCGCCCATCCCCTCACCCTGCTCGGCGATCACGGTGAGGGCCCGCAGCGCGGTGGCCAGATCGACGACCGCCAGCGCCTCACCGCCGCCGGAGTAGAAGTACTCGGGTGTGATCTGCCAGGAGGCATTGCCCACGAACAGTTCCCGGCCCTCCTCGCGGAAGGTGCGGTCGAGGTAGCGCAGACCGCGCTCGATCTCGTCGTAGAACTCACCGATGCTGTAGTAGCGCACACTCGGGTCGAGCGGGCTGGCGGCCAGTACGGTGCCGACACCGAGCTCACTCGCATCGGGGCAGGGCAGGAGGCGGCTCTCTTCGGTCGGTGCCTTGGCCGGGCGCTCGATGTTGAGGAACGTGGTGACGGCCGCCTGCGAGAACGGCTGCACGTCGACCAGGAAGTCGATCTCACCGCTGGGCAGGTGCGCAGGATAGTTGGGCACGAAGTCGTCGGCCGTCAGGTCGACGTGCAGGCCGATCGCGTTCATCACGTTGGCGACCAGGGTCAGGTGCAGCATCTCCTCGACCGCCACCACCCGGATCACGTGCTGGGCGTCCGAGTTGCTGCCCGGGTGCAGTGAGTACAGAGCGGTCAGGTACGGCGGGATCGTGGCGTGCTCCAGACGCAGAGCGGCGTTCAGGTACGCCTCGAGGTCGGACAGACGGTGGATCTCGCCCGGGAGGCGGTCTTCCTTGATCAGGGTGTGCTGGGTCATCGCGACGCCAATCGGTTAGACGGTGGCCAGGGCGAGCGGCTGGTCCTGCTGCTGGAGTTCCCGGTGCAGGTGCCGGGCGGTGCGCAGGCAGAGCGCGGCCGCCGTCAGGGTGATGTTGGCCGTGCCGATCGTCGGCATGCTGCCGCCACCGACGAGGTAGAGGTTGGCGTGCTCCCAGCTGCGCTGGGCGGGGTCCACCACGGAGGTGCCCGGACTGCTGCCCATGATGTGGGTGCCGGCCAGGTGGTTGCCGCCGAGGATGCGGTAGCCCTGGTCCTCGAACTCCACGTAACCGTACTCCTGCGGCCGGTACTCGGTGTGGTCCTCGACCCCGAGCTGCGCGAACAGCCGGCGGGACAGGTGCCGGGCGAAGGCCGCCCCCTTCATCGAGTAGTCGGGCACCGAGAACGAGATCACCGGGCGCAGGTTGCCCAGCTGGTCGCGGTACTGCGGGTCGACGGTGACGGTGTTGTACCGCTCGGGCAGGACCTCGATCATGTGGGCGAGCAGCAGCTGGCGGCTCACCTGGTCGACGAGGGCCCGGCGCAGGTCGAAACCGTGGGCGCCCTCGTCCACGATCCGGATCAGGTCGGAGACCGGTGATCCGGTGGCCCAGCCCCAGCCGTCATTGTGGATGTCGACGCTGAAACTGGCCTGGTCCCGGCGGAAGGCACCACCGCGCAGGTCGACGATGCCGGACGTGCAGTTGGTGCCGCGCCCGGTGCCCGCGATCTCGGGCAGCAGGCCCCAGGTGAGCAGGTAGGCGTGGTCCATCAGGTTGCGGCCGATCAGGTCGCTGCGGGTCTGCAGGCCCGAGGCGAGCATCAGCCGTGCGTTCTCGATCGCGTTCGTGGCCAGCACGTAGGTCCGGCCGCGGGCGTAACCGGTCTCGTACTCCACCGATGCGGGGTCACGGTAGCGCCGGTACTCGATCTGCGTGACCCGCCCGTTCTCGGGGTCGGTGTGCACCTGATAGGCCACGGCCTGGGTGAGTATCTCGACGCCACGCTGCAGGGCCTTGGAGAGGGTCTTGCCGGCGTGGTACTTCGCCTGTACCGGGCACAGCGGCACGCAGTTGTTGTTGCCCTGGCAGCGTTCTCCCTCCTCGACCTGGGTGGTACTGACCGCACCCACCGGCACGAAGCCCCGGCCGTTGTCGTACGCCGGGTTCGGGATGCCGTTGCGGCCCTGGGGGAACGGCCGCACCCTCAGGGAGAACTCGTGCCCGCCGAGCTCGACCTTGGTGCCGTCGACGTCGCGGGCCACCACCCGGTCGAGGTAGGACTGCGGCAGGCCCCGCATCGGGTACACGTAGTCGCGGGGGAACGTCATGCCGAGGTACTGCTGGTCCTCCACCTCGGCGCAGACGCCGATCTCCCTCTCGACCTCCCGGTAGTCCGGTTCCAGATCGGCGTACCCCAGGGGCCATCGCGGCCCCTGCTCGTAACGCTCGGCGAGTTCGAAGTCCTCCGGGAGCATCCGCAGGATCTTGGCCTCCCAGTGCATCGTCGTGCCGCCCAGCACCCTGGTGTAGGTGGTGTCGGTGGAGTGCGGCCCGTTCTGCACGAGGTAGCCGTCGGTGTTGGGCTCACCGGGTACCAGAGGACGCGCGTCGGAGCTGCGCGGCATCGGCACGGTCGGGGTCACCGGGTAGGGGGACTGGTTGTCCTTGACAGCCGCGGCGTAGAACTCGTTGAGGTAGGCCTCGTAGTCCTTGATACCCATGTCACCGGCCGGGCCGGCCTCGAGCACGAGCACCGAGCGGCCTTCCCGGCTGAGGTGGTCGGCCATGAGCGCCCCGCAGATCCCACCACCCACGATCACGACGTCGTAGACGGTCTCGGCGACCGCGGCCGGGGTGGTGCGAACACCGGCCCCCTGAGGAAAAATCACGGCGGTTCCCTTCATCTCACAAAGGTCTGCTCAATCACGGAGTGTGGCGAGAACGTGCCCGGCGGTGCGCAGTGTCAGTGCGGCCATCGTCAGCGTGGGGTTGGACGTGCCCATGGTGGGGAAACTGCCCGACCCGACGACGAAGAGGTTCGGGTGCGCCCAGCTGCGCTGGGTGTCGTCCACGACGGAATCACCGGCGTGGGAGCCCATCACATGGGTACCAGCGAAATGTCCCATGCCGTGGTAGTGGTACTCCTCGCCCTGGTAGGTGACCGACGGGAACCAGGCGCCGCCCTCGTCCTGGGAGTGGTCCTCGATCCCCGCCCGCGCGAACATCTGCCGGTACACCTGGCGGCCGGCGGCCATCCCGGCCCGGGTGTAGTCGTCGATGCTGTAACGGATCACCGGACGCGGGTTGCCGAGCTGGTCGGGGTGGCCGGTGTCGAGGGTGACCGTGTTGGCCGGGTCGTGCAGCTGCTCCACCGCGACCGAGAAGCGGACCTGGCGCGGCAGGGTCTGCTGCAGGTGCTCGCGCAGGGCGTCGCCGTACAGGCCCTGCCGCACGGCGGTGGCCACGTCGGAGTCAGGGGCACCGGTGGTGGCCCGCCAGCCGTCGTTGCCGATGTCGAAGCGGAAGGCCGCGTGCTGCGCCCGGAAGTCGCCACCGCGCAGGTCGTCGATCCCGGCCGTGGACTGCGGACCGCGGAAGGCCCCGACCGGTACCGGGCTGAGACCCCAGGCGTAGAGGGCCGGATGGTCCATCAGGCCCTGCCCGATCCCGGTGCCGCCCAGGTGCGAGGCCAGCATGATCTTGGCGTTCTCCACGGCGTGCGCGGCCAGCACGTAGATCCGGCCGGTCGCGGTGTGCACGGTGTGCCGGGAGGAGTCGGGCTCGTCGTAGTGCTGGTACTCCAGCCCGGTCACGGCACCGTTCACCGGATCGACGAGCACCTTCGAGACCACGCTCTGCGTGCGGATCTCCAGCCGGCGCCGGTCGGCCTGGGCCAGGCTCTTCTGGGCGTTGTACTTGGCCTGGACCGGGCAGATCGGGGTGCAGGAGGTGTTGCCCTGACAGCGCTGGCCCAGGCCCCGGTGCAGGGACAGTTCCTCCCCGGGCTCACCGACCGCGCCGGCCGGGCGGTACCCGGCCCGCGGGAGCGAGTTACGGGCCGCCGGGTACCCACGCACCTTCAGGCTGTACGAGGCCTGCCCGAGCCGGATCGCCAGGCCGTCCACCGACTTCGCCAGGATCTGGTCCGAATAGCTCGGCGGCAGGCGCTGCATCGGGAAGTCGTAGCCGTCGGCGAAGGTGATGCCCAGATGGGCCTGCTCCGCGACGTCGGCCGCGACGCCGAGTTCGAACTCGGCCTCGCGGTAGAACGGTTCCAGGTCGTCGTAGCCGATCGGCCAGTCGCGCCCGACCCCGTGCCGGGTGCGCAGGGCGAAGTCCTCGGGCAGCATCCGCAGGCACACCCCGAGCCAGTGCAGGGTGGATCCGCCCAGGGTGCGGGAGTAGCTGCTGCCGAACCGGTCCGGGCCGTCCTGGACGAAGTAGCCGTCGGCGAGCCGGACGTCGGCGGTGTCGGGCTGCGGGGCACCCACGGTCGCGGGCCAGGGCGACTCGACGTTCTTGCTGGTGGCCGTGAAGAACGTCTCCAGGTGCTGGTGGTAGCTCTCGTACTCCCAGGCGCTTCCGCGACCGGCCTCCAGCACGAGTACCGTCACCCCCTCCTGGGTCAGGCGTTTCGCGAGCAGCGCCCCGTTGACGCCACCCCCGACGATGACGACGTCCGCGTCCGGGCGGTCGGGCGTGCCGTTGTCGCTCATGCCACGCTCCGGCGCAGGAGAGGTGATGCGCCCGGGGCCAGAACGTCGGGCGGCAACGCCCACGCCCCGAACCCCTGCTGGTAGGCGCCGGCCGGGTGGGCCCCGGCTGCGACCCACTGCAGGCCGCTGCGGTAGGCCTCCGCCGAGATCACCCGGTGGGTATCGAAGGCGCAGGTGCCGTGGCGTTCGCGCCAGTCGTCGGGCAGGGGTGTCCAGGTGCCGCAGTACCACAGCAGGACGAGGTTGCGGGCCACCGGACCGAGGTCCGGGTCGGCGAGAATCTGCGGGGGCGGTTGGTTCTCGGCGGCGGCCCGGAGAACCCGGAGCAGGACGTCTGCGGGCAGGACCTGCTCCAGGGTGCTCCGGTAGACCTCTGCCATACCGGTCCCGAGCAACTGGAAGTGACTGAAACCGGTGAGGGAGACCGAGAGGTCGAGAAAGGCGTCCACCGGGTCAGCCATTGACCGTCAGGCCGGTCCGGGCCCGCACCGCGGACAGGTAGGAGGCGTAACTCCAGGTCAGGTTGCGTACGCTGCGGCAGTAACCGTTCGTGCCGTCGAACTGCTCGCTGAGTTCGAGGTTGTCGCTGTGGTAGATCACGGCCTGCAGCATCCGGTCGCCGGCCTGTTCCAGGGCGGCGACGGCCTCGGCCGGGGTCGTGTCGCCGGTGACCCCGACCTGGGCGAAGAACGGGGCGGAGAGATCGTCGTAGGGCAGCGACCCCAGGGCCCGCACACCGTCGGCGAGCCGGTAGTACAGCTCGGCGAAATTGTTCGTGGTCAGGGCCCAGGGATGACCGCCCTGCACGTGGTCGGACATGTCGCCGTCGTAGGTGTCGCCCGGGTAGCGGCCCAGCATCGGCCCGATCCCCAGGTCGGCATCAGCCAGGTTCACCGGGTACACCGAGGCCGAGGCCGGGTCCGACCACTGCTGCCGCAGCAGGGCGGCCGTGGCCAGGAGCCGGGTGTCGGTCAGGGGGACCGCGCCGTAGACGGCCGCCATCACGATGTCGATGTTCGGGTCGTAACCACCGCCGGCCGGGTCGGACGGCGGCTGATCGTCGGTGATGAGGCTCAGGTACCGGGTGCCGTCCCAGTGCTGCGACAGGGCGTTCTCCAGCCAGTCGGCGGCCTCACCGAGACCCTCGGGCACCGGCACGCCCACGGTGTTGGCCGAGATCTCGCGCAGGGCGCGCAGTTGCACCGCCCGGGCGAAGAACGAGTAGCCGGAGTGCTCCTCCCAGAGATTGGTGGTCGGCGCCCGGTAGGTCCCCAGGAGGAAGTCGAGGTTGCGGGCGATCACCTGCCGGGCCAGGTTCCGCGTCGGATCGTCGAGCTGGCCGAAGGCCGCCAGGATCGCCGAGGTCTGCAGGGCCGGACCGTCGTTCTGCTCGGTCCACGGCCGGGACTGGCCCTCGATGGTGAAACAGGCGTGGGCCAGGGTCGGGATCGCGTTGCCCTGGCAGATCGAGGCGAAGCGCACGTAGTCCTCGAGGGATTCGACCCCGGTGCCGTCACGCGTCGGTAGCTTCGCCGCGGCGATCTCGAGGGCCACGATCGCCGCGTCGCGGGTCCAGTTGAACACGTAGTCCTGGTCGACACCGGGGGAGTTGGCCGGGTAGGAGGGTGCCGCGATCACGGCACCGGGGGTGGAGAAACGGCCGGGGTCGGCCGGGTCGGTGAACAGGAAACCGTCACTGGCCACGTTGCGCAGCATCAGCGTGAACATGTGCTGGGCGATGGTCCGGAAGTTGCTGTGGTGCACCACCGAGCTGATGTGTTCCGCGCTGAGCTCCGCGTACCCGTTGGCTGCCCGGGCCCGGACATGGGTGCCGGGTTCCAGGATCGTTGCCGTCATCTCGGACTCCTTCGTGGTGGGCGCGCAGGCGCTCAACCCTCGTTGTGATATGCGGCGTCACCGGCTCCCGGCGCGCTCCCACGACATCTCGTTGACCACCACCGAACCGTCCGGCAGGCTGGTCGGCAGGGTGCGCAGAACGAGCCGGCCGACCTCGATCGTGTAGGGGCGTTCCTGCTGCGCGCCCGACCAGTTCGGGTACGAGCTGCCCTCGACGAGATGGGTGACGGTGTCGTCGGTGAAGGTGTACCCGCCGAAGTAGGCCAGGTACCCCGAGTAGGCAGCCGCACGTTCCTGCGGGCTACCGCCGAGCGGGTCGGTGGTCGCCAGCGGGCTGCGTCGTTCGCCGGTCATCTGGACGGCCATCCGCCCGCCGGGAGCGTAGATCAGGATCCCGGACGCGGCGGGCCCCAGGGGAAAGGATGCCGAGGCGTCCTGGCTCAGGCGCCGCCAGCTGATGAGTTTCCATGTGCCAAGCAAGGTTTCGGTCACGACATCCCCTTCGGGGGAGAGGCGCTGCCGGAAGGTGTGGGCAGTCCTTCGTCCCGCCGCGGTCTGATCTTGAATCCGGCGCGGCGGGATGAACAACCGCAAAGCCTGCGCAACGGCCGGGGCGTTCACCTGAACGCTGCGGGCACCTGACCGGTCGGCCTACGAAAAGCGTTGCAGGGAGGCTGTTCGTGTGAGCACGTTACCGTCTTCGGTGCACTGGGCGACCGCAGTGGTACAACGCGTGTGTTTGCCGCTGTGCCAAGGTGTCCGCTAGCTTCCGTTCGTCCTGATTGCTATTGAGGCATCCGGTGCCGAGCCGGGCCGACCATCAAGGAAGACCATCACCGTGACTCAGGAAACGCTCATGGCCTCCCGCCCCGTCGCCCACCGCGCTCCGTGGCCGAGCCGGCTTCTCGACGTGGTGCTGCTCCTGTCGACCCTGGCCACCTGCCTGGCGGTGTTGTGGGGCGGTGCGGACAGCGACAGTAACGATGAGCTCAGCAACGGAAGTCTGCTGCTCTTCCTGCTGGCGACGCAGTGGATCCTCATCGGCCTGCTGTGGACGCTGGTGCGCGTGCGTCGCATCCGTCAGGCCCGCAAGGGCGATACCCGGTGGTCCTCGCGTCTGGCCGGAGGTCGGGCGACGCGGATGATCGTGGCGCTCACCGCCGTCATCGTGATCGACAGCGGCTTCAACATTGCCTTCTGGAGGGGCGACGACCTGAACGCGGTCGTCATCCGCTTCACCAGTATGGCCATGGTCCTGGTCGCCTGGACGATCCTGCAACTGGCCTACGCCGAGCGATACGCCCGCCTGGATCTCGAGAACACCGCGCAACCGGCGCATCTGGAGTTCCCGGCCACCGCGCAGCCGACACTTCTCGAGTACGCCTACTTCTCCTTCACCGTCGGCAGCACCTTCGGTACCTCCGACGTCTCCGTGCAGACCAGCCGCATGCGCGGCATCGTGCTCTGCCACGGTCTGCTCTCGTTCGTCTACAACACCGCAGTCCTCGGCATGGTGCTGAGTCTCATCTCCGGCTAGTCCTCGGGGTAGCTCTGGCCGACGCCGTGGAGTGGGTCGTCATCTGACGTAAGTGATCTGCAGGAAGTCGGTCTCGGGCTCGAAACCCAGCCGGCGGTAGAGGGCATTGCTCGTGGGGTTCGCCAGGTCGGTGAAGAGCACGACGGTGGTGGCGCCCGCACTGATGGTGCGGCGGATGCTCGCGGTCACCGCACCCGCGGCGTACCCCTTGCCGCGCAACGACGGTGGTGTGTACACGGACGTGACGCGGGAGGCGCCACCGGTGGGGACGGTGGTGCCGGCGAGCGAGACCGGGTGCCCGTCCACCTCCCACAGGGTCAGTGACCCGGTGGCGATGCGGTCGTCGACCGAGGCCGGCAGGTCGACGACGGCACCGGTCTCCTCGCCGAACGCGCGGAACCAGTCCAGCAGCAGACCCCGGTCCGGCGCCGTGGCCGTGCGGGCGGAACCGGTGGGCCACGGGTAGGGCTTGATCAGCTGTTCGAGGCGGAAGAGTTTCTGTGCCATCTCGCCGGCGCGCTGCCGGTCTGTGCGTGCCTCCCAGGTCGCGGTGAACTCCTCGACCGTGGCCCGGGGACCCTGCACCGCCTGGACGGGGGCTCCCCGGTCGGCCAGTTCGACGGCCAGGGGCCGGGCGGCTCCGGGAGGGAGAGAGCCGAGGATCAGGGTGCGGATGGTCGTGAGCAGGTAGCTTCCGGTCACGACGCCGCCGGGCTCCTGCCACCAGCCACCCGTGTGAGCTGGGCCGTCCGGCTCCAGGGCCCGGGAGCTGAGGCTCAGGAAGAGGGTGTGCCGGGCGCGATCGGCGGCCCACAGGCCGCCGGCGGCGCGCACGACGGCGGGCAGGGATTCTGCGGTGCGCCAGGCCATGCCCACTTTCTACCGGAGAAGGACCGGTGGGCGCCGCCGCTTTTCGAAAGGAGGGCCACCCGGTCCGGCGCCATGCCGGGAGGGCCCACCCCCGTGAGTGGGCCCTCCCGCGTCCGGTGACTCGTCCCCTGTTGTGGGCTGTTGTGGGCTGCGCTGGCTTGTTGTCAGTTGCCCAGGTAGAAGCTGGTGTGCGGCGGCTGGTTGTAGGCCACGTTCTGCCAGGCGATGCCGAGCCGGTACACCGGGTCGCGCATCAGGGTGCGGAACCCGTGCCGGCTGGGGTAGGGCGTGGTGTACAGACGCAGCGCGGTGCTGTCGTCGGTGCGCCAGAGCACCTCCTCGCGCCAGTCGCCGAGGAGGTCGGCCTGGAGCGAGGGCGTGCCCTTGGTGTGGTTGTTCGAGAGCGTGCCGGTGGCCGTCAGCAGGTTCTTCGTGGTCTGCGTGGCCGGGTCCCACTGACCGATCGTGCCCACCCCGGTCTCGGTGGTGGCGTCCCAGGTGTGGTCGAGCAGTTCGCGGGACAGGTCGCCGTCCCACCAGATCGCGAAGTTCGCCGACGGGATGCTGTTCGAGATCAGCTCGCCCTGGGCGCTGAACAGCCAGCCGGTGGGGGAGTTCCAGGCGCCGTTCACGGCCCAGACCTCCTCACCCGGGTAGGCGGGGTCGATGTCGGCGGAAAGGCCCCGCCCGGTGTCGATCCCGGTGTTCTGGCCGAAGAGGATCTCGCCGGTGCGGGCGTCGTGCATCTCCAGGCCGTATGCCGCGCTCTTCGACTCGTGCACCCCGAACACCTCCAGCCCGGGCCGTTCCGGATCCAGGTCGCCGACGTGCAGCGCGTCGCCGTGCCCCAGGCCGGTGCTGTACAGCACGCTTCCGTCGTCGTCCAGAGTCAGTGAACCGTAGACAATCTCGTCCCGGCCGTCGTCGTCGACATCGGCCACGGAGAGTTCGTGGTTGCCCTGGCCCTCATACTGCTTGCCGGCCTCATTGCTGTCGAACGTCCAGCGCTGCGTCAGTTTCCCGTCCCGCCAGTCGTAGGCCACCAGTACGGTGCGGGTGTAGTAGCCGCGGGCCATGACGAAACTGGGTCGCTGGCCGTCCAGGTAGGCCACCCCGGCCAGGAACCGGTCGACCCGGTTGCCGTACCCGTCGCCCCAGCCGGTGACCGTGCCGCGCGGCGGCTGGTAGTCGGTGGTGCTCAGGGCCCGGCCGGTGCGGCCCTCGAACACGGTCAGGAACTCGGGCCCGGTCAGCACGTATCCGGCGGTGTTGCGGTGGTCGGCCGCGGCGTCACCGATCACGGTGCCCGCACCGTCCACCGTGCCGTCCGCGGTCTTGGCCACGATCTCCGAACGCCCGTCGCCGTCCAGGTCGTAGACCAGGAACTGGGTGTAATGCGCTCCGGCCCGGATGTTCTTGCCCATGCCGATGCGCCAGAGCTTCTGGCCGGTCAGCTCGTAGGCGTCCAGGTAGACCTCACCGGTCACCCCGGACTGCGAGTTGTCCTTGGAGACCGCCGGGTCCCACTTCAGCACGATCTCGTACCGGCCGTCGCCGTCCAGGTCGCCCACGCTCGCGTCGTTGGCCTTGTAACCCTCGCCCGGCTTGTCCAGCGGGATGTCGAGAGCGTTGCTGCCCCAGGCCTTCACCGCGGCCGTGCGGGCGCCGCCGACCGGCTGGATCGCGTAGCGGTCACCGGCCCGGCCCCGGGCGTCGGTGTAGTTGGACCGCCCGCTGACCGGCTTCTTCGTGATCAGCCGGCCGTTGCGGTAGACCAGGAACGCCGGGTCCTTCGCCGTCAGCAACCGCCAGCTGACCAGCACCCCGTCGTCCGTCGGCACGGCCACCAGCCCGCGGTCCAGCTTCTCGGCCTGGCGTCCGTCGACCAGGGGCGGCTTCGCCATGGTGGACGTCGTGGTCAGGGCGGTGGGGCTGGTTGCGGTAGACGTTGCGGTGGACGTCGCGGTGGACGTCGCGGTGGTCGCGGCCGCCGTCGACAGCGGGCCGGTCGTGACCGCGAGCAGGGCCGCGATCCCGATGCCGACACGT
Source organism: Kineosporia sp. NBRC 101731 (assembly GCF_030269305.1). Lineage (NCBI taxonomy): Bacteria > Bacillati > Actinomycetota > Actinomycetes > Kineosporiales > Kineosporiaceae > Kineosporia > Kineosporia sp. NBRC 101731. The sequence continues at coordinate 617,161 of NZ_BSTC01000003.1, forward strand.
TTCTTCCAGGCCATGGTTCTCCTCCGGGTACGTCGCTGTACGCAGGAAAGCGCTTTCCCGCCGGCCCTGAAAAGACGGCTCGCCAGGATGTCTGACGGCCGTTGGGTCTGCGGGTGGAGCGTGAGGCAGGTCGGTGGAGCGTGAGTAGGGGAGCGTGGGTAGGGCAGGCGGCCGGTGTCGGGACGGCCGATGTCCGTTTCGTGCGCCAACCTAAGCTGCGTTGCGTGACTCGTCAAGAACGATCCGCGACGAGGTGCCGATCGTCTCCCGGCGGCTCCCGGCGGCCCCGTAGGCTGAGAGCCATGACCGAGAACCTCGCCACTTACATCGACCAGACGCTGCTCAAGCCGGAAGCCACGCCCGACGACGTGCGCAAACTCGTCGCCGACGCCCGGGAGCTCGCCGTGTTCGGTGTGTGCGTGTCGCCGTCCCTGGTGACCGTCGCCAAGGAGGCCGCGGCCGGTTCGGATCTCGCGGTCGTGACGGTGTGCGGTTTCCCCAGCGGCGCCCACAGCGCGGCGGTGAAGGCCGACGAGGCGAAGCGCTCCGTCGCCGAGGGGGCGGACGAGATCGACATGGTGATCAATGTCGGCGCCGCGGTGTCCGGCGACTACGCCACGACCGAGCAGGAGATTGCCGCCGTCCGGGCCGCCGTCCCCGCCCCGCACCTGCTCAAGGTGATCGTCGAGTCGGCCGCCCTGACCGACGAGCAGCTCACCGCCGTGTGCCGGGCGGCGACCCGGGCCGGCGCCGACTTCGTGAAGACCTCCACCGGTTTCCACCCGACCGGCGGCGCCACCGTGCACGCCGTCGAGGTGATGCGCGCGGCCATCGGCCCGCAGGTGCGGATCAAGGCTTCCGGCGGCATCCGCACCCTCGAGGACGCCGAGGCGATGATCGCCGCCGGCGCCACCCGGCTCGGCCTGTCGTCGGCGCGCTCCGTGCTCGAGGGCAAGGCCTCGACGAGCGCCTACTAGAAAAGATCATGCCGTCCCCCGACCTACGGCCGGGAGGGGCCCCCAGTTCCCCGGGAAACGTCGGCATGATCACGGCAGAAGGGCGTGAGCAGCACCAAGGCCCCTGCCGTGACGTAGAGCGTCGGGGACAGGGCATTCCCCAGCGCCTCGTACCCCTGGAGCAGCACAGTGGCTCCGAACAGCGCACCGATGGCCCAGACCACCTGCAGCACACCGACAGCCCCGGCCGCCCCGGCCACCGGCAGGAGGCGCAGGGCGGTCTGGGTCACGGCGGCGATCCCGAGCCCCGCCCCCAGCCCGAGCAACGTCGTTCCGCCGATCAGCGTCCACCAGGCGCCGTCGTGCGTGGCCGCGAGCCAGGCGCAGGCCGCCGCCATGACCACGAAACCGGCCGGGAGCAGCCGGCGCGGGGTGGTCGGCAGGATGCCCAGCACCCCGCCGCCCGCGGTGGCGACGGCCAGGCAGAGCATGACCCGGGGGTACTCGTCACCGGCCGAGGAGGCGACGAGTAGCGGGACGAGAAGCACTGGCACACCGTGGAGTCCAAGGGCCAGCGGGAGGGGCGCCCAGGGTCGGCGGACCGCGGGCAGATAGCGTCGCCCGACCCGCAGCAGTCCCGGAGTGACGACGAGAACGGCTGCCTTCCAGGGGCTGTCGACCCAGAACAGGGCGGCCAGGGTCAGGACGCCGGTGCCGCCCAGTAACAGGATCCCGACAGCGCCCGGCCGCACCGGCGTGACCGGCCAGCCCGGTGACGTCAGCGTGAACCAGGCCACCAGCAGCGCCACGACGGTGAACGCCACAGCGGTCCAGGGCAGGAAGCCGGGGCCGAGGTCGACCCCGGGCGGCACGGCGAGCACCCGGTCACCGTAGTACCGCAGCGGCGCCGCCAGCAGCGGCGCGGCTACGGCCACCGCCGCCACGGCCCCGGCCGCGGTGTGGCCCGCGGCCTCGTGCGCCGAGGCCACGCAGGCCGGGATCACCGCCAGGGCCAGGCTCGACAGTGCCGAACCGGCCACCACCAGGGGGTGGTTCGTGGCCAGGGCGACCAGGAGGGTCCCGGCCAGCACGAGCAGCAGAACGATCAGGACGGTGCGCCGGCGTCGGGTGCCGACACCGATCCGGCTCACCACCGGCACCAGCAGGACCCCGGGCAGGAACTGGGCAGCCGACTGCCAGCGCACCTGGCCCACGGTGGTGGGCAGCTCGTCCGACAGCGCCGACAGCGCCGACAGCGCCGACAGGGCCGGCCCGGCGGTGACGACCGAGGCCAGCAGTGCGAGCACGCCGATCAGGAACACCCGGGTCGCCGGGCCGAGTGGGTCCCGGGAGGCGTGCTTGGCTCGTCCGGCCGCTGCCATCGACATCCGTGCTGCTCCAGACCTCGTCGGTGAGGCCTGAGCATCGCACAGAAAATACGGACAAAAGGTGTGAATGGCTAAGCCAGTTCGAGCACCAGGTCACCGCCGTCCACGCTCTGCACCCCACTGAAGGCCAGCCGCTGCACCACGCCCTCGACCGGGGCGGTGATGGAGGCTTCCATCTTCATCGCCTCGATCGTGGCCACCGTGTCCCCGGCGGCCACCTTGTCGCCCGCGGCCACCACCAGCGTCACCACGCCCTGGAACGGCGCGGCCACCTGCCCGGGCCGGGACGGGTCGGCCTTCTCCGCCGACGGGATCTCGGCCGCGATCCTGGTGTCGCGCACGCTGATCGGCCGCATCTGCCCGTTCAGCCGGGCCATCACGGTGCGGAAACCCTTCTCGTCCGGCTCGCTGATCGACTGCAGACCCATGATCAGGGTCTTGCCCTCGGACAGCTCCACCGCGTGTTCCTCGCCCCGGCGCAGACCGTAGAGGTAGTCCAGGGTGGGTAGCCCGGAGGTGTCGCCGTAGGTCGATCGGGCCTCGGCGAAAATCCTTGCGGGACCCGGGAACAGGAGCTCGTTCAGAGCCCTGCGGGGGTCCGTCGCGAGCGCGTCCTCCTGCTCGGGGCTCAGTTCTTCCGAAGGTGCCGTCCAGGAACGTCCTTCGAGGGCCCTGGTGCGGAACGGCTCGGCCCAGCCGCCGGGCGGGTCGCCCAGCTCGCCGTTCAGGAAGCCGATCACCGAGTCCGGGATGTCGAAAGAGCCCGGGTGCTGTGAGAACCCCTCGGGGTCGGCCCCGGCCGCCACCAGCGAGAGCGCCAGATCGCCGATGACCTTGGACGACGGGGTCACCTTGGGCACGTTGCCCAGGATGTCGTTCGCCGCGGCGTACATGTCCTCGATCTGCTCGAACTTCTCGCCCAGGCCCAGCGCGATCGCCTGCTGGCGCAGGTTCGACAGCTGCCCGCCCGGGATCTCGTGCCGGTAGACCCGCCCGGTCGGTGAGCTCAGCCCGGACTCGAACGGCGCGTAGACCCGGCGCACCGCCTCCCAGTACGGCTCCAGTGCGTTGACCGCCCGCAGGTCGAGCCCGGTCTCGCGGTCACTGTGGTCGGTCGCGGCCACCAGCGCGGACATCGGCGGCTGGGAGGTGGTGCCGGCCATCGAGGCACAGGCCGCGTCGACCGCGTCCACCCCGGCCGCGATCGCGGCGGTGAGGGTGGCCAGCTGGCCACCCGCGGTGTCGTGGGTGTGCAGGTGCACCGGCAGGTCGAACTCCTGGCGCAGGGCCGTCACCAGCCTCGATGCCGCCGGCGCCCGCAGCAACCCGGCCATGTCCTTGATACACAGCACGTGCGCCCCGGCCTTCACGATGCGTTCGGCCAGGTGCAGGTAATAGTCCAGGGTGTAGAGCTTCTCGCCCGGATCGGAGAGGTCGCCGGTGTAGCACAGGGCCACCTCGGCCACGGTCGTGCCGGTCGCCCGCACCGCCTCGATCGCGGGCCGCATCTGCTCGACGTCGTTCAGGGCGTCGAAGATACGGAACACGTCGATACCGGTGGAGGCGGCCTCGGCCACGAAGGCGTCGGTCACCCGGGTCGGGTACGGCGTGTAGCCCACGGTGTTACGGCCGCGCAGCAGCATCTGCAGGGCGATGTTCGGCACCGCCTCGCGCAGCGACGCCAGGCGCTCCCACGGGTCCTCGGCCAGGAACCGCAGCGCCACGTCGTAGGTCGCCCCGCCCCAGGCCTCGATCGACCACAGTTGCGGGGTGGTCCGGGCGACGTGCGGCGCGACCGTCAGGAGGTCCCGGGTCCGCACGCGGGTGGCCAGCAACGACTGATGGGCATCCCGGAACGTGGTGTCGGTGACGGCGACCCGGTTCTGCGCCCGCAGCCTCCGGGCGAACTCCTGCGGCCCGAGATCCAGCAGCAGCTGCCGGGTCCCGCCCGGAGCGGGGGTGGTGAGGTCGGTGGGGGGAAGCTTCAGCGTGGGATCCAGCATCACCGGCGCCGGCCCGTTCGGCTGGTTCACCGTCACGTCCGCCAGGTAGGTCAGCAGCTTGCTGCCCCGGTCGCCGGTGCCGCGGGCCTGGAGCAGGTGCGGGTGGGTCTCGATGAACGCGGTGGTGACGTGGCCGGCGGCGAAGTCCGGGTCGTCCAGCACCGCCTGCAGGAACGGGATGTTGGTGGAGACCCCGCGGATCCGGAACTCGGCCACGGCGCGGCGGGCCTTCTCCACCGCCGATCCGAACGTGCGGCCCCGGCAGGTGAGCTTGGCCAGCATCGAGTCGAAGTGCGCGCTGACCTGCGCCCCGGTGTAGGCGGTGCCGCCGTCCAGCCGCACCCCGCCGCCGCCGGGTGAGCGGTAGGTGGTGATGACACCGGTGTCCGGGCGGAAGTTGTTGGCCGGGTCCTCGGTGGTGATCCGGCACTGCAGGGCCGCGCCCCGCAGGCGCACGGTGTCCTGCGACAGACCCAGGTCGTCCAGCGTCTCACCGGCCGCGATGCGCAGCTGCGACTGCACCAGATCGACGTCGGTGACCTCCTCGGTCACCGTGTGCTCGACCTGGATACGTGGGTTCATCTCGATGAACACGTACGTGCCGTCGGGTGCCAGCAGGAACTCCACCGTGCCCGCGTTCCGGTACCCGATCCGGCGGGCGAAACGCACCGCGTCCGCACACATGCGCGTGCGCAGTTCCGGGTCGAGATTCGGCGCCGGGGCGATCTCGATGACCTTCTGGTGACGACGCTGCACCGAGCAGTCGCGCTCGAACAGATGGATGACGTTGCCCTCACCGTCGGCGAGGATCTGCACCTCGATGTGCCGCGGGTCGACCACGGCCTGCTCGATGAACACCGTCGGGTCACCGAACGCGCCGTCGGCCTCGCGCATGCAGACCTCGATCGCCTCGCGCAGGTCTTCCGGCCGGTCGACCCGGCGCATGCCACGCCCGCCACCCCCGGCGACGGCCTTGACGAAGAGTGGGTAGGGCAACTGCTGCGATGCGGTCACCAGCTCGTCGACATCGCGGGACGGCTCGATGCTGGCGAGCGTGGGAACCCCCGCCGCCCTGGCCGCCGCGATCGCCCGCGCCTTGTTGCCGGTCAGCTCCAGCACCTCCGGGCCCGGCCCGACGAACGTGATGCCGGCCCGGGCACAGGCCTCGGCCAGGGCCGGATTCTCCGACAGGAACCCGTAGCCCGGGTAGATCGCGTCGGCCCCGGCCCGCACAGCCGTTGCCACGATCGTCTCCGCATCGAGGTAGGCGCGCACCGGGTGCCCGCGCTCGCCGATCTCGTAGGACTCGTCGGCCTTCAGCCGGTGCTCGCTCCAGCGATCTTCATAGGGGAAGACCGCCACGGTGCGGGCGCCGACCTCGTAGGCCGCGCGGAAGGCCCGTACGGCGATCTCGCCCCGGTTCGCCACCAGTATTTTCGAGAACACGGGCCCGCTCCTGACTCATTCGGTGATGCAGCGTTCCGGGGCAGGATAAGTCGCTGCGCGGCGCGGGAACCGGGTCAGAAAGTGGGCTGGGTCACAGCGGGGGGCCGAGGCGTCAGGATCGCGGATCAGGCGGGAGAATGGCGCCCGACCGACGTTCCCGACGGCAAGGACGCTGACGAACCCATGCTCTACGGCGCCGACTACAATCCCGAACAATGGCCGGAACGCGTCTGGGACGATGACGTGCGCCTGATGAAGCGGGCCAGTGTGACCACCGTGAGCCTGGGCATCTTCTCCTGGTCACGACTGCAGCCGGCTCCGGGCGTCTGGGACTTCACCTGGCTCGACACCGTCATCGGCAAGCTGCACGCGGCCGGTATCGGGGTGAACCTGGCCACGGCCACCGCCTCGCCACCGCCCTGGATGAGCATCGAGCACCCGGACACGCTCGCCACCGACGAGAACGGCGCCACCTACTGGCACGGGTCCCGGCAGCACTACTCACCCGCGTCGAAGACCTACCGGCGTCTGGCCGCCGAACTGGTGACGCGTCTGGCAGCGCGGTACGCGCGGCATCCGGGGGTGGTGATGTGGCACGTCAACAACGAGTACGGATGCCACCTGCCGGTCGAGTACTCACCCGCCGCCCAGGAGGCCTTCCGGGAATGGCTGCTGTGGCGCTACCGCAGCATCGAGGCACTGAACGAGGCCTGGGGCACGGCGTTCTGGTCGCAGCGGTACGGCGAGTGGGCCCAGGTGATGCCCCCGCTCAAGGCTCCCTACAGTCGTAACCCCGCGCAGTTGCTCGACTATCAGCGCTTCATGTCCGACATGTGGCTGGAGTGCTACCTCGCCGAGCGCGACATCATCCGCGCCGCCGGTGCCACCCAGCCGATCTCGACGAACATGATGGGTGCTTTCAAGCCCGCCAACTACGCCGACTGGGCCCAGCACATCGACGTCATCACCGACGACTGCTACCCCGACCCGCAAGACCCGCACCGGGTGCGCAACACGGCCTTCCAGCGTGACCTGATGCGCTCGCTGAAGCGCGGCACGCCGTGGCTCCTGATGGAACAGGCCACCGACGCGGTCAACTGGCGCCCCACGAACCCGTCCAAGCAGCCCGGTCAGCTGGCGGCCGAGACCGCGCAGTCCGTCGGGCGCGGCGCGGACGGCATCTTCTACTTCCAGTGGAGGCAGTCGCGCGCGGGCAGTGAGAAGTTCCACTCGGCCATGCTTCCGCACGCCGGTACCCGCACCCGCACGTGGCAGGAGGCATCCACCCTGGGAGCCGACCTCGCCGCCCTGCCTGACCTGCCCCCTCCCGGTGACGATGCGTCCGTTGCTCTGGTGTTCGACTGGGAGAACTGGTGGGCCATCGAGAACCCCGACCACCCAGCCACTCTCGACTACCTGTCGCTGATCCGTGAGTGGTACGGCGCCTTCCACCGGCGGGGCGTCCAGGTCGACATCGTGCCGCCCGAGAAAATCGACGCCCGGTACCGTCTCGCGGTCGCGCCGTTCCTCTACCTGATCCGCGACGAGACCCCGCTGATCACCTTCGTGGAGAACGGCGGGGTGCTCCTGACCGGACCGTTCAGTGATGTCGTGGATGCGCAGGACCGTTTCTGCGACGGCGGTTTCCTGACCCGGCTGGGTCCGGTGCTGGGTGTCGGCGTCGAGGACTTCCGCCCCCTGCCGCCCCCGGTGCGGCAGCAGGTCGCCGAGAGGGCGGGGGAGACCGTCGTGGAGGACGACGCGGGCACCGGTGGTGGCGACCGTACGTCGGTCTCCTTCGCCTCCGGGGAGGCGGGTTTCGGCGCCACCTATTTCGCCGAGGCGCTGTGGGCCGATGACGCGCAGGTCGTGGCCACCTTCACCGATGGCCCCTCCGCGGGCCGCCCGGCCCTGACCCGGCGCGAGCACGGTCAGGCGGGCGGCCAGGGCTGGTACGTCGCGACCATGCCGGACCCGACCGGTCTGGACGCGATCGCCACCCGCCTGCTGGAAGAGGTCGGGATCCCGTCGGCCCCACTGCCCGAGGGAGTCGAGACAGCCCGACGCGGTGACGTCCTCACGGTGATCAACCACGGGAGTCTTCCGGTCTCGGTGACGTTCGACGGCACCGACCTGCGCACCGGGGAGGTCTTCGGGACCCGGGAACTGGCCCCGCAGGGGTTCGCGTTCATCCGCCGCTGAGGACCACCAGCTGCTGAGTCGCCCGGGTCATCGAGACGTACCGGTCGACGGCGCCCTCGATGCCGTCGCCGAACTTCTCCGGGTCGACCAGCACGACCAGGTCGAACTCCAGGCCCTTGGCCAGGGTCGGGGTCAGTGAGCGCACGCGGGCGGTGGGCAGGAACGTGGGATCGCCGATCACACAGGCGACTCCCTCGGCGTGCTCGGCCAGCCAGGTGTCGAGCACGTCGTTCAGCTCGACCGGGGTGCCGTAGCGCACCGGCAGACCGCTGCTGCGGATCGAGGTGGGCACGTTGGCGTCCGGCAGGGCGGCGCGGATCACCGGCTCGGCCTGTGCCATCACCTCTTCGGGCGTGCGGTAGTTGATGCTGAGCGAGGCGATCTCGATCCGGTCCAGTCCCACCCGCTTGAGCCGGTCGGGCCAGCTCTCGGTGAACCCGTGCCGGGCCTGGGCCCGGTCTCCGACGATGGTGAAGCTGCGGGAAGGATTACGCAGCAACAACATCTGCCACTGCGCGTCGGAGAGTTCCTGGGCCTCGTCCACCACGATGTGCGCGAACGGCCCGGCCAGCGCATCGGGAGTCGTGGTGGGCCGCGCGGCCTCGTCGACCAGGGCGTCCTGAAGGTCCTTGCCCATCAGCATGGCCACGGCGCCCTCGAAATCGTCCTGGGCCTGAAGAAGAGCGTCGGCGACGGCACTGCGGCGCTCGGCCTCGGCCGCGATCGCCGCGTCCTGCCGCATCTTGCGCTTGGCGGCCTGGGGGTCGCCGAGCCGCTGACGGGCCGCGTCGAGCAGGGGGAGATCTTCCAGGGTCCAGATCTGCTCGCCGCGCTGCAGCAGGCGGATCTCCTCGCGGGTCAGCCCGGGTGCGCAGCGGCGCAGGTAGGCGGGCACCGTGAAGAGGTCGGAGACCAGGTCTTCCGCCTCCAGCCAGGGCCAGCCCCGGTTGACGGCCGTCGTCAGCTCGGCGGTCTGCCGCAACGACTTGCGCACCTGTCGGGGGGTGGGCCGGTCACCGTTGTCGTCCGCCGGATGCTTGTCGGCCAGGATCGAGGCCACCTCGTCGAGGATGTACTCCTGGCTCTCGTTGTGCGGCGTTCCGGGCGGGGGAGCGTCGAAGGCCAGCGCCCAGTCGTCCGGGGTGAGCCAGACCTCGGCCCACGGGGTGCGCAGGCCCATGGTCTCGGTGGGCGCCTCCTCGTAGAACCGCACGGCCGCGTCGATCACCTTCACCACGTTCAGGGCCGACTTCAGCCGTGCCACCTCCGGGTCGGTCTCCGGCCGGGCCTGGGTGCCCTGCGGGACCAGGTCGCGCAGCGTGCAGGTCTGCACGCCCTCCTCGCCCAGGCTGGGCAGCACGTCACCCACGTAGTCCAGGTACGGCTGGTGCGGTCCGACGAACAGCACGCCGCCGCGATGGTGGCCCAGCCGGGGGTCGGAGTAGAGCAGGTAGGCCGCCCGGTGCAGCGCGACCACGGTCTTGCCGGTGCCCGGGCCGCCGTCGACGATCAGCGCGCCCCGGGAACCCGCGCGGATGATCGCGTCCTGGTCGGACTGGATGGTGCCCAGTACGTCTCGCATGCGGGGGGAGCGGTTGCTGCCCAGGCTGGCGATGAACGCCGACTGGTCGTCCAGCGCGGCGTTGCCCTCGAAGCCGTCGGCGGTGAACACCTCGTCCCAGTAGTCCGTGATCCGCCCCTGCGTCCAGCGGAACCGCCGGCGGCTCACCAGCCCCATCGGGTTGCCGTGCGTGGCGCCGAAGAACGGCTCGGAGACCGGCGAGCGCCAGTCGTGCAGCAGACGGCGTCCGTCGTCGGCCGTGAGACCGAGGCGACCGATGTACAGCGTCTCGCCGTCGTCCTTCACGATGCGGCCCAGGCAGAGATCCAGGCCGAACCGGCGCAGCGTGCGCAATCGCGAGGTCAGCCGGTGCACCTCCTGGTCGCGCTCGAGCGCGCGCGGGCCGCCGCCACCGGGCAGCCGGCGCACGGCGTCGAGGCGCTCGGTCAGCTCGGCGATCGACTGCTCGAGGGTGCCGGCGATCTCGGCGAAATGCTTCTCGTCCGTGGCGATCAGCTGGGCGGCGGACTTGGCGCCGCGGTCTGGGGGAAGGTTGAAAGCGCTGTGGTCGAGGGCTTTCATGAGGTAGGGCTCCGATCTGATGCCGATGCACGGCAGGTCACGATCGGTGATTGTGAGCCATGACCAGGGTCTTGCCGCAAGGCCCCCCTTACGCTATAACCTTGTGAGAGGCAGGGAGCGGTTTTCCTTGCCTCTTTTTATGCCCACGGGTTGGTCACGACCCCTTTGTCGTGGCCTCACCGTCCGGATCAGCCCGCGATCTCGATCGACTCGCCGACCGGGAGCAGGGTGAAAGGTGTCTTGGTAAGACCCTTCTCGCCGAGGAAGTGGGCGGTGGACTGCTGCCCGATCTCGCTGAGCATGGCCTCGTGGATCTGCAGGGCCTGCCGCGGGTTGACGGCCCGGACGAAGTCGACAGCCTCGCCGAGCTTGGTCCAGGGGCCGCTGGTCGGCACGAGCAGGGTGTCGACGGCCACACCGGGCACCAGGTAGGTGTCGCCCGGGTGGTACACGCTGCCACCGATCAGGTAGGCGGCGTTGTCGGGCATCGTCATGTCCGGGTGGATCTTGGCGTGGCCGGTGAGGAAGACCTGCACGGGCACCGGGCCGACGGAGAACGTCAGGCCGTCCGTGGCCTCGGTCAGGTGGCCCGCCCCGATCTGCTCGATCACCGAGGCGGGGGCGTACACGGGCAGCTCGGGGCGCTGGGCCACGATCTCCTTGACCGCTTCGATGTCGAGATGGTCGAAGTGGTCGTGGGTGATCAGGACGGCGTCGGCCGTGCTCAGGAGCTCGCGGGCGTTCGTGGCGAAGGTGCCCGGGTCGACCACGATCGTCGTGCCCTGGTCTTCGAGCACCACACAGGCATGGACGTACTTCGTCAGCTTCATGACCGCTCCTCGTCATATCTATACAGTCTATCTGTATAGATACGACACCCGGGCGGAGCGACTGTCAACTCGATCAGCTGGAGGTGGCCATCCGGGGGTCGCCCTCCAGCCAGCTGACGTGCTGCACCAGCCGGGCGATCTTCCACCCGTTCGCGGTGCGCACCAGGTGGTTGTCGTACGAGCCGCGCATCACGTAGTCGCCCTGCTCGGTGTGGTGCTGGGCGTACATCGAGGAGTAGCAGACGGCCTCGTCGCCGTCGATGACCACCTGGTGGTTCGGGCTCAGGTGCTGGGTGGCCGGCCACGGGTCCAGGCCCTGGCGGGCGAAGCCGACGAACTGCTCCCGCGGGAAGTCGGCGGCCGGCAGCCCGGCCTCGGAGAAGTCGACGTGCACCTGGTCGGTGAACAGCGAGCTCCAGGTGTCCCAGTCGCGGCGGTCGATGGCGGCGGCATAACTGATGACGACGTCGACGATGGCGGCGCGGTCTTCCAGGCGCTGGATGCGGGCTTCGAGAGCGGTCAGGGTGGTGGTGTGGTCGGTGGTCAGGTCGGTGGTCACGGTGCGGCTCCGGGGGGTGAGGCATGATGAGGGACGTCGTTGAGGGAAAGTTTGCAACTTACTTTTTGTAAGTCGCTTGGATGAGGTAAGCGCTAAGGAGTCGTTCGTGTCAAGTGCGCAGGCGTGCGAGAGCCTGGGGGAGCCGCTGTCCCGGGTGATGACCCTGCTGGGCAAACGCTGGACCGGAGTAGTGCTGGCCACGCTGATGTCCGGGCCGGTGTACTTCAGCGAGCTCCGCCGCGGGGTGCCGGGCATCAGTGACCGCGTGCTGAATGAGCGGCTGACCGAGCTGATCGGTGAGAACCTGGTCAGCAGGACGGTGATCGAAGGACCGCCGCTGCGGGTGCGGTACGAGCTGACCGGGCACGGCTATGCCCTGCGCCCGGCCTTGGACCAGCTGACGGCCTGGGCGGAGGAGCATCTCGCGCCCTGAGGGTTACTTCCGCAGCCCGGCCACCAGGAGCCCCACCAGGTGCCGCGCGTCATACGTTCTTGTCGTGCCGGAGCCCGCGCAGAGGCTGCCGACGGCGCGCATCAGTTCGTAGGCGTCCTGCCCCGGGTTGATCTCTCCGGAAGCCTCGGCCGCGCGCAGCAGTTCGGCGCAGACCGGCTCCAGTCGCTCGACGAAGTAGTCGTGCAGCGGGTCGTAGCACGGGTCGGCGGACTGCAGCGCTGCGGGCAGGCCGTGTTTGGTGATGACGAAATCGACGAACTCGTGCAGCCATCGGCCTAGAGCCTCGTGCGGTGTTGCGTGCGGTGTTGCGCCGGAGCCGGCCAGTTCCGGCCCGCGCGCCGCCAGCGACTCCACCTGGTGCCGGTAGACCGCCACGATCAGGTCGGCCCGGGTGGGGAAGTGGCGGTAGATCGTGGCCGTGCCCACTCCGGCCTCGGTCGCGATCGCCCGGACTGGCGCCTCGACGCCCTGTCTGACGAACACTGCGGCCGCCGCGTCGAGCAGGGTCTCCTGATTGCGGCGCGCGTCGGCGCGCAAGGGCTTCCCGGTCACGGGCGGCAGCTTAGTTGTTAAACGGGACGCTGTCCCGTATCTTCAAAACGGGACGCTGTCCCGTTTAATTTGTCACTCGAAAGGCCATCTGGTGAAACCCCTTGTCTCGGTCAAGCCGCTGATCGTCCCCGCTCCCGGCCGGGACGGTGATCTACTGGTCCGGGTGTCCGCGCCGGTGGTGGGCGCCGGTCTACCGATCCTGCTGTTCGCCCACGGGTTCGGTTCTTCCCTGCACGGGTACGGGCCGCTGGCCGACCACTGGGCGTCCGAGGGCTTCGTCGTGGTGCAGCCGACCTTCCCCGACTCCCGCACGGTCGGAGTGGGCCCCGGCGACCCAGGATGGGCGGGTGTCTGGCGCACGCGGGTGGCGGACCTGGTGCGGGTTCTCGACGCGTGGGACGGGTTGGAGAGTGCGGTTCCGGGCCTGGCCGGGCGCGTCGACCCGACCCTGGTGGCCGTCGCCGGGCATTCCTTCGGTGGGCAGAGTGCCGGTAGCCTGCTCGGGCTGAGGGTTCTCGACCGTGTCACGGGCGAGGGGGAAGACCTGTCCGACCCCCGGGTCCGCACCGGCGTGCTGCTGGCCACCGCCGGCCGGGGTTCCGACATGACCCCCGAGGCGGTCCAGATGCTGCCGTTCATCAATCCGGACTTCAGCGGCATGACCCGCCCGGCCCTGATCGTTGCCGGCGACCACGATGACTCCCCGCTCAGCGGGCGCGGCCCCGACTGGATGACCGACCCGTACTACCTGAGTCCCGGTCCCAAGAGTCTGCTCACCGTGTTCGGCGGCGAGCACTCACTGGGCGGAATCCCGGGTTACGAGGCGGCCGAGACCACCGACGAGAACCAGGCCCGGGTGGCGATGATCCAGCAGGTCACCACGGACTACCTGCGGGCCGGGCTGGGGCTGGCGACGTCCGGTGTGGCGGTGCCCCCGGAGCTGGGGCGGCTGGAGAGCAGGTGACCTGCGGCGGGCGGGAGTGCCGACGATATTGTTGACAGTGTCGGCGTTCTTCAACGGGTGGGGTCGCGGTGTCGCGACGGTGAGGTGGACAGGGTGGCTGAGGCTCTCCGCGAAGGTGCCGCGGGCACCCGGGTCACGGTTGCCGCGTTGCGCGAGGCGCTGGCCCGGGGCGAGCTGTCGCCCGGTCAGCGGCTCGTCGAGGGCGAACTGGCCGAGACCTACGGCGTCACCCGGGCCAGTGTGCGGGCAGCACTCATCGACCTCACGGCCGAAGGCCTGGTCGAGCGGATTCCCAACCGTGGGGCCCGTGTCCGCATCATCTCCGTCGAGGAGGCGATCGCCATCGCCGAGTGCCGCATGGTGCTCGAAGGCCTCTGTGCCGCCCGGGCGGCGCGGCTGGCCACGCCGCTCGATGACGCCTCCCTGCTCGAGCTGGCGCGGCGCATGAGAAAGGCTGTGGCCGACGGCGAACCGGTGCAGTACTCGGCCTGCAACCGCGAACTTCATTCCCTGGTGCGGAAGATCGCCGATCAGCCGGTGGCGGATCAGGTGCTGGAGCGTCTCAACGCCCAGCTGGTGCGGCACCAGTTCCGCCTGGCCCTGCGTCCGGGGCGGCCCCAGGTCTCACTGAAGGAGCACCTGGCCATCATCGAGGCGATCGTGGCGCGTGATCCCGGGGCCGCCGAGGCTGCGGCCCGGGCTCACCTCGCCAGTGTGATCGAAGCTCTGCGACAGGCTGACGTCCTGTGAGTACGGCTGAGGAGGGTCGTTGCCAAAGGCACCACTGGTAGTTGGCTTTGGAATTTTCGGAGCGGCCTTTCTCCCATGGTTCCCTCATGCGTCACTCCCGTCGTGGGTGGTCTTGCCTACGCAAAAGTGACGTAGACTGTGGACACCTGTTCGAACCAGGAGTGCGGGGGCGCGGTCATGGGAGAAGCTCTGCTGTCGGCGTGGCCGGAGGTCGATCTCCGGTCGCTGTCCGCCCTCGAACTCCACCAGGCCATCCAAAGATGTTCCTGGTCAACGGGTTCGGAGAGTTCCTGCCTGGGATCCGTAGCTGCCTCCGAACGCATCAAGCGGAACCTCGACGCCACCCAGGCCGAATGCCTGCACCGGGCAGCCATTCTCGCAGCACGGAGCACCCCGTCGAACGCCTCCTACGACGCGCTCGACGGTATCGAACTGGTCGGCAGTGAGATCGCCCTGAACCTGGGCCTGAGC